>CAZLRF010000040.1:0-52636 GCA_964561785.1 uncultured Acidobacteriota bacterium | reverse complement strand
CCGGCAGCTGGGTGACGATCGCCTCCAGCAGGTCGTCGATGCCGGTGCCGAGCTTGGCCGAGACCTGGATCGCGGCGAACGGGTCGAGCCCGAGGTCGCGGTCGATCTCCTCCATCACCCGCTCGACGTCCGCGGAGGGCAGGTCGATCTTGTTGATGACCGGGACCACGGTGAGCCCGAGCTCCATCGCGAGGTAGAGGTTGGCGACGGTCTGCGCCTCCACTCCCTGCGAGGCGTCCACGACGAGCAGCGCCCCCTCGCAGCTCAGCAGCGAGCGGCGCACCTCGTGGGAGAAGTCGACGTGGCCGGGGGTGTCGATCAGGTTGAGCTCGTAGGTCTTCCCGTCCTTCGCCGCGTACGGCAGGGTGACCGTGTTCGCCTTGATCGTGATCCCGCGCTCGCGCTCGAGGTCCATCGAGTCGAGGATCTGGTCGCGGAACTCCCGCTCCTCGACCGCCCCGCAGCGCTGGATGAGGCGGTCGGCGAGGGTCGACTTGCCGTGGTCGATGTGGGCGATGATGCAGAAGTTCCGGATGTGGTCCATGGTCCCCGGTCAGCCGATCAGCTCGAACTCGACGCCCAGCCGCTCGTAGGTCGGGACGGCGCGGCGGTCGCGCGTGAGCAGACGCCCTCCCGCGTGGCGGACGGTGGCGCCGACGAGGGCGTCGTGGATGCCTCCCCCCACGATCCCGGTCTCCGCCGCCCGGGCGAGGAGGCGGGCGTGCTCTCGGCCGGGGAGTGCGAGCGGGGGCGAGGAGAACCGCTCGCCCAGGAACGCCGCGACCAGGGGCGCGGGGGCCCGGTGCGGGGGAGGCAGCCGGGTCAGGACGGAGTACGTCTCGAGGAGGACGTGGGCGGGCACGCGGGGGCGCCGGGCGAGCGCCGCGGCCGCGCTCGCGTGGCCTTCGTGCCACGACGCGAACGCGGCGACCACGACGCTCGTGTCCACGGCGATCATCGCCGGCTGCGCTCGAGCGTGTCCCGCACCAGATCGTCGGTGAGAGGGGGGATCTTCTCCGCGGGAACGGCGACCGGCCCCCCCGCGCGCCGGACGAGGCTCATCGCCGTGGGAGCGGCCTCGATCTCGATGCGTCCGTCGCGCTCGCGGATGTCGAGCGCGCGTCCCCGGCGGATCCCCAGCCGCTCCCGCAGCTCCTTCGGGATGACGATGCGGCCGGCGGCGTCGATCGAGGTCCTCATTGGCATCACTCTACCACGGCGAATGCCACTGCGCGCCCAGGCCCGGGCGGGCTCCCGGCGCGAGAAGCGCGGCAGGTAGAATCCCCTCGCGGGAGGCTCCCATGCGACGCCACTTCGTCGTGCTCTCGGCCGTGGTCGGCCTGCTCCTCGCGGCGGCGGTGTGCCGCCGGACGGCGCCGCCCGCCGCGCGCGGCCCGCTCACCGAGGCGGAGAAGGCGGTCGTCGCCGCCTTCACGAGCGGCACGATCTCGAGGGAGAGCGCGGTCCGGGTGGCCTTCCACGAGGCGCTCGCCCGGCCCGACCAGGTGGGCACCGCGATCGAGCCCTCGCCGTTCCGGTTCGAGCCGCGGATCCCGGGCCGCGCGGTGTGGGCCGCTCCGGACCGGGTGGAGTTCCGTCCCTCGGAGCGGCTGCCCGACGGCCAGGCCTACTCCGCGAGCCTCGACCTTCGGCCGCTGTTCCCGGACGGGAAGGCCCCGTTCGGGCGGTTCGACTTCGCCTTCTCCACGATGCGCCAGTCGTTCGACGTGGCGGTCGTCGGCCTCGCCGCCGCGGAGGCGAGCGACGTCCGGCGCCAGGTCCTCACCGGCCGCCTCGTGACCGCCGACGCGGAGGACGAGGCGCTCGTGCAGAAGGTCCTGCGGGCCTCGCACCGCGGGCGCGATCTCGACGTGGCCTGGGCGCACGACAAGACCCGGCGCGTGCACGGCTTCACCGTCTCCGGGATCGAGCGGGCGGAGGCCGCCTCCACCCTCACCCTGCGGTGGGACGGGACGCCGATCGGGGTCGACCGCCGGGAGGCGCGCGAGGTCACGGTCCCGGGGACGGACACGTTCACCGTGGAGCAGGCCCGCGTGGTGGCCCTGCCCGACCCGCACGTCGAGCTGCGCTTCACCGACCCGCTCGCCCCCGGGCAGAGCCTCGAGGGCCTCGTGCGCATCGCCGGCCAGGACGACCTGCGCTTCGCGATCGAGGGGAGCCTCGTCCGCGTGTACGGGACGCGGGGCGGGCCGGGCGCGCAGACGGTGAGGGTCGAGGCGGGCGTGCGCAACGTCCTCGGCTTCCGCATGAAGGAGGCCCGCGAGCTCGCGGTCGAGTTCGAGCGGCTGAAGCCCGCGGTGCGCTTCGCCGGCCGGGGGGTGATCGTCCCCACCTCGACCGGCTTCACGGTCCCGGTGGAGGCGGTGAACCTGCGCGCGATCACGGTCGAGGCTCTCCTCGTGCCCTCCTCCAACATGCCGCAGTTCCTGCAGGTCAACCCGCTCGACGGCGAGCAGGAGCTTCAGCGGGTCGGCCGGGTGGTGTGGCGGAAGACGCTGCCCCTCGAGCTCACCGCGGACCGCGAGAACCGCTGGATGAAGGTCGGGCTCGACCTGCGGCCGCTGCTCGCGCGGGGGCCGGGGGGGATGTACCGGCTCACCCTCTCCTTCCGCCGGCCCCACGTCGCCTGGCCGTGCGAGGCGCAGCCGGGGCCCTCGGGCGAGGAGGCGGCGGCCGGGACCGAGGACGAGGCACAGGAGGAGAGCTACTGGGACTCGTGGGCGGAAGGCGAGGGCGGGGACTGGGACGAGCGCTTCGCGAACCGCGACAACCCCTGCCACCCCGCGTACTACCAGCGCTACTACGACCACGACATCCGGGCCTCCCGCAACGTGCTCGTCTCCGACGTCGGGCTCGTGGCGAAGGCGGGCGAGGACGACACGGTGCACGTCTTCGCGACCGACCTGCGCACGACCGACCCGCTCTCCGGGGCGGAGGTGACGCTCCTCGACTTCCAGCAGCAGACCCTCGCCGCGGGCCGCACCGACCGCGACGGCGTCGCGCGGCTCGCCGTGCCCCGCCCCGCCTTCCTCGCGGTGGTGCGCCACGGCGGGCAGTCGGGCTACCTGCGCCTCGATGGCGGCTCCGCCCTCCCCGTGGCCCACTTCGACGTCGGGGGGGCCCGCGCGCCGAAGGGGCTCAAGGGCTTCCTCTACGGCGAGCGCGGCATCTGGCGGCCGGGCGACACGATGCACCTCACGTTCGTCCTTCACGACCCCGCGCGGCGGATCGCCGCGGACCACCCCGTGCGCTTCGACCTGCTCGACCCGCGGGGCCAGCTCGTGCGCACCACGACCCGCACCCAGTCGACGGACGGGTTCTACGCCTTCGCGGTCGCGACCGCCCCCGACGCCCCCACCGGCAGCTACACCGGCCGGGTGAGCGTGGGGGGGGCGACGTTCGAGCGGACGCTCAAGGTCGAGACCGTGATGCCGAACCGGCTCAAGATCGCGCTCGACTTCGGCGCAGGGCCGCTGCGGGCGGGGGGGCGCATCACCGGCGAGCTCCAGTCGTCCTGGCTGCACGGGGCCCCCGCGCGGGGGCTCGAGGCCGCCGTCGAGGTCGCGCTCTCGCCGTCGAGGACGAGCTTCCCCCGCTTCGAGGAGTACTCCTTCGACGACCCGACCCGCCGCTACGAGACGGAGCGGCAGGAGGTGTTCGACGGGCGCCTCGACGAGGCGGGACGGGCCCGGATCGACGCGGAGGTCGCGGCGAAGGGGGAGGCCCCGGGTCTGCTGCGCGCCGACTTCACGACCCGCGTCTTCGAGCCGGGCGGCGCCTTCAGCATCGACCGCTTCTCGATCCCCTACTCGCCCTACGAGCGGTACGTCGGGATCCGCACCCCGAAGGGAGACCGCGCCCGGGGGATGCTCCTCACCGACACGAAGCACCGGGTGGACCTCGCGCTCGTCGACGCCTCGGGGAACCCGGCGGGCGACGGCGAGGTCGAGCTGCGCCTGTACAAGGTGCAGTGGCGGTGGTGGTGGGAGAGGGGCGAGGAGGACCTCGCGGCGTGGGCCGACGCGAGCGCCCACACCCCGCTCGAGACCGCGGTGGTGAAGGTCGTGAACGGACGGGGGGCCTGGGCGTTCGAGGTGAAGCAGCCCGAGTGGGGCCGCTACCTCCTCACCGCCGCGGACCGTTCGGGCGGCCACCGCGCGGGCCGGGTCGTCTACGTCGACTGGCCGGGGTGGGCGGGGCGCGCCCAGAAGGAGTCGGGCGGCGGCGCGAGCGTCCTCGCCTTCGCCCCCGACAAGGCCGAGTACGCCCCCGGCGAGACGGTGAGCCTCGCGATCCCGACCCCGCAGAAGGGGCGGGGACTCGTGAGCCTCGAGTCGGGCTCCCGGGTCCTGCGCACGGAGTGGATCGAGGCGAAGGGCGGCGAGACGCGCTACACGTTCACCGCCACCCCGGAGATGGCGCCGAACGTGTACGTCCACGTGACGCTCCTCCAGCCCCACGCCCAGACCGCGAACGACCTCCCCCTGCGCCTCTACGGGGTCGCCCCCGTGAAGGTCGTGGACCCGAAGACCCGCCTTCAGCCCGTCGTCGAGGTCCCGGAGGTCCTCGCCCCGGAGTCGACCGCCACCCTCACCGTGCGCGAGGCGTCGGGCCGGCCGATGGCCTACACGCTCGCCGTGGTGGACGAGGGCCTGCTCTCCCTCACCCGCTTCGCGGTCCCGAACCCGTGGGACCACTTCTACGCGCGCGAGGCGCTCGCGGTGCGGACCTTCGACCTCTACGACGACGTGGTCGGGGCCTTCGGCGCGGCGATGGAGCGCATGCTGGCGATCGGCGGCGACGAGGCGGGGGTCACCGCCCCGCCCCGGCGCGCGAATCGCTTCCCGCCGATGGTCCGCTTCCTCGGGCCGTTCCGCCTCGCCGCGCGATCGGCCGGGACCCACCGGGTCGAGATCCCGCAGTACGTCGGGGCGGTGCGGGTGATGGTCGTGGCCGGCCGCGACGGCGCGTTCGGCGCGGCCGAGAAGGCGGCCTTCGTGCGCCGGCCGCTGATGCTCCTCGCGACGCTGCCGCGGGTGGCCGGGCCGGAGGAGGACGTCTCTCTGCCCGTCTCGGTCTTCGCCCTCGAGCCGCAGGTGAAGAACGTCGCGGTGAGCGTGGCGGTCTCGGGCCCGGTCGAGGTGGCGGGGGAGGCGCGCAAGGCCCTCGCGTTCGCGGCGACGGGCGACGAGGTCGTGGACTTCCGCCTGCGCACGAAGAGCGCCCTCGGGGTCGCCACCGCGACCCTCACCGCCGTCTCGGGGACGGAGAAGGCGGCGCAGACGATCGAGCTCGACGTGCGCAGCTCGACCGCGCGCGTGACCGACGTTCTCGGCGGGACGATCCGGCCCGGCGAGGCGTGGACGCCCCCGGTGGCGCTCCCCGGCCTCCCGGGCACGAACCGGGCGACGCTCGAGGTCTCGCGCGTGCCCCCGATCGACCTCGGCCGGCGGCTCGACTTCCTCCTCGCCTACCCGCACGGCTGCCTCGAGCAGACGGTCTCGGCCGCGTTCCCGCAGCTGTTCCTCGGCACGCTCCTCGAGCTGTCCGCCGAGCGGCAGGCGCGCGTGGAGGCGAACGTCAAGGCGGCGCTCGAGCGGCTGCGCGTCTTCCAGGCGACCGACGGGGGCTTCGGCTCCTGGCCGGGCGACGACGACTCGGTGGACTGGGCGAGCAGCTACGCCGGGCACTTCGCGGTCGAGGCGCAGAAGGCGGGCTACCTGCCCCCCCCGGGCCTCCTCGACCAGTGGACGGCCTTCCAGCGGCGCCGCGCCCGAGGGTGGGCCCCCGCCGAGGGCGCGGGCGCCCCGGCGGGCCAGCCGGAGCTCGTCCAGGCCTACCGCCTGTTCACCCTCGCCCTCGCGGGCGCGCCGGAGCTGCCGGCGATGAACCAGCTGCGCGAGCGGGACCGCCTGCCGGTGGCTGCGAGGTGGCGCCTCGCCGCCGCCTACCAGCTCGCCGGCCAGCCGGAGGCCGCGCGCGCGCTCGCCAGTCGCGCGCCGGTGACGATTCTCCCCTACCGCGAGCTCGGCTCCACCTACGGCTCCGACCTGCGCGACCGCGCGATGGTGCTCGAGGCGGTCGTGCTCCTCGACCTCGCCGAGCACGTGGGCCCGCTCGTGCGGGGCCTCTCCGAGGCGCTGTCGAAGGACCAGTGGCTGAGCACGCAGGAGACGGCCTACGCTCTGCTCGCCCTCGCCCGGGCGGTGGGCGGAGAGCGCAGCGAGGGGCAGACCTCGTTCTCGTTCGAGTGGAACGGCTCCGCGCCGACCGCGGTCACGTCGAAGGCGGCCGTGGTCGAGCGGCCGCTCGACGTCGGCCGCGGCGCTTCGCCCCGCCTCGTCGTCCGCAACACCGGCGCGGCCAACCTCTATCCGCGCCTCGTCCTCTCCGGGCTGCCGCCCGCGGGGCGCGAGACGTCCGCCGCGAACGGGCTCGCCCTCGAGGTGCAGTACCTCACGCCCGACGACCGGCCGCTCGACCCCTCGCGCCTCGCCCAGGGCACGGACTTCAAGGCGGTGGTGAAGGTGACGAACACCGGCGCGCGGGGCGACTGCGACAACCTCGCCCTCGCCCACGTCGTCGCCTCGGGCTGGGAGATCCGCAACGACCGGCTCGAGGCGAGCCGGGACCGCGCCCGGCGGCCGTTCGACTACCAGGACGTGCGCGACGACCGGGTGAACACCTACCTCCGCCTGCGCGCGGGCGAGACGAAGACGGTCGAGGTGGGCCTGCACGCCGCCTACCTCGGGCGCTTCTACCTGCCGATGGTGACGGCGGAGGCGATGTACGACGCGACGCTCGGCGCCCGGGTGAAGGGCCGGTGGGTGGAGGTCGTGGAGGCGGGCCGCTAGCATGGGCCGGACGGCGCGGGCGGCCCTCGGCACGGGGGGGGCGGCGTTCGCCCTCCTCGCCGCGTTCTGGCTGCTCGTGCCGGTCGTTCCGTTCGACGACCCCCTGTCCACCGTCGTCCTCGATCGGGACGGCGAGCTGCTCGGAGCGACGATCGCGGCCGACGGGCAGTGGCGCTTCGGCGTGGCGCGCGCGGTGCCGACCAGGTTCGAGCAGGCGATCACCTGCTTCGAGGACCGCCGCTTCCGCCTCCACCCCGGCGTCGACCCTCTCGCTCTCGCCCGGGCCGCCGTCACGAACCTGCGCCGCGGGCGGGTGGTGAGCGGGGGCAGCACGATCACGATGCAGGTGGTGCGCCTCGCCCGCCGGGGTCGCCCGCGCACGCTCGCCGAGAAGGCGAAGGAGGCCGTCCTCGCCGTGCGGCTGACGCTGTCGCTGTCGAAGGACGAGGTGCTGGGTCTGTACGCCGCCTACGCCCCCTTCGGAGGGAACACGGTGGGCCTCGACGCGGCGGCGTGGCGCTACTTCGGCCGCGAGGCGGAGCGGCTGTCGTGGGCGGAGACGGCCACGCTCGCCGTCCTGCCGAACGCCCCCTCGCTCGTCCACCCCGGCCGCAACCGCGGAGCGCTCCTCGCGAAGAGGAACCGCCTGCTCGACGCGCTGCGGGAGCGGGGCGCGATCGACGCGCTCACCGCCGACCTCGCGAAGAGGGAGCCCCTTCCCCCGGCGCCGGGGCCGCTACCGATGCTCGCCCCTCACCTCGTGGCCCGGGCCCGGGCCGAGCAGGCCCGGCGGTGGAGGACGGGCGACGCGAGCCCCTGGGTCAAGACCACGCTGCGGCGGGCGCGGCAGGAGCGCGCGGCGGCCGCCCTCGCCCGCCGGCGCGGCGCGCTCGACGAAGCCGGCGTGCGCAATGCCGCTGTGCTCGTCCTCGACGTGCCGACCGGCGAGGTCCTCGCCTACGCGGGGAACCACTGGCCCCCCGCCGGGGGAGACCGGGGCGAGCACGTGGACGTCGTCCCCGCGCCGCGCAGCACCGGCAGCGTGCTCAAGCCCTTCCTCTTCGCGGCGATGCTCGAGGCGGGCGAGGTCCTGCCCGCCCAGCTCGTGCCGGACGTGCCGACCCACGTGGGCTCGTTTCACCCGGAGAACTTCGACCGCACCTACGCCGGCGCGGTGCCGGCCGGAGTGGCCCTCGCGCGCTCGCTGAACGTGCCCGCGGTCCGGCTGCTGCGCCAGCACGGCGTCGAGCGCTTCGCCGCGCTCTTGCGGCGGATCGGCATCTCGGGCCTCACCCGGCCCGCCGACCACTACGGCCTCGCCCTCGTCCTCGGCGGGGCGGAGACCTCGCTGTGGGACGTGACCGGCGCCTACGCCGGCCTCGCGAGGGCGGCGCTCGGGACGGGGGGCGCGGCGGCGTTCTTCCCTCCCCGCTACCGCGCGGGCGAGGCGCGCCCCCGCGGCGAGGCGCCGATCGGGCCCGCCGCGGCGTGGCTCACGCTCGAGGCCATGCTCGAGGTGGAGCGGCCGGGGGACGAGCTCGCCTGGCGCGCGTTCTCCTCCTCGCGCCGGGTCGCGTGGAAGACCGGGACGAGCTACGGCTTCCGCGATGCGTGGGCGGTGGGCGTGACCCCCCGCCACGCGGTGGGCGTGTGGATCGGGAACGCGGACGGGGAGGGGCGGCCCCTCCTGACGGGGCACTCGGCCGCGGCCCCGGTGCTCTTCGACGTGATCAGCGGCCTGAGCGGGGACGACGGCTGGTTCGAGGAGCCGCGGGAGGGCCTCGCCGACGTCGAGGTCTGCGCCCGCAGCGGGATGCGGGCGGGGCCGCACTGCGCGAGCCGGCGCGCCGAGCTCGTCCCCCGCTCCGGTCTCGACTCGCCCCCCTGCGCGTTCTGCCGTCTCGTCCACGCCGACGCCTCGCTCGCGTGGCGCGTCCACGCCGGGTGCGAAGGTGCGGCGGCGATCCGCGCCGTGCCGTGGTTCGTCCTGCCCCCGGCGATGGAGGTCCACTACCGCCGCCTCCACGCGGACTACCGGCCCCCGCCCCCCTACCGGGAGGACTGCCGGGCCGCGCTCGGGCCGGAGGGCGGGGCCGGGCTCTCCCTCGTCTCCCCGCGGGAGGGGGCGGTCGTCTACGTGCCCCTCGAGATCGACGGCGCGGTGGGGCGCGTCGTCTTCGAGGCCGCGCACCGCGAGCCGGGGACGCGGGTCTTCTGGCACCTCGACGACGCCTACGAGGGTGAGACGCGGGACATCCACCAGATGGCGCTCGCCCCCGCCCCCGGAGAGCACCTGCTGGTGCTCGTCGACGAGCGGGGCGAGAGCGTGCGCCGGCGCTTCACGGCCGTGGGCCGGGGAGGCCGCGATTCTGCTACGCTTCCCCTCGGGCCTGTAGTTCAGCTGGTTAGAACGGCCGGCTCATAACCGGCTCGCCGAAGGTTCGAGTCCTTCCAGGCCCACGCCGGTCCCGGGCGCGGTGTAGAATGCGGGACGATCGTGCCCCGCCCCCACCGCCGCGAGCCATGAACCCCGACCTCGAGAAGCTCGTCCGCCTCCACGCCGTCGACACCGACCTCAAGCGCGTCCAGTCCGAGCTCGCCGAGATCCCCCGCCTGCGCTCGGACGTCGACGCCCGCCTCGCCCGCGACCGGGCGCGGCTCGACGCGGCCCGCGCCGCGCTCGAGGCCTCGCAGAAGGCGCGCAAGCAGAACGAGGCCGCCGTGCAGGACCTCGAGGCGAAGCGCTCGAAGTACAAGGGCCAGCTCATGGAGGTGAAGACCAACAAGGAGTACACCGCGATGCTCCACGAGATCGAGGGCGTCGAGCGGGACATCAAGGCCCGCGAGGACGCGATCCTCGAGGAGATGGAGAGGGGCGAGGCCCTCGCCCTGGACGTGCGCCGGGAGGAGGCCGACTTCAAGGGCGTCGAGGCCGGGGCCCGCGAGGAGACGGCCGCGCTCGAGGCGAGGGCGCGGGGGCTCGAGAGGGACCTCGCGCGGCTGCGGGCGGAGCGCGACGCGGCGGCGGCGGCGGTGCCCGCCGAGACCCTCGAGATCTACGCGCGGGTCGCGAAGCAGCGGGGCTCGGCGGTGGCGGAGGCGCGCGACGGGATGTGCGAGGCCTGCCACGTGAGGATGCGGCTGCAGATCTGGGTCGAGATCAAGAAGAACGAGCGCGTCTTCCAGTGCGAGTCCTGTGGCCGCGTGCTCTACTACGAGCCGCCGGCCCCGACCGTCGTCGCCCTGCCGTGAGCGCGTCGGCGGGCCTGCGCCTCCACGTGGACGGGGCGAGCCGGGGCAACCCCGGCGAGGCCGGCTTCGGCGTGCACGTCACCGGCGAGGACGGCGCTCTCGTCGCCGCCCTCTACGGCTACCTCGGCCGGGCCACGAACAACGTGGCCGAGTACCAGGCGCTGCTCCACGGCCTGCGCTTCGCGCTCGCCCGCGGGGCGCGCCGGGTCGAGGTGTTCTCCGACTCGGAGCTGCTGGTGAGGCAGGTCGGGGGGCGCTACCGGGTGAAGAGCCCCGGCCTCCTGCCCCTGCACCGCGAGGCGGCCGGGCTGCTCGCGCGCTTCGACGAGGCGCGCGTCGTGTACGTGCCGCGGGAGAGCAACCGCGAGGCCGACGCCCTCGCCAACCGGGCGGTCGACGAGCGGGCCTCGAGCCCGGGCCTCGCGTGATCAGCCGCCCGCCTCCCCGGCGCGGGCGAAGCCGACGAAGCTGATCATCCGACCCGCGGCGCGGCCGTCGCGCCGCCACGAGGGGTAGAGGTCGGCCCGGCAAGAGGTGCACTCCTCGACGTGGTGGACCTGGGCCGGGGACAGTCCCGCCTCCAGCAGCTGGTCCACGTTCGCGGCCCGCACGTCGAGGTGGGGCCGCCCGCGCGGCCCCGGCCGGAACAGGTGCGCGGGGAAGACCTCCCGCAGCTCCTCGCCCACCTCGTAGCAGCACGCGCCGATCGCGGGGCCGAGCGCGGCGAGCAGGTCGGCGGGGCGGGAGCCGCGCGCGACGAGGGCCCGGACCGCGCGGGCGGCGATCCCGGCGGCGGTGCCCCGCCAGCCGGCGTGGGCGGCGGCGACCGCCCGGCGGCGGGGGTCGACGAGGAGGACGGGGAGGCAGTCGGCGGTCTCGATGCCGAGCAGGAGGCCCGGCGCATCCGCCACGCTCGCGTCGCCCTCGGGGCACCCGTCCCACGGCGCTTCCACCACGCGGTCGCCGTGCACCTGGGCGAGGAGGTGGAGCCGCCCGCGGCCGGCGAGGGCGCGGGCGAGTCGCGCGCGGCTCTCGTCGCGCCCTGTCGCGGGCGCGCCTCGCTCGAAGCCGTGCACGAGGCCGGGAATCGCCTCGAGGGCGGGAACGGAGGCGACGCGCAGGTCCACCCGGCGATGGTAGCAGCGGTACACTGCGGCGGATGGCGGACCCGGACGAGGGGGTCGTGGCGAGCGGCGTGGAGGTCGTCGCGGTCGGGGAGACGGAGCGCCTGCTCGCCGCCGGGGCGGAGGCGCCGTTCAGCGGCGAGGAGCTGCGCTACGCGCGGGCGCGGGTCGACCCCGGCCGCCGGCTCGCCGCACGGCTCGCGGCCAAGCGCGCGGCGTGCCGTCTCCTGGGAGGGGGCGCGCTCGAGCGGGAGGTCGAGGTCGTGAGGGGGGAGCACGGCCCGCCGGAGCTGCGGCTCGAGGGCGCCGCCCGGGACCGCTTGGGGGCGCTCGGGGCGGGGCGGGCCCTCGTGAGCCTCACTCACGAGCGCACCCACGCCGCCGCCCTCGTCGTGCTCGTGCGGGACGGGGCGTGAGGCGGGCGGCCCTCGGCGGCCGGGTCCTCCTCGGCCTGGCCCTCGCCGGGGCCGCCGCGCTCGCGTACTACGCGTACGTGCCGTTCGGGGACGCTTCGCCTCACCCCTTCAACCACGACCGCAACGCGGTGTGGCTCGAGCACCGCTGGCTCGAGCGGGCGCACCCGGAGAGCGAGATGGAGGCCCTCTTCGGCCGCCTTCGCGCGCGCGGCATCGGCTACGCCTACCCCCACGTCATCCCGTTCGGCCCCGACGGGCGGCTCCCCCCCCACGACCGCGAGCAGATGCGCGTCTTCCTCGCCGCGGCGCGCCGGGTGGCGCCCGACCTGCGGGTCCTGCCGTGGATCGGGGGGCTGCGCAAGGGCTGGAAGCGCCAGCGGCCGGGGACGGTCGAGCTCGTCGACCTCGCGCAGCGCCAGCGCATGGTGGCCGAGGTGCGGGGGCTCGTGGACGAGGGCTTCGACGGGGTGCACGTCAACATCGAGCCCGTCGACGACGGCAACGACGAGTTCCTCGCCCTGCTGCGCGCCCTGCGCACCGCGGTCGGTCCCGGCCACGTGCTGTCTGTATCGGCCATCCGTCCCGCGCCCGTCGGCCTGCCCCGCGCGCCCAACTTCGCGTGGAGCCCGGGCTACTACGCCCGCGTCGCCGCGACGGTGGACCAGATCGTGATCATGGCCTACGACACCGCGATCCCCACCCCCTCGCTCTACCGGCGCTACGTGCGCTGGGCCGCGCGATCGATCGCGGGGGCGCTCGACGCGTCCGGCTCCGGGGCGCGCGTGCTCGTGGGCGTCCCGACCTACGAGCCGTTCGGCTTCATGCACCGCCGGGGGGTGGAGACGCCGGAGAACGCCCTGCTCGGCGTCGTGGCCGGCCTGCGCGGCCTCGGCGCGGGCGGGACGTTCGAGGGCGTGGCCCTCTACGCGGAGTGGACGACCGACGAGGACGACTGGGCCGCCTACGAGCGTTACTGGCGCAACCGCCCGCGGTCGCTCAGCGGGCGCTGAGGCGCTCGTACAGGGGCAGGGTCTCGCGGCCCTTCCACTTCTCGGGGAGGGCGTAGGAGGGGTTCGGCGTCTCCACGCAGACCCCGCAGCGGATGCAGCCCTGGACCTCGGGGCAGTGCGGGGAGAGCCGCTCCTGCTCGCTGCGGAGGAGCTCCTTCCAGAAGTAGTCCTTGCCGACGCCGTTGTCGACGAGGTCCCACGGCAGGACCTCCTCCTTCTCGCGCCGGCGGAAGAGATAGAAGGCGGGGTCGAGCCCCGTCTCGCGCAGCGCCCGCTTGAGCTCGAGGCCGTGCGTCGCCTGGAGCTCGAGGGCACCGGCGACGCGACGGTCCCCGAGGGCGAGCACGGACTGGACCGCCCCCGTGCGCGCGCTCTTGATCACGGGGTCCACGTTCGGCATGCGGGCGAAGGCCCGGCGCAGGTACTGCAGCTTGCGGTCGGTCTCCCGCGGGTCCTCCATCGGCAGCCACTGGTAGGGGGTCCCCGGCTTCGGCACGAAGGGGTTCACCGAGGGGTGGATCCGCCCGATCCGGCCGCGCCCGCGCGCGACCGCGAGCATCCGCTCGCGGATGCGGTCGGTGAGGGTGAGGATCGCCTCGACGTCGGCGTGCTCCTCGAAGGGGAGCCCCACCATGTAGTAGAGCTTGAGGTTGTGGATCCCGTTCTCGAAGATCCAGGTGGCCTTGTCGAGGATCTCGGCGTTCGTGAACTGCTTGTTGAGGATCCGCCGCATGCGGTCCGAGCCGCACTCGGGGGCGAGGGTGAGACCCTGCACGCCGGTGTCGGCGAGCTTGAAGACGAACTGCGGCGTCAGGTCGTCGAGGCGCAGCGAGGCGACCGACACCTCGTAGTCCATCGCGGCGAGGTCGTCCACGATCCCGTCGATCTCGGGGTGGTCGCACACCGCGGTCGACACGAGGCCGATCCGGTTCGTCGCCGGGCGGACCTCGGCCGCGCGGGCCACGAGCTCGCTCCGCGTGAAGCCGCGCACCGGCAGGTAGTTGTAGCCGGCCCAGCAGAAGCGGCACATGCAGGGGCAGCCCCGCGAGATCTCGACCATGTACTTCATCGACATCTCGGTGTGGGGGGTGAGGACGACCGACTGCGGGAAGCCCATCGTCCCCGGCCAGCCCCGCTGGCGCTTGACGGGCCCGGGGCCGTCGTAGGCGGCCACGGTGCCGTCCGCGTGGTAGCGAGGCTCGTGGCGGGAGGGGACGTAGAAGCCGTCTCGGGGAGAGAGGGCCTCGAGCCCCGTGCGGGGGTCGGGGGCGCCGGTCAGGGCCTCCATCATCCGCGGCACCATCGGCTCGCCCTCGCCGACCGCGACGAGGTCGGCGAACGGCGCGAGCGGCTCCGGGTTGAGGAACATCGCCGCCCCGCCGAGGATGACGATGGGGTCGCGCCGGCCGCGGTCCTTCGCCCGGAGCGGGATCCCGGCGAGGCGCAGCACCTGCAGCACGTGGAGGTAGTCGTTCTCGAACGAGATCGAGAAGGCCACCGCGTCGAACTCGCGCAGCGGGGTGCCGGTCTCGAAGCTCACCAGCGGACGCCCGGTCCGCTCGAGCTCGGCCTTGTCCTCGTCGTCGGGGAGAAACGCCCGCTCGCAGACGACGTCGCCCGTGCGGTTCAGCAGGCGGTAGACCGCCTGGAAGCCGAGGTTCGACATCCCGACGAAGTACAGGTTCGGCCACACCAGCGCCACGCGGAACGAGCCCTTGCGCGGCACGTCCTCCAGCCACACCTCCGCCTCGCGCAGACGGCGGTGCTTCTCGGCGAGCCTCCGGGACACTCCACCCATTCTATACTAATCGGTACAGATTACGGCCGATCCGTCTGCGACGGCCACCCGGGGGTGCTCGAGGGGGCGAGGCCCCCTCGTCTCGAAGGACGCTGGCGACGGGCCGTCGGCTTTGACGCCTCGGATGTCCCCGGGATGCGGGATGACCGGTGTTCGTTGGGTGAACCGGCCTCGTCATCCAGCGCCCGGGGACTCGAACCCCCCGGCCGGCAGCGGCTGCGGCTCGGTCAGCCCGTGGCTTTCGGTTTTTCCGTCACCACCAGGCGCTCGGTGTTGACGCTGCCCGGCACGAAGGCCGTGATCGCGCCGCCGCAGGCGGGGCACGGGAGGCGGGTCGGGCCCTCGGTCTCCGCCCCCGGGTGGAGGGCGACGCCCGAAACCACGAGCTCCCGCCCGCACGCCGCGCAGCGGGCCTCGCGCTCGAACGGCGTCACGCCGCAATCACTCGCCGCCGCCGTCTCCGCCCTTGCGGCGCAGGAACGCCGGCACGTCGAGGTCGAACCGGCCCCCACCCGTCGCCGCCTTCGGGTTCGGCGTCTTGCGGTAGAAGCCGTCCCCGGTGGCGGCCGCGGCCTGGGGCAGCGCCGGGGGCGGGGGGGTGCTCATGTAGTTGGCGAGGTCGACCGGCGTCGAGGCGGCCTTGCGCGCACCGCGGTTGAAGCCGGTCGCGATCACCGTCACCTTCACCGCGCTCCCCATCGCCTCGTCGGTCACGATGCCGTAGATCACGTTGGCGTCGGGGTCGGCCACCTTGGTGATGAGCGCGGTCGCCTCCGAGGCCTCCGCGAGCGAGAGGTCGGCGCCGCCGGTGATGTTGACGATGACGCCCTTGGCCCCCTCGATCGAGGAGTCCTCGAGGAGCGGGTTCGAGATCGCGCGCTGGGCCGCCTCGACCGCGCGGTTTTCCCCCTGGCCGACGCCGGTCCCCATCACGGCCTGGCCCATCCCCTTCATCACCGCGCGCACGTCGGCGAAGTCGAGGTTGATCTGGCCGGGCACGGTGATGATGTCGGAGATGCCCTGGACCGCCTGGCGCAGGACGTCGTCCGCCACCCGGAAGGCCTCGCTGACCGGCGTGTTGCGCGCGACGGAGCTCAGGAGGCGGTCGTTGGGGATCGCGATCACCGAGTCGACGCAGTCCTTGAGCTGGCCGAGCCCGTCCATGGCCTGGCTCATGCGCCGCTTGCCCTCGAGCGAGAAGGGCAGGGTGACCACGGCCACGGTGAGGACGTTCCCCGTGTCGCCGCCGAGCTGGCTCGCGATCGAGGCGACCACCGGGGCGGCCCCGGTGCCGGTGCCGCCGCCGAGGCCGGCGGTGATGAAGACCATGTCCGAGCCCTCGAGGGCGTCGCAGATCTTCTCCGTGTCCTCGATCGCGGCCTGGCGGCCGATGTCGGGGTTGGCCCCCGCCCCGAGGCCCTTGGTGAGCTTGCCCCCGATCTGGATCTTCACCGCGGCGCGGTTCGTCCGCAGCGCCTGCAGGTCGGAGTTGACCGCGATGAACTCCACGCCCTGGAGGCCCGAAGCGATCATGCGGGAAACCGCGTTGCCCCCGCCCCCGCCCACCCCCACCACCTTGATGCGGGCGCCGTGGACCTCCTCCTCGGCGAACTGGATGCGGCCCGGTCGGTCGTTCTCTCTGCTCATGCTCTCTTAGATCCCCTCGGAACAGCCGGTCATGAACCCGCAGTGGAGGCAGATGCGCTTGCAATGGTACGCGACCACGGCGGCGCCGCACATCTCGCACGGCAGCTCGCCCGTGTCGCACGACGGCTGGGACCCCCGCCGGGCCCTCGCGACGCGCGGGTCGGCGACGGGCAGGGGCGGAAGGGCGATCCCCTCGCGCTTCTGTTCCATGTGCCCCTCCACGATCAGAAGAAGTCGGACAGCCAACCCATGAGGCGCCCGGTGACCTTGCCGAAGGTGCCCGTCGCCGCGTACCGCGGGGAGCCGAGCGCGCGCCCGGCCCGGTTCCGGTAGCCGCACTGCACGAGGCCGACCGCCGTCGAGTAGACGGGGCTGGCCACGACGTCCACGAGCCCCCCGATCCCGGCCGGGGTCCCGCGCCGCACCGGCATGTCGAAGATCTGCTCCGCGATCTCGGGCAGCCCCTCGAGGATGGCCCCGCCCCCGGTGAGGACGACGCCCGAGTTGAGGCTGCGCTCGAAGCCGGCCCGGCGGATCTCGGTGAGGGCGAGCTGGCAGATCTCCTCCGCCCGCGCCTGGAGCACGTCGCCGAGCACCTGGCGCGCCATGATGCGGGGCTTGCGGCCCCCGACGCTCGGCACCTCGATCGAGTCCTCCTCCGGGATCATCGAGGTGAGCGCGCAGCCGTGCTTCTTCTTGATCTTCTCGGCCTCCCCCACCGGGGTGCGCAGCGCCACCGCCACGTCGTTCGTGAAGTGCTCGCCGCCCACCTGGAGGACGGCGGTGTGCCACAGCGACCCCTTCTCGAAGATCGCGAGGTCGGTCGTCCCGCCGCCCACGTCGACGATCGCGACCCCGAGCTCCTTCTCGTCGGGGGTCAGGCACGCCTCGGCCGCCGCGATCTGGGTGAGCACGGTGTCGACGACCTCGAGCCCGGCCCGGTTGACGCAGGTCACGGTGTTCTGGGCGGCGGTCGTGGAGCAGGTGATGACGTGGACGTTCACCTCGAGCCGCGTCCCGGTCATCCCGGTCGGGTCCCCGATCCCGTCCTGGTCGTCGACCACGAACTCCTGGGGCAGCACGTGCAGGATCTCGCGGTCGAGGGGGATCGAGACCGCCTTGGCCGCGTCGATGACGCGCCGCACGTCCTCCTTGTCGATCGTGCGGTTCTTGTTCGAGACCGCGATCACGCCGCGGGAGTTGAACCCTTTGACGTGGGTGCCGGCGACGCCCACGTAGGCGGCGCCGATCTCGACCCCCGCCATGAGCTCCGCCTCCTCGAGGACCCGCTTGATCGCGTCCACGGTGGCCTCGAGGTTGATGACGACCCCCTTGCGCAGCCCCTTCGACTCGGTCTGCCCGATGCCGATGACGTCGAGGCGGCCCTCCTCCGTGACCTCGGCCACGATGGCGCAGATCTTGTGCGTCCCGACGTCGAGGCCGACGATGTAGCGATCCTTCTTCTTGGCCAGGGCTGCCTCCTAGTGGATGTCCTCGGCGCCCGCGTCGCGCGCCGCCACCACGGGCGGCGCCTCCGGCGCGCGGCGGGCCGCGGGGGTCACGGCCGGGGTGGTCTTCTTCTCCGCCGCCGGGAGGGAGGGGGGGGCTCCCGGCTCGGACGGGGGGACGGGGGTCGCGGCGAGGCGGGCGAAGATGCGCCCGCGGAAGCGCAGGTCGAAGTGCAGCGCGCCCGGGGCCCGCTCCGCGAGCTCGCGGCGCAGGGACAGGAACGTGACGAGGCGCGGGCGGTAGGGCGGGTCGCCGAACAGCAGCACCTCCCCGGGGCCGCGCAGGACGACGCGCAGGTCGCCCGAGGCCTCGACGTACACCTCCGACACCTCGGCCGCGAGCTCCGCGAGGTCGGCGAGGAGCGCGCCCGCCCGGCGCGCGCGGAGGCGGCGCGACTCCTCCTCGAGGCCGAGCAGCCCCCGCACGATCGGCAGGTCGAACGCCCCGGTGCGCGGCCCGTAGAGGTCGATGAGCCCGCCGTCCTCGTCCATGAGGTACAGCCGGTCGAGCTCGGCGAGGGCGAGGGGCACCCGCTCGCGGATCTCGACCCGCACGGTGTCCGGCAGCGCGCGCACGACGGTGGCATCGGCCACCCACGGGGAGGAGCGCAGGCGGGCCTTGAGGGCGTCGATGTCGAGGGCGAGGATGCTCTCCCCCACCGCGGGGCCGATCAGCTCGCGCACCTCGCCCTCGGAGAGGAAGTGGCTGCCGCGCACCTCGAGGCGGCCCACCCGCAGGCGGTCGGAGGCGAAGACGCGCTGCCAGGCCGTCCACGCGCCGACCGCGCCGAGGAGGCCGACGGCGAGGACCTGGAGCAGGACGAGGGCCCGCGCGGCGAGGCCGCGCCGGCGCGGGCGCCGCCGCGTGCGCCGCCGCGGGCGGAGGAACGGCGACTCCTCGGCGGCCTCGGGGGCCACGAGGTCGAGGAGCTCCTCGGGGGGCGGTCCCACCGGCAGGCCGCGCCGCGTCACGTGGCCCTCCTCCTCAGGATCTCGTCCGCGGCCTGGCCCACGCTGCCCGCGCCGAGGGTGAGCACGACGTCGCCCTCGCGCAGACAGGCGGCGAGGCGCTCGGTGGCGGCGGCGAGGTCCCCCGCCCACTCCACCCGCCGGTGGCCCCGCTCGGCGATCGCACGGGCGAGCCCCTCCGCGCTCACCCCGGGGATCGGGGCCTCGGAGGCGGGGTAGACGTCGGTGAGGACGAGCACGTCCGCCTGGTGGAAGGCCTTCGCGAAGTCGTCCCACAGCGCCTGGGTGCGCGTGAAGCGGTGGGGCTGGAAGAGGACCACCGTGCGCCGCTCTCCGGCGCGGCGGCGCAGCGTGTCGAGAGTGGCCCGGATCTCGGTCGGGTGGTGGCCGTAGTCGTCGACGACGAGGACCCCCCCCGCCTGCCCCTTCACCTGGAAGCGGCGGTCGACCCCGGTGAACGCCTCGAGGCCGGCCCGGATCGCCGCGAAGGGCACGTCGAGCTCGACCCCCACCGCCACCGCGGCGAGGGAGTTCGTGACGTTGTGGGCGCCGGGCACCGCGAGGAGGACCTCCCCGAGCGGCCGGCCGTCGTGGGTCGCCGTGTAGTGGGCCCCGGTCGGGGAGAGCTCGAGGTCGCGCAGCGACACGCTCGCCTGGTGGGAGACGCCGTAGCTCAGCACCCGCCGCTCGACGCGCGGCAGGACGTCCTGGACGGGCGGGTCGTCGAGGCACAACACGGCGCTCCCGTAGAACGGGACCCTGTTCACGAAGCCGACGAAGGCGTCCTTCACGTCCGCGAGGTCGCGGTAGGTGTCGAGGTGCTCGCGGTCGATGTTCGTGACGACGGCCACGGTCGGGGTGAGCTTGAGGAACGAGCGGTCCGACTCGTCGGCCTCCGCGACGAGGAACTCGCCCTTGCCGAGCCGCGCCCCCGAGCCGAGCACGCCGAGGCGACCGCCGACGACGACGGTGGGGTCGAGCCCGCCGCGGTCGAGCACCAGCGCGACCATCGACGTGGTGGTGGTCTTGCCGTGGCTGCCCGCGACCGCGACGCCGTACTTGAGCCGCATGAGCTCGGCCAGCATCTCCGCCCGCGGGATCACGGGGACGCCGCGGCGGCGCGCCTCCTCCACCTCGGGGTTCCCGGGCGCGATCGCGGTCGAGGTCACGACGACGTCCGCCCCCGCCGCGTGGCCCGCGGCGTGGCCGGCGTGGACCCGCGCCCCGAGCGCCGCGAGGCGCTCGGTCACGGCGGAGGGCCGCAGGTCGGAGCCCGACACGGTGTAGCCGAGGTTGAGCAGCAGCTCCGCGATGCCGCTCATGCCGGAGCCGCCGATGCCCACGAGGTGCACGCGCCGGATCCTCCTCAGCACGCGCCGCCCCCGAGCAGGAGGTCCGCCACCCGGGCCGCGGCGTCCGGACGGCCCAGGCGGCGGGCCGCCTCTTCCATCGCGACGAGGCGCGCCGGATCGTCCACGAGGCGGGCGACCGCCCGCGCGAGCGAGGCCCCGTCGAGGTCCTTCTCCTCGAGCATCACCGCCGCCCCCGCCGCCTCGAGGGCGCGGGCGTTCGTGCGCTGGTGGTCGTCCGCCGCCCGGGCGAACGGCACGAGGACGGCGGCCTTGCCGGCCACGGTGAGCTCGGCGCAGGTCGTGGCCCCGCTGCGGCACAGGACGAGGTCGGCCGCGGCGAAGCGGCTCGCCATGTCGTCGAGGAACGCCACGACCTCGGCCTCCCGACCCGCCGCGCGCCACGCGGCCTCGGCCTCGGCCCGCATCGCGGGGCCGGTCTGGTGCACGACCCGCAGCCGCTCCGTCCCCGGCAGGTGGGGGATCGCGGCGAGGAGCGCCTGGTTGAGGAGGCGCGACCCCTGGCTGCCCCCGAAGGCGAGCAGCGTCAGCGGCGGCCGGTGCTCCCGGCGCGGCAGCGACGCGAAGCCTCCCCGCACCGGGTTCCCGGTGAGGACGCCCTTCTCCCCGAACGCCGCCCGGGCTTCCTCGTAGGCGCAGGCGGCGACCCGGACGAAGGGGCGCAGCACGCGGTTCGTGAAGCCGGGCGTCGCGTTCGGCTCGAGCACGACGGCCCGCACGCCGAGCAGGGCGGCGAGCAGCGTCACCGGCCCCCCCGCGTAGCCCCCCACGCCGAGGACGGCGGAGGGCCGCAGGCGCCGGACGAGGAGGGCCGACCGCAGGAGGCCCCACGGCAGCACGAGGAGGCCCGCGAGCGTCCGGGCGAGGCCGACCCCGTTGAGGGGCAGGATCGGCAGCGTCTCGAGCGCGTAGCCGGCCGCCGGCACGAGGCGGGTCTCGAGCCCCCTCGTCGTCCCCGCGAACACCACCCGGGTCGCGGGGTCGCGGCGCACGAGCTCGTCCGCCACCGCGATCCCGGGGAACAGGTGCCCCCCCGTGCCTCCCGCCGCCACGAGGACCGTGCGCGCCATCACCTCAGTCCCCGTGCTGCGACACGTTGGCCACGAGGCCGACGCCGAACAGCGCGAAGACGAGCGACGAGCCGCCCGCGCTGATGAAGGGGAGGGGGATGCCCTTGGTCGGGAGGAGCCCGAGGACGACCGAGACGTTGATGAGGGCCTGGAACACGATCGACAGGGTGAGCCCCGCGGCGAGGAACCGGCCGAAGTCGTCGGGGGCGCTCCACGCCGCCCGCAGGCCGCGCCAGAGGAGCACGACGAACGCCGCGACCACGGCGAGGGCGCCGAGGAGGCCGAGCTCCTCGCCGATCACCGCGAAGATGAAGTCGCTGTAGGGGTAGGGCAGGTAGAACAGCTTCTGTCGGCCCTCCATGAGCCCCACCCCGCCGAGCCCGCCCGTGCCCACCGCGATCAGGCTCTGGATGACCTGATAGCCCGAGCCCTGGGGGTCGGACCACGGGTCGAGGAAGCTCGCGATGCGCACCCGGCGCCAGGGCACGGCCATGACCGCGGCGTAGAGCACGACGAGGGCGGGGACCGCGAACGCCGCGAAGTACTTCATCCGCACCCCGGCCACGTAGAGCATCACCGCCCCGGTGAGGACGAGGCAGAAGGCGGTGCCGAGGTCGGGCTGGATGAGGACGAGGAAGCCGAACCAGCCGAGGAGCAGGAGGGCGGGCAGGAGCGTGACGACCTCGTTCACGCGGGGGGCGCGGCGCTCGACGTGGAAGGCGAGGAAGACCACGAGCGCGATCTTCGCGAGCTCGGCGGGCTGGAAGCTGAGGGCGCCCAGGCGGATCCAGCGGTGGGTGTCGTTCACCGGCCGCAGGAAGAGGACGAGGATCAGCAGGAGCGTCGAGGCGACGAGGAGCGAGTACACCACCGCCGGGCGGCGCAGGGAGCGGTAGTCGATCCGCAGCGCCGCCACCATCGCGGCGAGGCCGAGGGCGCCCCACGCGACCTGCTTCACCAGGAAGTAGTAGGGGGTGCCGTGGCGCTCCTGGGCGAGGGCGGAGGAGGCGCTCCACACCATCACGAGGCCGAAGCCGAGCAGCGCCACCGTGACCGCGAGGAGCACGAGGTCGGTGCTGAGCTTCTTAGCCACGCCCGGCCTCCGCGAGGCGGCGCACCTCGGCCTTCCACTGCCGGCCGCGGTCCGCGTAGTCGGCGAACATGTCGAAGGAGGAGCAGGCGGGAGCCAGGAGCACCAGGTCCCCGGGCCGGGCTTCGGCCCGCGCCCTCTCCGCCGCCTCGCGCAGCGAGTCGCAGCGGTCGACCGGGACGACGCCCGCGAGCGCCGCCACGACGCGCTCTCGCGCCTCGCCGATCGCCAGCACGCGGCGGCCGTGGCGCCGCAGCTCCGGGGCGAGCTCCGCGAAGTCGCCGCCCTTGTAGCGGCCGCCGAGGACGACGAGGACCGGCCGGTCGAACGCCTCGAGGCTGCGGCGCGCCGCCTCGACGTTCGTGGCCTTGGAGTCGTCGTACCAGGCGACCCCGTCGATCGTGGCCACGAGCTCGAGGACGTGCGGGACGCCGCGGAAGCCGCGCACCGCGCGGGCGATCGCGTCCGCCGGCGCGCCGAGGAGCCGCGCCGCGACGGCGGCCGCCAGGAGGTCCCCGGCGAGGTGCGCCCCGGGCAGGACGACCTCGTCCCGCCGGAAGAGGGTCTCCTCGCGCCCGTCCCGCCGCAGGCGGGCGAGGCCGCCCTCGAAGAACGCCGCGTCGCGCCCGCGGAGCGGCCCGCCGGACGCGCGGAAGGCGAGCCGTCGGGCGCGCGCCGCGCGCGCCTGCGCGAGGACCACGGGGTCGTCCGCGTTCACGACCGCCCAGTCCGAGGCCTCCTGGTTCGCGAGCACGCGCGCCTTGGCCGCCACGTAGTCCTCGAGCGAGCGGTGGCGGTCGAGGTGGTCGGGGGAGAGGTTGAGCCAGACCGCGACGTGGGGGCGGAAGCGTACGGTGCCCTCGAGCTGGAAGCTCGACACCTCCACCGCGAACACGCTCGCCTCCGTCGAGCCCTCGACGAGGCCGACGAGGGGGGCGCCGATGTTGCCGCCGACGCGCGCGTCGAGGCCCGCCTCGCGCAGCATCGCCCCGAGGGCGGCGGTGGTCGTGGACTTGCCCTTGGTTCCGGTGACCGCCGCCACCCGACCGCGCAGGTGGCGGAAGGCGAGCTCGATCTCGGCGATCACCGGCACGCCCTTCTCCCGGGCCGCGGCGAGCTCCGGCAGGTCCCACGGCACGCCGGGGGAGACCACGACGAGGGCGGCGGAGGTGAAGGTCTCGCGGCGGTGCTCTCCGAGCTCGAGGCGGACTCCGCTCTCGCGCAGGGCGAGCGCCTCCGGCGGGAGGGCGGTCTTGAGGTCGACCGCCGCGACCCTCGCCCCTCGTCGGGCGAGGAACTGCGCGGCGGCGATCCCCGACCTCGCGAGCCCGATCACCACGACCTCCCCTCCCTCCATCGCCTCTTCGCCCTACCGCAGCTTCAGGGTCATGAGGCTGAACAGCGCGAACACGAACGCCACGATCCAGAAGCGGATGATGATCTGCGGCTCCTTCCACCCCACGAGCTCGAAGTGGTGGTGCAGCGGCGACATGCGGAAGACCCGCTTGCCGGTCAGCCGGAAGGAGGCGACCTGCAGCATCACCGAGAAGGCCTCGACCATGAACAGGCCCCCCACCACGAACAGCAGCAGCTCCTGCTTGATCAGGATGGCCACCGTGCCGAGCGCCCCGCCGAGGGCGAGGCTCCCCACGTCGCCCATGAACACCTGCGCCGGGTAGCAGTTCCACCACAGGAAGCCCATCGAGGCCCCCACCATCGCCCCGCAGAAGACGGTGAGCTCGCCGGTGCCGGGCCGGAACAGCAGGTCGAGGTAGTCGGCGAAGCGGGCGTGGCCCGAGACGTAGGCGAGGCCGGTGAAGGCGGCGGCGGCCACGAGGGTCGTGCCGATGGCGAGGCCGTCGAGGCCGTCGGTGAGGTTCACCGCGTTGGACGAGAGGGCGAGGAGGAGGATGGCGAAGACGACGTAGAGGACGCCGAGGTCCGGCACGACCTGCTTGAAGAACGGGAAGACGACGCGCGTCGAGTACTCGCGGGGCTCGACCTGGGCGAGGAAGTACACGGCGAGGCCCACCGCGAGCCCCACCGCGAACTGCAGGAGGAGCTTCTTGCGGGCGGTCAGGCCGAGGCTGCGCTTCCTCACCACCTTGGTGTAGTCGTCGGCGAAGCCGATCGCCCCGAACGCGAGCGTCGCCGCGACCACGATCCAGATCTTGAGGTTCGTGAGGTCGGCCCACAGCAGCGTGGGGACGAGGATCCCGAGGAGGACGAGCACCCCGCCCATCGTGGGCGTGCCCGCCTTCGCCTTGTGGGCCTGCGGGCCCTCCTCGCGGATGTGCTGGCCGATCTGCAGGCGGCGCAGCCGCTCGATCATCCACGGCCCGAGGAAGAGCACGATCGCGAGCGCGGTCAGGCTCGCCACCGCGGTGCGGAACGTGATGTAGCGGGTGACGTTGAGGAGCGAGAGCTCCCCGCGCAGCGCGTAGAGGAGGTGGTAGAGCACGCTAGGCCTCCCCCTCCCCGAAGCGCGCGAGGAGCGCGTCGGCGACCGCCTCGAGCCTCACCCCCCGCGAGGCCTTCACGAGCACCGCGTCGCCGGGGCGCACGATGTCGCCGAGGGCGGCCACCGCCCCCGCCGCGTCGGCGAAGTGGCCGAGGGAGGGCGCGGGGATGCCGGCCCCGCGGGCGCCCTCGACGATCCCCCGGGCGAGCTCGCCCACCCCGACCACCACGTCCACGCGGCCGGCGAGGGACTCCCCGGCCGCGCGGTGGAGGGCGGGGCCGCTCGGCCCGAGCTCGAGCATGTCGCCGAGGATCGCCACCCGGCGGCGTCCGGGGACGAGCGACAGCGCGGCCACCGCCGCCTCGAGGGCCTCGGGCGAGGAGTTGTAGCAGTCGTCGAGGAGCGTGACGCCCTCGCCGAGCCGGTGCAGCTCCCCGCGGTGGCGCGCCGGGCGCAGCGAGGCGGCCGCCTCGGCCATGCGCTCGGGGGCGACGCCCAGCACGTGGGCGCAGGCGGCGGCGGCGAGGAAGTTCGAGACGAAGTGCGCCCCGGCGAGGGGCAGCGCGACGTCGGTGCGCCGCCCGTCGATCACGAGGTCGAACCGCATGCCGGCGGCGCCGCCGCGCCAGCTCTCGGCGGAGACGTCGAAGCGCCGGTCGCGCCCGAACCACACGACGCGGCCGGCGAAGCGCTCCCCGATGCGCCGCACGCGCGGGTCGTCGCCGTTGAGGACGGCGGTGCCGCCGGGCCGCAGGCCCTCGAGGATCTCCGCCTTCGCCTCCGCGATCGCGTCGACCGAGGGGAAGAACTCGAGGTGCACGGGGGCGACCCGCGTGATCGCGGCCACGTCGGGCTCGGCGAGGGTCGCGAGGGCACGGATCTCGCCGGGGAGCGACATCCCCATCTCGAGCACCGCGGCGGTGTGCTCGGCCCGCAGGCGCAGCAGGGTGAGGGGCAGGCCGTAGCGGTTGTTGAGGTTGCCCTCGGTCTTGAGCACCGGCCCGCGCGTCGCGAGCAGGTGCGCGGCCATGTCCTTGGTCGTGGTCTTGCCCACCGACCCGGTGACCCCCACGACGCCGACCGCCGACCGGCGGCGGACGTGGCGGGCGAGGTCGCCGAGGGCGCGCAGGGTGTCGGCCACGCGCACGAGAGGCAGCGCCTCCGGGGCCGCGGCCTCGCGGTGGACGATCGCCGCCGCCGCGCCGCGGGCGGCGGCCTCGGCGAGGAAGTCGTGCCCGTCGAACCGCGGACCCGCGATCGCCACGAAGAGGGCGCCTCTGTCGAGCGTCCGCGAGTCGATCGAGACCGAGGTGAAGGCGAGCGGGCCCGGCCCGGGCGACGCGAGGACGCCCCCGGTGCCGGCGAGGACCTCGGCGAGGGTGAGCCCGGCGAGGGCGACCACGGTCACTTCCTCCCCCCCGCCCGGGCGAGCCGGGCGAGGGCGTCGCGGGCCACCTGGCGGTCGTCGAACGGCACCGTGCGGTCGCGCAGGACCTGGACGGCCTCGTGGCCCTTGCCCGCGAGCACCACGCAGTCGCCCTCGCGGCCCATCTCGATGGCGCGGGCGATGGCGTCGCGCCGGTCGGGGACGACGAGGGTGTCGCCGGCGCGCGCGGCCGGGATCCCCCGCCGGATCTCCTCGAGGATCGTCTCCGGCGGCTCGCTGCGCGGGTTGTCCGAGGTGAGGATCACGACGTCGGAGAGCCGGGCGGCGACCGCGCCCATGAGCGGCCGCTTGGTCCGGTCGCGGTCCCCCCCGCAGCCGAACACGGTGACCACGCGGCGGGGGGAGAGGCCGCGCACGGTCTCGAGGAGGTTGCGCAGGGCGTCGTCGGTGTGCGCGTAGTCCACGAGGACGGTGAAGTCCTGGCCGGCGGCGATCGCCTCCATCCGCCCGGGCACCCCGCCGAGCGCGGCGAGGCCGCGCAGCACCGCGTCCGCGGGGAGGGAGAGGGCGAGCCCCGCGCCGAGCGCGGCGAGCGCGTTGCCGACGTTGAAGCGCCCGAGGAGGGCGGTCTTCACCTCGAGGACGCCCAGCGGCGTGCGGGCGCGGAAGCGCGTCCCCCCGAGGGAGAGCCGCACGTCCTCGGCGAGGATGTCGGCGCGGGGGTCGCACAGCGAGTAGGTCCAGGCCCGTCCCCCGCTCGCCCGCACGACCTCGTCCGCGCGGTCGTCGTCGAGGTTCACCACCGCGCGGCCGTCCGCGCGCAGGTGGCGCTCGAACAGCGTCCGCTTGGCCGCGAAGTACGCGTCCATGTCGCCGTGGAAGTCGAGGTGGTCGCGGGTGAGGTTCGTGAACACGGCGACCTCGAACTCGAGGCCGTGGACGCGGCGCAGGGCGAGCGAGTGCGAGGAGACCTCGAGCACGGCGCGGCGGCAGCCGGCGTCGACCATCTCGCGCAGGAGGGCCTGGAGATCGGAGGACTCCGGGGTCGTGCGCGTCGCCTCTGCCACCCGGCTTGCCACCCGGTACTGGACGGTGCCGACGAGGCCCACCGTCTCCCCCGCCGCGCGCAGGGCGGAGTCGACGAGGTAGGCGGTGGTCGTCTTGCCGTTCGTCCCCGTGATGCCGACGAGGCCGAGCGAGCGCCCGGGGTCGCCGAGGACGGCGGCGGAGAGCACGGCGAGCGCCTCGCGGGCGTCGGGGACGCGGACCCAGGCGCCCTCGTCCGAGGGCGGCTCCTCCGAGCACACCGCGACCGCGCCCTTCCTGCGGGCCGCCTCGACGAAGCGGTTGCCGTCCGTGACGAGGCCGCGGATCGCCACGAAGAGCGAGCCCGGGCCCGCGCGTCGCGAGTCGTGGGTCACCGTGGAGATCTCGATCCCGCCGTCGCCGCGCAGGGAGGCCCCCGGGAGCCGCGCGAGGAGCTCGTCGAGCCTCACGGGCGCGCCGCCTCCCGCCCGAGGGTGAGGACGCACGTCTGCCCGGGCTCGATCTCGCTCCCCGGCTCCGGGCTCTGGGCCACGACCTGGCCCGAGCCGTGCAACTCGACCACGAGGCCGCGGCGGGCCGCGGCGATCGCGGCCTCGCGGGCGGAGCGTCCCCGCAGGTCCGGCATGAGACGCGTGTCCTCCGCGGGCGGGACGACCGCGGGGCGGGCCGCGGCCTGGGGGCGGTAGGCGGCGGGGAGCGCGTTCTCCGGGGGAAGGGCGACCGCGCGCAGCACGCGCGAGGGGTCGTCGGGGGGCACGGCGAGCACGCGCAGGGCGCCCTCCGCCACCCGCGCGAACAGCGGCGCCGCCACGTCGCCGCCCTGGTTGGCGGCCCCGCGCGGCGTGTCGAGCGAGGCGAGCACGACGAGGGCCGGGCGCGAGGCGGGCACGAAGCCCACGAACGAGGCCACGTGGTCGATCATCGAGTAGCGGCCGGTGGCGTCGACCTTCTGCGCGGTGCCGGTCTTGCCCGCCACCACGTAGCCCGGCACCGCCGCCTTGCGGCCGGTGCCCTCGGTCACGACCGTGCGCAGGATCTCGGTCAAGGTGTCGACGGTGTCGGGGTTGAGGACCCGGCGCACCACGAAGGGCTTGGCCTCGCGGATCGCGCGTCCCTGCGCGTCCTCGACCCTCTTCACGAGGATCGGCTTCATGAGGTAGCCGCCGTTCGCGATCGCCGCGGTGGCCATCGTGATCTGGAGCCCCGTCACCCCGATCTCCTGCCCGAAGGAGAGGCTGGGGAGCGAGAGCGCGCTCCACTTCGCCACGGGGCGGAAGAGGCCGGCCGACTCGCCGGGCAGCTCGACCCCGGTCGGGGCGCCGAAGCCGAAGTCGCGCACGTAGCGCGCGAAGTTGTCGCGGCCGAGCCGCTGGGCGACCCGGATCATGCCGATGTCGCTCGACTTCGCCACCGCCTGGGCGAACGTGAGGCGGTCGAAGACGGCGTGGTCGTTGATGATCGTGCCCGCGACGTCGATGCGGCCGTTGCCGCAGTCGAGCACCTCGGAGGGCGAGACGACGCTCTCCTGCAGCCCGGCGGCGGCGGTGACGATCTTGAAGACCGAGCCGGGCTCGAACACGTCGGAGACCGCGCGGTTCCTCCACCGCGCGCTCGGGTAGGCGTTGTAGCGGTTGGGGTTGAAGGTGGGGCGGCCGGCGAGGGCGAGGACCTCCCCGGTCCAGGGCTCCACGACCACGACCATCCCCGCCACGGACTGGGTCTCGGCCATCGAGCGCTCGAGCTCGCGCTCGGCCACGTGCTGGACCGCCTCGTCGAGGGCGAGGACCACGGTCGCGCCGTCGGTCGAGGGGCGCTCGGTCTGCGCCACCGGGCGGCGCCGGGCGTCGGCGTGGACCACGACCTTGGCCGCGCGGCCGCGGATCTCCTTCTCGAGCGCGTACTCGACGCCGTACATGCCGGAGTTGTCGAGGTTGACGTAGCCGAGCACGTGGGCGGCGAGCTCCCGCTTGGGGTAGTAGCGGCGGTGCTCGGCGAGGAAGCCGACCCCGTCGAGCTGCAGCTCGCGCACGCGGCGGGCGAGGGCGGGATCGAGCTTGCGCTCGATCCACACGAAGGCCCGGCTCTTCTGGAGCTTCGCGTGGATCTCGCGGCGGCCGGCGGCGTCCTTGCCGAGGGCGCGGGCGAGGGCGGCGGCGGTGCGCTGGGGGTCGGAGACCTCCTGGGGGACGGCGTAGAGGCTCTCGGCGTCCACGGAGACGGCGAGGGGCCGGCCGGAGCGGTCGAGGATCGGCCCCCGCCGCGGGTCGAGGTTGATCGTGCGCTCGCTCTGCCGGGTGCCCTGCTGCTCGAAGAACGCGCGGCCGAGGACCTGGAGGTGGACGAGCCGGATCCCGATGACGAGCGCCCAGAGCGAGATCCCGAGCGCGAGCAGCATCATCCGCAGGCGCGTCATGCGCTCGCGCGGGCTCTTTCCCGCCGCGCCGAGGGCGGGGGGGACGAGGGGGGGGCGGTCCTCCCTCAGGGCCGCACCTCCCCCGGTCCCGCGCCGCGCGCCTCGCGACGGGGCGCGTTCTCCCCGGCCACCGTCTGGCCCGGCGGCACCGGCTTCGGCACCTCGACGACCACGGTGCGCTCCGCGGCGGGCGCGCGCAGGCCGAGGTCCTTGCCCGCGATCGCCTCCACCCGGCGCAGGTTCTCGAGGGCCGCCTTCTCGAGGCGCAGCTTGCGATTCTCCTCGACGAGGCGCTCCTTCTCGCGGTCGAGCAGGGCCCCCGCCTGCCCCGCCCGGCGGATCTCGAGGGCGGGCCAGGCGTACAGGCCGAGGCCCCCGGCGAGGAGCGCCACGAGGAGGATGAGGAGCAGGATCTCGCGCCGCGAGCGCGGGTCGACCTGGCGCACGACGCGGGAGTTGTCGATCGGCTTGCCGATGCGGACGACGCCCTCGTCCCTCATGCCGCCTCCTCGCGCGAGACGGCGCGCAGGCGGGCGGAGCGCGCGCGCGGGTTCTCGCGCACCTCCTCCTCGCCCGGCCGCACCGGCTTTCTCGTCAGCACGCGAAAGCCCCGCCCGGAGAGGGAGCGAAAGGCCTCCTTCGCCGCGCGGTCCTCGAGGGAGTGGAACGCGATCACGACCATCCGGCCGGCCGGGGCGAGGCAGGCGGCCGCGCCCTCGATCGCCTCGCGCAGGCCCTCGATCTCGCGGTTGACGCGGATCCGCAGCGCCTGGAACGTGCGGGTCGCGGGGTGCAGCCCCGGGCGGCGGGAGCGGGGCGCGGCGCGGCGCACGATCTCCGCGAGCTCCCCGGTCGTCTCGATCGGCCGCCGCTCGCGGGCGAAGGCGATCGCGCGCGCGATGCGGCGCGAGAGGGGCTCCTCGCCGTACGCGTAGAGCAGCTCGGCGAGGTCGCGCTCCCGGGTGCGGTTCACCACGTCCGCGGCGGTCTCGCCTTGCGAGCGGTCCATCCGCATGTCGAGCGGGCCGTCCTTCTGGAAGCTGAAGCCGCGAGCGGGGTCGTCGAGCTGGGCCGAGGAGATCCCGAGGTCGAGCAGGATGCCGTCGGCGCGCTCGTCCCCCAGCCGCTCGGGGATCTCCCGCAAGTCGCCCTGCTCGAGGCGCGCCCGGGAGCCGAACTCGGCGAGCCGCTCGCGGGCGAGGGCGAGCGTCTCGCCGTCGCGGTCGAGGCCGAGCAGGCGCCCGTCGGGAGAGGACGCGCGCAGCACGGCCGCGGCGTGGCCGCCGAGGCCCACCGTGCCGTCCACGAACAGCCCGCCGGGCCTCACCGCGAGCAGCTCCAGCGCCTCGGCGAGAAGGACGCTCGTGTGCGTCGCATCAGATCCCATGCTCCGCGAGGAGCCTCCCGTCCTCTTCGGTGAACGGCTCCTTCTTGAACAGCCGCTCCTGCAGGCGCTTGAGGTTCCACACCGCGAGGTGGTTCTGCAGGCCGAGGACGCTCACCTCGCCCGTCATCTGCGCGCTCTCGCGCAGCAGCGGCGGGATCACGATCCGGCCCTGGCGGTCCATCGCCGTCACCTGACCGAAGAAGTTGACGCGGTCGAGGAAGCGCTGCTTCGAGGGGTGCGCGGAGGGCACCGCGGCGAGCCGGCGCTCGATCTCGAGCCACACCGCCATCGGGTACAGGCGCACGTACTCCCCGGTGACGCTGGTGACGAACAGCTCCTCGCCCCACTGAGCCGCGACGAGCGAGCGGAAGCCGTTCGGGACCTTCAGGCGTCCCTTGTCGTCGATCCGCGCCGGATGGTTGCCCCGCAGCATGCCGACACCCGTTTCGGGCAGAATGACTCCCCTGCCCCCCACCCGAGGCGGCAGAGAAACCACTCCACTCCACAAATTTCCACCCGGAGTCTAGACGGGGCATCCGGGGGTGTCAAGCGGAAACCGAACTATTTGCTGGGTTTCGCCTGTGGATGCCCGGCCGCCGCTGGGGGGTCGGGAGAGACGGGCGAAGGCCCGGCCGCCGGACCGGTGGGGGCGGACGGGGGCAGGGGCCACTGGATGTCGAGGGTGACGTCGTCGAGCAGCCGCTCGGACTCCCGGACGAACGAGTCCCAGGCTTCGGGGGCCCACACCTCGAACCGGTTGAGCACGCCGATCACGACCGCGTCGCGCTCGAGCCCCGCCGCCGCGCGCAGGGACGGCGGCAGGAGAATCCGCCCCTGCACGTCGATCTCGCACTCGGCGGCGCGGCTCGCGAGCAGCCGCGTGAGCGCCTTCACCGGCTTGCTGAACGCGGGCAGCGCGGCGAGCTGCCCCTCGAGCTTCGCCCACTCCGAGAGGGCGTAGGCAGCGAGGCACTGGTCGAGCTGGGTCAGCACCACCGAGCCCGGCTCGCCGAGCGACCGGCGGAACGCCGCGGGCACGGGCAGCCGGCCCTTGGCGTCGATCCGGTGGTGATAAGTCCCTTTGAACACAGCGGGCTGGAAGTATTCCACACTTTCTTCCACTTTTCCACACTGTGTCTCCTCGGGAATCGCCCCGCGATTCCTGAGGAAGAGGACAGCCGATCCGTGGGCGACGGCGTCCGTTCCGCAGAGCCGGTTCCGTTCTGGAAAGCCCCGACGAAAGCCGGTCTGTGACCCCACTCCGAAAGCCCCAATTGAAGACCGGCCGGTTGCCCCGCTCCGGAAAGCCCCGACGAAAGCCGAACCCGTTGGCTCCGTCCCGCAGACCCCCGATGAAGGCCGGCCCATCGCCGGCCGATGAGCAGATTCAAGATCTGACCCCTTTACACTTCAGGCATGGCGCCCCTGCCTGCCCGCCGCGTCGCCGGCTATCTCGCCCAGCGCGTGCGGTTCGGGATGAAGTTCGGCCTCGAGACGATGCGCGCCCTGGTCGCCGAGATGGGCCACCCCGAGCGGGCGTTCCCCGCGCTGCTCGTCGCGGGCACGAACGGCAAAGGCTCGGTCGCCGCCTACTGCGACGCCGCGCTGCGGGCCTCGGGCCTGCGGACGGGGCGCTACACGTCGCCGCATCTCGTCCGCCTGAACGAGCGGATCACGGTCGACGGACGCGAGATCGGCGCGCGCGAGCTCGGCGCCGCGGTCGGCGCGGTACGAGACGCCGCCCGGCGCCTCGTGCGGCGCGGCGTGCTCGAGGCCCACCCCACGTTCTTCGAGGTGCTGACCGCAACCGCCCTCGAGCACTTCCGCAGGAAGAGGGTCGACGTGGCCGTCCTCGAGGTCGGCCTCGGGGGCCGGCTCGACGCGACCAACGTCGTCGAGCCGGTCGCCTCGGCCATCGTGAGCGTCGACTTCGACCACGAGGTCTACCTCGGCCGCACGCTCGGCGCGATCGCCGCCGAGAAGGCGGGGGTCCTGCGGGCGGGACGGGCGACGGTCGTCGGCCCCCTGCCCGCGCCGGCCCGGGAGGCGGTCCTCGAGCGGGCGCGCGCGTTGGGCGCGCGGGTCGTGGACGCGACGCTGACGCCGCTCGACGGCGCCCTCGTGCCCCTGCCCGGCGCGCACCAGGCGGACAACCTGCGCGTGGCGGTGCGGCTGCTCGAGGAGGCGAAGGCGGCGGGCGTCGCCGTCCTTCTCGACCGCCTCCCCGCGGCGAGTCGCGCGACCCGCTGGCCCGGCCGCCTCGAGCGCGTGCCCGGCCGCCCTGCGCTCCTCCTCGACGGCGCCCACAACCCGGCCGGGGCGCGCGCCCTCGCCGCGCACCTGCGCGGCGGGCCCGGCTTCGTCCTGCTGTTCGGGGCGATGGCCGACAAGGACGTGCGCGGCCTCGCCCGCGAGCTGTTCCCGCTCGCCTCCGGCCTCGTCCTCACCCGGGCGCCCGTCTCGCGCGCAGCGACCCCCGGGGAGCTCGCGCGCCGGGCCGGCCGGCTCGCCCGCGGCGCCCACCTCGTCCCCACGGTCGGCCGCGCCCTCGCCCGGGCGAGGCGCCTCGCCCGCGCGCACGGGCCGGGGACGATCGTCGTGGTGGCGGGGAGCCTCTACCTCGTCGGCGCGGTGAAGGCGATCATCGGGCGGGCTCGAGCAGCCGGCGGAAGCCGGCGATCCGCTCCGGGGAGTCCCACTCGGCGGGGCCGACCACGTGCTCGACGAGCCGGCCCTCCCGGTCGAGGACGAACGTCTCGGGGTAGCCGGTCGTCCGGTACGCGCGCGCGGCCACGCGGCCGCCGGGGTCGCGCAGCACGGGGAGCGTGAGGCCGCGCTCGGAGAGGAAGCGGCGCAGCTCCGCCTCGTCCTCGTCGGTCGAGACCGTCACGACCGAGAGCCCCTCCGGCCCGAGCGCGCGGTGGAGCCGCTCGAGCGAGGGCATCTCGGCCACGCACGGCGGGCACCACGTGGCCCAGAAGTTGAGGACGACCACCTTGCCGCGCTCGGACGCGAGGCTCGCCTCGCCCCCCCCGAGGGCGGGCAGTCGGAGCGCGGGCGCCGCGCTCCCCCGCGCGAGCGCGTAGCCCTTGTCGCGGGCGAGGCGCACGTAGCCGAAGGCCACCGCCACCACCACCGCCACGATCCCCGCCGTGCGCAGCGCGCCGTTCATCCCTCACGCCCTCGCGCGCGGGGCGCGGTCCCGCCCCGCGCACTTGCGGCAGCGGCCGAAGATGTGGTGGCGGTGGCCGTCGATCGAGAAGCCGATCCCGGAGGCGATCTCCTCCTGCAGCCTCTCGATCTCCGGGCTGCGGAACTCGAAGATGGCGCCGCAGCTGACGCACACGAAGTGGTCGTGGTGGTCGCGGTTCCACACCGGCTCGAACCGCGCCTCGCCCCCGAAGGCGAGCTCGCTCGCGAGCCCCGCGTCCTTGAACAGCTTGAGCGAGCGGTAGATGGTGGTGCGCCCGACGTCGGGGTGCCTGCGGCGGACGATCTTGAGCAGGTCCTCGACCGAGACGTGATGGCCGGCCTTGACGAACGCGTCGAGGATCGCCTCGCGCTGGGCGCTGCGCTTGAGGCGGTGGCGCAGGAGGTACGCGGCGAGGACCTTCTGCTCTTCGCGGGCGGGAGGGGAGGACATCCGGATCGAGCCTAGTCCCGGCGGGAAAGGCCTGTCAACGAGAGGCGCGGGGCGAGGGCCCCCCAGGCGAACAGCGGCGAGCCGGCCGCCTCGTGCCGCCGCCCGTCGTCCCCGCGCCAGGCGACCCGCCAGCTCCGGCGGGAGGGGTTCCAGTCGACCTCGACCTCGAGCCGTCCGGGGCCGCGGGGCAGCGCCGCGACGGGCAGGAGCGTGGGGAGCCAGTGCGTGCCGCGCCGCGTCGAGAGGACGACTCCCGGCGCGAGGCCGATCTCCACCCACACCGCGAGGCCTCCCACGGCCCGGCCGTCCCTCACGCGGAAGCGGGCCCGGCCGGCGGGCAGCGGCTCGTCCGGCCGGGCGGCGCGGAGGTCCTGCCGGAGCACGATGCGCGCGGGCGCGAGCGGGCGCAGCCTTCCCGGCTCGAGCGCCCGTGGCGCGTGGACGGCGAGCTCCTCGAAGGAGCCCGACGCGACGAGGCGGGGCCTCAGGCCGGGAGGGTGGGGCGAGGCGACGGGCGCGACGGCGAGCGCCAGCCGCTCGGGCACGAGCGCTCCCCCGGGGCGGAGGAAGCGGTCTCGCGCGCGGGCGAGGACGGGAAGGATGTCTTCGTCGAAGGCCTCGTTGCCGACGAGCTCGGCGACGACGATGTCGAACCGCTCCGCCGTGGGGAGACGGAGCGAGCGAGCGTCGGCGCGGACGACCTCGACGCGGTCCCCGACCCCGTTCTCGCGGGCGAGCGACTCGATGACGGGCACGAGCACCGCCTCGCGCTCGACCGCGACCACCCGGCGCGCGCCGAGGCGGGCCGCGGCCACCGCCCAGACCCCGCTGCCCGAGCCGAGGTCGAGCACGTCCGCCCCCGGCCGCACGCGGGCGGCGAGGGCGCGCGCGATCGCCCGGTTGCGCCGTGCGTCCGCGAGGAGGCGCTGGTGGTAGGCGAGGCAGCCGGCGAGGCGCCCCGCGGTGGGGCGCGCGGCGGAGCTCACCCCCGGCCCGCCGGCGGGCGCTCGACCGCGCCGATGTCGAGGAGCGTCTCGACGAGCTCGAGGTAGTCCGCCTCCGCCTCCGCCCGCTCCACCTCGAAGCGCTCGACGACGGCGTCGACCACCTGCGCGCCCGTGCGCGCCCCGTCGAGCCGCTCCCAGACGAAGGCGGCGACGCGGCTCAAGTTGAGGATCGAGTCGAGGTCGGCCCCCCGGCCGGCGAGCGGGACGAGGACGTACTCGTCCCCGATCCGCCGGCCGACCATCCGCGCGGAGCGGGCGAAGGGCTCGTCGAGACGGGGCCGGCTCACGCGAGCGCCTCCCGGGCGGCGCCCCCCCGCAGCCGCGCGGCGAGTCCCCCGACGAGCGACGCGAGGGCCCGCAGCCGCCGGCGGGGCCGGGCGGGACGGCCCTCCACCGCCACGACCGAGGCGAGCACGTCCGCGGCCTCGAGCGGCGGGTCGAGAAAGAGGCCCCGGTCGGCCCGGGTGCGCCAGGGCGTGCGCGGCGGGGCGAGGGGCGGGCCCCAGACGAGGCGGTGCAGGCGCAACCCGTCCCGCTGGCGGGCGAGGACGACGTCGCCGAGGCGGGGACGCCGGCGCGCCGAGCTGACGAGGCGCACCTTCTCGCCGTGGACGAGCGCGGGCTCCATGCAGCGGCCGGTGACGGTCAGGAGCACGTGGGGGAACGCGCGCAGGCAGTCGCGCAGCAGCTCCTCGCCGAAGCCCACCTCCGAGGCCTCCCGCCCCTCCGCCGCGGGAGGCGGGTCGCCGAGGTCGTGTGCCGTTGCGGGACGGGGCGGCTCTCTCCGCGCGAGGCGCAGGGCCCGCGCGAGAGCGGCGGCGACGCGCGGCCCGAGCCGGACGTCACCGGAGGGCGTCTCGGGCAGGACGAGCGTCCGCCAGAGGAGCTCCGCGCGCCGGCCGGCGGCGAGCTCCCACCGCACGCGCACGAGGTCCGGGGCCGCGGGGGAGACGAAGGCGAGCGGGTCGGCGAGCCTGTCCTCGACGAAGCGGCGCAGACCGCGCGGGAGCGCGAGACGCAGGGCGTCCGGCACGGGGGCAGAGACGACCGCCTCTGCGACGCGCAGGGCGGCGGCGAGGGGGACCTCGGCGCGGGCGGCGGCGGCGATCTCGAGGAGCGCCGCCGGGTCGGGCGCGGCGCGCTCGAGGACGCGGCGGAAGTCGAGCCACTGCACGAGCGAGAGGACGAGACCGTGCTGGAACGCGGCGTGCAGCGCGAGCTGGAGCAGGAGGTCCTCGGGCGAGGGCAGGTGGCGGAGCTGGCCGCGGCCCGCAACCCGCCGCTCCCACGCGCCGGGGCCGTCGAGGGGGAAGAGGCCGGGCGCGGACACGACGCTGCGGTGCAGCTCGAGGAGTCCGGCGCCGGCGGGATCGCGCAGGGCGAGCGCGTGGTCGCCGCGCGCGACCTCGGCGAACCCCGCCTCGCGCAACGCGGCCGTGGCGTCGGCGAAACGCTCGAGGGCGAGCACGTCCACGTCCGACATCGGGCGGTCCGACTCGACGTGGTAGACGGTCTCCGCGAGGGCCGCGCCCTTGAGCGGCAGGGCCCGCACGCCCCGCGCGTCGAGGAGGGCGATCGCGCGGGCGGCGAGCCCCACCTGGCCGAGGGTGCGGGCGAGTAGGGCGCGGCGACGCTCGACCAGCCCGGGGAGAAGCGGCGCCCCCCAGGCCGGGCGCTCGCGCTCGAGAGCGCCGAGGAGGAGCGAGGCAACCCCCTGCTCGATCGCGGCTTGCGCGAGGTCCGGGGGGGGAAGGTCGCCCGGCGGGGCCTCGAGGACGCCGTGCGCGACGAGGCGGCGCAGGAGGACCCGCGCCTTTGACTCCGCCATCGAAGGAGCGTAGGTTTGTCCTCGCGGGGTTGTCAAACCGCGGGGGGTCGCGTGCGGGCGCTGCGGGGGATGGCCGTCTTCGCCGGTCTGGGCCTCGTGGCCCTCCTGCCGCTCTACGGCGACGTCCGGCCGGGCTCGGCGGTCACGCACCCGGAGTGGGCCCGGATGCTGCTGCGCGGGCTCGACCTTCTCGTCGAATCGGACGGCATCCACGACACGGCACAGCAGGCCTTCGCGGTCCTCTCCGGCCGCGACAGCCGCGCCTGGCCGGCCGACCGCTACGTGCGCGCAAACCGGGTGGAGGTGGTCGAGGAGGCGGGCGCGCGGCGCGTCCGCCCCGCGGGGGGCGTGGGCGAGGCGGTGTTCGCGATGGGCATCGCCCGCGGGGGCGACTACCGGCTGCGCCTGCAGGTCGAGGGGCCCCGCCCCGCCGAGGCCGAGATCGCCCGCGCGGGCGGGGACGACCTCCTCCGCTCGTTCCGGGTTCCCGCCGAGCCGGTGATGGGCTGGGTCGACGCGGGCACGGTCCACCTCGACCCCGGCGCGTACGACGCGACGATCCTGCTCCCCGAGGGAGGCGTCCTCGAGCGCGTCGAGCTCGCCCCCCCGTGCGTCCACCCGATCGAGCCCTTCGGCGGCTGGAGGGCCACCGCGATCGCGACCACCGAGGACGTGGCGGTCACCGTTCTCCAGGCCCTGGATCTCGAGTCGGAGCTGGCCCCGGCCGCGCCCCCGATCGAGTTCCGCGGGAGCGACCTCGTCCGCGAGGACGGCAGCCCGGCCGCGCCGACGGACGGGGGCTCCTACCGGGGCGGGGCCCGCGGCTCGCGCGTCGTGCTCCAGGCGGAGCTGCCCGAGGCGGGTCTTTACACGCTCTCCGTCTTCGGCGTCGTCGGCGAGGGGCAGCGCTGGTTCGCCGACGGCTGCCGCAAGAGCGTGGTGTGCCCCTCGTACGACGCCGTCCCCCGCTGGCAGACGCTGCTCTCGGGCCGCTTCGAGAAGGGGCCACACCTCCTCTCGGCCAGCCTCGGCCCCGGCTCCGTGGTGGAGCGGATCCGCCTCGAGCGCAAGCGCGACTCCGCCGCCGACTACCGGGCCACCCTCGAGCGGCTCGGCCTCGATCTCGGCCCGGCGGGCCCCGTCACCCGCGAGACGGCGGAGGAGGCGCGCCGCTTCCTGGAGCGCCGGCGCTCGCAGCAGGCCGCGGAGCTCTGCGGCGACGTGCTGCGACCCGGGACGCTCGTGGCCGACCTCGCCGCGACCGGCCCCGGCGGAGGAGGCGGCGAGGGGGGCGGCGAGGGCGGAGGCGAGGGCGGAGGCGAGGGCGGAGGCGGCGGGGGTGATGGCGGCGGGGGCGGAGGCGGGGGCGGCCTGCCGCCGCCCGTGATTCCACCGTTGCCGCCGCCGAGTCCGGTGCTGCCCGACCGCTTCGCGGGCGGGGACTAGCCGCCGGCTACCGCTCCACCGAGCAGACGAGCCCGGTCGCGGACGGACGGCTCTCGAGGCCGCGCGCGTCGCTCGCCGAGACCCGCCAGCGGAACGTCCCGGGCCAGGGGATCTCGATGCGCAGGGGCGGCCCCCCCGTCTCGCGCGCGAGCAGCACCTCGTCCCGCTCGAGGTCGAGCAGCTCCACGCGGTGCGCGGGGGCCGTCGCGCGCCAGCGCAGCTCGACCGGCCGGCCGAGCCGGACGTAGGCGGGGTCCCTCCCGGGAACGAGGTCCCCGGGGGAGGGCGGGAGTGGGGCCGGGGCCTCGGGCGGGCGCCCGTCGGCGACGACGGTCCCCTGGCCGGCCCGGATCTCGACCGTGCGTCCCGCCGCCCGCACGCGGAAGGCCCCCTCGAGGGCGGCCGCGCTCGTCCGTCCCACCGAGCGCCTCAGGACGAGCCGCCCTCCGCCGCGCACCTCGCCGTCACCGACGCGGATCTTCACGATGTCGCGGCCGGGTCCCGCGAGCTCGGCCCGGCCCTGCTCGAGCACGGTCGACAGGACGCTCGAGGCGGGGACGGTCAGCATCGTCGAGGCGCCGAGCGTGACCGTCATCCACCCGAGGTCGAGCCGGGCCGTGGCCAGCTCGCCCGTGCGGAACGTGTCGCCCGTGCGCAGCGCGTCGCCCGCGGCGAGGCGGCGCCAGGAGCTCTTCGCCGGCAGCTCCGCCCGCTCGATCTCGCGGTCCGCCCAGGCCAGCCTCCCGATCGCGATGCCCGCCCCGGCGGCGCGCGGCGCGACGGGGGCCTGTGCGGCCGGGGACGTCCCGGCCGCGCCCAGGGCGAGGGCGAGGGCGATCCCCCGGGGCCTGTTCGACATCCCTCTCAGGCGCCCTCCGGCGCCGCGGGCTTGCGGCCCTCGGGACCGGACGGAGGGCCCGGCTTCTCCGCGTCGCGCTGCGGGTAGTAGTAGTACTGGTAGCTGCGCGCCCGCACGTCCACGACGTTGAGCACCGCCCCCAGCAGGTTGGGCGTCACCTTGCGCAGCGCGGCCACGCTGCGCTTGACGAGCCTCTTGTCGACCTTGTTGTGCTGCACGACGAGCACCGCGTGGTCGGCGTGGCGCGCGAGGAGCAGCGCGTCGGTCACCGAGGCGAGCGGGGGCGAGTCGACGAGCACCCATTCGAACTGGCCGCGCAGCTCGTCGAGGAGGTCGGCGAGGCCCTTGCGGGCGAGGAGCGCGGGCGGGTTCGGGGGCAGGGGGCCCGCGGTGAGGGCGAAGAGGTTGGCGCTCGTCGCGGGGCGCAGGAGGGCGGAGAGCGGCGCGTGCCGCACGAAGTGGTCGGTGAGGCCGGGCTCGCGGGGCAGCCCGAGCCGCTGGTGCAGCTGGGCCCGGCGCAGGTCGCAGTCCACGACCACCGTCTTCTCGCCCGACCCCGCGAGCAGCCGCGCGAGGTTGACGATCGTGGTCGTCTTGCCTTCCTGGGGGGCGGTGCCGGTCACGAGCACCACCTGCCCCCGCTCGTCGCGTCGCGCGAACAGCAGCGCGGTGCGCAGGTTCTGGTAGGCCTCGGTGGCGAGCGAGTCGTTCTCCTCCTCGTAGCGGGGCACCGCGGCGAGGAGGTCGAGGTGGAGGTAGCGCTCGACCTCGTCCGAGTCGCGGATCGTGTTCGCGAGGTAGTCGCGGGCGAGGACGAGGCCGAGCCCGGCCACGAGGCCGAGCAGCAGCCCGGCGAGGGCGATCCGGCGCTTCTGCGGGCGCACCGGGAGCTGGGGCGGGCTCGCCCGGTCCACCACGAGCACGTTGTTCGAGCGGATCGAGGCCGCGATGTCGGTCTCGTTGAGCTTCTGCAGGAGCACCTCGTAGAGGTTCTTCGCGGAGTCGGCCTCCTTGCGCAGCGCCTCGAGCTCGGTCGCCTTGCGGCTCTGGTTCGCGGCCTGGGTCTTCTGGGAGTCGATCGCCGCGCGCAGCTCGGCCTCGCGCTTGCGCAGCTGCGCGTACTCGGCCTCGAGGCCCACGACGATCTGCTCCGCCCGCGCGCGCTTCGACCGCTCGAGCTGTTCGACCTGGGCCCGCACCTTCTGGACCTCGGGGTGGCCCTCCTTGAACTTCTCCCCGAGCCGCCCGAGCTCCACGCTGAGGCCCGCGATCTGGGCGTTGAAGCTCGTCACGACCGAGTCCGCGGCGACCTGGGGGAGCGTGTCGAGCGGCTCGCCGCGCTCCCTCATCTCGCGCGCCTGCTTGAGGGCGGCCTCGATCGTGATCCGCCGGGCCTGGGCCTGCACGAAGTCCTCCCCGAGCCGGGCGATCGACGTGGAGACGGCGGAGACGCTGCCCTCGGGCACGAACAGGTCCTGGCTGCGGTAGCTCTGGAAGAGCCGGTCCTGGGCGTCCCTCATCCCCTGCTGGGTCGCCCCGAGGCGCTCCTGCAGCCACTCCATCGCCTTGCGCGCGGACTCGACCCGCGTCGCGAGGGACTGCTCGATGTAGACCTCGCCGAGGGTGTTCGCCCACAGCGCGGCCTCCTTCGGGTCGCGGTGGGTCACGGTCACGTGGACGAGGCGGCTCTCGGGGACGGGTTCGACCCCCACGTGGGCCATGAAGAGCGTGGCGGGGTCGACGGAGGACTTGAAGGGCTCGCGGTCGGTGAGCTTGAGGCGGGCGACGACCTTCTCGCCGAGCCCCTTCGAGCGCAGCACCTTGAACTGCGTGTTGTAGAAGTCGGTGTTCTGCCAGTAGTTCCCGCTGCCCACGAGGAGGGCGTCGGAAACCGAGGCGAAGGTCGGGGGGGGCGGCTCGATCTGGAGGAGCACCGCCGCGCGGTACTCCGGGGTCTGCACGAGGGCGACCACGAGCCCGAGGAGGAGCCCCACGAGGGCGCACGCGCCGAGGAAGGCGCGGTGGCGCCACACGAGCCCCGCGTAGTAGCGCAGGTCGATGTCGCGGTCGCCGACGAGCGCGGGATCCGCCGCCGGGGGAGCTCCGGCCATCAGAACACCCGGCGCGAGACCGAGATCACGTCGTTGGGGAGGAGCGGGACGTCGGGCTTCTTGCCGTTGCGGACGTCCTTGAGGTCGACCTCGAGGAGGGTGACCTTGCCCGTCTGGGCGTCGGTGCGCCGCACCTTGACCGAGGTGCTGCCGAAGCGGGTGAGCCCCCCGGCGAGCGAAACCGCGCCCGTCACCGTCAGGTCCGACTCGATCGCGTAGCGGCCCGGCCGGTTCACCTCGCCGTCCACCGTGACGAACGCCTTGGGGAAGGCGGTGACGATGTCGCCGTTCTTCATCGGCAGCTCGAGGTTCACGAGGTCCTGGGCGGAGACCGTGCTCGTGCCCGACAGGCGCACCGTCATGGTCTTCTGACCTCCGGGCAGCTCCCCGTCGGTGCGGGTGATCATGACCTCCTGGGACGCGGTGGCCTTGAAGCCGCCCGCCTCGAGGAGCGCGTCGATGAGGCGCATCCTCCCACGGATCGGCTTGCGGCCGGGGCTGTTCACCTCGCCCACCACCGAGACGTACTGGCTGTTGAACTCGCGGACCTTCACCTCGACCTGGGGGTCGACGAGGTAGTCCTTCTCGAGGAGGTTGCGCAGCTTGCGCTGGACCTCGGCCACGGTGAGGCCGGCCACCTGCACCTCGCCGAGCAGCGGGAACGTGATCGCCCCGTTGGTCTGCACGGTGGGGATGCGGGAGAGGTCGTCGTTGCCGAGGACGTTCACCTCGAGCACGTCGCCGGGACCGATCTCGTACTCCCCGGCGGGGCGCGCCTCCGCCGCCTCGGGCGCGCCCGGTGGCTCGGCGGGGGGGGTGGCCGGCGCCTGCAGCAGGAGGGCGAGGGCGAGGCTGGCGATCATGGGCGGGAGGGTCCCGGGCCGAAGAGGCCCACCCCCAGCTGCACGACGAAACCCTCGGTGGTCACGTCGAAGCCGGGGAGGTTGGAGTCGCGGCGCTCGCGGCGGTAGTCGGCCCTCACCCAGGCGCGCCAGCCGATCTCGCGGCCGATCCCGATCGACAAGCCGAGGAGGTCGTCGCGGCGGGGCTCGCCGGTCTCGGCGGCGTCGTTCGGGTAGCCGTTGCGCAGCCAGCCCGCCGAGCCCCGGACCCACGTCTCGAACGGCCCGGGCAGGCTGAGGGAGGCGACGACGGAGTTCGTCACGTAGAAGGCGTTCGTCTCGAACGCGCTCGGCTCGGTGTCGCGCCGCCACTGCAGCTCGACCGAGGAGGAGCGCCCGAGCTCGCGGCGGAGCGACCCGCCGAGGGTGATCCCGGTGAACGAGCGGCTCTCGCCGGTGGCGAGCGGGTTCGTCTGCCGGCGGAAGCCGACGGTGGCGGAGCCGCTCGTCAGGGGCGCGAGGGTCCCGGCCAGCGTCCCGACGACGCCGTGCGCGTCCGACTCGACGATCGCGCGGTCCGGGGAGGGCGGGATCCGCTCGTACAGGTAGCTCACGGTGGCCCTCAGCTCGTTCGCCACATCGTAGCCCAGGCCGGCCCGCAGCGCTCGCGAGTCGTAGTCGAAGAAGCCCCCCGGCTGCTCCTCGTCGAAGCGGGCGAAGCGCAGGCCCGCCTCCGCCTCGGCCCACAGCCGCGCGCCGAGGTCCGTCCGGACGGCGGCGGTCGTCTCGTGGAACGAGAAGCGGGCGAGGTCGAAGAAGTACTCGCGGCCGGGGTCGACCACCGTCGTCTCGAGGATCGCCCTCGTGAAGCGGTGGCCGAGGCGGAGGAACGTGCGGCTCCCGAGGGGCGCCTCGAGCCGCAGCCCGAAGAAGTGGGAGGTCTCGTTGACGAGGGGGATGTCGGAGAAGAACCTCATCCGCGGCTCGTACTCCGCGGCGAGCTGCGCGGAGCGGATCGGCATCGAAGCGGTGACGCCGGGGGCGACCTGGAGGTACTGGTCGCGCACCGGCTCGGGGTTGTCGAAGGCGAGCACGTCCGCGTCGACCCAGCTCGCGGAGACGTAGGGGCGCAGCGTGGCCGGTCCGACGACCAGCCCGTCGCCGGGGCCCCGCTCGAAGGGCGCCTCCTCCTCGGCCCCCGGGGCCCCCTCGGAGGGGCCCGCCGGGAAGAGGCGCCGGTAGACGTCCGCGGTGACCGGCCCCCGCAGCTCCGGCGCCGGCAGCTCGCCGAAGACGACCGTGAGCATCCCCGGCTCGTGGCTCGCCTCGAAGGGCACCTCGGGCGCGACCCGCACGCGCAGGACCGTCCGCTCGGGCTCGACCTCGACGCGGATCGCCTCGAGCGGCGTCTCGACCGCGGGCAGGACGAGCCCGGGCGGGGCGGGGGCGGGGATCCGCACCACCACCTCCTCGCCCTCGCGCACGACCTCTCCCGCGGGCACGTCGTCGGAGGTGAGCACGCGCAGCGCGACTCGGAAGTCGATCGTGGTCGAGCGCACCGCGCGAAGCTCCGCCCCGCCCGCCGCACCGGGGGCGGCGAGCACGAGGGCGCCGAGCACGGGGAGCGCGAGCCTCATCCGGGCAGGTTCTGACGCGGCTGGGCGCGCCGGTCGTAGAAGAGGAGGATGAGGACCACCGCGACCACCGCGAGCGACTGGACGAGGATGAGGACCGCGTGGACGAGGTCGGCATGGGCGAGCCCGACCGCCCCGAGGCCGATCCCGAGGGCGACCAGGTAGATCGTGGCCACCGCGAGGGGCGGGCGCATCCCGAGCGACACGAGGCGGTGGGAGAGGTGGCGCGAGTCGCCCACGTAGATGGGCCGGCCCTCCCGCAGGCGGATGAAGACGACGGTCGCGGTGTCGAGGATCGGCAGGGCGAGGACGAGCACCGGCATGAGGACGGGGAAGTACGTGCTCGAGGCGTGGGAGACGAAGCGCTGGAGCAGGGTGAGCGAGGCGAGGGTGAAGCCGACGAAGAGGCTCCCGCAGTCGCCGAGGAAGATCGAGGCGGGGTGCCAGTTGAAGACGAGGAAGCCGAGGAGGCTCCCCATGAAGGCGACGAGGACGAGGGCGATGAAGAACTCGCCGAGGATCCAGGCGTTGAGGAGGAGCACGAGCGACGCGACGAACGCGACGCCCGCGGAGAGCCCGTCCATGTTGTCGAGGAGGTTGAAGGCGTTCGTGATCCCGACGACCCACAGGATCGTCAGGAGCACGTTGAGCGCCTCGAAGTAGAGGAAGTCGGTGCGGATGCCCCCCGCCACGAGGACGACCGCGGCGAGGACCTGCCCGCCGAGCTTCATGCCGACCTTGAACCGGGTGCCGAGGACGTCGTCGAGGAGGCCCACCAGGAAGACGAGGCTGGCCCCGGCGAGGAGCGCCACGAGCTTGCCCTCGACGCGGTAGGCCTCCTGGAGCATGGCGAGAGGGCCCGCGAAGTGGGCCTCGACCCAGGGCAGGCGGGAGAGGACGGGGACGCCGAAGTAGCCGGCCAGCACCACCGCCGTGAACGCGCCCCACACCGCGATCCCCCCCACGCGGGGGGTCGGCTCCCGGTGGACCTTGCGCGGGCCGGGGGCGTCGAGGATCCCGAAGCGGCGCGCGAGCCACCCCGCCGCCGGCACCAGGGCCGCGGAGAGGGCGAGCGCGACGAGCAGGACGAGGGTGGGGATGAGCGCGGTGGTCACGGTGCCGGTGAAGCCGCCTTCCGCGCCCGCAGCTCGCGGTAGAGGGCGTCCACGTCGCGGACCAGGCGGTCCGCCGAGTGGCGCTCGAGGACGTGCTCCCGACCGGCCCGCGCGACCTCGCGCGCGGCCTCGGACCCTGTGAGCGTCTCCAGCACGGCCCGGGCGAGGGCGCCCGCGTCGCCGGGGGGGACGAGCCGACCGCGCTCGCCCCCGCCCAGAAGATCCGGCGTCCCCCCCACGCGCGTCGCGACCACCGGCCGCGCCGCGGCCAGCGCCTCGATGAGGGCGACGGGGGTGCCCTCGTTGCGCGACGCGTTCACGACCACGTCGAGGTCCCCGTAGACGGCGGCGAGGTCCCGCCGCCACCCGAAGAACGAGACCGCCCCGTCGAGGCCCAGCTCGCGGGCGAGCGCCTCGAGGGCCGGGCGCTCCTCCCCGTCCCCCACGAGCGCGAAGCGCGTCCTTGGGCTCTTCTCGCGGACGAGCCGCGCCGCCTCGAGGAACGTGGGGGCGTCCTTGATCGGCACCAGCCGGCCGACCATCCCCACGAGGGGCGCCTCGTCCGGGATCCCCGCCTCGCGCCGCAGCACGCCCCGCGGCAGCTCGCCCGCGAGGTGCGCGAGGTCGAGCCCGAGCGGCACGACCCGGATCTTCTCCGCCGGCGCGACGGCGAGGTCCACGAGGTCGCGCTTGACCGACTCGGACACCGCGACCAGCGCGTCGGCGGCCGCGGCGAGGCCCCGTTCGAGCCGGCGGAAGAGGGCCTCCTTCGCCGGCGAGAAGTACCCGCGCAGCACGTGGCCGTGGTACGTGTGGACGACCGTCGGCACGCGGGCGGCGCGCGCGGCGACGCGGCCGAGGAGGCCGGCCTTCGCCGTGTGCGTGTGGACGACCTGCGGTCGCCAGGACCGCATCAGGCGGAGAAGGCCCCAGAGCGCACGCAGATCCGAAAGCGGCGCGATCTCCCTCCCGAGCCCGGCCATCGCCTCGCAGACCACCTTCTTCTCCGCCGCCAGCGCGAGCATGTTCCCCTCGCGCGGCGCCTCCTTCCCCACCACCAGCCGCGTCTCGTACCCGAGGGGACGCAGGCCCGCGCTCAGGAGGATCACGTGCACCGACGGACCCCCGATGTTCAGGCGGGAGAAGACCCGAAGGACGCGTAGTCCCCCTGTGCTCTCGGCGCCCGAGGCCTCAGTCATCCTTTCCCGGACACACCGCGACCGGTTGCGGGAGGGTAGCACCCCGCCTCAGGCCCGTCAAACTAACTCGCTGTGGCTGAGAGAGATTCCGGCATCCGGGTCGTCTGCGCCGCTCAGGCCCAACCGCGCAGGACGTAGTACAGGAGCTTCGCGTACTCGCCGAGGACGATCCGCCGGCCCCACCGGGTCCGCCACCACCCCTCGGGCCTCCAGCCGGCCGGGCTCGCCGGCCGGCTCAGGACCCGGACGCCGGGCAGCGTCCGGCGGGCCGTCCACACCGCGCGGCGCTGGTGGTAGGGGGACGTCACGACCGCGAGCGAGCGGACCCCCTCCCGCTCGAGGATCGGCCGGATCGCCTCCATCGACCCGCGCGTGCTGCGCGAGACCTGCTCCATGCGGATCCGCCCCGGCGGCACGCCCATCCCGACCGCGACCGTCCACAGGCTCTCGGCGCTGTCGCCGGGGCCCGGCTCGCCGCCGGTGAGGACGAGCAGCCGCACCTCCCCCGCGAGCAGCAGCCGCGCGGCCGTCCGCGTCCGCTCGTAGTCGGGGTCGCCGGCGAGGGCGACCGCCGCGTCGGCGGGCCCCGGCGGGTCCTCGGCGACCAGCCACCGGGCCGGCTCGTCCGCGAACACCGCGCCGAGCGCGAGGAAGACGGCGAGGGCGGTCGTGCCGGAGAGGCGGCGAGAGGGTCCCCGTCCCACGGGACCATTGTCGTCCACTCCGCGGCCGACGCCCCCGGGGCGTCGGGCCTGCAGATTGAACATTCAATATTGAATTTGACGAGACGCTCCCGCTCGGTCACACTCGGCCCGGGAGCGTGGCGGTGACCAACGACACACCCCTGTTTCGCCGGACGCTCGAGCCCCTGCTCAAGCGCCGGGCGCGCGAGTACCCCGTCGTCTTCCTCACCGGCCCCCGGCAGTCCGGAAAGACGACGCTCAGCCGGGCCGCCTTTCCCCGCTTCGCGTACGTCTCGCTCGAGGACCTCGACGAGCGCGAGTTCGCGAGGAGCGATCCCCGCGGGTTCCTCGCCCGGTTCGAGAAGAGGCGTGGGGTGATCCTCGACGAGATCCAGCGCGTGCCGGAGCTGTTCTCGTACCTGCAGGGTGTCGCCGACCGTCCCGGCTCCCCACGCTTCGTCCTCACCGGGTCGCAGCAGTTCCAGCTCTCGCGCCGGATCGGCCAGACCCTCGCGGGCCGAGCGGCCGTGCTCTCCTTGTACCCCCTGTCGATCTCCGAGCTCGGCGGCTGGAAACCGATCGATCCGACCCGGCTCGACCGGGTCGCGCCGGCCCAGGCCTCCCTTCCCGAGCTGCGGCGGGTCCTGTTCTCGGGGCTCTACCCGCGCATCCACGCCCAGCGGCTCAGCCCCAGGGACTGGCTGGGGGGGTACGTGCAGACCTACGTCGAGCGAGACGTGCGCGACGTCCTGAACATCGGGGATCTCGCGGCATTCGACCGCTTCCTGGTCCTCCTCGCCGGGCGCACGGCCCAGCTGCTCAACCTCTCGTCTCTCGCCTCGGACTGCGGCATCTCGCAGCCCACCGCGCGGCGATGGGTCTCCGTTCTCGAGGCGAGCGGCGTGCTCGTCCTTCTCCCGCCCCACCACGCCAACTTCCGCAAGCGGCTGGTCAAGGCTCCCAAGGCCTTCTTCCTCGACGCGGGCCTCGCCTCCTTCCTGCTCGGCCTGCGCACCGAACGAGACCTCGAAGGGCACCCTCTCCAGGGGGCCCTCTTCGAGACGCTCGTCGTGAGCGAGGTCTACAAGGCGTTCGCGCACCGGGGGGAGCGGCCACCGCTGTTCTTCTGGCGAGACCTCACGGGCCACGAGGTGGACCTCGTCATCGAGCTCGGACGGCGGACCATCCCCGTCGAGATCAAGCTGTCCCGGACCGTCCGCTCGGACGCCTTCCGGGGCCTGGACCACTACGCGGGGCTCGCGGGAGTCCGGGGAGGGGTGCTGGTGAACGGGGGAGACGACATCCACCGCTACGGCCCCCACGTCGTGCGCTCGTGGCGGTGCTGCTCCTGAGGCGACGAGGGTCCGCTCGAGGGCCTTGCCGTGGGGCCAGCTGCTGCGGCTACCTTCGCCGGCGAGCCCCCCAGCCCCTCTCCTGCCGCAGCCAGCTCTCGAGCGTGAGCAGCGCCCAGATCTGCGCCGAGAGATCGGCGCTCGCCGAGCCGTGGCGCGCCACCAACGCCGCGACCGGCTCCGGCCGGAGCACTTCGTAGATCGGGCTCGCCGGGTCCAGCAGCCGCTCGCGCACGAGCCCGTGGAGGTCGCTCCGGAACCAGGCGCCGAGGGGCGCCCCGAAGCCCATCTTCCCCCGCGCGAGGATCGACTCCGGCAGGATGTCCCGCATCGCCCGGCGCAGCAGCCGCTTCCCCTTCCCGAGCCGCATCCTCAGCCGGTCGGGAAGCGACGCGCCGAACTCCACGACCGCGGTGTCGAGGAACGGCGAGCGCGCCTCGAGGCCGTGGGCCATCGACATCCGGTCCATCTTCACGCACAGGTCGTCGAGGAGGTACGTCTCGAAGTTGAGCTGCAGCAGCCGGGCGAGGGTCGACCCCTCCCCGGCGGCGAAGCTCGCGCGGAAGCTTGCGAGCAGCCGCTCGCGGTCGAGCGCGGCGCAGACCTCGGGCCGCAGGAGGGCGGGCAGGTCGGCGGTGAAGTACGCGTTCCAGCGCAGGTAGCGCTCGAGGAGCGGCAGGCTCCCCGCCTCCGCGAAGCGCTTCGCGAAGCGCAGCGGGTGCTTGCGGTCCTTCGGCTCGGGGAGGAGCGAGAGGAAAGAGGCGAGCGCCCGGAACACGGCGCGCGGCACCCGCTCGGAGAGAGCCCCCCCGTAGAGGCGCAGGTAGCCCGCGAACACCTCGTCGCCCCCGTCGCCGTTGAGCGCGACCGTGACCCTCGTGCGCGTGAGCTCCGAGAGGAGATACGTCGGCACCGCGGAGGAGTCGCCGAACGGCCCGTCGTGGTGCCAGACCAGGCGGTCGATCAGCTCCAGCGCCTTCGGCTCGACCACGAACTCCGTGTGCTCGGTCCCGAAGCGCTCCGCCACCACCCGCGCGTGGGAGCGCTCGTCGTACTCCGTGTGGCCGGCGAAGCCGATCGTGAACGTCTTCACGCGCGAACCCGCCACCTCCGCCATGAGCGCCACGACCGTCGAGGAGTCGAGCCCGCCGGAGAGGAACGCGCCGAGCGGCACGTCGGCCACCAGCCGCCTCTCGACCGCGGCGCGCAGCAGCGAGCGGAAGCGCTCCTCGGCCTCGGGGTCGCTCATGGGCGCGGGGGCGGCCTCCCGGGGCCACCCCGACCGGAACCGCGCCCGCCAGTACCGCCGCGGCGCCTCCGTTCCCTCCTCCGTCGCGACCAGCAGGTGCCCCGGCGGCAACGCCCGGGTCCCGCGGTAGAACGTGCCGGGCGTCGGCACGTAGCCGTAGGTGAGGAACAGCGGCAGCGCCTCCGGGTCGCGCTCGTGCGGCACCTCGGGGTGGGCGAGGAGCGCCTTCGCCTCCGACGCGAACGCGAAGAGCCCCGGGCCGTCGTGGTAGACGAGCGGCTTCTTCCCCACCCGGTCGCGCGCGAGCAGCAGGCGTCTGCGGCGCGCGTCCCACAGCGCGAACGCGAACATCCCGTCGAGCGCTTCGACCGCCTCGTCGCCCCGCTCCTCGTAGAGGTGCAGGATCACTTCCCCGTCGCTGCGGCTGCGGAAGCGGTGGCGGGCCTCGAGGTCCCGGCGGATCTCGCGGAAGTTGTAGACCTCGCCGTTGAACGTCAGCCAGAGCGAGCCGTCCTCGTTCGTCATCGGCTCGGAGGCGGCTTCGGTGAGGTCGATGATCGACAGCCGCCGGTGCCCGAGCGCGGCGGGCCCGTCGACGTGCGCCCCCTCCCCGTCGGGCCCGCGGTGAGCGAGCGTCCCCGCCATCGCCCCCAGGACCTCGGCGGAGGCCGGCCCCCGGCGCGACAGGTACCCGCAGATCCCGCACATGGAGGGCAAGGATAGCCGGATCACGGTGGGTGAGGTGACCTGAGTCTGGAAGACCTCTCGGCTGTAGAATGAGGGGTGAGGTGAGGTGATGACGATCACGGTGGCGGCCGTCTACGAGGGCGACGGCGTCCTGAGGCTCGAGAGCCCCGTCGATCTCAAGGAGAAGGCTCGGGTTCACCTGATCATCGAGGCCGACGCCGAGGCAACGACGGTCGTCGAGGACGACGATCCCACGGGCTGGAAGGCCGCCCGGCAGTTCATCGGGATGTGGAAGGAGGCGCCGGCTCGGTCGAGCGCCACCCTGTCCGAAGACCATGACCGGGTGATCTACCAGCGCCGATGATCTTCGTCGACACCAGCTTCTTCGTCGCGCTGCTCGACCCGCGGGACAGGAATCACACCCGGGCCGTGGAGGCTCTGGAGGTCTTCGAGGGCCGCCGGCTGAAGGATCTGCTGCTCACCACCAACAACGTCGTCCTGGAGACGATCACTGTAGCCCGCTACGAGGCGGGGCACCGCCTGGCAATGATGGCCGGCGAGATGCTCTACAGCGAGTCGCTCGCACGGCTGCACCGGACGACTGCCGAGGACCAGGCGGCGGCCCTTGGCTAAGACAAGGAGTACAGCGCCGTGGACTGCCTGAGCTTCGTGGTGATGGAGAGACTCGGCATCCACGAGGCGCTGGCTTTCGACAGTGACTTCGGCCACCGCTTCGTCATGAGGCCGGGCCCCGTATCCGGGACCCGGTAGCGGTACTGCGCCTGAAGCGGTCCCGGTGAGAGGCGACCCGCCCACCCCCGCTCCCGCCGGATCGAAGGCCGCCCTCGCCGTCCTCGTCGCCCTCGTCGTCCTCTCCCCCTGGCCCTTCGGAAGCGTCCACCTCCGCACCACCCAGGCGATCGCCCTCCTCTCGCTCGCCACCGCCCTCGGGGCCGTCCTCCACGACGCCCGGCGCCGCCCGCTCCCGCAGGTCCTCCTCTGGCCCCTCCTCGGCCTCTGGACCCTCGCCGTCTTCCAGCTCGTCCCCCTCCCGGCCACCCTGCACCACGCCATCGCCCCCGGCAGCGCCGCCGTCTGGCACCCCGACGTCCCCGCCGCGGCCGCCGTCCTCGGCCCCGGCCCGCACCCCGTGTCCCTTCACCCCGAGGCCACCCGCCGCTGGCTCGCCTTCGCCACCGGGGTCGTCGCCTTGGCGTTGGCCGCCGCCCCCGCCCTCCGCCACCGGCACCTCCTGCTCCGCGCCTCGATCGCGGTCGTGGCCGGCGCCGTCCTCGTCTCCGTCTACGGCTTCGCCGCCCGCGTCGCCTTCGGCGACCGCCTCTTCGGCACCTGGACCGTCCCCACGGTGGCGCCGTTCGGCCCCTTCGTCAGCAAGAACCACTTCGCGGGCTACGTCGAGCTCGCCGCTCTCCTCGCGGTCGGCCTCGCCACCGGCCTCGCCGACGAGGCGCGCCACGGCAAGGGCTGGCTGGACTGGATCGAGAGCCGCCGGGCGAAGTGGGTCGTCCTCGCCTGGGGCGCCGCGGCCGTCCTCGTCCTCGCCGTCCCCGTCTCCCTCTCCCGCGGCGGCGTCGTCAGCCTCGCGGTGGGCCTCTCGTTCTTCGTCCTCCTGCGCGCCTGGTCCCGCAACCGCAAGGGCCTCTCCGTCCGCGGCCTCGCCGTCCTCCTCGCAGGCCTCGCCGCGGGCGCGGGCGCCCTCGTCGCCGTCCTCCCCGCCGAGTCCCGCGACCGCGTCCTCACCCTGGCCGGCATCACCACCGACCAGTCGGGCGCCTACCGCCTCGCCCTCTGGGGAGACACCCTCCGCCTGGCCGCCGCGAGCCCGGCGGTCGGCTCCGGCTTCGGCGCCTACGAGGACGCCATCCCCCGCTTCAAGACCACCGCAGGCGACTTCCGCGTCCAGCACGCGGAGAACGACCACCTCGAGTTCCTGGCCGAGGGAGGGCTCCTCGGAACGCTCCTCGGGGGCGCGGCGGTCCTGATCGTCTTCCTCCGCGGCCTCCTCTCACTGCGGGAGGGCGGCCACCGCCTCGCGCAAGCCCTCCTCGCCGGCTCCCTCGCCGGCCTCGCCGCCCTCTACGTCCACAGCGCCTTCGACTTCAACCTCCGCATCCCCTCGAACGCGCTGATGGCGAC
>CAZLRF010000039.1:0-53320 GCA_964561785.1 uncultured Acidobacteriota bacterium | reverse complement strand
AGAGCGTTCTTCGGAGAGGACCCCCGCGGAGCTCTGGCCGTGTACCTCTTCGGCAGCGTGGCCCGAGCGACGGCGCGGCCGGACAGCGACGTGGACGTCGGGGTCCTCTTCGCCGTCGAGCCCCCTCGGACGCTCGCGTCGCCCGCTTCGCCCTCGAGGGCGAGCTCGAGCAGCCCCTCGGGAGCCCGGTCCAGGTGGTCGTCCTGAACCGCGCGCCCGCGGACCTCGTCCACCGGGTCCTCCGCGACGGCCGGCTCGTCCTCGACCTCGACCCCGCGGCCCGGATCCGCTTCGAGGTGCAGAGCCGGAACGAGTACTTCGACCTCGCCCCCGTCCGGAGGCTCTACCGCCGGTACCCGGTGCCGGCGGAGGCCGGGCGGGTCGCGGAGCCGGAGCCGTGACCGACCCCGAGCTCGTCGCCAAGAAGCTGGAGTTCGCGGAGGCGATCCGCCGCCGGCTCTGACGCTTTCGGGAGAGGCCGGGGCGCGCCCGTCTCAGCGGTCGCAGCCCACGGCGACGGCCAGCGCGCGGCAGACGGAGTGCATCTTCTCCGGGCCGAGGCTGCCGACGTAGCCGACGAGCTGAGCCTGCTCGACGGTCTGGACGTGGTCCAGGTTGACCGCGGACTCGTGCCTCAGGCCCTCGGCGACCCCGACCAGGACCTCGCTCGGGGCCCCCCGGGCGGTCGACGTGACGGGGGCCACCATGACCGTGTGGAGCAGTCCGATGACCTCGGGTCGGCTCAGGACCACCACCGGACGCACCTTGTCCGGAGCCCGGAACCGATAGCGCCAGATCTCGCCGCGCCTCACCTCTCGGGCCACGACCCCTCGCCCTCCCAGCCAGCCCACTCGTCGCCAAGTCCCGTCCTTCCGGCGTAGGCGCGCCGGTACCCCTCCGCGATGCGACGAGCGTGAGACCGCTCGAGGTACGCACGGGCGGCACGCCGCAGGACCTCGGACCGGCCCAGCCGACGGACCTCGGCGTCGGTGTCGAGCCGCCGCAGAAGAGGCTCGTCGATCAAGACCTGTATGGGTTTCATATGGATAGAGTATCACCATGCCGGGAGCCTCGCCCGGAGCGGGCGTTCTCCCCGTGCGGGGCGCGCCTCAACGGGCGGGCGGGTCGGGCAGCCGCCGGTAGAAGACGACGTGCTCGCCGTCGTCCGGGGCGTCGGAGAAGACGACCGTCCTGTACCCGACCGACCGCAGCGCCGACCCCGGCAGCTCCAGCACCACGTTGTTCGAGAGGAAGAGGCCGCCCACCGCCGTCATCCGGGCGAGGCTCGCGAGGGCAAGGCACTGCTCGAACGTGTCGTAGTAGACGAGGACGTTCGTGGCCACGACGAGGTCGAACCGCTCGGCGGGCGGCAGGTCGAGGCGCTGGTAGACGACGTTCGTGTCCACGGGCGCGACCGCCGCAGCGACGGCCGGCCGGACGCGCACCGCGCGCACCTTGATCGGCCCGGCGGCCGGAGGGGGAGCCACCGCCTCTGCCGCCGTCCCGACCGCGGAGCCGAAGCGCTCCCAGTAGCGGACGAACGCGGGCGCCCAGCCCTCGCGGGGCCGGGGAAGCTGGAGCACGTAGCCCTCGCCCGCCGCTGCGCGCGCCCGCGCGCGGGCGAGGTGATCGAGGACGCGGGGGCTGATGTCGAGGGCCGTGATCGAGAGAGCGTCGGCCTTCGCGAGGCCGAGGCGCACGAGCGAGTCGGCGAGGGCGAGGGCCTGCAGGGACTGCGGCGGGTAGAAGTCCTGGCCCTCGGCCTTCTCCACGAAGTCGAGGCCGGGGCCGACCACCGCCACCCGGCGGACCGAGCCCTCGGTCAGCAAGCCGCGCCCCAGCGCGTCGCGCAGCGCCTCCTCGACGGCGAACGCGGGGCGCAGCGACGTGTCGAGGGCGATCCCGCGCTCGCGGAAGATCGTCGAGCGCGCGGCGACCTGCCCGGTCGCGTCGGGCAGCGCCCGCACCGCGGCGAGCTCCGCGGCGAAGGCGGCCTGCTCTCGCCTCACCCGGGCCACGGCGTCGCGCAGCCGCGCCTCGACGGCCGTCCGATCGACCGGAGCGCCGGCCGGGGCGAGCACCGAGCGGGCCAGCGCCGTCCGCTCGTCGCCGCCCGTCTGCAGGACGGCGGAGGCGAGGTCGGCCACCCGCCCGGCCAGCACCCGCTCGGTCTCCGCCGCGGTCTTTGCCGAGAACGCCTCCGCGGTCAGCCGGGGGCGCCGCGTGAACGACGTGCCGAAGAACAGCAGGTTGACGACGGCGTCCTCCTCCCCGCGAACGAGCCTCTCGCGCACCGCGCGGTCCCGCTCCCGGACCCAGTCCGGCCAGGTCGCCGCGAGCCGGTCGTCCGACCGGCCAGCGAGACCCTTCGGCAGCGCCTCGCGCAGGGCCTCGAGAACCGCCCGGGCCTCGTCGTGGGGCGTGTGAACGATCGCGGGCGGAAGGGCGGCGGCCCGAGCCAGACCGCCGAGAACGACCGCCAGGGCCAGCGCGGCGCGAGTCATGCCGCCAGAGAGCACGGCCGAGCGGTCACACGGAGCCGGCGCGAGACGGCCTCCGCCTCGCGAAAGAGCGGATCGGGCGCGGAGATGGCGACCTTCACCTGCGAAGGGTGACTCGGACGGACCAGTCGGTCAAGGGCCGAACGCGAGCCGGGGCGCTCCCGGGGCCGTGGCCTCGAACAGAAGAACGGGGGGAGCCTCTCGGCTCCCCCCGTGGTGCGGCCCGCCGCGACGGGGCGGGCAAGTCGACAGGACGAAGCTAGAACTCGAACTTCGCCCCGATCTGGAGCAGGCGGTTGCCGTCCTTGAAGCCGTAGATCTTGTCGAAGCTGCTCACGTCGGCGTCACCCGACTGCGCGAACATGTTCGCGTGGTTGAACAGGTTGTACGCCTCGAGCCGCAGCTGGACGGCGTAGCGGTCGCCGAAGCGGAAGCGCTTCGAGATGCCGAGGTCCACGTTCCAGGCGCCGGGGCCCCGGACCGCACCGCGCTTCGTCATGTCGGCCGGGTAGGGGCCGTAGTCCGAGGTTCCGGTGATCGGGTTCACGTATCCGCCGGCCGCACCCATGATCGGGGCGAGGTTCAGCAGCTCGAACTCGTTCGGGTTGTCGGTGGCGCTGCCGCTCGTCGCGGTCAGGTCGAGGCCGCTCGGGTTCTGCGCCCGCATGCAGTAGAAGAACCCGTTCGTGCAATCCCAGAGGGTGAACGGGTAGCCGCTGCGCGCGGTGAAGATCCAGTTGAGCTGCCAGCCGCCGAGGAGGGTGCGGGTCGCGCCCTGGGCGTCGTTGAAGAAGGGCAGCTCCCAGATGCCGCTGAACGCGAAGCGGTGGCGGACGTCGAACTGCGCGTACCCGTAGTCGAGCTTCGGGTCGAACGCGTCCAGGTAGCCCAGGTTGTAGTCGTTGCCGCTCTCCGAGAAGGTCGAGCTGAGGTTGTCCTTCGCCTGGCTGAGCGTGTAGCGGGCGGTGAACTGCAGGCCGCTGTTGCCGAGGCGGCGCGACTCGAGGCCGAACGTGACGCCGTGGTACTGCGACTCTCCGCGGTTGCCGCGGGTGTTGAACGCGGTGTACTGGGTGTTCGGCCGGTCGAACGGCCCGCCGATGCCCTCGTAGATGAGCCGCGCGCCGGCCTTGTTCGGGTCGGCGAGGTCGTACAGCTTCCGGCCGGACGACCCCGTGTACTCGACCGACGCGACCGTGTTGCCGAAGACCTCGTGCTGGAGCGACAGGCTGTAGAAGTGGGCGTACGCGGTCTCGATGTTCTGGTCGATGTGGCGGAGGCTGCCGCGCGGGATCGTCTTGGTCACGCCGGCGACGCCGCCGAACGGGCCCTGGTTGTCGGTGTAGATCGGGATCGAGGGCACGTCGACGCCGGCGTCGATCGAGGCGACGAGGTACTTCGGCGGGTTGAACAGCACGTTGTACGTCACGTTGCCGAAGTTGCGCTCGTACCCGATCCCGTAGCCGCCGCGGACGGAGGTCTTACCGGTGCCGAACACGTCCCACGCGAAGCCGACGCGGGGAGCGAAGTTGTTCCAGTCGGACTTCCAGAGGGCGCCGATCGGGCTCTCGTTCGCCGGGAAGACCCGGCCGTTCGCGAGGCACTGGAGCAGCTGCGGCGTGCTGCTCGAGTTCACCGAGCAGCTCTCGTCGCTGTAGTAGAAGTTGGAGTCGTACTTGGGATCGCTCTTCTTCTGCGGCCCGAAGTACTCGTAGCGCAGGCCGAGGTTCAGCTTGAGACGGTCGCTCACGCTCCACGTGTCGTTCACGTAGAGGCCGAACTCGTCGTAGGTGTTGTTGCTGGTGAAGCTCGGGAAGCCCACCGGGGTCGTGTACGTCCCGCCCGGGTAGCCCTCGGGGTTGATCGCGACCTGGAAGCGGCCCAGGTTCCCGGTCACGAAGTTGTTGAGGGAGGCGATCGGAGAGTTGGTGCGGTTGAGCGCCTGGACGGCGTTCGCGTAGGCGCCGAAGGTGCGAACGTCCTTGATGTGGGTGTAGGAGCCGCCGAAGCGGAGGTCGTGGCGGCCCTTCACCCAGTTGAAGTCCTGGTAGGCCTGGAAGAACTTCTGCGGTCCGCCGAACGGGATCGCGCTGCCCGGGTTGAACGGCAGGTAGCCGGGGAAGCCGATCCGGATGCCCTGCAGCCGGTTCACGGTCGTGGGGTTCATGTAGAGCGTGGGCTGCGGCTCGCCGTTGAGCGGTTGATCGCTCTTCAGCTGGTTCCACACGACCTTCGTCTGGCTCGTCAGCGTGGGAGAGAAGACGTGGGTCAGCGAGCCCAGGAGGTTGTGGTTCTTGTTGATGTAGCCGGTGTTGTAGGCGGGGTAGGGGCTCGCCGAGTTCGTGCCCGGCTCCGTCTCCTGGTCCTGCCACGCGTAGCGGACGTAGGCCTGGGTGGACGTGCTGAGGCTGAAGTCGAGCCGCGCCACGAGCTGGTACTGGTCCTGGGGATCGCCGCCGCCGGCGTTGATCGGCAGCGTGTTCTGGACCTGGCCGAACACGGGGAGGTTCGCCGGCAGGCTGTTGAACGCGCCCGAGCCCGTGCCGATGATCGAGCTGACCTCGCCCCGGGTCAGGATCGGCCCGTTGATCGTCGCCCCGGCGCCGTAGGTGCGGAAGAACGACTGGGTGGCGGGAGCGCTCGCCGCGATGAACTCGGGCGTCGGCACCCAGGTGATCAGCGTGTCCTGGGAGCGGACGCGGATGTACTCGCCAGACGTGAAGAAGTGGACCTTGTCCCTGACGAGGGGGCCGCCGAGGCTGAAGCCCATCTGGTGGCGGTCGAACTCGCCTTCCTCGATCTCGCGGGCCTTGTTGTCGAAGCTGTTCGTGGAGAGGGCGTCGCTGCGGAAGAACTCGTAGACCGTGCCCCGGAACTGGTTCGTGCCGGACTTCGTCGCGAGGTTCACGACGCCACCCGTGGCTCGGCCGAACTGGGCCGAGAAGTTCGACGTGATGACCGAGAACTCCTGGACGGAGTCGAGGGGCACGGCCTGGCCGACGGAGGCCGTGAACTCGTCGTTGTTGGCCGAGCCGTCGAGCAGGATGTTGGTGCTCGAGGCGCGCTGGCCGTTGATCGCGTAGCCGGTGCCGCGACCGCTCGGGTCGCCGCCCGACACGTTGCCCGAAAGCTGCACGAGGTCGTAGGCGTTGCGGGTGATCGTGGGCAGCTCGCGGATCTGGGTCTCGGTGACGGTCGTGGCGATGTCCTGGGTCGAGGTGTTGATCGCGGCCGCGGTCTCCCCGACGACCGTGATGACCTCGGTCTGGGCCCCGACCGCCATCTGGACGTTGAGGTTCACGGTGGCGCCGACGGGGACGGTCGTGCGGACCTGCTGGGTCGAGAAGCCGCTGAGCTCAGCGGTGACCTCGTAGGCCCCGGGCACGAGGCCGGCGAACACGTACTCGCCGGCGTTGTTGGTCACGGTCGAGCGCGTGGCGGCGCGGTCGACGGACTTCAGGTTGACGGTGACGCCCGGAAGGACCGCGCCGGACTGGTCGGTGACCGTGCCGGTGATCTTTCCGGACTCCGTCTGCGCCATCGCCAGCGCCGGGATCAGGACGGCGATCGCCACCGCTGCGAGGCAACGGACGCTGAATCGCATGGGCTTCCTCCACATGGGACTGGGTTAGAACCCGGGCGGGGGTTCTCATGGACACCCCGACCGTGCCTTTCGCATTGGCAAGTGCCATTCCAGCTCCGGCGAGAGTCGCCTGAGGCGATAAGTGAAATGCTTTCAGATATTTGTCGCTGCGCTCGAGTCGGCCCCGAGGCCCTGAATGACTGGTGGATTCAAACGGATGGATCCCCGTCCTTGGAGTTGGATCTCCGTCGACTTCCAGCGCTCCTCGCTCCGTGCGGCTGATCCAGGGGCTCTGCGACCCGGCGTTGAGTCGTCGTCCGTGCTCGGCCTCGCCTTCCGGGTCGACGCGCCCCTCGAGTAGAGGCGACGTGCCGTCGCGAGGTCGTGCTCCGGCTGCCAAATATGGCTATACTTCTGGCCACGGAGGCTCCGATGCGGTTTGCCAGCGTGGCCGAGGTCAAGAACGGGTTGTCGGCGTACCTGGCCCGCGCCCGGAGGAAGAACGAGCCCATCGTGGTGACCCACCACGGCAAGCCGTACGCGCTCATTCAGCCCCTGTCCGAAGGGGACCTCGAGGAGCTCGAGTGGCGCAAGCTCGCGCGGAGGCGTCTCGCGCGCGCCTGGGAAGGCGAAGAGGATGGCCTCTACGACTATCTATAAGCCCGGAGACGTCGTCGTGGTGAACGTTCCGTTCACCAGCCAGACGGGCGCGAAGCCGCGGCCGGCGCTCGTGGTGAGCGTCGAGGCCTTCCACCGGAAGCTCCCCGACGTGATCGTCTGTCCCGTCAGCAGCCAGCCACGCTGGTACGAGCGACCGGGCCCGGGAGACCACCCGCTGAAGCACTGGGAGAGGGTCGGGCTGCGGCACCCCAGCACGGCGCGGCTCTCCAACCTCCTCTCGGTGGAGAAGAAGCTCCTCGAGCGAAAGCTGGGAAGGCTTCACCCCGAGGATCTCGCTCGGGTGGTCCGCGGCCTTCGCGAGGCCTTCGGCCTCTGACCCTACCCTCGGCCGCCCTTCCGCCTACTCCGTCTCGAAGCACCCCCGGTGGGGCTGGCAGGCCTCGGGGCTGCACGGCATGTCGTCGGGGCCCATGACCATGGTCGTGTGCGAGCACCAATACTGGGCGGTGGGCGAGGACGTGTGCATGTTGACGTGCTCGCGCCCGACCACGTAGTACATCTTGGTCCGCAGCCGGCGGCAGACGGGGGTGTTGGCGGGATCGTTCGCGTCCATGGCGGTCCTCACGCGAGAGAAATGGCCGCGCGGCGCACGAGCGCCGTGACGAGGTCGACCTTGTAGCCGTTGTCGCTCATGGGCTCGGCGCCCTCCACCGCGGCCTTGCCCGCGGCCTCGGCGCTCGCCGCCCCGAGGGGCTTGCCGACGAGGGCCTTCTCGGCCGGGAGAGAGCGCCACGGGATCGTGGCCACCTGGCCGAGGACCACGCGGGCGTCCCTCACGACCCCGCCCTCGGCCCGCACCGCGACCGCCGCCGCCACGAGGGGCCAGTCGAACGCCGCGCGCTCGCGGGCCTCGAGGTACGCCGAGCGCCAGCCCTTGGTCGAGGGGACGCGGATCTCGGTCAGGACCTCGCCCGGCTCGAGCACGTTCTCCCGCGTGGGGTCCTTCTCGGGCAGGACGAAGAACTCGCCGGCGGGGACGATGCGCGTTCCTTTCGCGCCCTCGAGCACGAAGGAGGCGCCGTAGAGGACGAGGGGCGCCGCCGCGCTCGAGGGGTGGGTCGGGAACGCCGGCCCGCCCCCGAAGAGGACGTGGTAGCGGTTCTCGCCGTTGACCGCGAAGCAGACGTCGCCGCCCTTCTTGACGCACTTGTACGACTCGAGGCGGTAGTACCAGCATCGCGGCCGCTGCAGGACGTTGCCGCCGATCGTGGCCACGTTCCTCACCTGCGGCGAGGCCGCCTCCGCGCAGGCGTGGGCGAGGGCGGGGTGGGTCTTGCGGATCGCGGAGGAGGACGCCACCTTCGCGAGCGTCACGAGCGCCCCGATCCGCAGGGAGCCGTCCCCGGCCACCGTGATCTTGTCGAGGCCGGGGATGCGCTTGATGTCGACGAGGCGCGGCGGCTCGACGAGGCGCTCCTTCAGGTGGTCGACGACGTCGATGCCGCCGGCCTTGAGCACGCTGCCCGACCTCTCGGCGAGCAGCTCGCGGGCCTGGGCGGTGGTCGTGGCGCGGGCGAGCTCGAAGCGGTTCATGTCTCAGGCCCTCCTCTTCGCTTCGGACAGGGCCGCGAGGACCTTGTCGGGGGTGATCGGCAGCTCGCGGACGCGGGCGCCGATCGCGTTGTGGACGGCGTTCGCGACCGCGGCGAGGGTGGGGACGATCGGCGGCTCCCCGATGCCCGCGGTCGAGGTGTTGTTGCCGAGGTTTGCGACGGGGGTGAGGATCGACTTCGCCTCGAACATGTCGGCGGGGGCGAGGATCTTGTACCACTCGAGGTTCGGGTTGACCATGGTGCCGACCTGGCGGTCCAGGATCCGCTCCTCGAGGAGCGCCCACGAGACGCCCTGGATCATCGCCCCGATGACCTGGCTCTCGGCGGTGAGCGGGTTGACCGGCAGCCCGCAGTCGTTGACCGAGACCATCCGGAGGACCCGGACCTCGCCGGTTTCGGTGTCCACCTCGACCTCCGCGAACTGGCAGCCCGCGAGATCGCCCCGGTACGTCTCGTACTGCTTGGGGCGCTTGGCGAGGCAGTCGATCGTCTCCCCCGACATCTTCGCCGCGGCCTGCTTGAACGTGACGGACCGCGCGGGCTCCTTCGCGACGAAGATCCTGCCGTTCGCGGCGTCGAGCTCCTCGGGCTTCGCGCCGAGCAGCGGCGCGGCCAGCTCGAAGAGCTTCGTCCGCGCCTGGTTCGCGGCGAGGCGCACCGCGGGGGCGACCGAGTTCACGGTGACGCTGCCGCCGGAGGCGGGGCCCTCGGGGAACTGGGTGTCGCCGAGGCGCATCGTCACGTCCTTCGCCTCGATCCCCAGCTCCTCGGCGGCGACGGCCATCATCGCGGTCCGGTAGCCGGTGCCGATGTCCTGGCAGCCGGTGACGAGCTCGACCGAGCCGTCGCGGTGGACCTTGACCTGCGCGCTCGTGTTCTCGGAGGCGAAGACGTACCAGTTCCCGCTCGCGACGCCGATCCCGCGGCGCTTCGTCCCCCGCGCGGGGCCGAGGCCGCCCGTCGACATGTCACCGGCCTTCTTGTTCCGGCGCGCCCAGCCGATCTCGTTCGCCCCGATGTCGAACTGGGCGAGCCGCACCGGGCTCGCCTCGTTCTTCTTACGCACCTCGAGCGGGTCGAGCCCCAGCTTCTCCGCGAGCTCGTCGACCGCGGACTCGATCCCGAAGGCGCCCTGCGAGTGGCCGGGGGCTCGCAGGGGCGCCGCCGGGCCCGCGTTCGTGTAGACGTCGTAGCTCTCGATCTTGAGGTTGGGGTTCTTGCCGTGCAGGGCGCCCACCGGCCCCGCCGTGCCCGCCCCGCCGGCGACCCCGGCCGAGCCCCAGGCCCGGTAGTGGACGGCGGTGATCGTGCCGTCCTTCTTCGCTCCCACCTTCACCGTCATGAGGGCGCTCGGGGCGTTGCCCGTGCACAGGTGCTGCTGCTTGCGGTCGAGCATCAGCTTGACCGGCGCCCCGGCCCTCTTCGCGAGGCGGCAGGCCGCCATCGCGAACGCGCTGCCGCTCGCGGAGGGCCCCAGCTTGCTGCCGAAGCCGCCGCCCATGTGCTCGCAGATCACCCGGACGTTCTTGCGGTCGAGACCCAGCGCCTCGGCGAGGCCCTCGCGCACCGCGAAGATCCCCTGGGTCGAGGCGTAGACGGTGAGCTGGTCGCCCTCCCACGAGGCCACCACGCCGTGGGTCTCGAGCGGCGAGTGGGTGTGGACGGGGCAGTAGTAGGTCGCCTCGTGGACGACGTCGGCCTCGGCGAAGCCCTTCTCGACGTCCCCGCGGCCCGACTGGCCGCCGGTCGGGCCGGCCACGTTGCCCTTGCGGGGGACGTTGCGCCCGCCCGGGCTCTTGTCGAGGTCGTAGACGAGCGGGGCGCCGTCCTTCATCGCCGCCCGCAGCTCGTGGGTGAAGGGCCTCTCCTTGTAGACGACCTTCACGAGGCGGGCCGCGTCCATCGCGATCTCGGGCGAGACCGCGGCCACCGCCGCCACGTCCTGACCGGCGAAGCGGACGATCCGCGAGTCGGTCGTCCACACCGCCCGCACGCCGGGCAGCGCTTCGGCCGCGGAGGTGTCGATCGAGACGATCTCGCCGGCGGGGATCGAAGCCCCGACCATCCGGCCGTAGAGCATCCCCGGCAGCTTGACGTCGTAGGTGTACTTCGCGCGGCCGGTGACCTTGAGCGGCCCCTCCGCCCTCGGCCGCCGCTTGCCCATCTGCTCGAAGCCGGCCCAGCTGTCCGCGTCCCAGGGTTTGATGTCGCCCACGGGCGCGTGGACCTCCATCGGCTTCGGGTCCGTCAGCAGCCCCGCCTTCGCCTGGAAGGGGACCGTGGGTTCCTTGGCCTTCTCGTCCTGTGCCATGGCCTACCCCCTCTTCGCCTTGGCCGCCGCCTGCACCGCCTCGAACACGCGGCCGTACGTCCCGCAGCGGCAGAGGTTGCCGGCGAGGCCGGCCTTGATCTCGTCGAGCGTTGGATCGGGGTTCTTCGCGAGCAGCGCCGTCCCCGCGACCACGAAGCCCGGCGTGCAGAAGCCGCACTGCATCGCGTCCTTCTCCACGAAGGCCGCCTGCAGCGGGCTCATCTTCTCCGGCGTCCCGAGGCCCTCGATGGTGATCACCTCGTGGCCCTCGGCGTCCGCGGCGAGGATGAGACAGGAGTTCACCGGCTCCCCGTCGAGGAGCACCGTGCACCCGCCGCACCCGCCGCGGTCGCACACCTGCTTCGTCCCGGTGAGGTCGAGGTGGTTGCGCAGGGCGTCGAGCAGCGTGACCCGCGGCTCCACGGTCACCTTGTGGACCGCGCCGTTCACATTCAGGGTGAGCGTCACCGCGTCGGGCCCGAGCACCTCGGCCGCCCCGCCCTTCGCGCCGACCCCCACCACCGTGGTGGCGGCGGCGCCGACGCCGGCCGTCTTGAGGAAGCTGCGGCGGGAGAACGCGGGCGTCTCGCTCTCGCCGCCTGGGGAGGGGGGTTTCCTGGCCATGCTCCACCTCGGGGAAGGAAAGGCCGCGGGCCCGAGGGCCCCGGCGGGACGACGTCCACGGCGGAGGGATTCTGTGTCCCCGCGAAGCCCGAGGTCAAGCGGATTCAACGGCATGGACGCCCGGGAGGAGTGTCAACAGTTGTGTCGGGGGGATCCGCCCGGCCGCCCCGAGCGTCATAATCTGCGTCATGCCCGAGCCTCAGCCCGAGGGCGGCCTCGTCGGCCGGACGCTGGGGTCCTACCGCCTGATCGAGGCGCTCGGATCGGGCGGCATGGGCGAGGTCTACCTCGCCCACGACACCCGCCTCGACCGGAAGGTCGCCCTCAAGGTGCTCCCGCCGGAGATGGCGTCGCACCCCGAGAAGATCGCGCGTTTCGAGCGCGAGGCGCGGGCGGTCGCGTCGCTCAGCCACCCCGGGATCGTGACGCTCCACTCGATCGAGGAGGCCGAGGGGCTGCGCTTCCTCACGATGGAGCACGTCGAGGGCGAGACGCTCGGCAAGGCGATCCCGTCGCGGGGCTTCCCGACCGAGCGCGTCCTCTCGCTCGCGATCGCGCTCGTCGACGCGGTGGCGGCCGCCCACCGCCAGGGGATCCTGCACCGCGACCTCAAGCCCGACAACGTGATGCTCACCCCGGACGGGCGGCTCAAGGTGCTCGACTTCGGCCTCGCCAAGCTGCGCTACGACGCGGACGAGGAGGACCGCACGACGCGCGAGACCCGCTCCGTCACCCAGGACGGGCGCATCGTGGGCACGGTGGCCTACATGTCGCCCGAGCAGGCGCAGGGCCTCAGCGTCGACCACCGCTCCGACATCTTCACGCTCGGCATCCTCCTCTACGAGATCTCGACGGGGGAGCGGCCCTTCCGCGGCAACACGAACCTCTCGGTCCTCTCCGCGATCCTCAAGGACACCCCGCGGCCGGTCAGCGAGCTGCGCGACGACATCCCCCGGCCGCTCGCCCGCATGATCCAGCGGGCCCTCGAGAAGAGGCCGGAGGACCGCTACCAGTCCGCGACCGACCTGCGCCGGGACCTCGAGGACTTGAAGCGCGACGTCGACACCGGCGAGGTCGTGCTCGGGACGACCGCCGGGCGCGCGCGCGTGAAGCCGGGGCCCCCGGGGCGCAGGCGCTGGGCGCTGCCGCTCGCGGCGGGGGCGGCGCTCGTCGTCCTCGCGTCGATGGCCGCTCTCCTGTTCCGCGCCGAGCCGCCCGCCACCGCGGGGGACGGGCGGGCCTCGGTCGCCGTCTTCTACTTCGACAACCTCACCGGCGACCCCGGGCTCGACTGGCTGCGCACGGGGCTCACGGACATGCTGGTGACGAACCTCTCGCAGTCGCCCGGGGTGCGCGTCGTGGGCACGAGCCGGCTCTACCAGCTCCTCCACGAGAACGGCTACCGCGACGACCGGACCGTCCCCGCCCAGGTGGTCGACGCCGTCTCGCGGAAGGCCCAGGCCACGACCGCCCTCGTCGGCAGCTTCGTGCGCGCTGGCTCGCAGATCCGCATCCAGGCCACGATCCAGGACCCGCGCACCGGCGAGGTGCTCGCCTCCGAGCGCGTGGAGGGCGACGCGGAGAGCGGCCTCTTCGCCCTCGTGGACGACCTGACCGGACGCGTCAGGCGGCGCATCGAGGCGCCGGCCCGGGCGCGGTGGCGGGGCACGCCGCCCGAGCCGCCCGCGCCCCCCGGCGAGGCCCGCCACGCCGAGTGGCAGTGGAAGGAGAAGAAGCTGCAGGAGGTCACGACCTCCTCGGTCGAAGCGATGAAGGCCTACGCCGAGGGCAGCCGCCTCCACGACCGGCTGCAGGAGAAAGAGGCGCAGGCCTGGTTCGAGCGGGCGGTCGAGAAGGACCCCGGCTTCGCGATGGCCCTCGCCAAGCTGTCGATCGTCCACGGCAACCTGGGCGACGTGGAGAAGGCCCGGGCCTACGCGGCGAAGGCCGTGGAGAAGTCGGGAAACCTGCCCCCCGCGGAGCGGTTCTACATCGAGGGACGGCACTACTCGCTCGACCCCGCCTCCGTCGAGAAGGCAGCCGCCGCCTACCAGAAGGCGGTGGACGCCGACCCCGACCACACCGCCGCCCGCAACAACCTCGCCCAGATCCTCATCGACCTGCGCCGCTATCCCGAGGCCCTCGTGCACCTCGAGGAGCTGAGCCGCCGCGGGATGACGTTTCCCGGCAGCTACATGAGCCTCGCCCAGGCCTACGTGGCCACCGGGCGCCCGGACCGCGCGCGCGAGGCCCTCGAGGGCTACGCGAAGGAGCATCCCGACCGGCCCGCCGCCTTCGAGAACCTCGCCTTCTTCGAGCTCGCTCAGGGGCGGGTCGAGGCCTCGCTCGCCGCCCTCGACCGGGCCGCGGCCCTGCGCCCCGACGACCGGACGAAGATCGAGACCGGCCGCTTCGTGGCCCACGCCCTGCGCGAGGAGTGGGGCGAGGCCGAGGCGGTGGCGCAGCGGCTCATGGCCTCCGACGATCCCCGCGCGCGCTGGGAAGGCGGGGCCACCCTCGCGATGGCGTCGCTCTACCGGGGCGACCTCGGCGAGGCGCGGCGGCTCACCGCGGAGGGCGCGAAGGGCGCTCTCGGCGTCGAGCAGCGCGTCGGGGCGCGGCTCTTCCGCGCGCGGCTCGAGTCGGAGCTGGGCCGCGACCGGGAGGCCCTCGCCGAGGTCGAGCGCGTCCTCGGCGAGAAGGTGAAGGAGCCGAAGCTCCTCGCCGAGGGGCACGCCGTGAAGGCGATCTGCCTCACGCGGCTCGGGAAGGAGAAGGAGGCCGAGAAGAGCCGCTCCGAGGTCGAGGCCTTCCTCACGACCCTCCCCCGGCCGCTCGCCGAGCCGGGGCGGCTGCACCTCGAAGGCCGGATGGCCCTCGCCCGCGGCGACCACGCGGCCGCCCGGAGCGCCCTCGAGAAGGCGGCGAAGCTCGTCCCGCTCGACGGGATGAAGATGGACGGCGAAGCGGTCGAGATCCGCTACGCCCTCGCGCGCGCCGCCCTCGATGCGGGCGACGCCGAGTCCGCCCGCCGGGCGCTCGCCGAGGTGGTGAAGGCCGGCCCCGCGCGCGTCATGACCCCGGTGCCGTACGTGCGCAGCCTGGCTCTGCTCGCCTCGCTCGAGGAGAAGGCCGGCCGCACCGCCGACGCGCGCGAGCTCTACGAGCGCTACCTGCGCTACTGGAAGGACGGGCAGATCGACCGCGCCGAGGTCGCCCGCGCCGGCCAGCGGCTCGCCGCCCTGCGCACCCGCCCCGCGGCCTGAGCCCCAGCTCGCCCGCTCGGCCGAGATCGCCATCGACGTGCGGTAGGGCGCCTCGGCTACACTCACGCGTCCCCTTGACCGCTCCCGCCCACCGCCGCCTGCTGCCCTGGATGTCGCTCCTCGTGGTCTGGGTCGTGTGGGGCTCGACGTACCTCGCGATGCGGGTGGTGGTGGCGGAGATGCCGCCGCTGCCCGCGGCGGGGACGCGCTTCGCGGTGGCGGGGGCGATCATGGCGCTCGTGGCGCTCGTCTTGGATCGGCGGCACGGGTGGCCGACGCGGCGGCAGCTCCTCGACTACTCGCTCGTGGGGGTGCTGCTGCTCTCGGTCGGGAACGCGCTCGTGATGTGGTCGGAGCAGACGGTGCCGAGCGGGATCGCCGCCCTCATCGTGGCGACGGTGCCGATCTGGATCCTGCTCCTCGACGGGCTGCGGCCGGGGGGCGAGCCGTGGACGGCGCGGGTGTGGGTCGGGACGGTGGTGGGGCTCGCCGGGGTCGCGCTCGTGGCGCGGCCCGAGGGGGAGGTCGGGGGCGCTCACTGGCTCGCGATCGTGGCGCTTCAGGCGGCGTGCCTGTCGTGGACGGTGGGCTCGCTCTACGCGCAGTCGGTGCCGAAGCGGCTGCCCCTCGCCTCGGCCGCCGCGGTGGAGATGCTCGCGGGCTCCGCCGTCCTCTTCGGCGCGGCCGCGGCGATGGGCTCCGACTGGGGGCGGATGGCTGCGGCCTCGCCTCGTGCGTGGGCCGGTGTTCTGTACCTCGTGGTCTTCGGCTCGCTCGTCGGCTTCACCGCGTTCGCCTACTGCCTCAACGAGCTGCCGGCCACGACGGTGGGCACCTACGCTTACGTGAACCCGGTGGTCGCGGTGGTCCTCGGCGCCCTCGTCCTCGGCGAGCCGCTCACCCCCGGCCTCCTCGCCGGCGGCGCTCTCATCGTCCTCTCGGTGGTCCTCACCACCCTGCGCAAACGCAAAGGGGTCAGATCTTGAATCTGCTCATCGGCCCCGAAAACGCCTCAATTCAAGATCTGACCCCGGTCAGAGCTTGCGGAGGCGGACCTCTTCGACCGAGTGGTCGCGGGCCTTGCGGAGCACGAGGTCGGCGCGCTCGCGGGTGGGGAGGATGTTCTTCACGAGGTTGGGCTCGTTGATCTCCGCCCAGATGCGCCCCGCCGTGTCTCGGGCCTCGGCGTCGGAGAGGCCGGCGAAGCGCTGGAAGTAGGCGCCGGGCTGGCGGAAGGCGGTGTCGCGCAGGGCGAGGAAGCGCTCGACGTACCAGGAGCGGATGTCCTCGGTGGCGGCGTCGACGTAGACGGTGAAGTCGAAGAAGTCCGAGACGAACAGGCGCGGCTGGCCCTCGACCGGAGGGCCGCCCTGGAGCACGTTGAGGCCCTCGACGATGACGATGTCGGGGTGCTCGATCGTGACGAACCGGCCGGGCACGACGTCGTAGACGACGTGCGAGTAGACCGGGCTCGTGACGCGGTCCTTCCCCGCCTTGATGTCGCGCACGAACGCGAGCAGCGCCCGCACGTCGTAGCTCTCGGGGAAGCCCTTGCGGGCCATGAGCCCGCGCTCCTCGAGGACCGCGGTCGGGTAGAGAAAACCGTCGGTGGTCACGAGGTCGACCCGCGGGTGGTTGGGCCAGCGGGCGAGCAGCTCGCGCAGGGCGCGGCCGGCGGTGCTCTTGCCGACGGCCACGCTGCCCGCGAGGCCGATCAGGAACGGCACCTTGTCCTCGCGGTGCCCGAGGAAGGTGGCGGTCGCCCGGTAGAGGCCCTGCACGGCGGCCACGTAGAGGTTGAGCAGGCGCGACAGCGGGAGGTAGACCTCCTCGATCTCGCGAAGCGACATGCGCTCGATCGTGCCGTGGATGCGCTCGAGGTCGCCCTCGGAGAGCGTGAGCGGGGTGTCCGCGCGCAGCCGCGCCCACTCTTCGCGGGAGAAGCGCAGGTAGGGGGAGATCGCGTCCGCGCGGCGTTCCATGGAGGAGGTCGGGAGGGCCAGGGGTCAGGGCGCCTTCAGTAGAGGAGGAACGTCCGGCGGCGCTTCTCGAACGCGGAGAGCTCGCGCGCCCAGCCGGCGGCGAGGCGCCTGGGCGAGACGCCGGACTCGATCGCCTCGCGGACCCGGTCGGTGCCGCACAGGATGTCGAAGGGCAGCTTGACGTACTCGTACTCGTAGGGAGGGTCGCGCCACGCGAAGCGCTCGGGGTCCTGCCGCCGCGCGTGGTGCACGAGCAGAAGGTAGGCGAGGAAGGCCGGGAAGCGGCGGCGGTCGGTCACGTGGACCTGCACGCCGTGGCACGGGGTGTCCTGGTGCTTCTGGAACGTGGGGGTGAACGAGGCGGCGCGGAAGCCGCAGCCGGGCAGCCGCTCTCTCTCCATCGCGCGGGCGAGGGCGGGCCCGTCGAGCCACGGCGCGCCCACGAGCTCGAACGGGCGCGTCGTGCCGCGCCCCTCGGAGAGGTTCGTGCCCTCGATCAGGCAGCCCCCGGGGTAGACCCAGGCGGTGTCGACCGTCGGCATGTTCGGCGAGGGCATGACCCACGGCAGGCCGGTGTCCTCGAATGCCATCCCGCGCTTCCAGCCCGTCATCGGGACGACGTGGAGGTCCACGTCGAGGGCGAGCTCCGCCTTGAACAGGAGCGCGAGCTCGCCCACGGTCATCCCGTGCCGCACGGCGAGCGGGTGCATGCCGACGAACGAGCGGTACGCGGGGTCGAGCACGTTGCCGTCGAGGGCGCTCCCCCCGAGCGGGTTGGGGCGGTCGAGGACGACGACCCTCTTCTTCTCCCGCGCGCAGGCCTCCATGACGTGGAGCATCGTGTAGACGAACGTGTAGTAGCGCGAGCCCACGTCCTGGACGTCGTAGACCATCGCATCGACCCCGGCCAGCATCTGCGGGGTCGGGACGCGGGTCTCGCCGTAGAGGCTGTAGACGGGGAGCCCGGTCTCGCGGTCGCGCGAGTGGCCGACCTCGACGAGGTCCTGCGCGTCCGCGGCGATGCCGTGCTCGGGGCCGAAGAGGGCGACGAGACGCACGCCGCGCTTCGCGTGGAGGGCCACCGAGGCGTGGGCGAGCTCCGCGGTGATCGAGGAGGGGTTGGCGACGAGGCCGACGCGCAGGCCCCGGACGGGCCCCGGACGGTCGAGGAGCCGCTCGAGCCCGCTTCGCGTGCGAGGCATCCCGGCTATTCCACGAAGCGCAGGGTGAAGCGCGCCGGGGGCCGGCCCGCCCGGTCGATCGTGCCGGTGACGGTGGTGTTCTCGAGGACGCCCTTGAAACGGTAGGCGGTCCCCTGCTGGTCGGCGGTGAAGCGCACGTTGCCCCGGTCGAAGCCGACGTCGCGCACGGGCGCCTTGAGCTCGACCTTGCCCCGCCAGGTGGTGAGGGTCCCCCCAAGGCGCCCGCCCTCGCTGCGCAGCACGAGCTCGAAGCGCCGCGTGCCGAGGTCGGGGTCCTCGATCGTCCCGTCCCAGCGCCCCTCGACCGCCACCGCGGAGCGCCCCGCGTCGCCGGAGACGACGAGGGCGAGCTGGCGCAGGGCGGCCGCCATCGAGGCCGAGGTGGGGAGCACGAGGCTCGTGGGAACGGTCGTGCCCCCCGGCGAGCGGCGGTTCGCCTCGCCGTAGATCTCGGTGAGGACCTTGCCGCGGGGGGAGAGCGCCGCCATCTGCAGCGGGCGCTGGCGGTAGAGGAAGAGCCCGAGGTAGTCCTGCAGGAGCGCGGTCCAGTGGCGTGCCAGGGTGGCCGGCGAGACGCGCCGGCCGGCCCCGCGGCCGGTCTCCCAGTTGCGCGAGTAGGCCGCGGCGTCCTCCGGCGTCGGGACGAGGAACGGCGCCACCTCGCCCACGACCCCGACCGACGGCTGGGGGCTCTGGCGCAGCTCGAAGACGGGCGGCTTCGAGGCCGCGCCGGCGACGAGGGCGTTGAGGGCGGCCGAGAGCTCGACCGCCCGCTCCGCGGTCGAGGGCGAGTCGGCGGGCCCGCCGAGGAGGAGGACGGGGCCGATCTCCGTCGAGACGAACACGAGGCCTTCCCCGGGGAACTCGGTGACCGGGGAGGCGAAGAAGCGGGGCACGAAGCCGGAGGTGGCCCCGCGCTGCGGGGCGAAGGCGGCGCCGCCCGACGAGGCCCGCCCGGCCACCGTGACGACGACCGGAAGCTCGGGCTGGACGTCGCCGACGGGCGGAGCGGGGGCGACGACCGCGAGCTCCCTCTCCGAGGCGCTGACGACGAGCGCCGGCTGACCCGAGAACGTCACGGTGTTGGCGAGCGGCTCCGCGGCGAAGCCGCGGCCCTTGAGGACGACCCGGTCGCCCACCGCGCCGCGCTGCGGGACGACTTCGGCCACGAACGGCAGCCGCCCGATCCACAGGTCGAACGTGCGCGGCGGCGCGCTGCCGACGCGCAGGACGAGGGCGGTCTTCGACCCCTCCGGGAGGGGGACGGCCGGGATCGTCACCCGCGCGCCCTCGGGGGTTGCTTCGATCGCGGTCGCGGCGACGCCGCCCACCTCGGCGGCGAGCTTCTGGCCCTCGAAGCCCTCGCCCCTCACCAGGACGGCCTGCCCGGGCAGGGCGACGTCGGGCTCGAGCCCCACCGCCTTCGCCGCGGCGAGCACGGTCACCGTGACCGGCTTCGAGCGGCCCTGCTTCGTCTGGACGACGATCGGGACCTTGGCCTTCACCCCGGCGGGGACGACGACCTCGAGCTCGGTCGCGCTCGCTTTGGTCACCTGCGCCTTCGCCTGGCCGAACAGCACGGTGTTGCCGGCGGCGTCTCCCGCGAAGTGGCGCCCGGCGAGGGTGAGCGACTGCCCGGCCTCGACGGTCGCGGGCGTCGCGGAGGCGAGCTCGGGCGGGGTCTTGCGCAGGGCGAAGAACCACACGAGGCCGGCCACGGCGGCAAGGCCCGCGGCGCCCCCGAGCACGGGGACGATCGGGATCGACGGGAGCGAGAACGCGCGGCGCCGGCGCGCGGTCGCTCGGCCCTTGCCCTTCGCCGCGGGGCGCGCGGCCGGCTTCGGAGCCGGGCGCAGGGACGGGAACTCCTCGCGCGGGGCGGGCTCCGCGGCGCGTTCGACCGGGATCGACGGGAGCTCGGCGTGGTACTCGGGCTCCGGTCGTGCCTCGGGCCGCGGGGGGGGCGGGGGCTCCGGTGGAGGCGGCGCGGTGAGGCGAGAGGGCGGCGGCGCGGGCGGAGGCGGAGCCGGGCGGGGGGGAGGCGGCGGGGGAGGGGGAGGCGGCACGGTGAACGCCGGCGTCGGCGCCGACGCGGGAGGAGGCGATGCGGGCAGCGGCGCGGCAAAGAGCTCGTCCTCGCCCGGAGGGGCGACCTCGCTCGCTTCGAGCGGCGGCGCGCCGCCCGCGTCGTCCACGACCACCGCCTGGGCGTCGAACACGGTCTCCGTCGAGAGATCGAACTCCCGGCCCGGCGTCGCCTCGTCCCCGGAGAACGCGAGCACCGGCGCCTCGTCGTGCAGGGCCGGCGCCGCGTCGGCCCCGCCGAAGAGGGCGGGGGCAGCCCCCTCCGCGCCCAGGCTCGGCGCGCCCGCCGGCTTCCCTCCCGGCAGGCGGACGAGCAGCTTGGCGCTTCCCTTGGCGCCGGGCGGGCCGAGGCACACCTGGTCGCCGTCCTGCAGTGGGTGCTCTCCCTCGATCTTCTCGCCGTTGAGGAAGGTGCCGGTGGCGCTGCCCGCGTCGGAGATGAGGAGCCCGGACCCGCCGAACGCGATGCACGCGTGGAACGGCTCGACGTTGCCGAGCATGATCTGCACGTCGGCGTCCATGCTCGCGCCCACGATGGTCCGGCCACCCGTCAGGGGAAGGGGGTAGGCGGTGCCGTCGAGAGGACCGCCCGTCATGACCAGAGTGGGAACGCTCACGACGTCGGGCTGGTCATCGCCCACAGGGCCAACCTCCCAAGAGAAAGAAGGACAAGGAGATACCTCGCCCTCGCGCGGATTCAAGCACAGGGTCGGGGGGCTGTCAACGCTCGTTGACACCCCGCCGTGCCGGTGCTAGCGTGCCCTCGAGCGATGACCCCCGCCCTCCTCCGCTCGCGCGAGGCCTCGCCGCCCGAGAGCGTGCTGCGGCAGCTGCGCATCCCGTTCGTGAGGCGCGCGACCCTGGAGGGCGAGGGACGGCGCGAGGAGGTGTTCCTCATCGACATCGGCTTCGCCGGGGTCTTCGTCGAGCGCCAGGAGCCGCTCCCGGTCGACGAGCCGCTCGAGATCCGCTTTCTCTGGCCCGGCTCGGAGATCCCCTTCCGGGCCCGCTGCCGCGTGGCGTGGTGGCACCCCGAGGGGGCGCCGCTGTCGTCGAAGTCGCTGCCCCCGGGCGCGGGCCTGCAGTTCACGGAGATGTCGGAGTCGGACCGCGAGCGCCTGCGGACCCTGCTCGTCGAATACTGCCGGCAGAACCCCCGCGTGCGGCGCTTCCTGCGCCACTGGCCGGAGTCGGAGCGCCGGGGCGACGACCCGACCGCCGGCTGACGCGTGCCCCGCGTCCGCGTCGTCCTCGTCCGGCCGGAGACCTCCGCCAACGTGGGCGCCTGCGCCCGCGTCGTCCGCAACACGGGGCTGGACGGGCTCGACCTCGTGTCCCCCGGCGAGTGGCGCACCGTCGACTGCTGGCGGACGGCGTGGGGCGCCCACGAGGTCCTCGAGGAGGCGCGGGTGTTCGCCCGCCTCGAGGAGGCTCTCGCGGGCACGGCGCTGTCGGTGGCCCTGAGCGGCCGGCGTCCCTCGGGACCGCCCGGGCTCGACGTGCGCGAGGCGGCCGCGGCCGTCGCCGCCCTCGGGCGCGACGAGGAGGCGGCCCTCGTCTTCGGTCCCGAGACGACCGGGCTCACGAACGCGGAGATCGCCTGCTGCGGGGCCTGCGCCGCGATCCCGGCCCACCCCGCGCAGCCCTCCTTCAACCTCTCCCACGCGGTCGCGATCGCCGGCTACGAAGTCCTGCGCTCGCGCCGCCCCGCCGCCGGCACCCCGAGGGCGCGCGCCACCCACGACGAGAAGGAGCGCCTGCTGGCGCTCCTTCGCGAGGGGCTCCTCGCGGTCGAGGCCCTCCCCCGGGCGAACACCGACGGCTACTTCGAGCAGTGGCGGGCCCTCGTCCACCGGACGGACCTCACCGCGCGGGAGCTGAAGCTCCTCGAGCACGCCGCCCGCAAGATGCAGACCGCGACCCCCGCCCGCCGGGAGGGGTGATGGCCGACCACCAGGAGCCCTTCGCCGACGTCGTGCTCCTCGAGGGAGGGGCCTTCTCTATCCCCGAGCTCAAGTGGCGCGAGCTGCTCTTCGTCGGCGCCGTCCGCCCGGACGGCGACGCCTTCGTCCGCGACCCGTCGCGCCCGCTGCCTCCCTTCCGGCGCGAGGGCCTGTTCCCCGCGGGCGTCCGGTTCCGGGCCGAGCGGTCCGCCGGCCGGGTCGTCCTGCGCCCCGATCTATAATCGGCGGGTGGAGGCCTCTCCCGGCAGCGTCGCCCCGCGCATCCTCTCGCGCCCCGAGCACGTCATCTCGCGCAAGAACATCGACCCCGACGCGCTCAAGGTCCTCTACCGGCTGAAGAACAACGGCTTCGTCGCCTACCTCGTCGGGGGGGGAGTCCGCGACCTCCTCCTCGCCCGGCAGCCGAAGGACTTCGACATCGGGACGAGCGCCCACCCGCAGCAGGTCAAGAAGCTGTTCCGCAACTGCTTCGTCGTGGGCCGCCGCTTCCGGCTCGCCCACGTCCGCTTCGGGCGCAAGGTGGTCGAGGTCTCGACCTTCCGGCGGGCGGCCGAGCCCGAGGAGGGCGAGACCCTCATCCGCCGCGACAACACCTTCGGCACGCCGGAGGAGGACGCGTTCCGCCGCGACTTCACGGTGAACGCGCTCTTCTACGACATCGCCAACTTCTCGGTCATCGACTGGGTGGGCGGGCTCGGGGACCTCGAGGCCCGCGTCATCCGGACGATCGGGGACCCCGGGGTGCGCCTGCGGGAGGACCCGGTGCGGATGCTGCGGGCGGTGGCGCTCGCCGCGCGGCTCGACTTCACGATCGACCGCGACACCGCGGAGGCGATCCGCGCCCTGCGCGGCGAGATCGTGAGGAGCAGCCCCGCGCGCATCCTCGAGGAGTTCTACAAGATCCTCCGCCAGGGCCGCGCGCGACGCACCTTCGAGATGCTCCACGAGCACGGGCTGCTCGCGTACCTGCTCCCCGAGGCCGACCGTGCGATCGCGTCGGGGGGGGAGGCGCTGCTGGGGTCGCTCGCCCGCCTCGACGCCTATCGCCAGGCCGGGCTCGCCGGCCCCGAGGACCTCACGAACCCGCTGCTGATGGGCTCGCTTCTCGTGCCGCTCGGCGTGCCGCTGCGCCGCATCGCGGGGGCGCCCCCGCGGGAGCGGGAGGCGGCCGAGGGAGCACGGCCCCCCGCGCGCGAGGAGGACGTGGCCGCGGAGATCGCGGAGCTCGGCCAGGAGGAGGACGAAGGCGAGGGAGGAGGGCTCGTCCCCCTGAGCCTGCCCTTCGCCCGCAAGGACCTCGAGCGCCTGCGCCTCGTACTCCTGGCCCAGCGACGCCTGCGCGAGACCCACGCCCCCGCCTCCGCCCGCCGGTCCATGCTGGCCCGGAGCTACTTCGACGAGGCGGTGCGCTGGCTCGAGATCCACGGTGGCGAGGAGGGTCGCGACCTCGCCGCGCAGTGGCGGCAGCTCGGCTCCGGCCCGGTCGAGGCCGCCACCGAGGCGGAGCCGGCGCCGACCGAGCCCTCCGCCGGCGCGGCGAAGCGCCGTCGTCGCCGCCGTCGTCGCCGGGGGCCGCGACCGGAGCCGGCCGCCCCGGCCTGAGCCCATCCACGAGAGGTGCCATGACCCGCCTGACCGAAACGGAGATCGAGACCCGCCTCGCCCGCGTGCCCTCCTGGGAGCGGCGGGGACAGGAGATCCGCCGCACGTTCGCCTTCGCGAGCTTCGAGGAGGCGATGGCGTTCGTGAACCGCGTGGCCGACCTCGCGAGAGCCGCCGACCACCACCCCGACATCGACGTGCGCTACTCGAAGGTGACCCTCGTCCTCAGCACCCACGACGCGGGCGGGCTCACCGCGCGCGACTTCGCGCTCGCCGAGTCGATCGGCGCGTGAGGGCGCTCGTCCTCGGCTCGGCGGGGCAGCTCGGCCGGGAGCTGGTCGCCCTCCTCGGGCCCGAGGTGGCGTGGGCGGGGGACCGGGCGGAGCTCGACGTGACCGACCCCGCCGCGGTCGAGGCGCTGGTCGAGCGGGTGCGGCCCGACGTCGTGTGGAACGCCACGGCCTGGAACCGGGTGGACGCCGCGGAGACCGAGCCCGACGCGGCCTTCGCCGTGAACGCGCGCGGTCCGGCCCACCTCGCCCGCGCCGCGCGCGAGGCCTCCGCGCTCCTCGTCCACTACTCGACCGACTACGTCTTCGACGGCGCCTCCTCGCGCCCCTACCGCGAGGACGACCCGCCCCGCCCGCTCTCGGTGTACGGCGCCTCGAAGCTCGAGGGCGAGCGCCTCGTGGCCGCGGCCGGCGGCGCGCACCTCGTGGTGCGCACGAGCGGCGTCCTCGGCCGCGGGGGCAGCGAGCAGAAGGGCGGCTCGTTCGTGGAGAGGATCGTGGCCCAGGCCCGCGCCGGCCAGCCCCTCCGCGTGGTCGCCGACCAGGTCTTCTCCCCGACGAGCGCGGTCGACCTCGCCGCGGCCTCGGTCGCCCTCGTGCGGGCCGGGGCCCGGGGGCTCGTCCACGTGACGAACACCGGCTCCTGCAGCTGGCACGAGCTCGCGCTCGCCGCGCTCGCGGCGGCGGGCCTCGACGCGCCCGTCGAGCCCATCTCGCTCGCGGAGCTGAGGCTGCCCGCGCGGCGCCCCGCCTACTCGGTCCTCGACACCGCGCGCGCCCGCTCGCTCGGCCTGCCGCCCCTGCGCTCCTGGAAAGAGGCGCTCCCCGACTGCCTCGGGCGGGCGGTTTGACCCGCCCCCCGCTTTCCGATACTCTCCCGGATTGTCCGTCTGGGCGGTTAGCTCAGCGGTAGAGCACTGGTCTTACACGCCGGGTGTCACAGGTTCGAATCCTGTACCGCCCACCAGGATTCCCTCCGAGAGGGACCCGGCGCCACCCGAGCGGGGTGGTAGTTCAGCTGGTTAGAACGCCGGCCTGTCACGTCGGAGGTCGCGGGTTCGAGTCCCGTCCACCCCGCCAAGCCCTCACTCGATCCCTGCGGAGCCGCGCGCCGCGCACGCCTCCCGCAGGTCCTCCGGCCGCCGCAGCCTCATGCGGTGGCCCATCCTCGCCGCGAGCGGCGCGTAGTGCCGGGCGACGGCGGTCCGCAGCGTGAAGCACTCCTCCCGGTCCACCGCGAAGAACGCCACCCGGTTCCAGTGGGGCGGCATCTCCACCACCGCGACCCGCACCCACTCCTCCGGGATGAGGGGCACGACGACGCTCCAGCCGAGCGAGGCCACGGCGATCCTCGGCCGGAAGGGCGCCGTCCACTCGACCACGTCGCGGCTCGTGTAGGGGCCGCGCCTCATGATCCTCACCGGCTCGACGTTGCCGAGGCCCACGAGGTCGAGGATGCGCGCCCGCGTGAAGTAGGTGGGCGCGCCGAGGTCGTTGACGATCACCGTGGCGTCCGGGTAGTGGCCGAGCAGGAGCTGGGCGGTCTGGTACTGCTCGCCGTAGACGCCGCGCATCCCCTCGATCTCCGCCTCCGGGAAGAGCCCCTCCCGCACGTCCGAGAGGGCGGGAACGAGCAGCGCGACGACGAGCGCGGCCGGCGCTCCCCGCGGCAGCGTCCCGCGGGCCGGCCAGCCGGCGGTCGCGACGGCCGCGGCGACGAGGCCGAAGCCCACGAGGTAGGCGTCGTAGCGATAGGCCCAGTACATCGGCGAGAACACGAAGTGGCCGTGGAGCAGGATCATTCCCGCGAGCAGGAGCGGGAAGAGGACCTGCGGCCTCCACGGCTCGCGCCGCGCGCGCAAATGGGCGGCCACCGCGAGGACGCCGAGGGCGAGCAGGATCGGCATCGCGCGGTTGTTCTGCAGGAAGGCGATGTCCTCGCTCCCGAAGGGCTTGAGGATCCTCGACAGCGTCGACGCGCCCTCCCCGACGGCCTTGACCATGAGGGGGTTCGGCAGGACGTACCAGCCGTTCGCGACCGACAGCGCCCCGAACGCCGCGACGGGGGCGACGGCGGCGACGCCGATCGCCACCGCGCGCGCGACCTGGCGGCGGAGGAGGAGAAGCAGGCCGACGAGGCCGACGAGGAACAAGCCCTCGTACCGCGAGGCCGCGAGCAGGGCGGCGAGGAGGCACAGGACGCCGGTGCGCCGGCGCTCCTCGCGCGGCGCCCCCGCCGGGCGCGCCAGGGCCTCGACGGCCACCGCCGCGAACGCGATCGTCAGCAGCAGGTGCAGGGGGTGTTCCATGCCCATCAGCACCATCCCCGTCATGGGGAACGCGACCACGAGCCCCCCGAGCGCCACCCCGCGCGGGAGGGGCGGTGCGCCGAGGCGTCGCAGCGCGACCTCCGCGACCGCGAGGGCCCCCAGGGAGAACGCGACGTTCAGGACGAGCGGCACCCACTCGCGCACGCCGAGGACCGTGTAGGCCACGCCGAGGCCGAACGTCCACAGGAGCGAGGAGGACGAGGAGGAGAACTGGAAGGCCGTGACGCCCCACACCCCGTGCTCGGCTAGGTTCCGCGCCACCGCCATGTGGATGTAGGCGTCGTCGAGGGCGTAGAACAGCCGTCCGTCCGTTCCCTGCAGGCCCGCCCGCAGCGCCGCCGCGAGCGATGCGAGAAGGACGACGACGCTCGCGAGCAGCGGGGAGCGCGCGAATCCACCGAGAGTCGACGGCCGGACCGGCGTCACGGGTTCGTCCATGCTCCCAGACGATAGCCCAGGCCGGGGTCGCCGCCGGCGCGGGAGTCCCGCGGGGGCACGGTCACGCGAGGTCGAACAGGAGGACCTCCGCGTCGCCGCGGCCCTCGAGCCTCACGGTCGACTCGTCCGAGAACGCGGCGCCGTCGCCCTCGCCGAGCTCGTGGCCGTTCACCGCGACCGAGCCCTTCGCGACGTGGATCCAGGCGTGCCGGCCGGCGGCGAGGGCGTGCACGCGCTCGTCCCCGGCGGCGAGCCGCGTCATCCACAGGTCGACGTCCTGGTGGACCTGGATCGTGCCGTCCCGCCCGTCCCGCGAGGCGAGGAGCACCAGGCCCTTCGCCGCCGCGCCCGCGTCGAACGTCTTCTGGTCGTAGCGTGGCGCGAGGCCCCGCGCGTCGGGCACGACCCAGATCTGGAGGAAGTGGACGGGCTCGGTCTTCGAGGCGTTCATCTCGCTGTGCGTCACGCCGGTGCCCGCCCGCATGAACTGGATCTCGCCCGGGCGGATCACCCCGCCCCCTCCCGTCGAGTCCCTGTGCGCGAGGCCGCCCGCGAGCACGTACGAGAGGATCTCCATGTCCCGGTGGCCGTGGGTGCCGAAGCCCGCTCCCGGGGCCACGCGGTCGTCGTTGATCACGCGCAGCGCTCGGAAGCCCGCGTGCCGCGGGTCGAAGTACTCCCCGAACGAGAACGTGTGGCGGCTGTCGAGCCAACCCCAGTCGGTCCGGCCGCGCTCGGCCGCCCTGCGAATCGTGATCACGAGGGCAGGCTACCACGCCGCCGGGACCGCTTCAGCCCCGCAGCTCCGGCGGCGGGAGGCACTCGAGCCGGAGGCGCTCGCCGGTGGCGGGGTGAGCGAGCCAGAGCCCGTGGGCATGGAGCCGGTAGCCGCCCTCGCCGGGCAGGGCGGGGTCGGGGCTGGGGAGGCCGCCCGCGACGTAGAGCGGATCGCCCACGAGCGGGTGGCCGGCGGCGGCGAGGTGGATGCGGATCTGGTGCGGACGGCCCGTCGGTATCGACACCGACACCACGGCCTGCCCGTCGCGCGCGGCCACGAGCCTCACGTGGGAGACCGCGGGCTTGCCGTCCGGCGACGCCGCATGGACCCGGCCGAGGCGCGGGTGGGGCACCGGGCCGATCGGCACGTCGACCGTGAAGGACGAAGCGGCCGGCACGCCGGTCACGAGCGCCCGGTACTCCTTCTCGACGCGAGAGGCGCGCCACTCGGCCGCCACGGCGTGCCGGGCGCTCTGCGTGCGGGCGAACAGGACGAGGCCCGACGTGCCCCGACCCAGCCGGTGCATCGGCACCGCCTCGGGGTGCAGGCGGCGGACCCGGTGGAGCAGCGTGTGCTCGAGGAAGCCGCCCGCGGGGACGCTCGGCAGGCCGCGCGGCTTGGCGACCGCCAGGAGGTGCTCGTCGCGGAAGAGGATGGCGAAGCCGAGCGGGACCCTCGGCTCCTCCCACGGCGGTCGCCGCCACACGAGCCTCTGCCCGGGCCGCAGCGCGTCCATCGCAAGCGCGACCGACCCGTCGACGAGCACCTCGCCCGACGCGATCCGCGCCCGCCACGTCGCCTCGTCGGAGTGGCCGTATCGCTCCTTCAGCCAGGCGAGCACCGTTCGCCCCGCCGCCTCCGCCCCGACCTCCTCCCGGTACTCGAACCCCCGGTTCACCGTGAGAGGATCCTTCGTCTTCAAGGCTTTGTGGGGACGCCCGTCTCGCGGAAGGGATTGACGACCTGGAGGCCCTCGAACCTGCGCCCGTCCTGCAGATCTTCGGTGTAGAGCGTCCGGCAGCCCGCCAGCAGGGCCGCCCGCACGACGAGCGCGTCCCAGATCGACAGGTCGTGCAGCCGGTGGAGGTCGATCGCGGCCAGCACGTCGTCGACGTCCAGGCGGACCACGTCCATGTGAGAGAAGATCTCGACTCTCTCCCTGGCCTCCACCGCCGACAGGCCGAGCTTCCGGGTCGCCGCGGCGAAGAACTCCTGCAGGACCTGAAGCGAGAGCTTCCCGCTCCCCTCGCGGAGGACGCGCCGGAGCAGCTCCCGGGCCCGGGCCTGCTTCGCGGCGTCGCGGGCGTCGTCCGCGTAGACGAGGACGTTAGTGTCGACGAAGAACGGGCCGGTCATACAGCTCCTCGCGATCGAAGCGCCAGCCGCCGGAGTCGGCGCGGCCCTCCGCCCAGAGCGAGTCGAGCCGCGCGACGAGCTGCTCGGGCGAGGGCTCGCCGGTCACCTCCGACAGATAGTCGCGGATCATCTGGTTGAGCGAGATCCCCCGGCGCGCCGCCAGCTTCCGCGCTCGCTCGAGGAGCGCATCATCAAGCGAGAGAGTGACATTCATGTACACACAATATGTGCGCACGTATCATGTGTCAACATTGCGGTCCGGCTCTCGCCCGGCTCCTCACACCGCTCCCTGTGAGAGGATCGTGCGATGAGAAGTCGAACTGCAGCTACCCTGCTCACGGCCGTGCTCCTTGCCGGAGCTTCGACCGCCGTCGCCGCCGAGATGAACCCGCACCTCCAGCCGCTCGCCCACCTCGTGGGCAAGACCGCCGGCTTCTACACCACGGGGACGATGAGCGTCGAGGACGGGGCCATCGTGTCGCACGAGATCGTGAAAGGCGCGGCCGGCGGCGTCGCCGAAGTGAAGGCCACGAGCCGGCTGCTGCCGGACGGGCGCCTCCACGTGAAGTCGCGCTACCTCAGGAACGGCGTCTGGGAGGACGGGCGCGAGACGCACTACGCCCTTGACCCCACGGCGGTCGTGCGGTTCAAGGAGTAGGCGCGCTGCCCTTCATCTACGTCCTGCGCTGCCGCGACGGGTCGTTCTACACCGGGGCCGCGAAGGACCTGCGTGCTCGCGTGGAGAAGCACGTGGCGGGGACGGCGTCGCGCTACACGCGGGCACGGCGGCCGGTCGAGCTCGCCTGGTCGCGGCGGGTGGGGACCTGGGGTCAGGCCCTGCGCGAGGAGCACCGGATCAAGCAGCTGAAGCGGAGCGAGAAAGAAGCCCTCGTGAACGGCGAGAGGCCGGAGCCACCGCGCGGGCGGGCCCCGGCCTCTCGTTCCCGTCGCCCCGGCCGGCGCGCTCGGCCGGGGCGACGCTCGCGCTAGCCCTCCAAGTTCGCGACCCAGAAGTAACGGCTGCCGATCCCCTGGCTCCGGCCCTGGTCGTCGGTGACCAGCCAGGCGATCGAGTGCATGCCGTTCGAAAGGGTCGTGGTGTCGAGCACGTAGTAGCCGATCGCGCCGTTCGAGTTGGCGTAGCCCGGGAAGAGCGTCGCGATGTCGGCGCGGTACTGGTCGTACACGGGGTGGCCGACCGGGACGCCGTCCACGTAGACCCAGATCGTGGAGCCGTCCGTCGGGATCGCGCCCGGCACCGGCGTGAGCGCCCAGCCGAACACGACGAACGCCTTGCCGCCGACGGTGGCGCCCTGGGCGGGCGTGTCGAGCGTCCCGAACGGCAGCGTGGCCGCCGCGTTGGCGCATGTGAACGTCCGGCTCCCGAGGAGCGTCTGTCGGCCCTCGCGGTCGACGGCGTGCAGCCACAGCTTGTACGTGCCGTTGCCGTGGTTCGGCAGCATGTTGGTGAGGAGCATGTAGCCCCACCCCGCCCGGGTGCTGGCTGGGTAGGTCGGGTAGGCCGCGGCGACGTCCGGGCGCGCCCCGTCCACGAACACCGCGTCGCCCACGTAGATCGTCGCCCCCGCCGGCTCGCCGGCCACCGGGTCGCGGGACACGACGACCCGCAGGACGCCGGTGTCGTCGAGCGCCCAGCCGGTGACCGCGATCGCCCCCTCGATGCCCGTGGCGTTCTGTGCCGGGGTGTCGACGGCGCCGAACGGCGGGGCCTGGGTCGCGCTGTCGTCGTTCAGGATGCGGACGACGCCCGTGTCGTCGCCCAGCACGGCCTTCGTCGGCGACGCGAGGGTCACCGTGAAGGTCTCGTCCGCCTCGATCACCGTGTCACCCGTGACGTTGACGGTGATCGTCTTGCTGGTCTCCCCGGCGAGGAACGTGAGCTGGCCGAAGCCGCCCACGAAGTCACCGGCGCCCGCCGTTCCGTTCGACGTGGACCAGCCGACCGTGACCGTGTTCGCCGACGCGGGCGACAGGGTGACGGTCAGGTTGACGGGCGTCGAGCCCGAGTTGCCCTCCACGATCCCGGCGTCGCCGATCGACAGCGCCGGGGGCACGACGTCGCCGACGGTGATCGTGATCGTCTCCGAGTCGGTGGCGGCGCCGTCGGTCACGCTGAACTGCACGCCGGCGAACGTCCCCGCCTGGTCGTACCCGGGAGTCCACGAGAAGGCGCCGGTCGCACCGTCGAACGAGGCGCCCGGGGGCAGGTTGGAGGCGGAGAAGCCGAGCACGTCGAGGTCGGGGTCCGTGGCCGAGAGGGTGAACGAGAGAGTGGACCCCTCGTCGACCGACTTGTCGCCGATCGCCCCGAGGGCGGGCGCCCGGTTCGTGCCGCCCACCGTGATCGTGATCGACTCGGAGTCCTCGAGGCTCGGGGAGCCGTCGTCGGCGACGGTGAAGGTCACGGGATAGGCGCCGGCCTGGTCGTAGCCGGGCGTCCAGGAGAAGCCCCCCGTCCCCGCGTCGAAGATCGCCCCCGCGGGCAGGCCGGCGGCGGAGTACGTGAGCCCGTGGCCGTCCGGGTCGGTGGCCCAGACCGTGAAGGAGAGCGTCGCGCCCTCCGCCACCGTCTGGTTCCCGATCGTCGCGAGGACCGGGGCGCGGTTGGTGTCGGACACGCCGATCGTGACCGTCTCGGAGTCGCCGAGGCTCGGCGAGCCGTCGTCCGCCACCGAGAAGGTGACGGAGTGGTCGCCGGCCTGGTCGTAGCCGGGCGTCCACGAGAAGGCTCCGGTGCCGGCGTCGAGCGTCGCGCCCGCGGGCAGGCCGGTCGCCGAGTACGTGAGGCCGTCGCCGTCGGCGTCCGTCGCGGCGACGGTGAAGGAGAGTGCCGTCCCCTCCGCCGTCGACCGGTTGCCGACCGACCCGAGGACCGGCGCGCGGTTGACGTCGTTCGCGGTGATCGTGACCGTCTCGGAGTCGTCCCGGGCGGGCGTGCCGTCGTCCGTGACCGTGAACGTCACCGCGTGGCCGCCGGCCTGGTCGTACCCCGGCGTCCACGAGAAGGCGCCGGTGCCGCCGTCGAGGGTGGCACCCGCGGGCAGGCCGGAGGCGGAGAACGTGAGGCCGTCGCCGTCCTGGTCGGTCGCGCTCAGGGTGAAGGAGAGCGTCGCGCCCTCGTCGACCGAGCGGTCGCCGATCGCGGCGAGGACGGGCGGCGCGTTCGCCTCGTCGACCGTGATCGTGATCGTCTCCGAGTCCGTGTCGACGCCGTCGGAGACCCGCAGGACTACGTCCGCGTGCGTCCCGGCCTGGTCGTAGCCGGGCGTCCACGTGAAGGCGCCGGTGTCCTCGTCCACCGCGGCGCCCGCCGGGAGGTTCGAGCCCGAGTACGTGAGGGCGTCTCCGTCGCCGTCGGTGGCCGAGAGGGTGAACGACAGGAGCGAGCCCTCGGCGACCGTCTTGTTCCCCACGGCGCCGAGGACGGGCGCCTCGTTCGAGGTCTTTGCCAGCCAGACCTCGTGGTCGCCGGAGTCCACGGCCTCGTAGACCACGAACGGCTTGGGGCCGCCGACCATCACGGGGTTGCGGCCGGTCGTCGTCGCGTCGAGAACCGTGTACTCACCCCCGCCGCTGATGTCCAGGTACGCGATCCCGCCGGTGCCGTCGACGAATGCGGCGCCCAGGCCGTTGGTGAGCGGGGCGAGGGTGTAGCCAGAGCCCGTGGGTAGCGCGTTGGACTGCCATGTGCCGGACCACGCCGAGGCCCTCGTCGTCCCGTAGATCAGGTACGCGTAGCCCTCGTCGTGGACGAAGAGGCCGTTGCGCTGCGGGTCGGGGTAGCCACCCATGTAGACCGAAGGCGAGCTCAGGTCGTCGTTGGTGGCTGACCGATAGACGTGGATCGAGCCGTAGTAGTCCGTCCACCCCGGTGCCCGCCACATCTGGCAGAGCCGGTAGGCGATCGCGTAGGAGCCATCGCCATACGTCGCGATGACGGGGGCGTAGTAGTACGTCGCGTCCGCGGACCCACCCCCCCAGTCGTTGTAGACGCTGTTCCAGACGGTCGGCGGAGTCGCGGGGAACTCGCCGCCGGCGTTGTTCGTGTAGATCACGTCGAGATAGCCGTCGCCGTAGTAGTCCGCCATGTAGACCACGTGGGCTACGTCGTTGGCGCTCACCGCGAGGTCCGCGGACGAGCCCGCGGCGAGCTGGACGGGGCTCTGCCAGGTCCCGCCGGCCCGGGAGGTGTACCAGACTGCATTGTTGAGGTGGAAGATCACCTGGGGGACGCCGGAAGACCGGCCCCGACCGCAGGCCACCAACCCGTGGCCACTGTCTCCTCGTCAGTCCAGCCGGTGGCGGTCCGACCGCGGTAGTAGATCGTCCCCTCGCGCACGAACACGACGTGGAAATTCCCCGCCGCGTCGAGCGCGGCGTCGGTGCTCTCGTCGTGGATGGTGTTCGTCGTCAGCCGCTGCGGCGTCGCAGCGGTCGCCGGGAGGGCGAGGGCGACCAGGAAGGCCAGCGTGAAGAGGATCATCGCTTTGTGGACCGGCCGGCTCATGCCGTCTCCTTTCCTCGAGTCCGCGCAGAGGAGGCCCGGCTCGCGCCACGCGTCGCGCCGGTAGCACTCCTCTCGCACGTGCGCTGACCCGTGCAAGCCCGATTCCCGGTCGTGTTGGTGCGCTTGCCCCGGTTGCATGGGGCAAGCGGCCGGGGTCCGTGGAGCGAGTGATCCATGGCCCTGACACGCGACCGGCCCGACGGTGGCCGCCTTTCGGAAGCGCGCCGGGCGGCGCGGGTCGATCTCGCGGGGCCACGCCGAAGCTCGGTGCGGGCGGGTCCGCGGGCCGGTCGCGCAAGCTTTCCTCCCTCGACCAGCGGCTCGAGGCGCTCGGCGTCGCCCAGGCCGAGGTGGACCGGCTGTATGCTCGCTGGGCCGAGCTGGAGGGGAAGGCGGGGGGCTGATGCCGACGAACGAGGGCTCGATCCGGCTGTTCCGTCTCGCGGGGATCGAGGTGTTCCTGCACTGGTCGTGGTTCCTCGTCGCGCTGTACGAGATGCAGAGGAGGAGCGAGTACGGCTCTCTCGCGTGGAACGGCGCCGAGTACCTGACGCTCTTCGGGATCGTGCTGCTCCACGAGCTCGGTCACTCGCTCGCCTGCCGCCAGGTCGGGGGCCGGGCCGAGCGCATCGTGCTCTGGCCGCTCGGCGGCGTCGCCTACGTGGACCCGCCCCCGCGGCCGGGCGCGACGCTGTGGAGCATCGCCGCGGGGCCGCTCGTCAACCTGGCCCTCGCGCCGCTCCTCTTCGGGGCGATCGTCGCCGCGGGCGCGGCGGGTCTCGCCGAGACCGCGCCCGACTTCGCCACGTTCCTCGGCGCGGTCTTCACGGTCAACCTCGTCATCCTCGCCTTCAACCTCCTCCCCGTCTACCCGCTCGACGGGGGCCAGATCCTCCGCTCGCTGCTGTGGTTCGCCCTGGGGCGGGCCCGGAGCCTCACCGTGGCGAGCGTGATCGGCTTCGTCGGCGTCCTCGGCCTCCTCGCGCTGGCCGTGCGGCTCGGCTCGTTCTGGATCGGCATCATCGCCGTGTTCGCGGGCATGAGCTGCTGGCAGGGCTTCCAGCACTCGCGGGCCCTCTCCCAGCTCGCCGCCCTGCCCCGCCGTCCCGGCTACACCTGCCCGTCGTGCCGCGCGGGGCCCCTCCTCGGGCCCGCGTGGGGCTGCGGCCGGTGCGGGGCGGCGTTCGACGCGTTCGAGACGGGCGCCCGCTGCCCCGCCTGCGGAGAGGACTTCGGAGCCGCGTTCTGCGCGGACTGCGGCCGGTCGAGCCCGCTCGGGGAGTGGGCCGGCCGCCCCGTGTAGTCGACGATCCGGATTGCCTCGCCCCGGGGGGTGTGCTTGAATCCGGGTTTTCTCGAGAGAGGCACCCGACCGTGAATGGACCCGGGGACCCGCGGGTCCCGACCGACCGGACATCGCTGACCGACGACGAGCGGATCGGCAACGTCGTCCCCCTGCCCCCGCCCGAGCACCTCATCCAGTTCTTCCCGATCCGGGGCACCGCGGTGGAGGCGCTCGTCGCGCAGACCCGCGGGCGCGTCCGCGAGATCCTGCGCGGCCGGTCGGACCGGCTTCTGGTCGTGATCGGGCCCTGCTCGATCCACGACCCGGCGGCCGCCCTCGAGTACGCCTCCCGGCTCGCCGAGGTCCGGCGCCGCCACGCCGCGGACCTCGAGGTCGTGATGCGCGTCTACTTCGAGAAGCCGCGCACGACGGTGGGGTGGAAGGGGCTCATCAACGACCCGCACCTCGACGGCAGCTTCCGCATCCACGAGGGGCTGCGGGTGGCCCGCGACCTCCTCGTGCGCATCAACGAGCTCGGGGTGCCGGCGGGCTCGGAGTTCCTCGACGTCATCTCCCCCCAGTACATCGGCGACCTCATCAGCTGGGGGGCGATCGGCGCGCGGACGACGGAGTCGCAGGTCCACCGCGAGCTCGCCTCCGGCCTCTCCGCCCCGGTCGGCTTCAAGAACGGCACCGACGGCAACGTCCGCATCGCCTGCGACGCGATCCTCGCCGCCCGCCAGCGCCACCACTTCCTCTCCGTCCACAAGAACGGCCAGGTCGCGATCGTGGAGACGCGGGGCAACGACGACTGCCACCTCATCCTGCGCGGGGGGCGCGTCCCGAACTACGACCCGGCGAGCGTCGCCGCCGCCTGCGCGGCGCTCGCCGCAGCCGGGCTCGAGGAGCGCCTGATGATCGACCTCTCCCACGCGAACTCGGCGAAGGACCACGATCGCCAGAGGGACGTGGCCGAGGCGGTGGCCGCCCAGCTCGAGCGCGGCGAGCGGCGGGTGGTGGGCGTGATGGTCGAGTCGAACCTCGTGGCCGGCCGCCAGGAGCTGCGGCCCGGCCGCCCCCTCGTCTATGGTCAGAGCGTCACCGATCCGTGCCTCGGGTGGGAGGAGTCGGTCCCCGTCGTCGAGCGGCTCGCGGAGGCGGTGAGGCGCCGCCGCGCGAGCGGCCGGAGGAAGAAGGCGCGGGCGAGAGGCTGAGCCGGGGCGACCTCGCTACGCCGTTCGCCCGCTGCGCGAGCGCTGCTGCTCGCGCGTCGTCCGCGCGAGGACGGCGCGCATGAGGCCGGGGGCCCAGCGGTAGGCCAGGTGCAGGACGTGGAGGAGGACCGAGCCATACACCAGGAACCGGCCGCTCCCGATGCTACGGCGCACCAGGCGGGCCACGTGCTCCGGCGTGTGGAAGAGCCAGTCGGGCTGGCGGGTGACGTCCCGCTGTCCCGCCTCCCCCATCGACGTGCGCACGAGCAGCGGGCAGACGCACGAGACGCGGATGCCGAGGGGGCGAAGCTCCGCCCGCTGGTACTCCGAGAGCCAGAGCGTCCCGACCTTCAGCGGGCCGTAGGCCGCGTAGCCGGGGAACGGGAGGAGAGAGGCCCCGGAGCCGAGGTTGACCACGTGGCCGCGAGAGGCCTCGAGCAGCGGCAGGAACGCCCGCGTCACGAGGGTCACGCCGAGCAGGTTGACCTCGAAGGTCTTCCGCCAGTCGGCCTCGGTGAGGTCCGCCCAGGCGCCGAGCCGCAGGATGCCCGCGTTGTTGACGAGGACGTCGACGCGAAAGAGCCGCTCCCGGCAGGCCGCGGCCAGCCGCTCGACGTCCGCCGCCTTGCTCACGTCCACGACCTCGGCGACCGCGGCCCCGGCCTCCTTCGCCGTCCGCTCGAGCGCGGCCGGGTCGAGGTCGCACAGCGCGAGCGCGTAGCCGGCGCGGGCGAGCTCGAGGGCGGTCGCCCGCCCGATCCCGCCCGCCGCCCCCGTGATCACCGCCACCCGCTTCTCGTCCATGCCTCGCTGCCTCCGTCAGTACGAGCGGATCGTGAGCCCGGCCACGCGGTCGAAGTGGCGCTCGTTGCGCGACGCGATCGGGTGCCCGTGCTGCAGGGCGAGGGCCGCGATCCAGAGGTCGTGGTCCCCGATCGCCGCTCCCGCGGCCTGGAGCTGGCGCGAGACTCGCGCCGCCCGCCATGCCGTGTCGGCGTCGGGCCAGAGCACCCGGAAGGCCGAGAGGAAGCTCTCGCAGGCGCCGCGGCCCTCGTCGCCGAACCCCTCGGCGAACTCCATCCACGTCACGAAGCCGATCAGCAGAGGAGCCTCTCCCGAGGTCTCCAGCAGGCGCGTCGCCGGGCCGGGCTGCGCGCGCCGCAGCTCCCTCTGCAGGTCGACGAGGACGGTCGTGTCCAGGATCATCGGGCGCGGCCGCCCTCCCCGCCGCGCGCGCGCGGCCTCGCCGCGCGGGTGCGGCTCCGCTCCTCGATGCGGTCGAGCACGTCATCCGGCAGGAAGGCCTCCGGCCGCCTCGCGCGCAGCGCGGCGAGCTCGGCGAGGATCGCCGCGCCGGTCGAGGCGGCGTCGTCCCACCGCGCGCGGCGGACCACCTCGGAGAACGACTCGCGCTCCGAGCGCTTGGCGCGCCGCAGCTTCTCGTAGGCGTCGAGCTCCAGCGTGATCGTCTTGGTGGCCACGTGTCGATCATGCATGGACCATGCATGATCGTCAAGCCTCTCACCCGCTCGACCGCCTCAGCCCCGGACCGTCCAGCCCTTCGCGGCGAGCAGCGGGCGCAGCCGCTCCCGGTGGTCGCCCTGGACCTCGACCGTGTCCTCCCGGGCCGAGCCGCCGGTGCCGCAGGCCCGTTTGAGCTCGGAGGCGAGGGCGGAGAGGAACGCGGCGTTGCGGGGGAGTCCGGCCACGACCGTGACCGTCTTCCCCCCGCGCCCCTTCTTCTCGATCCGCAGGACGCAGCCGATCCGCGGCGGCACCGCCTCCTCGCCCGAACTCGAGCACCGGCAGTCGTCGGCCGGCCAGCCGCATCTCGGGCACAGCCGGCCCCGGCCGGTCTGGTAGACGGGCCGGCTGTCGCTCACGCGCTCACTTCACCGCGAGCGAGAAGCGCTCGACGGGGAAGTGGCCCTCCTTCTCGATCTTCTCGCCCCGGAAGACGGCCCACGCGGGCAGGCCGGGCCGGTACGTCTTCGTCATCTCGTGAAGCTCGAGCGGGCTGTTGGCGAGCAGCACGTGCACGACGCGGCCCTTCGCGAAGGGGCTCGGGAGGGCGAGGTAGAGGCCGTCGCGCTCGTCCGCGTAGGTCCGGCCCTCGAAGCGGAAGAAGCCGGGGCCGGTCTCGGCGGGCAGGTGCGGGGCGAGCCGGGCGAGCAGCGCGTTGTCCCGCGCCTCGCCGAGCACGAAGAGGTCACGCCCGGCGAGCTCCGCGTCGTCCATCGCGGCATCCGGCAGCACCGGCGGCAGCGTCTCCGAGAACGCGTCGGCGAGGACCGACTGGAAGCGCAGGGCGAGGGTGTGGTTCGCCTCGATCTGCCGGGCCGTGCCGTAGACGATGGCCGAGGCCGAGAAGTCGTCGGCGAAGGCCGAGAACGAGAACCGGTGGTCGGTCGCGACCGGGATGTCGCAGAAGGGGTCGAGCGCGACGCGGGTGGGCCTCGCGGAAACGGTGAAGGCGGCCTCCGACCTGGCGGTGTCGAGCACGATCGGGAAGACCTGCCGCGTCGTGTCGGTCTCGACGGCGACCGTCGACGCGAGGCGGTACGGCTCGCCCGCCTGTGTGGTGCGGACCGTCACCCGCCACTCCTTGCCCGAGGGCGCGACGTCCACGGCCGGGACCGGCGCCGGCAGGCCGGTCCGCTCGAGCCACGGCCGCAGGTCCGCCGCGACGTCGCGCCCGAGCGCCGCTCCCGCCTCGGCGAGGAACTGCGCGGTCGTCACCTCCCGGCCGCGGTGGCGCGCGTGGAAGGCCTTCATGAACGCGAGGAACGGCTTCGTCCCCGCGAGCAGGCGCAGCTGGTGCAGGGCGAAGACGCCCTTGATCCGCGGCACGATCGCGGGCGCGTAGCGGTCGTAGGCCACGCCGCCCTGCGTGGCGGCGACCTCCGCCTCGCGGGCCGTGACCGAGGCGTAGCGGCTGCGGAGGTTGGCGAGCGCGCGCGAGAGGGCCTCGGGCCGCTCGGCCGCCTTCTCGGGCAGGGCGCGCAGGACCTGCCAGTAGGCGGCGCTGCCGGCGACCAGCCAGTTGTCGGCGTCGGAGGCCGGAAACACCGTGCCCCGCCACAGGTCGTCGTGCCCGAGCTCGTAGCGCTCGGCGATCGCCTTCGTGTCGGTCGCGGCCGCCGGCTTCGCCTTCGGCTCGCCGCGCGCCTTTCGCGCGGCCGCGAGCTGCTCGGCGATGACGACCGGGCTGAACGTCGCGTAGCCGTAGGTGAGGTGGGGGACCGCGCCGGGCAGGTCCGGCATCCGTCGGCTGCCCGGGGCCGGGAACTTCTCGCGCAGGGTGGTCTTGCCCTGGTGCGCCATGAAGACGAGCTTCTCCGCCATCTCCGCGTCCGTCACCTTGCCGTCGCAGGCGTGCGGACGGTTGATCGGGGAGGAGGCCATGAGATCGACCGCGGCCCGGACGTCGATCCTCCCCTTCTTCTCCTCGTAGAAGCGCAGGAAGGCCAAGTCCCGGTTGGCGGGGGTGAAGGTCGAGTCGTACGGCGCGTCCTCGGGCTGGGCGGCGACCTCGCGGCGCACCGCCGCCTCGCGCGCGTTGTTGTTGGCCCACAGGAAGCCGGGGGTGCCGAACGGGGCCGGCCGGTCGATCGAGCGCCACAGCCTCGACTGCGCGGTGCCGAGGAGCAGGATGGCCGCCTCGCCGGTCTTCACGTCGGCGAGCGTCCAGTCGTTCGTGTACATCCCGTTGTTGCGCTCCCGCAGGATGGCCGCGACCTCGTCGATCGAGGTACCGTACTGGATGGCCCGGCGGACCCGGCTGCTCTGCGGCTCGCCCTCGGCGTCGAACGGCGTCTGGAGCACGGTCGTCTCGCCGATGAGGATCCCCGCGTCGTTCATGTAGAAGTCGGTCCCCGAGTGGATGCCGCCGGGGAAGGTCTGCATGACGAAGCGGCGGCCCTTCGCGGGCACGACGTCGAGGACGACGTTGAAGTGGAGGCCGGTGTAGCCGTCCCACATGAAGATCTGGAAGAAGACGGGCTTGCCGCTGGCGGTGGCGGGACCGGTGGCGGTGAGCGACGAGCACTTGTGGAGCCGATCGGGCACGGCCAGCTCGTCCTCGGGGGAGAAGGTCTTCCCGCTGAGCGCGCTGGGCGTGACCGGCAGGGCGCTGCGCATCTGGCCGAGGTCGATCGACGAGTTCATCGTCACCACGTCGAGCAGGTCCACCTTGCGCCCGTGGACCTGCGCCCCCGCCGCGGCCGCCCCGTCGGCGATCCCCTGCATCTCCTCGAGCAGCTCGGGGTCGAAGCGGCGCAGCATGAGCGCGTCGGCCAGCGTGCGCTGCTCGCTCCAGCCGTGGGCGGGGTCTCTCTCGTGGGCGCGGATCGCCAGCTTCTGGACGTACGCCGCGATCTCCTCCCACACGAGGGTCCCGAGCTGGCGCCCGCGGGCGTAGGGCGTCCCCTCGACGTGGACGAAGATCCAGCCCCGGTCCTCGTAGCGGAAGGCCGGGCCGTCCCAGCGCACGCGCTCGAGGGGGATGACCTCGGTGACGTCGCCGATCTCGGCGAGCGACACGTCGTCGAACAGCGCCCGGCCGGTGGCGGTGCCGTTGCGGCCGAGCTGCAGCTCGATGCGGTCGGTCGAGGCCGTGGCCACGAACGTGGTCTCGACCCGCGTCCAGTCGCGGGTTCCCCCGACCGCCGGGGCGTGGTTGGTGAACGGGAACGACGCCATGGCGATCGTCGCGGGCACCGCGGTCGGGTAGCGCGAGAGGGGATCGGCCGCGGCCTTCGTCGTCTTGACCCAGGCCGACAGCCGGTAGAGGCGACCGACCCGCAGCGTCACCGGCTCGGAGCGGACGCTCAGCGAGGCGGGCGCGTCCGTGACCAGCTCGATCGCGGCCGCGCCCGCGCGTCCGCCCGTCGCTCGCCGGGCGAGGGCGCCGGCGGGCGTCGGGCCGTCGAGCGACCAGCCCGCGGGCAGGGCCGAGGGGCCGGCCGTCTCGAAGCCGGCGTTCGGGACGGCGACCGGCGTGTCGGCGGCTCGGACAGGGACGGGGGCGAGAGCCAGTGAGGCGGCGAGCAGCAGCAGGCGCATCCGGCGATTCTACCCGTCGTGGCGGGTTAGACTCTCCCGGAAAGGACACAAGGAAGGGACCCCCATGAAGACCCGCTTCGCCCTCGTCGTCGCCCTCGCGCTGACGACAGCCGCGGCCTGCCGCCGCGCCGAGCCCCCGGCCCCGACACCCGCTCCGACCCCGACGCCCGCTCCCGCCGCCTCCCCGACGCCGGCTGCGACCCCCGCGCCGACGCCGACGCCCGCCGCCGCGCCGGCCGGACCGGGCGCGGCTCTCCTCGACCCCGCACGCGCCACGGAGAAGGCGCCCGAGCGCTTCCGCGTGCGCTTCGAGACGACCAAGGGGACCTTCGTCGTCGACGTGACCCGGGCGTGGGCGCCCCGCGGGGCCGACCGCTTCTACAACCTCGTGAAGGCGGGCTTCTACGACGACGTCGCCTTCTTCCGCACGATCTCGGGCTTCATGGTCCAGTTCGGGATCCACGGCGACCCGAGGGTCAGCGCCGCCTGGCGCGAGGCCCGGATCCCGGACGACCCGGTCACCCAGTCGAACGCGCGGGGCACGGTGACGTTCGCGATGGCGGGGCCCGACACCCGGACCACGCAGCTCTTCATCAACTTCAAGGACAACGCGTTCCTCGACTCCCAGGGGTTCCCCCCGTTCGGGCGCGTGGTCGAGGGCATGTCGGTCGTCGACTCGCTCTACTCCGGCTACGGGGAGGGCGCGCCGCGGGGGATGGGCCCCGACCAGGGCCGTGCGCAGCAGGAGGGCAACGCCTACTTCCGCTCGTCCTTCCCGAAGCTCGACTTCGTCAAGACCGCGCGCCTCGTGAAGCCGTAGCGTGATCGCGTTCACGCGCGTTTGCAAGCAGTACGGCCGGCAGGTCCTGTTCGTCGAGGCCTCGTTCCAGCTCAACCCGGGCGAGAAGGTGGGGCTCGTCGGCCCGAACGGCGCCGGCAAGACGACGCTGTTCCGCATGATCGTGGGCGAGGAGGCCCCGGACGAGGGCGAGGTCTCGGTCCCGAGGAAGCTGACGATCGGGTACTTCCGGCAGGACGTCGAGGAGATGGCGGGCCGCTCGGTGCTCGACGAGGCGATCGCCGGGAGCGGCCGACTCGGCGACCTGCACCACGAGCTCGAGGCGCTGCAGCACGCCATGACCGACCCCGCGCGGGCCGACGAGATGGACCGCATCCTCGCCCGCTTCGGGGAGGTACAGGAGGAGTACGACCACAAGGGCGGCTACGCCCTCGAGGCGCAGGCCCGCGAGGTGCTGCACGGGCTCGGCTTCGACGACCAGCGGATCGAAGGCGACGTGGGCGCGCTGTCCGGGGGCTGGAAGATGCGGGTGGCGATGGCCCGCGTGCTGCTCGGCCGCCCCGACGTGCTGCTCATGGACGAGCCCACGAACCACCTCGACATCGAGTCGATCCTCTGGCTCGAGGGCTTCCTGAAGTCCTACCCGGGCGCCCTCTTCATGACCTCGCACGACCGCGAGTTCATGAACCGGGTCGTGACCCGGATCGCCGAGATCGACGACGGCGAGATCGTGGCCTACTCGGGGAACTACGACTTCTACGAGAGGGAGCGCGCGCTGCGGGAGGCGAACCGCGAGGCCGCCTACGCCCGGCAGCAGGCGATGCTCGCCAAGGAGCAGCGCTTCATCGAGCGCTTCTCGGCCCACGCAGCGAAGGCGGCGCAGGTGCAGAGCCGGGTGAAGGCGCTCGAGAAGATCGAGCGGATCGAGCTGCCGAAGAAGCGGCAGGTCGTGAGGTTCGATTTCCGCCGGCCCCCGCGCTCGGGCGAGGAGGTGGTGGCGCTCGAGGCGGTGAGCAAGCGCTACGGCACGCGCGTCGTGCACGACGGGCTCAGCATGGTCATCCGCCGGGGCGAGCGCTGGTGCGTGATGGGGAAGAACGGGGCCGGCAAGACGACCCTGCTCCGGATGGTGGCGGGTGTTCTCCCTCCCGATTCGGGCCGGGTGAAGCTCGGGGCGAGCCTGAAGATGGGCTACTTCGCCCAGCAGGCCCTCGATCTCCTCGACCCCGACCTCACGGTCTGGGAGCAGATCCAGTCGGACTTCCCCCACGAGAGCGTGGGGGCGCTGCGGAACCTCCTCGGCGCCTTCCAGTTCTCGGGCGACGACATCGACAAGCGCGTCCGCTCGCTCTCGGGCGGCGAGAGGTCGCGCCTCGTGATGGCGCGGATGCTCTACGACCCGCCGAACTTCCTCGTCCTCGACGAGCCCACGAACCACCTCGACCTCGCCACCAAGGAGATGCTGGTCGAGGCGCTGCGGGAGTTCGAGGGGACGATGCTGTTCGTCTCGCACGACCGCACGTTCCTGCGCGGCCTCGGCAACCGCGTGCTGGAGTTGGGCGGAGAGACCGGCGTCGAGACCGAGCCGCACCTCTATCCCGGCACGTACGTCGAGTACGTCGCAAGGGCCGGCCACGAGGCCCCCGGCGTCCACTCGTAAAGGAGAGCGTAAAGGGGTCAGATCTTGAAATGGCGCATGAGATACGCAGGGGGTCTCGCCCCCACGCCATGGCCGCAGCTCATGAGCAGATTCAAGATCTGACCCCTTGAATCAGGGCTGCGAGGCGCGGGCGGCGCGATGGACGCCGAGGACGGCCATGAGCACCCCGAGCTCCGCTCGGTACTCGTCCGAGTCCGCCGCGATCGCCCTCCACGCCGGGTCGGTCCCGGGCGGGTGGCGCGCCCAGAACAGCATGGGCTCGCGGGAGCCGGGCAGGCGGACGAAGGCCACCCGCTCGGCGTCCCCGTGCCTCTCGCGGACGGCGGGCCAAGGCTCCAGGATGTCCACCCGGTAGCGCATGAGCTGGTACATCGCCCGGCGGGCGGGGTTCACGTAGAAGCGGTACGAGCCGCGGGCGGTCGCCGTCTCGAACTCGCCGGTCACGAGCTCCCACCGCGAGACGTCGCCGACGCCGTCCGGCAGGCTCGGGGCGTAGGCGGGACCGGCCTCCTGGGCCGCCGCCGGGGCGGCGCCGGCGACGACCGCGGCGAGGAGCGCGAGAAGCGGGTGGGGACGCATCCTTTGGAGGCTAACCGATCCGGCCGGCGAACGCCCGGCCCCGCCCGCTCGCTGTGAAGCGCGTCACACCGGTCCCCGCGCGGTCCCCGGCGCGCCTATCATCCCCGGGTGACCCCGGGCCCTCCCCTCGACCTCGACGCCGGGCTCGCCCGCCTCGGGTACGCCGCGTTCCGTCCCGGGCAGCGCGAGGCGATCGAGACGCTCCTCTCCGTCGGGCGCCTCCTCCTCGTGGCCCCCACGGGCGGCGGGAAGAGCCTCACGTACCAGCTCCCGGCGAGCCTTCTTTCCGGAACCACCCTGGTGATCTCGCCCCTCGTCTCGCTGATGCACGACCAGGTGAGAGCGCTCGAGGCCCGCGGCGTGCCGGCCACGTTCCTGGCCGCGACGCTCTCGCCCGGGGACATGCGCGAGCGGCTCGCGCTCCTGCGCCGGGGCGCCTTCAAGCTCGCCTACGTCGCCCCCGAGCGCCTCGCCTATCCCGGCTTCCGCGCGCTCGTGCTCGAGATGGGGGCGCCGCTCGTCGCCGTCGACGAGGCGCACTGCATCAGCGAGTGGGGCCACGACTTCCGGCCCGACTACCTCGGGATCGGCGCGCTCCTCGCCGAGTTGCGACCGCCCCGCGTCCTCGCCTGCACCGCCACCGCCACGCCGGTCGTGCGCGACGAGATCCTGGTCCGCCTCGGCCTCGGGTCCGACACGCCGCAGATGCTGCGCGGCTTCGCCCGGCCGAACCTCGCGCTGCGGGCGCGCCACGTGTCCTCGGAGCGCGAGCGGGAGCGCCAGGTCGACGCCCAGCTCGCCGAGGCCCTCGGCGCGCCGGGAGCGGCGCGCGGCAGCGCGATCGTCTACGCCCCGACGCGCCGGTCCACGGAGGAGGAGGCGGCGCGGCTCGCGGCCCGGGGCTGGCGCGTGGCCGGCTACCACGCCGGGATGGGGGGCGAGGCCCGATCCCGCGCGCAGCGTGCCTTCGCCGAGGGAGCGCTCGAGGTCGTGGTCGCGACGAACGCGTTCGGCATGGGCATCGATCGCCCCGACGTGCGCGCGGTCGTCCACCTCGCGCCCCCCGGCTCGATCGAGGCGTACTACCAGGAGGTCGGTCGCGCCGGGCGCGACGGGAACGAGGCCTTCGGCCTCCTCCTCCACTCCCCGGGCGACCTGCCCCTGCGGCGCCGCCTCATCGAGCGGGGCGGGGGCGACGAGCCGCCCCGGCCCGAGGTCGTCGAGCACAAATGGAGCCTCTTCCTCGACCTCATGCGCTGGGCCGAGGGCGGCAGCTGCCGCCACGACGCGATCCTGCGCTACTTCGGGGACGAAGCGGAGACGCTCGCCGGCTGCGGTCGGTGCGACGTGTGCCGCGAGATCGGCGGCGACGAGCGCAGCGACGAGGAGACGAGCCTCATGGTCCGCAAGGCGCTCTCCGCGGTCGCCCGCGTCGACCGGCGCTACGGGCTCACCGCCGCGGTGAAGCTGCTCGCCGGTCTGCCCGACCCGCGCCTCCAGCGCGCGGGGCTCGACCGCACACCGACGTTCGGCGTTCTGCGCGGGCACTCCGAGCCCTGGATCACGCAGCTGCTCCGCCGCTGCGTGACCGCGGGGTGGGTCGACTTCACGCCCGGGGAGAAGCCCATCGTGCTCCTCACCGGCTCCGGGCGCGCGGTGATGAAGGGCGAGCGGCCGGCCCGGCTCGTGCTGCCGCGCGAGGAGGGCGCACCGCCTCTCGCCGGGGCCGCCCGGGCCGCGGCCCGGCCGGCGCGCGCGCGAGGCGCTCCCGAGCGGCTCCCCGTCGAGGCCGAGCCGGTCTTCGAGGCGCTGCGCCTCCTGCGGCTCGAGCTCGCCCGCGAGGAGGGGATCCCGGCCTTCATGGTCGCGAGCGACCGCACGCTGCGCGACGTCGCCCTCCTGCGCCCGAGGACGATCGACGAGCTGAAGCTCGCCCACGGCATCGGGCCCGCGAAGGCCGAGCACTACGGCCGGCGCATCCTCGAGGCGGTTGCCACGGCCCGGGGGGCCGGCTAGCCGGAGTCGCCCTCGCCGTCCTCGCCGGGCTCGCGGTGCGCCTCGGCGGCGCCCGGGGTCAACCGCGCGCGCCGTCCTCGCCCAGCACCTCGTCGAGCGTCTCGAGGAGGAGATCCGCGTCCTCCTCCGAGACGACGAGCGGCGGCCGGAGCTTGAGCACGTTGTGGTGCGGGCCGTCCGTGCCGGTCAGCACGCCGCGCTCTCGCAGGCGGTTCACGACGTAGCCGGCCTCGTCGGGCGCCGGCTCGCGCGTCTCGCGGTCGCGCACCAGCTCGACGCCGAGGAACAGACCCATGCCCCGCACGTCGCCGACGGCCTCGTGGCGCTCCTGGAGCCGCCACAGGCCGTGGAGGAGGTGGCGACCGACACGCCGCGCCTGCTGCGGCAGGCGCTCCTCCTCGAGCACGTCGAGCACGGCCAGCCCCGCCGCGCAGGAGACGGGGTTGCCGCCGAACGTGCTGAAGAACTCCATGCCGTTGTCGAACGAGCGGGCGATCTCGGGTGTCGTGACGACGGCGCCGAGCGGGAAGCCGTTCGCGATCGGCTTGCCGAGGACCACGACGTCCGGCACGACCTCCTGCGTCTCGAAGCCCCAGAACGGCCCTCCGAGCCGGCCGAAGCCGGTCTGCACCTCGTCGGCGATGCACACGCCCCCCGCGGCGCGCACGCGTCGGTAGGCCTCGGGCAGGTAGCCGGGGGGGAAGACGAGCTGGCCCGCGACGCTCGGCAGCGTCTCCGCGAGGAAGGCGGCGAGGGATCGACCCTCCGCCTGGAGCCGCTCGACCACGCGGCCGAGCTCGCGGGCGTACTTCGGCCCCGCCTCGGGGTCGTCCCGGCGAAAGCGTCCGCGGTACGTGTCAGGCACGGGCGCGACGTGGACCCACTCCCTCCGGCCCCGCCCGCCCGGCCCCTCGAACTTGTACGGGCTCACGTCCACGAGCGTGGTCGTGTGGCCGTGGTAGGCGTGCTCGAGGACGAGGACGTCCTCTGCCCCGGTGTGCGCGCGGGCGAGCCGCAGCGCGAGCTCGTTCGCCTCGCTGCCCGAGGTCACGAAGAACGACACCCGCAGCGGCTCGGGCAGGAGGCGGGTGAGCCGCTCCGCGTAGCGCAGGATCGTGTCGTGGAGGTAGCGGGTGTTCGTGTTGAGGAGCGCGAGCTGCTCCTGCGCCGCCCGGACCACCCGCGGGTGGCCGTGGCCGACGAGGGGCACGTTGTTGTAGGCGTCGAGGTAAACCCGGCCCGTCTCGTCGTACAGGTACTGCCGCCAGCCGCGCACGACCTTGAGCGGCCGGCGGTACGAGACAACGAGGTTCCGGCCGAGCAGGCGCCGTCGCAACGCGAGCGTCTCGCAGGGGGCCGGCTCCCCGGGAGGAAACCGCTCCCGGGGGATCCGCAGGAGCGCGTTCGGGTCGGGGGAGAGGCTCGTCCAGAGCGCACGCCGGCTCGCGGGGGCCACGCCCGGGAAGTCGGCGTCCCGCGCGAGCAGGTCGAGGATCACCTGGAAGTGCAGGTGCGGTGGCCAGCCCCCGTTCGACGGCGGGGCCCCCACCCGGGCGAGGACGTCGCCCGCCTCCACGCGCCGGCCGACGGCGAGCGCGGGGAGCGTGTCCCCGCTCAGGTGGCCGTAGAGCGTGAAGAAAGGCGCGCCCTCGTCGGTCTCGTGCCGGAGGATCACGAGGGGCCCGTAGTCCTGCGGGGCCGCGTTGTTCGCGAGGACGTGCACGACGCCGGGCAGGGGGGCGCGGACCACCGTCCCGGGCTCGACGAAGAGGTCGATGCCGAGGTGCACCGTGCGCCGCTCGTCGGTCGCGCGCGGGCCCGATCCGAAGGGCGGCGAGGAGTACAGCCCCCGCGCCTCGTCGTAGCGGCCCACGCCCAGCCGCACCCCCGCGCGTGCCATCGCCCCGAAGATCCGCCGGGTGAGCGGGCCCGTCTCGGCCGCGGAGGGGTCGGCGCCGAGGAGCGGGCTGCCGACCGAGAGGTCGAGGACGAGGGAGGGCTCCGTGCGCGGGTCGACGTCGAGAACGGCCCTGGCGCTCGCCCGCTCGAGGAAGGAGACGATCGCCGGAGCGTGCGGCACCGGAGAGAGCCCGCACGCCTCGCGCAGGGCGTAGTGGGCGAGGCGGGGGTGCTCGCGGTCGAGCCGCTCGAGGGCGTCCCAGGCCGGGGCCTCGCTCACCGTGGCGTACCCGTCGCCGCGCCCGGCCTGCGTGCGCATCGCGGAGGTGGTGACGCTCGTCGCGAGCCGCGTTCCGATCAGCGCGGGAAGCAGCGCGATCTCGTGCTCCTCGAGCGGCAGCGCCTCGTGATAGCCGGCCACGACCGCGCAGGCGGCGGCGAGAGGGTCCGGCTCGCCGAGCAGGGCGTAGGCCGAGGCGACCGCCGGCTCCGCCACGAGGAGGCCGTGGTGCATGTCGCCGAAGTCGAGGAGCCCGGCCACCCTTCGCGGCTCCTCGCGCGGCGGGCCGAGGAGGACGTTGTGGTCGTTGGCGTCCCCGTGGATGATCCCACGCCGCAGGCGCGGCAGGGCGGGCACGACCTCGGCCTCGTACCGGTCGAGCGCCCGCTCCACGAGCGCCCGGCGCCGCGGGTCACGCACGTGCTCGAGCGCGCCCCGGACCCAGGCCGCGCGGGAGAGGTCCCACGAGAGCTCCCGGTGCGCCCCCGGGTGCTCGAACCCGCGCAGGGCCTCGTCCACCCGGCCGAGGGTCCGGCCGAGGTCCCGCAGCGAGTCGCCCGTCCGCGGTCGCGCCTCCGCGAGGGGGGTGCCCGAGAGCCAGCCCAGCATCCAGACGAGCCGGGGCGCGCCGTCCGTGCCGCTCGCGACCGCGATCCGCTCGCCCGCGCGGGTCGGGACCACCCGGGGGAGGGGCAGCTCCGGAGCCTGCCGCTCGAGGTGGAGCAGGGCGTCGCACTGGAGCTCGACGAGACCCCGCTCCCGGGCGGGGTGCATGGCCTTCAGGACGAAGGCCCGCCCGTCCTGCGCTTCGATGCGGAAGTTGTCGTCGAGCTCGCCGGGGAGGGCGGCGGCCGTCCCCTCGATCCCGTAGACCTCCCGGACGAGGGCCTTCGCCTCGTTCTCCCCGAGCGGGGGCTCCGCCCGCCCCTGCGGCAGCACGGCCGGATTGTGCTATACTTCCCTCCTCTAGTAGACGATTCCCTGGCGTTGTCGGAGTACGGACCGCTCGATGGTGGGCGGTGCTGGCGTTCGGGCGCGCAGGCGACGTGGCTGCTAGTCAGGGCCGAAGGAGGCCTGTTCGCATGATCGAAGGCACCGTCAAGTGGTTCAACGAGTCGAAGGGTTTCGGTTTCCTGTCGCGCGAGGGTGGTCCGGACGTGTTCGTCCACCACACCGAGATCAAGGCCGACGGGTTCCGCACCCTCAACGAGGGTGATCGCGTCCGTTTCGAGGTGGTGGACAGCCCGAAGGGGCCCCGCGCCGCGAACGTCAGCAAGATCTAGCCCGCTCGTTCGAGCCGCACCACGAGCCCGGGGTCGCGAAGGCCCCGGGCTCGTCGCGTCTTCGGGCCCCCGCGGCCGGCGCCGACGCTCCTGCTAGACTTCCCGGATGGGCCTCCCCGGGAGCTTCGTGCGGTGAGCGCCGACCTGGGTCCCTCCGTCGAGGGGCTGCTCCTCCAGGCGATCGGGATCCTCCCCCTCGCCGTCCTGGGCTTCCTGCTCGGGCGCTCGATCCAGCGCGACTCCCTGCGCCATTTCTGGCGGGCCTGGAGCTTCCTCGCGGCGGGCCTGTTCTGTCTCTCCCTCTCGTTCCGCGTGCCCGCGGCGCGTTCCCTCTTCGAGCCCCTCTTCTTCCTCGGCGAGCTGGCGTTCGGAGCGTTCCTCCTCGCCGGCTGCCGCAGTCTCGCCGCCGGCGCGGGCACGGGGCGCCGGCGCCGGTGGCTGTTCCTGCCGGGAGCGGCCCTCGCCTTCGCCCTCGCCCACTCCCACCCGGAGTTCTCCGCGCGGTTCGTGCCGCAAGCGGCGATCATGGCGCTGGTGTTCGGGCTGTGCCTGCGCGAGGTGCTGCGGGTGCCGGGAGCCGGACCCGGTCGCATCGGCCTCCCCATCCTGCGGCTCGCCCTCCTGCTGCTGGTCGTGCAGTTCGCGCACTACGTGCCCCTGCTCTCCTGGGCGGTGTGGAGCGGCCGCGCGCTGCCGGAGGCCTACTCGAACTACACGTCGCTGTTCGACCTCCTGCTCGAGACCCTCCTCGGCTTCGGCACGCTGATCGTGGTCATGGAGGCCGAGCACCGCGACCTCGAGATCGCCAACGAGCAGCTCCGCGCCGCGCGGGAGCGGCTCGAGGCGATGGCGCGGGTGGACCCCTTGACGAGCTCGCTCAACCGTCACGCGTTCTACTCGATGGTCGAGGGCAGCCGGACGGAGGGCGGGGCCTCGGGGTGCGTGGCGGTCGTCGACCTCGACGCGCTCAAGCCGATCAACGACACGTTCGGGCACGCCGCGGGGGACGCCGCGATCCGCGCCGTCGCCCGGGCGGTGCGGCAGATCGTCCGCGCCGACGACCTGGTGTACCGCTGGGGAGGGGACGAGTTCCTCGCCGTCCTCTTCGGTCTCACCGAGGAGGAGGCGCGGCGTCGCCTCGACGGGCTCGACGCGATGCTCGCGGCGGTGCCCGTGCCGGGATCGAACGAGCCGATCGCGGTGTCGGTCTCGGTGGGCGTCGCCGCCTTCGCGACGCTCGGCGCGCTGGAGAAAGCCATCGAGGCCGCGGACGAGCGGATGTACCGCCGCAAGCTCTCGCGGCGCGGGGCCCGCTCCGCGTAGTCCCGGCGGTCCCGCGGCTACTCGTCCTCGCCGCGGGAGGCGCGGACCCGCTTCGTCGCGGAGCGCACGCGCTTCGCGCGCAGGCGGCGCTCGACCGCGCCGGGGCTCGGGGCGGTGAGCCGACGGGGGCGCGGCGCCCGCAGCGCGCGCTCGACGAGCTTCTTCACCTTGTCCCGCGCGTCCTCGAGGTTTCGGACCTGGTCCCGCGTCCGCTGGCTCGTCACGAGCAGCCGCCCCGAGGAGTCGAGGCGACCCGCGGCGAGCGCGCCGAGCCGCGCCCGCGCCGGGCCGGAGAGGCCGCTGACCGCGCCGAGGTCCACCCGCAGCTCCACCTTGGACGCCACCTTGTTGACGTTCTGCCCGCCGGGGCCGGACGAGCGCACCGCGCGCCACTCGATCGCCGCCTCGGGGACGAGGATGCCCTTCGCGATCCGGATCGGTTCGCCCATGTCGGGACTTTGAGCCCGCCCGCGCGACCGCGTCAAGGGGGCGGCGCCCTCGTCGGGGCCGCGTACAATCCGGGTGCCGCCCGCCGCGGCCCCTCCGGAGGTCGACCATGGCCAACATCGCGATGCTGGGCACGGGCCTCATCGGCCACTTCTACACGACGTCCCTCCACGGCCAGCGCGGCCGGGACCGGGTGGTCGCCGTCCACGGGCGCGATCCGGTGAAGACGAAGGCCTTCGCCGAGAAGTGGGGCATCCCTCTCGCCACGACGAGCCTCGCCGAGGCGGTCTCGGGGCCGGACGTGGATCTCGTGGTGGTCGGCCTGCCGAACCACCTGCACCTCGAGGCGGTGAGGGCGGCGGCGGCGGCGGGCAAGGCCGTCCTGTGCACGAAGCCCCTCGCGCGGGGGGCGGAGGAGGCCCGGGCGATGCTCGACGCCGTCGAGAAGGCCGGCGTCTTCCACGGCTACCTCGAGGACCTCGTCTACACGCCGAAGACCTTGAAGGCCCTCGAGTCGGTGCGGCGGGGGGCCATCGGACGCGTGCTGTGGACGCGCTCGCGCGAGGCGCACCCCGGACCCCACAGCGACTGGTTCTGGACGAAGGAGATGTCGGGGGGCGGCGCGATCGTGGACATGGGCTGCCACTGCATCGAGATCGGCCGCGCGTTCGTCGGCAAGGACGTGCGCCCGGTGGAGGCGGTGTGCTGGGCGGCGACCCAGGTCCATCCGATCGAGGCCGAGGACTCCGCGGTGGGCCTCGTGCGCTACGCGACGGGCGCGGTCGCCCAGTTCGAGGTCGCGTGGAGCTTCCGCGGGGGGATGGACCTGCGCGACGAGGTCTCCGGCACCGACGGGACCATCTGGCTCAACCACTGGCTCCGCACCGGCTTCGAGATGTTCTCCGCCCCGGGCGCGCGCGGGTACGTCGCGGAGAAGGCGGAGGCGGAGTCGGGCTGGCTCTTTCCCGTCGGCGACGAGGCCGCCGCCCTCGGCTACGAGGCCATGTTTCAGGACATGCTCGACGCCTTCGAGGAGAGCCGCGCGCCGGCCGAGACCTTCTACGACGGCTACGTCGTGAACGCGATCATGGACGCCTGCTACCGCTCGGTCGAGACGAAGCGCTGGGAGCCGGTCGTCCTCGACGACTGGCGGGGCGCGGCGGACGGCGGGGCCGAGGGGGTCCACGTCGAGTACGACGCGCGCCACTGGCTCATCAAGCTCGAGCGCATGCCCGACGGCCGGCGCAAGATCATCCTCAAGGACAAGCAGACCGGCCTGGTGAGCCAGAAGCTCGAAGAGTGAAGGGGTCAGATCTTGAATTGCAGCATGAGCCAAGAGATTGGATCCGGGCTCGAGGCATGCCTGGACCGAATGAGCAGATTCAAGATCTGACCCCACGGGTGATGCGATGAGGGCGATGGTGCTGGAGCGGCCGGGGGAGCCGCTGCGCGAGGTGGAGCGGACCGTGCCCGAGCCCGGGCCGGGGCAGGTGCGGCTGCGGGTTCTCGCGTGCGGGGTGTGCCGCACCGACCTGCACGTCGTCGACGGCGAGCTGCCCGGCCTCGGGCGGCCGGTCATCCCCGGGCACCAGGTCGTCGGCGTCGTGGACGCCGTCGGCCCCGGGGTCGACCGGGACCGGGTCGGCCGGCGGGTCGGCGTGCCGTGGCTCGGCTGGACCTGCGGGGGCTGCGGCTTCTGCGCGAGCGGGCGCGAGAACCTGTGCCCGCAGGCCCGCTTCACCGGCTACCACCTCGACGGCGGGTTCGCCGAGCAGGCGGTCGCCGACGCGCGCTACTGCTTCGAGATCCCGGAGGGCTACCCCGACCGGCAGGCAGCACCGCTCCTGTGCGCCGGCCTCATCGGATACCGCTCGCTGCGCCTGGCGGGCGACGCGGAGCGGCTCGGGCTGTACGGCTTCGGCGCCGCCGCCCACATCGTCGCCCAGGTCGCGCGCCACCAGGGGCGGCGGGTGTTCGCCTTCGTCCGGCCCGGCGACCGGGAGGCGCGCGAGTTCGCCCTCTCCCTCGGCGCGCACTGGACGGGCGAGTCGGGCGAGACCCCGCCCGAGCCGCTCGACGCGGCGATCCTTTTCGCGCCGGCGGGCGAGCTCGTCCCCGCGGCGCTGCGGGCCGTGGACCGCGGCGGCACCGTGGTGTGCGCGGGCATCCACATGAGCGACATCCCGTCCTTCCCCTACCGCATCCTGTGGGAGGAGCGCGTCGTGCGCTCGGTCGCCAACCTCACCCGCCGGGACGGCGAGGAGTTCCTCGCGCTCGCGCCGCGCGTGCCGGTGCGGACCGAGGTCGAGCCGTTCCCGCTCGCGCGGGCGAACGAGGCGCTCGCCCGCCTGCGCTCGGGCGCCGTCCGGGGCGCCGCCGTCCTCGTCGCCTGAGGCT
>CAZLRF010000038.1:52363-53661 GCA_964561785.1 uncultured Acidobacteriota bacterium | reverse complement strand
ACAAGTACGCCGAGGGCTACCCCGGCCGGCGCTACTACGGCGGCTGCGAGTTCGTGGACGTCGCGGAGACCCTCGCCATCGCCCGCGCGAAGCAGATCTTCGGCGCCGACCACGCGAACGTGCAGCCCCACTCCGGCGCCCAGGCCAACACGGCCGTCTACCTCGCGGCGCTCAAGCCGGGCGACACCATCCTCGGCATGAACCTCTCCCACGGCGGCCACCTCACCCACGGCCACCCCCTCAACTTCTCCGGCAAGTACTTCAACGTCGTGGCCTACGGCGTCCGCAAGGAGGACGAGCGGATCGACTACGAGGAGCTCCTGCGCCTCGCCGTCGAGCACAAGCCGAAGATCATCGTCGTCGGCGCCTCGGCCTACCCGCGCACGATCGACTTCGCCGCCGTGCGGGCCGCGGCTGACGCCTCGGGCGCCCTCGTCATGGCCGACATCGCCCACATCGCCGGCCTCGTGGCCGCGGGCCTGCACCCGAGCCCGGTCCCGCACTGCGAGTTCGTCACGACGACCACCCACAAGACGCTGCGTGGCCCGCGCGGCGGCCTCATCCTGTGCAAGGAGGCGTGGGCGAAGGAGGTCGACAAGGCGCTCTTCCCCGGCGTCCAGGGTGGCCCCCTCATGCACGTGATCGCGGCCAAGGCGGTGGCGTTCAAGGAGGCCCTCACCCCCGAGTGGAAGGCCTACCAGCGGCAGATCGTGGCGAACGCGGCGGCCCTCGCGACGGCCCTCCAGGGCGAGGGCTGGCGCCTCGTCGCCGGCGGCACCGACAACCACCTCATGCTGGTCGACGTCTTCGCCAAGGGCATCACGGGCAAGGTCGCGGAGAAGGCCCTCGACAAGGCCGGCATCACCGCCAACAAGAACACGATCCCCTTCGACACCAACTCCCCGATGGTCGCCTCCGGCATCCGCCTCGGCACCCCCGCCCTCACCACGCGCGGGATGAAGGAAGGCGACATGGCCGAGGTGGCAAAGCTCGTCTCTCGCGCCCTCCACAACGTCGAGAACGAGACCGAGCTCGCCGAGGTGAGGCGTGAGGTGCGGAAGATGTGCGAGCGCTTCCCCCTCTACGCCGCCCGCCTCGCTTCTTACGAGAAGGCGCTGGCCAGGGCGTAGCCCGACCCGCATGCCGCGCGGGTCGCCGATCTCCGGTCGTTTCGTTCTGAACCAATCAGGAGTGCGCTCCGTCTTGGTCAGACTAGCGGGCCGGCCCGGGCTCGCTACAGGCGCTGTGCGCCGTCGAGCTTCGACAGGTCGCGATCGAAGGTTCCGAGCGGCAGGTGG
>CAZLRF010000038.1:0-52263 GCA_964561785.1 uncultured Acidobacteriota bacterium | reverse complement strand
GATCGGTCGTCCGTTACTTCGGGTAACGATCCTGGCGCCCGGCGCGGCCCACCCCGACCACCCGACGCGCCATCGTCCTGAGAGGCGGGGGGGCGGGCGACCTGACTCAGGCGGTCTTCGGGCCGAACGGGTTCACGACTCGGACGGAGTCGTACGACTGGCCGTCGCTGAGGTCCTCGGAGTACAGGGTCTCGGCTCCGCAGGCCCTCGACGCCTGGATGACCAGGGCGTCCCGGAAGGAGATCCCGTAGCGCTGCTCGCGAGCGATGGCGTCCAGGATCGACTCGCCGTTGTTGACCACGACCTCCCAGCGCAGGTAGTCGGCGACCACCGCGCGGGCCTCCTCCGAGGGGAGCGGCCGCCTCGCCTTGCGGCGAAGCGAAGCGTAGAGCTCCTGCAGGACCTGGGTGCTGATGGCGCCGATCGTGGCCCGCAGCACGTGTGGTAGCGCCAAAGACGTTCGGCCCGGCGCTCAGCGCCGCCCTCGCGCGTGGCGACTCGGTCAGCGCGGGGCTCGTCCGGGCCGGAAGTCGGGTACACTCGCAGCGATGTCGCGTCTTTCGCGGTCCGAGGTGGACGAGTTGCTGCGCCGCGCCGACGAGCTGGTGACGACGTTGCGCCGCGCGACTGTGGAGCTCGCCGCGCTCGGCAACCGCCTCATGAGCGAACGCCAGGAACGCGGTGTCCATCGATCTCGATGATCCCATCGCGGTCCTGCTCGCCGCCCACCGGGCTTTCGAGACAGCAGGCCTCCAGGCGGCAGCCTACGGCGGCCTGGTGGTGGCGATGTACGGTCGCCCGCGCGAGACGCACGACGCGGACCTCGCCGTCTCCACGGCATCGCCCGAAGCAGCGCTGGACGCGCTGACCGCCGCCGGGCTCGACGTCGTCCGGACCTTCACCGAAGTGCGGTTCGGAGGCTGCACGGTCAGCCGGCTGACGCTGCTGGGCGGAGGCGACCTGAACACGGTGGACCTCGTCCGCCCTCGTTCGCCGCGCTTCGCGGCGGCCGTGCTCGAGAGAGCGCTCCCGGGCACTCTGAGGGGCGAGACGATCCGCGTCACCACGCCCGAGGACTGCGTGCTCCTCAAGGTGCTCGCGACTCGAGACCGCGACCTCGAGGATGCCGCCAGCGTCGTCGAGAAGCAACGGGGCCGGCTCGACTGGCCCCTCCTGGAGCGCGAGGTGACCGCGCTCGCGTCCGAGATCCCGGACCACGACGTCTCGGGCCGCTACACCGCGGTCACGGCGGCCCCTGGATCGCCCCGACAATCGGGAGCCTAACCCGCGGTCGTCACGGCGCGGGGAACACGTCGCTCACGACGAGCGCGACCCCGGCCCCGCCGGCGCGAGGTTCGCCCCGAGCGAGCGCGTTGTAGGGGAGCGGGCACAGCGCCTCGCCGTCGCCCGAGCCCCGCATGTTCATCCGCACGACGGGCCAGCCCCGGAACCAGGCGAGCCGCGCCACGGGGCACGGGCTCCCTCCCGGTGGTCGGGCCGCCGATCGTTCTCCGCTCTCCTGGCGGCTGGCCGATCACGAGGCCGAGGTCGGAACCCGTAGGCCTCGCTCAGCGGGCGGCTCGACCCGCCCCTGACGGCTCACACAAGACCCTGTGGTCCAGCCGCGATCTCCTTGAGGTAGTCCGCCGCCGCGCGCACCTTCGGATCGCGCCGGAACTCGGGATGGGTGACCAGCCAGACCTCCTGCTCGGAGACCGGCGCCGAGACGGCCACGAGGTCCGCGTACCCCCGCGCGACGAAGCGCGGCAGGACCGCCACCCCGAGCGACGCCCTGGCGGCGGCGAGCAGCGCATGCGTGCTGTTGGTCTCGATGAGCACGCGCGCCTCGGCCAGCACGGGCCGGAACCAGGCCGCGCCCTGGAGCAGGGAGAGCTGCGGCACGAACGCGAGCAGCGGCAGCCCGCGCAGTCCCTCGGCGCTCCCGACCCGGAGCCGCCGCGATGCCGTCAGCCTTCGCGAGGCGTACAGCTCCAGCGTCGTCCGGGCAATGCGGGCGGCGACCAGGCCGACCTGCCGCGGGCGGGGTGACTGCACGGCCAGCTCCGCTTCGCCGCGCGAGAGGTCGCGCTGGCGTGTGCCCACCAGGATCTGCAGGTCCACGTCCGGATGGCGCGCGCGAAAGGCCGCCAGGTGCGGCACCAGCCAGTGCGAGGCGAACTCGGGCGCCAGCGCGACGCGCACGCGTCCCCTCGTCGTGCCCCCGCGCTCGCGAACGCGCCGGGCGATGCCGTCGGCGGCATGCTGCATGGCCTCCGCCGACACGAGCACATCCTGGCCGATCGCCGTCAGCAGATACCCGCCAGCCGTGCGGTTGAACAGCCGCTCACCCAGCTCGTGCTCCAGGGCGGCCAGCCGGCGGCTCACCGTGGTGTGCCTCACGCCGAGCTGCCGTGCTGCCACCGACACGCGCCCCGTCCGTGCCACCGCGACAAACACGCGAAGCCCATCCCAGTCCATCCGCTGTGTGCATTCTCGCATGTCGGGATGTGCAGAGAATGTCGTGGCGCGGAGCCCCGAGGCGTTGGCAAGCTGGCGTCGAGGGGAGGCGCGATGACGAAGGCTGGCGAGATCAAGGCGCGGCTGAGGGCGGCATGGGGCGGCGCGGCGGAGGCCTGGGAGCGGCGATTCGACTGGTACGCCCGGACGTTCGCACCGATGATGACCTGGTGCTGCGACCGCGCCGCGCTCGCGCCGGGCCAACGGGTCCTCGATGTCGCGTGTGGCACGGGCCTGCCGGCGCTCGTGGCCTCACGGCGCGTGGCACCGGGCGGACGCGTGACGGGCGTCGACCTCGCTCCGCAGATGCTGGCCGCCGCCGGCCGCCGCGCCCGCGCGCATGGGATCGACAACGTCGAGTTCCTCGAGATGGACGCCGAGCGACTGCACTTTCCCGACGCGTCGTTCGACGCCGTCACCTGCGCGACCGGGCTCATGTTCTTCCCCGACGCGGTCGGCGCGCTGAAGGAGATGCGGCGCGTGCTGAGACAGGGCGGGCGGCTGGCTGTGGCGGTCTGGGACGACCCTGCGAAGAGCTCGTTTCTCACGCTTGCGGGTCTGGCGGTCGGGCGCTACTTTCCGCCGACGCCCCCGGACCCGAAGACGCCTGGCGCGTTCCGCTTCTCCAAGGCGGCCGACCTCGAGGCCGTGATCGCCGAGGCCGGCTTCTCCGAGGTCTCGCTCGAGAGCGTCGGCATGCTCATCGAGTACGAGAGCGTCGCGACATACTGGGAGGACTTCACCGACATGGCCGCCGGCATCAAGGAGAAGGTCGGCGCCCTCGCGGCCCATGACCGCGCCGAGCTCGAACGGCTCGTCGCGGAAGCGGCTGAACCTCACGTCGTGAACGGCCGCCTGCGACTGACGGCGACGCCGCTCTGCGCTTCGGCGGTGAACCGACCCGGGAGCTGACAGATGCAGGGCTTCGGGCACGCGAAGTTCCGGAACATCCAGCACCCGTTCCCGTCAGCCCCCCCGCGTGCCGAAGGACGACAACCCGGTGGGCTCCTACCGGCGCACGTTCGTCCTGCCCGAGGCCTGGCGGGACCGACAGGTCTTCCTCCACTTCGAGGCCGTCCAGTCGGCGTCCACCGTCTGGGTCAACGGCCGGGAGGTCGGCTACAACGAGGGGGGCCTGGAGCCGGCCGAGTACGACGTGACCTGTTGCCCGCCGATTCCAACGCCCTATCGACCAGTCGTCGGGGGCGAAGCGCGCGAGAGAGGCTCGGGAGCCGGTGGTAAGATTCCCTCCATGATGGACTTGCGTGCGGACCCAGACTCGGTCCGCTGCGAACCCGACGTCGACGCGAACGGCGTCGATCTGGCACAGGTCCAGGAGATGCTGGACCTCAGGCCCGCAGGGCGCCTCCTGGTCATCCAGAACCTCGCCGACGCGGTCGCCGAGATTCGCGCCCTCGATGGACCCCGCCCGGTACGCTGAGGTCCTGCGTCGGCTCGCCGCCACCCACGTCGAGTTCATCGTGGTGGGAATGATGGCCGGGGTCCTCGCCATCATCGAGCCGGTGCCTGGCGGCACGCCGCCGATCGCGCGTGGATGAGGGCATGACCAGGGGCGATCGCGAGCTCGTCAAGCGCTTCTGGGGCGACACACCCCTGCGGGCGCTCGTCCCGCTGCTGCTCGGGATCTTCTTCACGTTCACTGCGGTCGGCTTCCTGGTGGACGTCGCCGGCGGATGCCGGATGGAGCCGCGCGCGCTTCTGGCCATCGTCGCGTTGAGCGGCCTGGTGGCGGTGGCCTATGGGCTGATCGTCATGCGGCGCCGCTTCTGGCTGTTCGCGCCCGTCGTGGTGCTGCAGGTTCTGTCGTCGCGCTGGCTCGAGCGCGTCTGGCCGCCAGCGGAGACCGCCCTCCTGGGCGACGCGCTGCGGCTCCGGTTGACGCTCGACGCGGGTGGGGCCGTCGCGGGCCTCGCGCTGGGTTACGGCTTCTTCATGATGTTCATCGTCCGCCAGGGCCTGCGCCGGGTCCGGACCGAAGCGGAGATGGCGCTTGCCCGCGAGATCCACGTCTCGCTCGTCCCGGACGTCGCGCTCGAGACTCCCCACTGCGAGATGTACGGACGCTCGATCCCTGCCTCGGAGGTCGGCGGCGACTTCGTCGACGCGCTCGTGGTCGCGGACCGCCCGCTCGGCTTCGTGGCCGATGTCTCCGGGCACGGCGTGCCCGCGGGCTCCCTGTTGGGCCTGCTCAAGGCGGGACTGCGGACGCGACTGCGCGGCCCGGGCGATCCCGGTGCCGTGCTCGCGGACCTGAACGAGGTGCTGTGCGACCTCACGCGGCCGAACACGTTCGCGACCGCCGCGATCCTGTCGCTGGAGACGGAGGCGCGCCTCGCGTACGCGCTCGCCGGCCATCCGCCCATCCTGCACCTGCGTTGCGCCGACGGCAGCGTCGCTCGCCTGTCGGAAGGCGGAATGGCGCTCGGGATCCTGGCCGGCGAGCGCTACAGCGTCGGCCACGCCGACGTCCGTCCTGGCGATCTGCTGGCCATCCTGACGGATGGCTTCACCGAGACGATGGACCGCCGGGACCGCGAGCTGGGCATGGCGCCCATCGAAGATGCGCTCCGCGCCCACGCCGGCGAGACGCTGCCCGCCCTGTTCGACCGGCTGCTCGATGTCGCCCGCGCCCACGGCCCGCAGCAGGACGACCGCACGCTGTTGCTGGTGCGGATCCGCAGGGCCTGATCCCCGGAGGAGCGCTGGCTCCACGGCCGCGACCTGCCGGCCTTCCACGCGCGCCTCGGCCGCGAGCCCGCCGCGCGAGCGGCCTTCGAGGCGGCGTGCGAGCGCGAAGTGCTTCCCATCGTACGGCTCTGGGACGGGGCGCATTGGCGGGCGGCCGGGATCCTGCGCGACCTGCCGTCGCTCGCGCGACGCGATCAGGCGGTGCCCCTCAACGCGGACGGGACGCTCGTGAGCTGGGTGCTCGCCGGCCCGACGGGACCCTGGCGCTGCAGATCGCGCCGGCCGGCTTCCGCCGGAGTCGGCACGACGATCGGCGTGACGCTCGACCCACCTGAGGTCGGCAGAGATCGTGGCCCGCCGGCCGGCACCGACCTACCCGGCGAGGCGTGGCCGCTTGAGTCCACGCATCGGACGTGCTACACGTATTCTACGTGGAGGCGCGCCAAGTGTCTTCAAAACAGAATCTTACGATCCAGCTCGACCGAGAGACGATCCGCAAGGCGAAAGTCCTTGCGGCCAAGAGGGGAACATCCATCGGCGCGCTGGTCGCCGCGCAGATCCAGGAGTCCGTGCGGGCGGAAAGCGCGTACGAGTCCGCGCGGCGCCGCGCTCTCGAGCTTCTGCAGAGCGGGTTCCACCTTGGAGGAGGCCGCCTCGACCGGGAGGCTCTCCATGAGCGATAGGACCTTCGTCGACACCAACGTTCTCGTGTATGCCCACGACGTTGACGCCGGCGAACGCCACGCGGTCGCGGTCCGGCTCGTCGCGGAGTTGTGGGAGACGCGCACCGCGGTCATCTCCACGCAGGTCCTCCAGGAGTTCTACGTGAACGCCACCCGCAAGATCCCCACGCCGCTGCCCCGCGCGACCGCCCGCGAGGTCGTCCGGACCTACGCGGCCTGGCGCACGGAGCGGGTCGGCCCCCCCGACATCCTCCTCGCCTCGGAGCTCGAGGAGCAGCACCAGCTGAGCTTCTGGGACGCTCTCGTCGTTGCGGCCGCACTGAAGGGCGGCGCCCGCCGGATCCTCACCGAGGACATGGGCGACGGCCGGACGATCGCGGGCGTGCGTGTCGAGAACCCCTTCGCGTAGCGCCGACCGGATGGGGGTCGCACCTCCGCGACCACCCGCCCGCGCTGGCTCGGCCGGCGGGATCAAGGAGCTCAGGCGACCGCCTCGTCGGCCGTCGCGGCCGGCGGCTCCACCCAGCGGCAGGCGTTCGCGCCGCGCGAGAGGACCTCCGGCCGCGCGAGGGCCGCGGGGTTGCCCTCGTAGAAAGTCGGCGGCTCGTAGGTGCGGCCGTGGCGCAGGCGGCGCTCCTCCATCCAGAGGGTGGCGAGGACGACCGGCCCGACGAGGCGCGCGGCGACGCGGGCCTTCCAGCCGAACGCCTGCTCGAGATCCCGGCGGACGGCGCGTAGCCTCGCGGCAAGAGGCCGGTTCGTCCGCGCGAACCACTTCTCCGACGCCCAGAGCGCCCCCGCGTACTGCGTGGGGAGGTCCCTGGTCTCGAACAGGACGCGCTCGCGCACGCGCGGGTCGGGGTGGTTCCCGAGCGCGCGCCAGCCCCGCAGGAGCGTCCGCGCGATACGGGTGACGCTCGGGCCGTTCGTCTCGAAGTCGCGGCGGAAGGCGCGCAGCAGGTACTCCGTCTCGTCCCCGGCCGGGATGCGCGGGTGGCGGTAGTTGAAGCGGAGCTGGCCGTGGGTGTCGGCGTCGGGGCACTCCTCGGCGGAAAGGAGCGTCCCCGCCGCCCGGTGCTCGGCGAAGAGCGGCGTGCCCGGCACCGGCGTGTAGAGCATGAACTGGTGGAACTCGGTGTCGTGCGCGACCGCGTGGTCGATCGCCGCGTCGATGGTGTCCGCGCCGTGCTCGGGGAGGCCGACGATCGTGGAGCCGAGGACCCGGATGCCGAGGCCCTGCAGCCGGCGCACGAGGGCGAGGGTGTCGGTCCCGCTGAGCTTGGCGTAGGCGCTCTGCTTCCCCTCGAGGCCCAGCCAGACCCAAGAGACGCCGAGGCCCACGAGCTCGTCGTCCGTGTACTGCCGCAGCGCGTTCGCCGAGCTGAAGACGTACAGGGCCCAGGCCTTCCCGTGCTCCCGCATCAGCTCGAGCAGCCGCCGCGCCCGGCGGCGGTGGAGGAGGAAGTTCTCGTCCATCACGAAGAACGAGCGGGTGTCGAGCGCCTCGCCGAGGCCGCGCATGACCTCGAACAGCTCGTCTCCGCCCTCGTAGAAGCTCACGAAGCGGCCCTTGCCCCCGAACATCGCGGAGGTCGAGCAGAAGTTGCACCCGAGCGGGCAGCCGACCGAGGGGATCACGGTGGCCGCCGTCTCGCCCTTCCCGGTGCCGAAGGGCACGCCCATCGTGCGCGCCCCGAAGGCGGACGCGATCAGCGGGTGGCGCACGGGGGCGCCGTCGTCCTCGCCGAGGAAGCGGCGGAACCACGAGACGCCCTCGCCAGCGACCACGTGGTCGGCGTCCACGATCCCGCACAGGCCCGGCCGGTTCGCCACGTGCCCACCCACGACGATCGTGGCCTTCGGCTGGTGGCGGCGCACGAGCTCGCACATCCGCTTCACCTTGCCCACGTTCGGGACGATGCCGCTGATCCCGACGACGTCGTACGGGACCGTCCGCAGCTCCTCCTCGAAGCGCTCGAGGTTGGGGAAGTCGAGGAGCGTCGTGGGGGCCTCGAGGTTGGCCTGGATGAGCATGAGGCCCCACGAGCGGTGGAACATGCGCAGCGAGAAACCGCCCTGCACGCGGGTCACCTGGTTGTGGTAGAGCTCCATCGGGTTGATCGTGCGGCTGCCGTGCGCGTCGTCGCGGGCGTAGGGACCGAAGACGCTCGTGAGCAGGACGCGGGCGCGGGAGCCGAGGGGGTGGCGGGCGACGGCGAGACGCTCCATGTCTCGCTTGTAGCAGCGCCGCGCGACGGCGATCGTCACAGTTGTGTCAGATGCGGCGGGCACACGCCGTTGCGTGGGACGTTCGCATCAGGCAGGACGGCCGAACGACTCAGGGATAAGCTCTCGGCGTGGGCTCCTCGAGCTTCGACATCGTCGCCACCGTGGGACCGGCCTCCTTCACGCTCGCGGGCGAGCTCGCGCGGGCGGGGGCGACGGCGCTGCGCCTCAACGCGTCGCACCTCTCGCCGGAGGACCTCGCGCGGCGCGCTGCCCTCGCCCGGCAGCAGGCGCCCGATCTGCCGATCGTCGTCGACCTCCAGGGCGCCAAGATGCGGGTGGGCGAGCTGCCCGAGCGTCCCGTCGACGTGGGCGCCCGGGTGCGCTTCGCGGTCGAGGCCGGCGATCCGGCGGACGTGCCGCTGCCGCACCCCGAGCTCTTCGCGGCCGCCGCGGAAGGCGACACGCTCGGCTGCGACGACGGCCGCCTGCGCTTCGTGGTCCGCGCGCGCGGCGAGTTCTGGCTGGAGGCCGAGGCGCTCGTCGCGGGCGTGCTCCGGCCCCGCAAGGGCGTGAACCTGGTCGACCACCCGGTCCGGCTCTGCGGCCTCACCGCCGCGGACGCGGCCCGGCTCGAGGCCGTGTGCCGCGTGCCGGGGCTGCAGGTGGCCTGGTCGTTCGCCCTCGACGGCCGCGAGGCCGAGTGGGTGAGGGCCGTCCTGCCGGGCACGCCCGTCTTCGCCAAGATCGAGCGGCTGGAGGCTCTCGGCGAGCTGCCCGGCATCGCCGGCCGCGTGGACGCGCTCTGGGTGTGCCGGGGCGACCTCGGCGAGCAGCTCGGCCCGGCCGCCCTCGCGCGCTTCGTGGGCTCCTTCGCCCCGGCGGACCTCCCTCGCCCGGTCCTGATGGCGGGGCAGGTCCTCGAGCACCTCACCGAGCACGTCGAGCCCACCCGCTCCGAGGTCTGCCACCTGTACGATCTGTATCAGCGCGGCTACGCGGGGGTCGTGCTCTCGGACGAGACCGCGATCGGACGGAGCCCCGCGCACGCAGTCGAGCGCGCGACGTCGCTCGTGCGCGCGTTCAGCGGACGAGGCTGACGCCGGGGCTCCCCGCGGGATCTCTCAGCGGCGCGGTCCCGCGCCGAGCGTCTGCGCGAGGAACACGAGCGCCTCGTCGAAGCCCTTCGACTCGGTGTCGGCGCCGTGGAGCCCGCCCGGGATCGTGACGAAGCGGACGCTGACGCCGGCCTTGCGCAGCGCCTCCTCGAGCAGCACGCTCTGGTGGTGCGGCACCAGGAGATCGGCGTCGCCGTGGACGATCAGGAACGGCGGATCGTCCTGCGTGACGTAGGTGATCGGGTTCGCGCGGGCCACCTTGTCGGGGTTGTCGCGAATGGGCCCGCCCACGAGCTGCGACTCGGGCGAGTCGGGCGTGTCGTGGACCATCGCTCGGTCGTTCAGGCGGTGGGCGTCCATCTGCAGGAAGTCGGTCGGGCCGAAGAAGTCGACGACCGCCTGGACGCGGCTCGACTGGTCGAGGTGGGCGCCGACGTCGAAGGCCCGGAAGTCGCCGGTCGTGCCGAGCATCGCCGCGAGGTGGCCGCCGGCCGAGCCGCCGTACGCGGCGATGCGCGAGGGGTCGTACCCGTGGCGCGCCGCGTTCGCCCGGAGCCAGCGCACCGCCGCCTTGCCGTCCTCGATCTGGGCGGGGAAGACGGCGTGCTGGCTCAGGCGGTAGTTGATCGCGGCCACCGCGAAGCCGCGCGCGAGGAACGCGCCCGCCGAGCGGGCGGGCTCGCCGTCCTTGCTGCCCATGCGGAAGGCCCCGCCGTGGATCGAGACGACGAGCGGCCAGCCCTTGCCGGAGGGCGGCAGGTAGAGGTCGAGCCTCTGCCGCTCGTGCCCGCCCTCGACGTACGCGAGGTCCTTCAGGACCTTCGTCCCGGCGGGGAGGGGCGCGGGGGCCGGAGGAGGGCCGGGCGGCTGGCCAGGAGCGGAGGCGGCGGCGAGCAGGACGAGGGCGAGAGAGAGGGACACGGCGTCTGGGCTGCGCATGGGCGCATTATGACCCCCCGGGGGTGACGGACGGGGGCGGGTGAGCTAACCTCCCGCCGATGCGCGTGCTGATCGCAGGGGGCGGCCAGGTCGGGGCCCTCATCGCCCGCCGGCTCGTGCGGGAGGGGAACGAGGTCACGATCGTCGACCCCGACCCCGAGCGCTGCGCCGCGCTCGAGGAGTCGCTCGACGCCCGTATCGTCCAGGGCAGCGCCTCCCGGGTGAACGTGCTGCGGCGGGCGGGCATCGCCGACGCGCAGATGCTCATCGCGGTGACCAACCTCGACGAGGTGAACGTCTTCGCCTGCATGATCGGGCAGGTCGAGGCGAAGGAGCAGGTGCGGGTGGCCCGCATCCGCACCTACGAGGTGGACGAGTGGCGCCGGGTGGTGGCGGAGGCGGGGATCCGCATCGACCTCGTGATCCACCCCGAGCGCGACCTCGCCGAGCGGGTCATGCGCGTGATCCGTCTCCCCGGCGTGTCCGACGTGGTCGACTTCGCGGACGGGCGGGTGAAGCTGTTCGGGATGACGCTGGAGCCGGGCTCCTGGCTGGCCGGCCAGACCCTGCAGCAGCTCCAGGAGAAGGGGCCGCCCGCCGACTCGCTCGTGGCCCTCGTCTTCCGCGGCGCGCAGGTGATCGTCCCCCACGGGGCGGTGGACCTGCGCGAGGGCGACCACGTCTACACGGTCGCGACCCGCGAGAACCTCGAGGCGGTCATCCGCTTCATGGGCCTCGAGGCCCCCGGCGCGCTCGACCGGGTCTTCGTGGTGGGGGGTAAGCAGCTCGGCATCACCTGCGCGGAGATGCTCGAGGGGCAGGGGGTGGCGGTCAAGCTCTTCGAGAAGGACGCGCGGCGCTCCGCCCGCATCGCCGAGATCCTCGAGAAGACGACCGTGATCCGGGCCGACGGCACCGACCAGGCGATCCTCGAGGAGGAGAACATCGAGGGGGTCGACGCGTTCCTCGCCTTCACGAACGACGACGAGGACAACATCATCGGCTCGCTCCTCGCCCGCCGGCTCGGGGCGCGCAAGGTGGTCGCCCTCATCAACCGCCTCAATTACCTGCCCCTCGCCCAGCGCCTCGGGGTTCACACCACGGTCAGCCCCCGCCTCGCCGCGGTCGACCGCATCCTGCAGTTCGTGCGCAAGGGCCGGGTGATGTCCGTCACCACCTTCCGCGAGGAGGAGGCGGAGGCGATCGAGCTCGTGGCCACCGAGCGCTCGGCCTACGTGGGGCGCAAGCTGCGCGACCTGCGCTTCCCGCGCGGCTCGATCGTGGGGGCGATCGTGCGCCCCGACGGCACCGCCGCCGTCCCCCGGGGCGACGTCGAGATCCAGGCCGGCGACCGCGTCATCTTCTTCACGCTGGAGAGCGCGGTCCCCGAGCTGGAGTCGGCCTTCCTCGCGGAGGCGGGGAAGGGGCGGCATTGATCCGCTTCCGCGAGGTCGGCTTCGTCCTCGGCCAGCTCCTCCTCGCCCTCGCCGGCGCGATGCTGTTCCCCGTCGCGTGGAGCCTCCTCTCCGGCGCGGGGGGAGTCTCTCCCGTGGCGTGGGGTGCGCTCGCGACCGCCGGCGGCGGGGGGCTCCTCCGCCTGGTCCTGCCCCGGCCGGAGAGAGAGCTCGGCCAGCGCGAGGCGCTCTTTCTCGTGGTCCTCGCCTGGTTCGCGATCTCGGCGTTCGGCGCGCTTCCCTTCCTCTGGTCGGGCGCCTTCGCCTCGACCACGGACGCCTTCTTCGAGTCGGCCTCCGGGTTCACGACGACCGGCGCGACGGTGCTCGCGCGGGTGGAGGTCCTCGCCGAGCCCGTGCAGGTGTGGCGGCACCTCACCCACTGGATCGGCGGGATGGGCATCGTGCTCCTCGGCCTCGCCGTGCTGCCCGTGGTCGGGCACGGCGGCATGGCCCTCTACCGGGCCGAGTTCTCGGGAGCGAAGTCGGAGAAGCTCAAGCCCCGCATCGCGGAGACGGCGCTCGCCCTCTGGCGGGTCTACCTCGCGTTCACCGTGGTCCAGGCCCTCGCCCTGCGCGCGGCCGGAATGAGCTGGCTCGACGCGGTGTGCCACACGTTCTCCACCCTCGGCACCGGCGGCTTCTCCACCCGCACCGCGAGCGTGGGCGCCTTCGCGAGCCCCGCCGTCGAGTGGATCATCGTCCTGTTCATGCTCCTCGCGGGGATGAGCTTCGTCCAGCACCACCGCCTCTTCGTCGAGCGGCGCGCTCGGGGCTTCCTCGCCGACTTCGAGGTGCGGGCCTACCTGCTCGTGTTCCTCTCCGCGGCCGCCCTCGTGGCCCTCACCCTCGTGCTCCACGACGGCCTGCCTCCCTCCCGCGCGGTGCGCGCCGCCGCCTTCCAGGTGGCGAGCATCCAGACGACCACCGGCTTCGTGACCGAGGACTTCGAGAGCTGGTTCCCCCTCGCCCAGGCGATCTTGCTCGGGCTGATGTTCGTCGGGGGCTGCACCGGCTCGACCGCGGGCGGGGTGAAGATCGCCCGGGTCGTCCTCCTCGCCCGCGTCGTGGGCCGGGAGTTCAGGCGCATGGTGGAGCGCCACGGGGTCTTCGCGATCCGCCTCGGCGGGCGGGTGACCCCCGAGGAGACGATCCAGAGCCTGCTGAGCCTCATCTACCTCTCGCTCCTCGTCCTCGCGGTGAGCGGCCTGCTCCTCGCCGCGATGGGGCTCGACCTGCTCACCGCGTTCACCGCGGTCGTGGCCTGCATGTTCAACATCGGGCCGGGGCTCGGGGCGGTGGGCCCGGCCGACAACTACGGCCAGCTCCCGGGGCTCGCGAAGTGGATCCTGTCCGTCTGCATGATCGCGGGCCGGCTCGAGTTCTACACGCTCGTCGTGCTCCTCACCCCGGCCTTCTGGCGGAAGTGAGCGCGTGATCTCCCCCGCGCGCTTCTTCGACCGCCACGGCCCCCTCGCCCGCGCCCTCCCCGGCTACGAGGAGCGCAAGGCGCAGCGCAAGCTCTCGGAGGCCGTGGCCGAGGTGCTCGACTCGGGGGGGCTCCTCCTCGCGGAGGCCGGCACCGGCACCGGCAAGACGCTCGCGTACCTGCTCCCCGCCGTCGAGCTCGGCCGCCGCGTGGTGGTCTCCACCGGCACCAAGAACCTCCAGGAGCAGCTCGTCCAGAAGGACATCCCGATCCTCGCCCGCGCGCTCGGCCGCGAGCTCAGCGTCGCGGTCATGAAGGGCCGCGCCAACTACCTCTGCCTCCTGCGCTTCGCCTCGTTCGGCAAGGCGGGCACGTTCCGCCGCCTCGAGGAGATCCCGGTCTTCCGCGCGGTCGAGGCGTGGGCGCCGCTCACCGAGACCGGAGACCGCTCCGAGGTCGAGGACATGCCGGACAGCGTCGAGTTCTGGCGCGAGGTCTCGGCGGCGAGCGAGAACTGCATCGGCCAGTCGTGCTCGCTGTTCGACTCGTGCTTCGTGACGCGGATGCGCCAGCGCGCGCTCGAGGCCGACCTCGTGGTGGTGAACCACCACCTGCTCTGCGCGGATCTCGCGGTGAAGGACGGCAGCTACGGCCAAGTGGTGCCCGCCTACGACACGGTCGTCCTCGACGAGGCGCACCTCGTCGAGGACGTCGCCACGCAGTACTTCGGCGTCCACGTCTCGTCGCACCGGGTGGAGGACCTCTCCCGCGACGTGGAGCGAGAGCTGAAGGCGGCCTCGCTCGACGCGCGCGACGTGCGGGCCGAGGTCGAGGGGGTGCGCCTGCGCGGCGACCGCCTGTTCTCCCTGCTCGCGCGCGGCCGCGTCGGCCGCCTGGGGCCGGGCTGGATGAGCGCCCGGGTCGCCGAGGAGTCGCTCGGCCTCCTGCAGCGGCTCGAGGGCCTGCGCACGGCGTTGCTCGCCGTGCCCGACCGGCCCGAGCCCCTCGCCTCTCTCGCCGGCCGCGCGCTGCAGCTCGCGAGCGAGCTCGGCTTCCTGATGCGCGCCGAGACCGACGACCACGTCTACTTCGTCGAGACCCGCGGCCGGGGCGTCTTCCTGCGCGCGATGCCGATCGACGTGTCGGGGCGGCTGCAGGAGCTGCTGTTCGGCGAGGTCCGCGCGGCGGTCCTGACATCGGCCACCCTCGCCGTCGACGGCGGCTTCACGTACGTGAAGGACCGCCTGGGTCTCCGGCCGACCGCCGAGCTGCTCCTGCCCTCCCCGTTCCGCTACGAGGATCAGGCCGTGCTCTACGTGCCCGAGGGGATGCCCGAGCCCCAGTCCCCCGAGTTCGTCCCTCGCGCGGCGGAGGAGGTCGTGCGCCTGCTCGAGCTGTCGCGCGGGCGGGCCTTCGTCCTCTTCACCTCCTACGCGAACATGAACGCGGTGGCCGAGCGCATCGCCGGGCGGGTCGAGTACCCCCTCCTCATCCAGGGCGAGGCCCCGAAGGCGCAGCTGCTCGACACGTTCCGCGAGACGCCCCACGCCGTCCTCCTCGCCACCGCGTCCTTCTGGCAGGGGGTCGACGTGGCCGGCGAGCAGCTGTCCTGCGTGATCGTGGACAAGCTCCCCTTCGCCTCGCCGGGCGACCCGGTCGTGGCGGCCCGGATCGAGCGCCTGCGCAGCCGCGGCCAGAGCCCGTTCGGCGAGTACCAGGTCCCGGTGGCCGTCCTCATGCTGAAGCAGGGCCTCGGCCGCCTCATCCGCACCGCGACGGACCGGGGCATCCTCGCCGTCCTCGACTCCCGGCTCCTCACGAAGTCCTACGGCCGCCGCTTCCTCGAGAGCCTCCCGCCCGCGCGCCTCGTCCACGACCTCGGCGACGTGGCCCGGTTCATCGGCTGACCCGGCCCCCCCGACCGGTGGGGGTGACCGGCCGCACGAGACCCAAGATGCGGGGGCTGCTATACTTCCTGCGCCCTACGATTTCGAGGAGGTTCGATGACCCTGGCTGTCCGAAGCCGCGCGCTGCGGGCGCTGCTGGCGCTGCCGCTACTCGCTTCCCCCGCCCTCGCCCGCGCGTCGGGCTTCGCCCTGGAGAGCCAGGGCGCCCGGGCCATGGGGTTCTCGGGCGCCTACGTCGCGCAGGCCGCCGACCCCTCGGCCATCTACTTCAACGCGGCCGGCATCGGCTTCCTGAGAGGGAACCACCTCTACGTCGGCGCGCTGTTCGGGGGGCTGTCCACCGACTTCACCGGGGAGGGGCCGTTTCCTCCCCCGGGGACCCTCGAGTCCTCGAGCCGCGGCCTCGGCGCGATCCCCACCATCTACTACTCGCAGCAGGCGGGGGACAGCCTCTACCTCGGCGTCGGCTTCAACCGGCCCTTCGGCTTCCGCAGCGAGTGGGAGAACCCCGACCAGTTCACCGGACGCTACATCTGCGTCGAGTGCTCGGTGAACTCCTGGTCGCTCAACCCGACCGTGGCCTATCGGATCGAGGACCGCCTGGCGATCGGCGCCGGGCTCGACGTGCGCTTCTCGGACTTCAAGACGGTGCGCCGGCTGCAGGCGAGCCCGAACCCCTTCCCGACGCCGACCGACGTGGCCGAGTACACGCTCGACAGCGACTGGAAGACGGGGATCGGCTTCAACTTCGGCATCCTCGCGATGCCGAGCGAGAGCCTCTCGATCGGGGCCTCCTACCGCCACCGCGTGAGCCTCACCCACGACGCCCAGGCGGACTTCGTCCAGATCCTCACCGGCAACCAGACCGTGGACAACGCGGTCGCCGCCGCCCTCCCTCCCACCCAGATGGCGGCCGTCGACTTCACCTACCCGGCGGCGATCGCGGTGGGGGTGGCCTACAAGACCGGCTACTGGACGGTCGAAGCGGACTTCCAGTGGATGCTGTGGTCGAGCTTCGACGAGGTCGAGGTCACGTTCCCGACGACACCCTCGCTCAGCAACACGCTCCCCCAGCTCTACGAGGACACCTGGCGCGGTGCCCTGGGCGTGGAGTACGTCATCAGCGAGACCTGGGAGGTGCGCGGGGGCTACAGCTACGACCACAGCCCGCAGCCGACGGAGACGATCTCGCCCTTCCTCCACGACGAGGACCGGCACGGCTTCGCCCTCGGCGGCTCGTACAAGCGGGAGAACGTGCGCCTCGACGCGACCGCGCGCTACCTCGTCTACTCGGACCGCTCGACCCAGGGGCTGAGCCGGTACGACTACGACGGCCTCTACCAGTCGACCGGCTTCAGCCTGAGCGTCGCCCTCGGCTACCGATTCTGACCGTCTGATTCATTGACGGGCCGCGACCGCGGACGGTAACGTCGCGGGGTCATCGGAGGAGAAGACATGACCCCGCGACGCGCCGCCGCCTCTGTCGCCCTCGCCTTCGCCCTCGTCGCGCCCCTCGGGGCACGGGCCGAGGCGCCGGCCGACCTGCCCTTCCGCAACCCCGACCTGCCGGTCGAGAAGCGGGTCGACGACCTGATCGGCCGGCTCACGCTCGACGAGAAGGTCTCGCTGATGATCGAGCGGGCGGCGCCGGTCGAGCGGCTGGGGATCCCGCCGTTCCCGTGGTGGGGAGAGGCCCTCCACGGCGTCGCCCGGACCGGGCGCGCGACCGTGTTCCCGCAGGCGATCGGCCTCGCCGCGACCTGGGACGACGAGCTGATGCGGCGCGTGGCGACCGCGATCTCGGACGAGGCGCGGGCCATGAACAACACGTGGCAGGCCCGCGGCAAGCGGAACCTCTACCAGGGGCTCGTCTTCTGGTCGCCCAACATCAACATCTTCCGCGACCCGCGCTGGGGTCGCGGCCAGGAGACCTACGGGGAGGACCCGTTCCTCACCGGAGCGATCGGCACCGCGTTCGTCCGCGGGATGCAGGGCGAGGACCCGCGCTACCTCAAGACCGTCGCGACCGCCAAGCACTACGCGGTCCACAGCGGTCCCGAGTCCTCGCGCCACACGTTCGACGCGGTTCCCACCGAGACCGACCTGCGCGAGACGTACCTCCCCGCCTTCCGCGACCTGGTGGTGAACGCCAGGGCCGAGTCGGTGATGTGCGCCTACAACTCGGTGCGGGGCCAGCCCGCGTGCGGGAACGACGAGCTGCTCGGGACGGTCCTGCGGAGGCAGTGGGGCTTCGGGGGGTACGTCGTCTCCGACTGCGGGGCGGTGATCGACATCCACGAGAACCACAAGGCCCGCAAGACCGCGGCGGAGGGGGCCGCGATGGCGCTGCTCGCCGGGACCGACCTCGAGTGCGGGGCGGGCTCGTGGGCGGCGGGCGCCACCGACTCCTACCTCTACCTCGGCGACGCGGTGAAGCAGGGCCTCGTGAAGGAGAGCGACCTCGACCTCGCGCTGCGGCGGCTGTTCCGCGCGCAGCTTCGGCTCGGCGTCTACGACCCTCCGGGGCGGCTGCCCTGGGCCGGCTTCACCTACGAGGGCGTCGTGAACTCGGCGAAGCACCGGGAGCTGGCCCTCGAGGCGGCCCGCAAGTCGATCGTGCTGCTCAAGAACGAGAACGGCACCCTGCCCCTCCGCAAGGGACTGCGGTCGCTCGCGGTCGTCGGGCCGAACGCCGACGACGTCGAGGTGCTCCTCGGCAACTACAACGGCACCCCGATCGCGCCGGTCACGATCCTCGCCGGGATCCGGGCCGCGGCGGGGGCGGGCACCAAGGTGACGTACGCGCGCGGGGGGCCGCTCGCGGCCGGGCTGCCCGATCTGCAGGTGGTGCCGGCCTCGGCGCTGTCCACCGGGAGCGGCGCCGGCCGCAGGCCCGGCCTCTCGGCCGCCTACTACCGCGGACACTTCGACGGCGCTCCGGTGCTGACGCGGACGGACCCCGCGGTCGACTTCGACTGGGCCGACCGCTCGCCCGACCCGGCGCTCGACGACGACTCCTTCTCGGTCCGCTGGACGGGCTTCCTCACGGCGGGAGCCACCGGGCGCCACACCCTGGGCGCACGCTGCGCGAACGCCTGCCGGCTGCTCGTGGACGGCAAGCCGATCGCCCAGGGCCGCTCCGACCACGACCCGGCCACGATCCTCGGCAGCGTCCTCATGCGGGAGGGCGTCGCGTACCCGGTCCGCCTCGAGGTCGAGCACGAGAAGTACGACGCGGTCGCGCAGCTCCTGTGGGAGACGCCGGGCGGGCGGGGGGACGAGGTCGCGGAGGCGGTGGCCGCGGCGAAGGCGGCCGACGCGGTGGTGATGGTCCTCGGCCTCTCGTCGCGGCTCGAGGGCGAGGAGATGCCGGTGCGGATCGAGGGCTTCGCCGGCGGCGACCGGACGAGCCTCGACCTGCCGAAGGTCCAGCAGGAGCTCCTGGAGAAGGTCGTGGCGGCGGCCTCGGGCAAGCCCGTGGTGCTCGTGCTGATGAGCGGCAGCGCGCTGTCCGTGGGGTGGGCCGACCGGAACGTGCCCGCGATCGTGCAGGCGTGGTACCCCGGCGAGGCGGCGGGCACGGCCGTGGCCGACGTGCTCTTCGGGAACGCGAGCCCTGGCGGCCGGCTGCCGGTCACCTTCTACCGCTCGGTCGCGGACCTGCCCCCCTTCGAGGACTACTCGATGAAGGGCCGGACGTACCGCTACTTCACGGGCGAGACGCTCTACCCGTTCGGGCACGGCCTCTCCTACTCGCGCTTCGAGTACGGAAAGCTCGCGGTGCCGAAGAGGGCGGCGGCCGGCGCCCCGGTCGCCGTGTCGGTGGAGGTCCGCAACGTGGGGACGGTGGCGGCGGACGAGGTGGTCCAGCTCTACGTGAGCGACCGCGAGGCCTCGGCCCCGGTGCCGCTGCGCTCGCTCAAGGGCTTCCGTCGCGTGTCCCTGAAGCCGGGGGAGAGGCGCATCGTGCGCTTCACCCTCGACGAGCGGGCGTTCTCGATGATCGCGGCGGACGGCCGGAGGCTCGTCGAGCCGGGCCTGTTCACGATCGCGGTCGGGGGCAAGCAGCCGGGGCTCACCGGCACCGCCGACGCGCCGACGACGGCGGTGGTGACCGCCGACGTCGAGCTGACCGGGCCGGCGAAGCCGGTCGCACCGTGACCGTCGACCGCCGCCTTGACGCTCCCGGCGGGCGGGGATAGCTTCGCGTCCATGCAGATCCTGGCGCCGCCTCCGACGTGGGACGTGTGCGTCGTGGGGTCGGGGGCGGGCGGCGGGATGGCGGCGAAGGTCCTCGCGGAGGCCGGGGCCGAGGTCGTGATGCTCGAGGCGGGGCAGCCCTGGGACTCGGGCAAGGACGGGGCGATGTTCGCCTGGAACTACGACTCGCCCCGGCGCGGCAAGGGCCACCGCGGGCGGCCGTTCGGCGAGTTCGACGCCTGCGTGGGGGGCTGGGACATCGAGGGCGAGCCCTACACCGTCGCCCCCGGCTCCCGCTTCATGTGGTTCCGCGGGCGCATGCTCGGCGGTCGCACGAACCACTGGGGACGGATCTCCCTCCGCTTCGGCCCCTGGGACTTCAAGGGACGCAGCCGCGACGGCCTCGGGGACGACTGGCCGATCGGCTACGAGGACCTCGAGCCCTACTACGACCGCCTCGACCGGATGGTCGGGATCTTCGGCTCGAACGAGGGGATCGAGAACGAGCCGGACGGCGTCTTCATGCCGCCCCCGAAGCCGCGCTGCTACGAGCTCGCGATCCAGAAGGCCTGCAGGGGCCTCGGCATCCCGGTCATCCCCTCGCGCCTGTCGATCCTCACGCGGCCCCTCGGCGACCGCCCGGCCTGCCACTACTGCAGCCAGTGCGGTCGCGGCTGCTCGACCCACTCCAACTTCTCGACACCCTCCGTCCTCCTGCCCCCGGCTCTCGCCACCGGCCGCCTGACGATCGTGACCGGGGCCATGGCCCGCGAAGTCACGACCGACGCCGAGGGCCTCGCGACCGGCGTCGCCTGGGTGGACACGGCCACGGGCCGGGACCGCCACGTGCGCGCGCGGGTGGTCGTCCTCGCCGCGAGCGCTTGCGAGTCGGCGCGGCTCCTGCTCAACTCGCGCTCGAGCCGCCACCCGAACGGTCTCGCCAACTCGAGCGGCGCCGTGGGCCGCTACCTGACCGACACCGTGGGCACGAGCGTCTCCGGCTTCGTCCCCGCCCTCGCCGACCTGCCGCCCCACAACGACGACGGCGTCGGGGGCATGCACGTCTACATCCCCTGGTGGCTCGACAACCGCAAGCTCGACTTCCCCCGCGGGTACCACGTCGAGCTCGGCGGCGGCCGGCACATGCCCGGCTACGGCTTCGGCGGCGGGATCGAGCAGGTACAGGGCGGCGGCTACGGCCGGGCGCTGAAGGAAGACTACCGGCGCTACTACGGGGCCTTCGTGGGCTTCAGCGGGCGCGGGGAGATGATCCCGAACGAGAAGAGCTACTGCGAGATCGATCCCGAGGTCGTGGACCGCTGGGGGATCCCGGTGCTGCGCTTCCACTGGGAGTGGGGAGAGACGGAACGGGCGCAGGCCCGCCACATGCGCCGGACCTTCGGCGAGATCATCGAGGCGATGGGCGGCAAGGTCGTCGAGCGAAACCGCAGCCTCCGCGCCCGCACGCAGGCCCCGACCGAGGACGGGATCTCGATCGGCGGCGAGATCATCCACGAGGTGGGGACGACCCGCATGGGGACGAGCCCGCGGACCTCGGTCCTCAACGAGTGGTGCCAGGCGCACGACGCGAGGAACGTGTTCGTGGCCGACGCGGGGCCCTTCGTGACGAACGCCCACAAGAACGCCACCTGGACGATCCTCGCCCTCGCGATGAGGACGGCCGAACACATCGCCGAGGAGCGGAAGAGGGGGAACCTGTGAGCGAGGCGAAGAGAGACGTCGCGCCGCCCCCGATCGACCGGCGGGAGGCGCTGAGGCGGGTGGGGACGGTCCCGCTCGCGGCGGGGCTCACCCTCTCGGCCGGGCGGCTGCAGGCCGCGCAGGAGCACGTGCACAAGGCCGCGGCGAAGGTGGCCAAGGGTACGCCCGGGGCGCCGAAGTTCTTCACCGCGCACGAGTGGGCGACCGTGCGCGCCCTCGCGGACGAGGTGATCCCGGCAGACGAGCGCTCGGGGAGCGCGACCGACGCGCTCGTCCCGGAGTTCGTCGACTTCATCCTCGACGACCCCCTCGCGGAGGCGCGCGAGAAGGAGAGCCTGCAGACGCGGGTGAGGGGCGGGCTCGCGTGGCTCGACCGCGAGTGCCGCGCCCGGTTCTCGAAGCCCTTCGTGGAGTGCGCCGGGGGCGAGCGGACCGCCGTGCTCGACGACATCGCCTGGCCGGAGAAGGCCCGGCCGGAGATGGGGCCGGGGGCGGCGTTCTTCTCGCTCTTCCGCGACCTCGTGGCCTCGGGCTTCTGGTCGAGCCGAATGGGGGTGGAGGACCTGCGCTACACCGGGAACACCTTCGTGGCCGAGTGGACGGGTTGCCCCCCGGAGGTCCTGGCGAGGATCGGCGTCGGCGAGTGATCACCTGCTCCTGAGGACCGCCGCGATGGCCTGAGGCCGGGGGACGATCAGGTCCCCTCCGGCCCCGGTCCCGCGACTCGTCCCCGCAGCCGCAGGGCGAGCGTCGCCGCGCCGATCACGATCAGCGCACCGAGGACGAACAGCGCGTCGGGCAGCCGTCCCCACACCACCCAGTCGATGAGCCCGGCGAACACCGGCCCGACGTACAGGAAGGGACCGACGCTCGCCGCCGGCGCGTGGAGGTAGGCGCGGGTGAGGGTCAGCTGGCCGAGGGTCGCGAAGACGCCCATCAGGAGGAGGACGGCCCAGGTGAAGGGCGAGGGGTCCTTCCACCAGTGGACCGCCGGCGCGAGCGCGACGACGGAGGCCACGAGGCCGAAGTAGAAGACGATGCGCGTCACCGGCTCGGTGCGGGTGAGCCGGCGGATGCCGACCTGCGCGATCGAGGCGAGGACGGCCGAGGCGAGGCCGAAGAGCGCCGCCGGCTCGAAGACGCCGGTGCCGGGGCGCAGGATCAGCAGCAGGCCGGCGAAGCCGAGGGCGAGGACGCCCCACAGCCGGCGGGGGATCCGCTCGCCGAGCCAGGCCCGCTCGACGAGCGGGATGAACAGCGGCATCGACTGGTTGAGCAGCACCGCGTCGGCGAGGCGCAGGCGGGCGATCGCGTAGAAGTAGCAGGCGACCGCGGACACGCCGGCGAGCCCCCGCACGAGGTGGCCGGGAAAGTCCTCGGTCCGCAGAGCCTCGCGCCCCTGCCTCCACAGCCAGGGCAGGAGGAACGCCAGCATGATGAAGTGCCGGAAGAAGACGATCGGGGCGTTCGGCAGCTCGCGCGAGGCCACGCGCACGGTGGCCGCCATCGACGCGAAGAGCAGCGCCGAGGCCACCATGTACAACGCCCCCCGGCGCAGGTCGGTCGTCACGGGGCGCCATCATACGGCCGGTGAAGCGCCTGGCCGAGGCGGCCGCGCCGACGGAGGTGCTACGATCTCGGTCATGGCGGTCCCCCCGAGCGTGCCCGCCGGCGAGTACGTGCCGACCGCCGACCAGCGCGTGGTGATGCACGGCGTGCCCTGGTCTCACTACGAGGCTCTCGTCGCGTTGCGCGGCGAGGCCTCCAGCCCGCGCGTCGCCTTTCTCGACGGAGCGCTCGAGTTGATGACCCCATCGAAGGATCACCAGCGGAACAAGTCGTACATCGGCCGCCTCCTCGAGGCCTGGGCTCTCGACCGGGGGGTCGACCTCTCCCCCTACGGGAGCTGGACCCTCAAGAGCGCCCCGCGGCAGAGCGGGGCGGAGCCGGACGAGTGCTACATCGTGGGAGAGGACCAGGGCCGCGAGCGGCCCGACCTCGCGATCGAGGTCGTTTGGACGAGCGGGGGGATCGACAAGCTGGAGGTGTACGCCCGTCTCGGGGTGGGCGAGGTCTGGTTCTGGAGGGACGGACGGATCGAGGTCCACGTCCTTCGCGGTGACCGCTACGAGACCGTCACGCGGAGCGCCCTCTTCCCCGAGCTGGACGTCGAGCTGCTCGCCTCGTTCCTCGACCGCCCGACCGTGCTGCAGGCCGTGCGGGCCTTCCGCGAGGCCCTCCGAGGGTAGGGCGGCCCGGGCTTCACCGGCCTCCGGGGCCGAGCGACGCCGTCCGCCCGCCGCCTCCCATCGGGAAGGTGACGCCGATCGCCACCTCCACGACGTGGAACGAGAGAGCCTGCGGGAGGAAAGTGTCGCGCACCTCCAGGCGCACGCGGCCGCCCGACCGGAGGCGGTGGTCGACCGCGAAGCCCGCGTGGGCCGCGTGGGCCACGCCGTCCCGGAAGAGCATCGTGTAGCCGCCCCGGAGCGAACCACTCGTCCGTCCGCTCCGCCCGAGGCCGAGGACGAGCGAGGGCGACGCCGTGCCCACCCCGTAGGACGGGTCTTGCCCGAACCAGAGCCACCCGCCGTCGATCGCGATGCCGAGGCCCCGGTCGCTCGTGCGCTCGCCCCCGAAGCGGACGTGGCCCACCCAGGGCCCGTCGTCCCAGACGGTGAGCCCGCCGCCGGCGGCAACGCTCAGCGCGCCACCGGCGTCACCGGCCGTCGTTCCCGGCGTCCCCTCGGCCCGCGCCGACCCCGCCGCGGCCGCGAGCAGCAACGCCACCGCGAGGATCCCCGCCCGGCGGCCCGTCGAACACTCCCTCGTGCGCCCTCCCGCGCTCGGTCCGGCCAGTCGGGAAGCTAGGCAGGCGCAGCCGGCGAGTCGCCGGGCGGACGCGAAGGAAACGGCAAGGGAGTTGCGGGACGGTCCCCGGCCTCAGCCCAGGACGTCCACGACCGCCGGCGTGACGTCGTCCTCGACGCCGCGGTCGGCCTGGAACCGCCGGCGCTCGGCCAGGATCCGGTCCGCTAGCGGTCCGGCTCAGCCCCGGCGGGCGAGCTCGGATGCGAACGCGGTGCTGTCGAGGACGCGGATGCCGTGTGTGCGAAGGGCGGAGAAGTGCCGAACGTTGTCGGTCACGACGACGCGGGCCCCCGCGCATCGTGCGGTCTCCGCGATGTGGGCGTCGTAGAAGCGGCCACCCGCCACGCGTTCCCGCACGGCGTCGCGCACCAGGTCGAGCCGTTTCCCCTGTGGCAGGTCCACCACGCGGAGCCGGACCAGCAGCTCCTCCTCCAGCAGGCGTCCGGCATCCGCGGGGCTCAGCCGGAACTCCTCGGGCAGCCGAGTCGCCACCGCGTAGAACTCCAGGCAGCAGTGCCAGGACGTGAGCGTCCGCCCCGGCGCGCCCTCCGAGACGGCCTGCAAAACCGCCTGCGCCCCGGCCACCCGCGGGCCGAACTCGATCAGCCCTCCCAGCAGGACGCTGGTGTCGAGGAACGCCCGGCTCAGCGGGGCCAGCGGTTCCTCTCCTCCTCGATCAGGGTCGCCACGTCCACGTCGGGGAGGTCCCTGGCCGCCGCGGTCGGCCGAGCCACGAGCCGCCCCCGGACCCGAACGAGCTTCGGCGGCGGGACCCGCCGGACGAGGCGCACGGAGAGGTCGTCCACGAGCACCTCGATGCTGGTGCCGGGACGCAGCCCGGCGCGCGCGCGAACTGCAGCCGGGATCACGACCCGCCCTGCCTTGTCGATGGTCGTTCGCATGCCATCAGCCTACCATGCCAGATGGCTCACTCACCCGGCCGGGCGCCCCGGGCGGGGTTCGGGCGCGGTCCCCTGCGCCGCTCCAGGACCGCCTCGCGCGCGCAGCCGGGCGCCGCCGCTTTACACGGCCCCGGGGCCGGCGGCACCATGGGGCAATGTTCGAGGTCGCGTACGAGACGACGTTCTGCGCCACCCACGTCCTGCACCGGGGCGGGCAGCCGATCGAGCCGCAGCACGGGCACGACTGGCGGGTGGAGGTGGTGGCCGAGGGCGACTCGCTCGACGCGCTCGGGGTGGTGGTCGACTTCGAGCACCTCAAGGAGGCAGTGGCGGAGATCGCCCGCCGCTTCCACTACGGCGACATCACGAGCCACCCCGACTTCGCCGGCCAGAGCCCGTCCGCCGAGGCCGTGGCCCGCTACTTCTTCCGCGAGGTGCGGCGCGCGATGGGCGAGGAGGGGGAGAGGCTCGTCCGGGTCCGGGTCTGGGAAGCGCCCGGCTGCAGCGCGACCTACCGGGAATGAGGACCGCGAGGACGGCCGCGGCGAGGGCCGGGCGGGGATGCTGACCGTCAACGAGGTCTTCTTCTCGATCCAGGGCGAGGGGACGCGCGCCGGCCGCCCCTGCGCCTTCGTTCGCCTGACCGGCTGCCCGCTGCGGTGCGTGTGGTGCGACACCGCCTACGCCTTCCACGAGGGCGCGCGGCGCGACGAGGAGGACCTCCTCGCCGAGCTCCGCCGCTTCCCGGTGCGCCTCCTCTGCCTCACCGGGGGCGAGCCGCTCGCCCAGCCCGACGCCTTCGCGTTCGTGACGCGCCTCCTCGACGAGGGGTGGGAGGTCGTGGTCGAGACCTCGGGCCACGTCCCGATCGCGCCCCTCGACCCGAGGGCGGTGGCCGTGCTCGACGTGAAGACGCCGGGCTCGGGCGAGAGCCGGCGGATGGAGTGGGCGAACCTCGACCAGCTCCGACCCGCCGACGAGGTGAAGTTCGTGATCGACGGTCGAGCCGACTACGAGTGGTCGCGCGACGTCGTGCTCGGTCGCAGCCTCGCCGAGCGCTGCGTCGTGCTCTTCTCCGCCGTGCACGGCGTCCTCGACCCCGGTGTCCTCGGCCGGTGGATCCTCGAGGACGGCCTGCCCGTGCGCCTGCAGGTCCAGCTGCACAAGGTGCTCTGGCCGGGCGTGGCGAGGGGCGTGTGAGCGCCCGGGACCTCGCGGTCGTCTGCGTGTCGGGCGGGATGGACTCCGCGGTCACCGCCGCCCTCGCCGCCCGCGAGCACCGTCTCGCGTTCCTCCACGGCAACTACGGCCAGCGGACGGAGGCCCGCGAGCTCGCCGCGTTCCGTGCCCTCGCCGACCACTTCGCGGCCGAGCGGCGGCTGGTCGTGGACTTCTCGGGCCTGCGGCAGATCGGCGGCAGCAGCCTCACCGACCCGGCGATGCCCGTCCGCGAGGGCGAGCCGGTCGACGGCGTCGTGCCCACGTCCTACGTGCCCTTCCGCAACGCACACCTGCTCGCGGCCGCGGTCTCCTGGGCCGAGGTGATCGGCGCGCGCGCGGTGTTCGTGGGGGCGGTGTGGGAGGACTCGTCGGGCTACCCCGACTGCCGTCCGGAGTTCTACCGCGCCTTCGAGGAGGCGGTCCGGCTCGGCACCCGGCCGGAGACGTCGATCCGGATCGAGACGCCGGTGATCCGGATGTCGAAGGCCGAGATCGTCCGGCAGGGGCTGGCGCTCGGCGTCCCGTTCGAGAGCACGTGGTCCTGCTACCAGGCGGAGGCGGAGGCCTGCGGCGGGTGCGAGTCCTGCCGCCTGAGGCTCCGGGGGTTCCGGGAGGCGGGCGCGACGGACCCGATTCCCTATCGCACCCCCGCGTGAGACACTTGTCCCACAGGTAGGAGGAAGTCACCATGAAGCGTTTCCTCGTCGCCGCCGGGCTCGTCCTCGGCCTCGGCCTTCTCGCCGCCCCGGCCCGGGCCCAGACCGGCACCGCCCGCGGCAAGGTCTTCGACGCGCAGGGCCAGCCCCTCGCCGACGCCAAGGTCCTCATCGAGTTCCAGGGCGGCATCACGCGCAAGTTCGAGGTCAAGACGAACAAGAAGGGCGAGTACATGCAGGTGGGGATGCAGCCCGGGCCCTACCGCTTCACGGCGAGCAAGGAGGGCTACCAGACCTCCGTCGCCGACGTCCGGGTCGCGCTCGGCGACGCGACCGAGGTCCCGCCGTTCAAGCTCGCGAGCGCCGCCCAGGCCGTGCAGCAGGCGGGCAGCGCCGCGGCGGAGCTCAAGGGCAGCTTCGAGAAGGCGGTGGCGCTGCAGGGCGCGGGCCGGCTCGACGAGGCGGAGGCGGCCTACAAGGCCATCCTCGAGAAGACGCCCGACGTGCCCGAGGTCTACCAGAACCTCGGGGCCGTCTACGCGGCCAAGAAGGACTTCGCCCAGGCCGAGGCCACCTATCTCAAGGGCCTCGAGATCAGGCCCGACTCCGCGGACATGGCGACCCAGCTCGCCCGGCTCTACCAGGAGAACGGCCAGCCCGAGAAGGCCATGGAGGTCATGTCGAAGTCGGCCTCGGCCAACCCCGCCGACGCGAAGGCCCAGTTCAACCAGGGGATCTTCCTCCTCAACTCCTACAAGAACGAGGAGGCGATCGCCGCCTTCGAGGCGGCGCTCAAGGCGGACCCGGGCATGACCGAGGCGTACTTCCGGCTGGGGGCGCTCATGGTCGGCCAGGGGAAGGTGCCCGAGGCGATCGCGCACCTCGAGAAGTACCTCAGCATGAACCCCACCGACGCCGCCAACGTGGCGACCGCCCAGGGGCTGCTGAAGGCCCTCAAGAAGTGATCGCCGAGCGCGTTCTCGCCGTCCGGGAGAGGATCGCCCGGGCGGCGGAGCGCGCGTCGCGCGCCCCGGCCGAGGTGACCCTGGTCGCGGTGAGCAAGACCCACCCCGCCGCGGCGGTGCGCGCCGCCTGGTCGGCCGGGGTCCGCGACTTCGGCGAGAACCGCGTCCAGGAGGCGGAGCCGAAGATCGCCGCCACCGCCGACCTCGGCGGCGTCCGCTGGCACCTCGTGGGCCACCTCCAGTCGAACAAGGCGCGCCGAGCGGCAGCGCTGTTCGAGGTCGTTCAGTCGGTCGACTCGCTCGACCTCGCCCGGCGCCTCGCTCGGGCGGCCGCGGAGGCGGGGCGCACGCTGCGCGCCCTCGTGCAGGTCGACCTCGCGGGGGAGGAGACGAAGTTCGGCCTGCCCGAGCGGGAGCTCGTTCCGACGCTCGAGGCGCTCCGCGGCGCCGAGGGCCTGCGCCTCGAGGGGCTCATGCTCCTGCCGCCGTTCTTCGAGGACCCCGAGGGGGCGCGGCCTTTCTTCCGGCGCCTGAGGCAGCTGCGCGACGAGGCGCGCGCGGCGGGCCTCCTCGCCGGGGGCGAGCTGTCGATGGGGATGAGCCACGACCTCGAGCCCGCGGTCGAGGAGGGGGCGACGGTGGTGCGGGTGGGCACCGCGATCTTCGGCGAGCGCGGCGCGGCCTGAGGAGAGGGGAATCGGCGGATGCTGATGCTGGCGAACGCGATGATGGGCGTGGCGAGGGTCCTGGAGGGGATCCTGAGCGTCTACTTCTGGATCCTCGTCGCACGCGCGGTCATATCCTGGGTGAACGCGGACCCGCGCAACCCGATCGTGCAGTTCCTGCACGCGGCGACCGACCCGCTGCTGCGCTTGATCCGCCGCTGGCTTCCCACGAGCCTGCGCTACTTCCCGCTCGACATCGCGTTCCTCGTCCTGTTCGGGCTCGTGATCTTCGCCCAGTACGGGATCGTCCAGTCCCTCGTCGACTACGCCATGGTCCTCCGCCGCCAGTCGATGGGCGGGGGCCCCTTCGGGAGCTGACATGAAGCTGACCCCGACCGACGTCCAGCGCCAGTCGTTCGGCACCCGGTTCCGTGGCTTCGACCCCGACGAGGTGCGCGCGTTCCTCGCCGCGGTGGCCGAGGAGATGGCGGCGCTCCAGCGCGAGCGGGACGAGGTCGAGCAGCAGCTGCGGCACCTCGAGCTCATCGTCAACGAGCACCGCGAGCGCGAGTCGATCCTCAAGAACACGCTCCTCACCGCGCAGAAGGCCTCGGAGGACATCCGCGACGCCGCGCGCAAGGAGGCGGACACGATCGTCAAGCAGGCCGAGCTGCAGGGCGACCGCCTCCTCGAGCTGGCCCAGAGCCGGGCCCACGAGGTCGAGCGCGGGATCCTCGAGCTGCGCGGCCACCGCACCGCGCTGCGCACCGACATCCGCGCCCTCATCAGCCGACTGAGCCACCTCCTCGACCTGCAGGAGGAGGCCGAGGTCGAGGACAACCTGCGCTTCCTCAAGCGCCGCGAGGAGGCGAGCGGGCAGTAGCCGGGCCCCTCTCCCCATGGCCCTCGACCTGCGGGACACCGGCGGCGGGATCACGCTGCGGGTTCGGGTGCAGCCCCGCGCGTCCCGCGACGCGCTCGGCGGCGAGCGCGACGGGGCGCTCGTCGTGCGCCTGACCGCGCCGCCCGTGGAGGGCGCGGCGAACGAGGCCCTCGCGCGCTTCCTCGGGAAGGCGCTCGGCGTCGCGCCGTCGGCGGTGCGCGTGGTGACCGGGACCTCCTCTCGGAACAAGGTCGTGAGCGTCTCCGGCCTCGACGCGTCCTGCGCGCGGGAGCGGCTCTTTCCGTGATCGCCGCCGAGCTCGCCGTCCGGCGGATCGGGCTCCTCGCGACGCTCGCCGGAACCGCTCCCCGCGCCGGAGCCTCGATGGGGCAGCTCGGCCTCGTGCCTGACGCGGCGGTCGCGGCGGCGGGGGGACGCATCGCGTGGGTGGGCCCGGACGCGGCCTTCGACGCGGCGGTGGCGCTGCGGCCCGGGGCGCAGACGCTCGACGCCGGGGGTGCCGCGGTGGTGCCCGGCTTCGTCGATTCCCACACGCATCTCGCCTTCGCCGGCGACCGCGACGACGAGATCCGGCGCCGGCTGGCCGGCGCCACCTACCGGGAGATCGCGGCGGAGGGCGGCGGGATCGTCCGCACGGTCTCGGCCACCCGGGAGGCCTCGGTCGAGGAGCTGGCCGCGCTCGTCGCGTCGCGCCTCGACGAGATGCTCCTGTGCGGGACGACCACGGCCGAGGTGAAGAGCGGCTACGGCCTCGAGACGGGGGCCGAGATCCGCAGCCTCGAGGCGATCCGCCTCGCCGCCGCGCGCCACCCCGTGACCGTCGTGCCTACGTTCCTCGGGGCCCACGAGGTGCCGCCGGAGCACCGCGGCGACCGCTCGCGCTACGTGGATGTCCTCGTCGAGGAGATGGTGCCGGCGGTGGCCGAGCGCGGCCTCGCCGTCTTCGCCGACGTCTTCTGCGAGGAGGGCGTCTTCACGGTCGAGGAGTCGCGCCGCATCCTCCTCGCCGCTCGCGAGCGCGGGATGAAGCTGCGGATCCACGCCGACGAGCTGGCGAGCTCCGGGGGGGCGGAGCTCGCCGGAGAGCTCCGCGCGCGTTCGGCCGACCACCTCGTGTTCGTCTCGGAGGCCGGCATGAAGGCGCTGGCCGAGTCCGCGTGCGTCGCCACGCTCCTGCCGACCGCGGCCTTCTACCTTCGGCTCGGACGGTTCGCCCCCGCCCGCGCGCTCGTCGCGGCGGGCGCGCCGGTGGCCCTCGCGACCGACGTCAACCCCGGCGGCGGCCTCTCGCCCTCGTTGCCCTATGCGATGGCGATCGGCTGCTTCTCGATGGGCCTCGCCCTCGAGGAGGCGCTCTGCGCGGTCACCGTGAACCCGGCCTTCTCCCTCGACCTCCACGGCGAGGTGGGCTCGATCGAGCCGGGCAAGCGGGCCGACCTCGTCCTCCTGCGCTCGGCGCGCCTGCTCGACCTCGTGCGGGTGGGCGTCGGCGCGGTACGGACGGTCGTGAAGGACGGGCGGGTGGTCGTGCGGGACGGACGGCTGGAGCGGCCCGCCGCGCGGCCGTGACCGTCCGCGTCCGCGCCCTCTCGATCCACGCCGGCTACCGGTGCGGCCACAGCGGCGCGTGCTGCTCGTCGGGCTGGCCCATCCCGGTGGAGCCGGCGGCGGAGGACGGCCTGCAGGCCGCGCTCGCGTCGGGCCGGCTCGCCTTCGCCGGAGCCGACGTCGCCTTCCGGGCGGTCGCCGGCCTGCCGCACGGGGCGCGCGTGGTCCTCGGCCAGGACGCGGCCGGGCGCTGCGTCTTCCTGGAACCGGAGGGGGAGCGTCGCCGGTGCGCCGTCCACCGCCGGCTCGGCGAGAGCGCGCTGCCCTCCGCGTGCCGCCACTTCCCCCGCGTCGCGACGCTCACGCCGCTGGGTGTCTCCGTCACCCTGTCGCACTACTGCCCGACCGCCGCATCGCAGCTGTTCGCCGCCGGCGCGCTCGCCATCGTCGACGACCCGCCGGCGTTCCCGCCGTCCTGGCCCTGGGAGGGCCTCGACGCGCGCGAGGCGCTGCCCCCGCTCCTGCGGCCCGGTGTCCTCATGGACTGGCCGAGCCTCGAGCGGTGGGAGCGCTTCGTGGTGAGGGTGCTGGCGGAGGACGGCGTGACGCCCGAGTCGGCGCTCGACGTGCTCGCGGGGGCGGCCGAGGCGGTGCGGGGCTGGACGGCGTCGGACGGGGTGTTCGGGGAGGTGTTCGAGGAGGTGCTGGGCAGGGAGGAGGCGGCCTGCCGCGAGGCTCTGCGGAACGGGGAGGCGGCTTTCGTCGGGGCTCTGCGAAACGGATACGACGACGCTCGGGATCCCGCTCGACGGGGATCCCGAGCGAGCTTGGGATCCCGAGCGTGGCGGGCGTGGCGCCTGGTCGCCGACTGCGTGCCCCATCGCGACCGCCTGCCGCCCGGGCCCGTCGCGGACGATGCCGTCGACGCGCTCCGGGTCGCACCCGCGTGGCCCTCTCTCGCTCTCCCGGTGCGCCGCTGGCTCGCGGCCAAGGCCTTCGCGAGCTGGCTGGTCCTGCAGGGGGAGGGCCTGCGGACGGCGGTCCTCGGGCTCCGCGTCGCCCTCGGCGTGCTGCGGGCCGAGGCCGTTCGGCGCGCCGCCGAGGCCGAGCGGCCTCTCGACGCCGACCTCCTGAAGGAGGCGATCCGCCGCGCCGACCTGCTGCTCGTCCACCTCGCCGACCCCGAGGCCCTCGCGCGGCGGCTGGGCCGCTGCGAGCGAGCCCGGTCGTTTGACGGGGCCGCCACCGACGTGTGAAATGGGCTACATCCGATGACCATCCTCGCCGTCGAGAGCCTCGTGAAGACGTACCCGGGGACGCGCAAGGCCGCGCCCGTGGAGGCGGTGAGGGGCGTGTCCTTCGCCGTCGAGCGGGGGGAGTTCTTCGGCCTGCTCGGGCCGAACGGGGCGGGCAAGAGCACGACGCTCGGGTGCATCAGCACGCTCGTGCGCCCCACGTCGGGGCGGATCCTCGTCGACGGCGTCGACGTGGCGCGGGAGCCGCAGGAGGCGAAGCGGCGGATCGCGGTCGTGCCCCAGAGCCGCAACCTCGACCGCGACCTCACCGTGCGCGAGGTGCTCACCTACCACGGCCGCTACTTCGGCCTGCCCGCGGCGGAGCGCGAGGCGCGGGCCGACCGTCTCCTCGAGGAGCTCCAGGTGGCCGAGAAGAGGGACGCGAAGCCGCTGACGCTGTCGGGCGGCCAGCAGCAGCGGGTGATGATCGCCCGCGCGCTCATGCACGACCCGAAGGTCGTGCTCCTCGACGAGCCCACGACCGGCCTCGATCCGCAGGCGCGCCGCCTCCTCTGGGAGACGCTGTCGCGCCTGCACGCGCGGGGGATCACCTTCATCCTCACCACGCACTACATGGAGGAGGCCGACCGGCTCTGCCAGCGCGTCGCGATCGTCGATCACGGGAGGATCCTGACCGTCGACACGCCGCAGGCGCTCAAGACGTCGCTGCCCGGGGCGCAGGTGCTCGACCTGTGGGTGCGGGCGCCCCGGCCGCTCGCCCCGCGGCTGCGCGGCGTGGCGGGCGTGCTCAACCTCGAGGCGGTCGAGGAGGGCGCCGACGGGGACGGGATCGAGCGCCTGCGGCTCTTCGTCGAGCCCGGCGACGGGCTGCTCGACCGGGTGCTGCACGCGGTGCGCGACGGGGGCGCGGACCTGCGGCACGTGAGCCTCGCCCAGCCGAGCCTCGAGGACGTCTACATCCATCTCACCGGCCGGGGGCTGCGCGAATGACCGCCTTCCTCGCGCTCCTGCGCCGCGACCTCGTGGTCGCCTCCCGCAACGCGGTGCTGCTCCTCGTCTCGACGCTCACCCAGCCCGTGCTGGTCATCCTCGTCTTCGGCAACATCCTCCCGCGGCTCGGGCTCGTCTCCGCGGGCTTCGGGACGGTGATGGTCCCCGGCCTCATGGCCATCGCCATCCTCATGGCCGGCGTGCAGGGCGTGCTGATCCCGCTCGTCCAGGACCTCTCGGGCAGCCGCGAGGTGGACGAGCGGCTGCTGGCCCCGATCAGCGTCTCCGGCGTCTCGTCCGGGCGCATCGCGGCGGGGGCGATCCACGCGGCCACCGCCGGCCTCGTGGCCGGGCCGGCGATGATCGTCCTGATGCACGGCGCGGGCCTCGGCGACATCGTGCCGCGCTGGGGGCTCCTGCTGCCCCTCGTCGTGCTCTGCGGCCTGCTCTCCGCGGCCTTCGGCCTCACCCTGGGCACGCGGGTCCAGCCCCGCTTCTCCGGCCTGCTCTTCGCGGTCGTCCTCGGGCCGATGATGCTGTTCGGCTGCGCCTACTACCCCTGGGCGCAGCTCGAGGCGGTCGGCCCCTTCCAGTACCTCTTCCTCCTCAACCCCCTCACGTTCATGAGCGAGGCCATGCGTCTCGCCGTGACCCCCGAGGCGCCCCACATGAGCCTTCCCCTGCTCCTCGGCGGGCTCGTCGGCTATCTCGCCCTCTTCACCTGGCTCGGCGCCCGCCAGTTCGAGAAGCGGACGATCTTGTGAAGGGGTCAGATCTTGAATCAGCGCATTCCACGGGGATGCGCTGATTCAAGATCTGACCCCTTTGCGGGTTTTTACAAGGGAACGGGTAGAAATGGTACTTCGTACCAAACAATGGAGAGTGACATGCTGAAGAGCCCAAGCCCGTTGTCCGAGAAGAGCCGCCAGTCGATCAGCGAGGCGCTCAATGCCGCACTCGCCGAAGGCCTCGATCTGCACAGCCAGATCAAGGTCGCCCACTGGAACGTGAAGGGGATGCACTTCGCGGCCCTGCACCCGCTGTTCGAGACGTTCGCGGTGTCGCTCGCCGCCTTCAACGACCAGGTGGCCGAGCGGGCCGTGACGCTCGGGGCGAAGGCCTACGGCACCGCCCGCCACGTGGCGAAGGTGTCGAGCCTGCCCGAGTACCCTCAGGAGACGACGAGGGACACCGAGCACGTGAAGCTGCTGCTCGAGCGGATCGAGGCCTACCTCGTCGGGGTCCGGAAGGCACGGGACCTCGCCGAGCAGGAGAAGGACCAGGACACGGTCGACCTGCTGACCGGGATCATCGTGGAGTTCGAGAAGAACGCCTGGTTCCTCCGCGCGTCGCTCGAGAGCTGAGGCGGGGATGGCGGACCGAGAGCGCGTCGTCGCCGCGAGGATGCGGCTGCGGGAGAGGTTTCTCTCCCGGATGGAAGCGACGCCGGCGCGGGCGGACGGCCGCCCGCTGGGCTCCGGTCCGCCGAACCGCCACGGCATGCCCCGCCTGCCCCCGGAGCAGACGCCGACCGCGCCCGGGGCGTGGCCCGTCCTGGACCTGGGAGCGCGCCCCGACCTCGCGCCCGCGACGTGGCACCTGCGCGTCGACGGGGCCTGCCGCAACCCGACGGTCCTGCGCTTCGCGGACCTCCTGGCCCTCGAGACGGTCGAGGACACGAGCGACTTCCACTGCGTCACCGGCTGGTCGAAGCTGGACGTGCGCTGGACCGGCGTGCGGTGCTCCACGGTTCTCGCCCTCGCCGAGCCCGACGACGACGCTCGCTTCCTCCTCTGCCACGCCTGGGACGGCTACACCACGAACCTTCCCCTCGAGGAGGCCCTGAAGGACGACGTCCTTCTCGTCCACGCGGTCGACGGCGCGCCGCTGCCGCGGGAGCACGGCGGCCCGGTGCGCATGATCACCCCCCAGCTCTGGGCCTGGAAGGGCGCGAAGTGGATCCGCCGCCTCGAGATCCTCCGGGAGGACCGCAAGGGCTTCTGGGAGGAGCGGGGCTACTCGAACACCGCCCATCCCTGGCGCAACGACCGCTACTCCTGAGGGCGCCGCCGCCGCCGGCTATAATCCCGGCCTCGACCAGGAGAGCCCCATGGCCACGAAGCGAGCCGGCGCCTCGATCCGCCGCATCGGCATCAGCACGGGCGGGGGCGACGCCCCCGGCCTCAACGCGGTGATCCGCGCGGTCGTCCTCTCCGCCCACAACCAGGGCTGGGAGGTCGTGGGCATCCGCGACGGCTACAACGGGGTCTTCCTCCCCGACCAGTACCGCGACGGCGGCCTCGTGCCGCTCACCCCCGAGTCCGTGCGGGGCATCACCCACCTCGGCGGGACGATCATCGGCACCACGAACGCGGGCAACCCGCTCAAGTTCCCGGTGAAGCAGCCGGACGGCACCGTGGTCGAGGTGGACCGCAGCGACGAGCTGGTGCGGGCGCTCGACACGAGCGGCATCGACGCCGTGGTCGCGGTCGGGGGCGACGGGTCGCTGACGATCGCGAACGCGCTCTCGAAGAAGGGCGTTCGGATCGTGGGCGTGCCGAAGACGATCGACAACGACCTCACGGGGACGGTGGCCACGTTCGGCTACGACACCGCGGTCTCCTTCGCCACCGAGTGCATCGACCGCCTGCACACGACCGCCGCCTCCCACCGCCGGGTGATGGTCGTCGAGGTGATGGGCCGCTACGCGGGATGGATCGCGCTCGGCGCGGGCGTCTCCGCCACCGCCGACGTCGTCCTCATCCCCGAGATCCCCTACGACCTCGAGTGTGTCGCCGAGAAGATCCAGGAGCGCTTCTCGCGGGGCCGCGCGTTCGCGATCGTGGTCGTGGCCGAGGGCGCCCGGCCGAGGGGCGGCGGCTACTCCGTAGTGGAGAAGAAGGCCGGCTCCGCGGAGCGGCTCGGCGGGGCGGGGGAGCGGGTGGCGGCCGAGATCGCGAAGGCCACCGGGCGCGACACCCGCCACGTGGTCCTCGGCCATCTGCTGCGGGGCGGCAGCCCCACCAGCTTCGACCGGCTGATCTCGCTCCGCTTCGGCGCGGCGGCGGTGAGGGCCCTCGCGGCGGGGAAGACCGGCGTCATGGTCGCCCTCGACCCGCCGAAGGTCCGCTACGTGCCCCTCGCCGAGGCCACGGAGCGCCTCAAGGTCGTGCCCCTCGACTGCGACACCATCCTCACCGCGCGCGAGCTCGGCATCTGCCTGGGGGACGCGCGGGAGTGAGCGTCATCGAGTCCCGCGTCGACCGTCGATCGGCCGAGTTCGCCGAGAACGAGGCGCGGATGGCCGGTCTCGTGGCCGAGCTGCGGGACCGCCTCGCCGCGGCGCGGGCCGGGGGCGGCGAGGAAGCGGTCCGCCGCCACCGCGAGCAGGGCAAGCTCCTGGTCCGCGAGCGCGTCGAGCGGCTCCTCGACCCCGGGACGCCGTTCCTCGAGATCGGCGCCCTCGCCGGCTTCGGCCTGCACGAGGGCCAGGCGCCCTCCGCCGGCCTCGTGTGCGGGATCGGGCGGGTGCGCGGGCGGGAGGTGATGGTGGTCGCCAACGACGCCACCGTGAAGGGCGGGACGTACTTCCCGATCACCGTGAAGAAGCACCTGCGCGCGCAGGAGATCGCGCTCGAGAACCGCCTGAGCTGCCTCTACCTCGTCGACTCCGGCGGGGCGTTCCTCCCGCTGCAGGCCGAGGTCTTCCCCGACCGGGAGCACTTCGGCCGCATCTTCTACAACCAGGCGCGCATGAGCGCGGCCGGGATCGCCCAGATCAGCGTCGTCCTCGGCTCGTGCACGGCGGGCGGGGCCTACGTGCCGGCGATGAGCGACGAGACCGTGATCGTGAAGGGGCGCGGGACGATCTTCCTCGGCGGGCCGCCGCTCGTGAAGGCGGCGACCGGCGAGGAGGTCAGCGCGGAGGAGCTCGGGGGGGCCGACGTCCACGCCCGCACGAGCGGCGTCGCCGACCACTACGCCCTCGACGAGGAGGACGCGCTCGCCCGCGCGCGCGACGTCGTGGGCAGGCTCACGTCCCGCAAGGAGGCGCCCTGGGAGGTCGAGGAGCCGGAGGACCCCCTCTACGACCCCGAGGAGCTGGGCGGCGTCGTCCCGGCCAGCCTCCGCCGCGCGTACGACGTGCGCGAGGTGATCGCCCGGGTCGTGGACGGGAGCCGCTTCTCCGAGTGGAAGGCCCTCTACGGGACGACGCTCGTCACCGGCTTCGCGCGCATCCACGGCTACCCGGTCGGCATCCTCGCGAACAACGGCGTCCTCTTCTCGGAGAGCGCCCTCAAGGCCACCCACTTCATCTCGATGTGCGCGCAGCGGCGGGTTCCCCTCGTCTTCCTCCAGAACGTCACCGGCTTCATCGTCGGGAAGGAATACGAGCAGCGGGGGATCGCGAAGGACGGGGCGAAGATGGTCCACGCGGTCGCGAACGCCGCGGTGCCGAAGTTCACCGTCGTGATCGGCGGCAGCTTCGGGGCGGGCAACTACGGCATGTGCGGCCGGGCGTACCAGCCGCGGCAGCTGTGGATGTGGCCGAACGCCCGCATCAGCGTGATGGGGGGCGAGCAGGCGGCCTCGGTCCTCAGCCAGGTCAAGCAGGAGCAGAGGGCGCGGCAGGGCAAGCCGATGAGCGCCGAGGAGGTGGAGGCCCTGCGCGCGCCCATCCTCGCTAAGTACGAGGAGGAGGGGAGCCCCTACTACTCGACGGCGCGCCTGTGGGACGACGGGATCATCCCTCCCGCCGACACGCGGACGGTGCTCGGCCTCGGCCTCGCCGCCGCCCTCAACGCCCCGATCCCGCAGACCCGGTTCGGCGTGTTCCGGTTCTGACGGTCCGTGGCCCACCTCGTCCTCGTCGCGACGCTGCTCATCTGGTCCTTCTCCTTCCTGGCCGCGGCGCGGCTCCGCCAGGACCTCGGGCTCACGGACGCCCTCGCCGCCCGCTTCCTGCCCGTGCTCCTGGGCTCCGGCCTCCTCCTCCTCTCGCGCCGGCCGCTGCGGCTGCCTCGCGCCGCCTGGTGGCGGATCGTCGCGATGGGCCTCCTCGGGGTCCCGGTCTACAACCTCGCCTTCTTCCACGGCCTCAAGACCGTCCCCACCGGCACCGCGGCCCTGATCGTCGCCCTCAACCCGGTGTTCACCGCGGTGCTCGCGCGGATCGTCCTCGGGGAGGAGTTCGGCCGGCGCAAGGCGGCCGGGCTCGCGCTCGCCCTCGCCGGCGTGTTCATCGTCATCCGCTACGGGACCGACCAGCCGGTCGACTGGCCGTACCTCTCGAGCGCGCTCGTCCTCGTCCTCGCCCCGCTCGGCTGGGCCTGCTACTCGGTGATCGGGCGCCGCCTTCCGGCGGCCGCCGACGCGTTCGACACGACGTACGCCCTGCTGTTCGTCGGGAGCCTGCCGGTCCTCGCCCTCGCGTCGCCGTCGCTCCTCCGGGGCCTCGCCGCGCACCCCGGCGCGCTGTGGTCCGCCCTGTACCTCGCCGTCCCCTGCACCCTCGTGGCCTACGCCGGCTGGATCTGGGGCCTGAAGCGCCTGCCGGCCGGGGAGGCCGCCGCCTTCGTCTTCCTCAACCCGCCCCTCGCCAACCTCTGGGCGTGGCTCTTCGAGGGCGCGACGCTCGAGCCGCCGTTCCTCCTCGGCGCCGGCGTGCTCCTCGCCGGCGTCGCCGCGATCGTCCTTCCCCTGCCGCGGCTCGGCCGCGCCCCCGCCACGGAGACCGCCGCGTGAAGCGACTCGCCCTCGCCGCCATCCTCGCTCTCGCCGCTTCCGTCCCGAGCCCGGGCGGGGTCCCGTCCGGGGCGCCCCCTCCCTTCGACCTGCTGATCCGCGACGCGCGCGTCGTCGACGGGACCGGCGCGCCGTGGTTCCGGGCGGACGTGGCGGTGAAGGGCGACACGATCGTGGCGGTCGCCCCGCATCTCGCGGGACCCGCGCGGCGCACGGTGGACGCGGCCGGCCGGGTGGTCGCCCCCGGCTTCATCGACGTCCACACCCACGCCCGCCGCGGGATCTTCGAGGCGCCCACCGCCGAGAACTACGTCCGCCAGGGGGTGACGACGCTCGTGGAGGGCCAGGACGGCTCGTCGCCCCTGCCGCTCGGCGAGTTCCTCGCGAAGGTCGAGGCCCTGCGCCCGTCCGTCAACTTCGCGAGCCTCGTGGGCCACGGCTCGGTGCGCGAGGCGGTGATGGGCGCCGTCGACCGTGCGCCCACCCCGCAGGAGCTCGAGCGGATGCGGGAGCTCGTGCGGGGAGCGATGCGGGACGGCGCTCTCGGCCTCAGCACGGGCCTGTTCTACGTGCCGGGCGCGTTCGCGCGCACGGAGGAGGTCGTGGCCCTCGCCCGCGAGGCGGGCCGGCTCGGGGGCCTGCACGTGTCGCACGTGCGCGACGAGGCGGCGGGCGTCCTCGACAGCGTGCGCGAGGCGATCGCGATCGGGGAAGAGGGGGGCCTGCCGACGCAGGTGACCCACCACAAGCTGATCGGTAAGGCGGTCTGGGGACGCAGCGTGGAGACGCTGCGCCTCGTCGAGGAGGCGCGCCGCCGCGGCGTGGACGCGACGATCGACCAGTACCCGTACACCGCCTCCTCGACGGGGCTCGCCGCCGCGCTCTTCCCCGCGTGGGCCCTCGAAGGCGGTCCCGATGCCGTCCGCCGCAGGCTCGCCGTCGCCTCCGAGCGCTCCCGCATTCGGGACGCCGTCGTCGAGAAGATCCGCAACGAGCGCGGCGGCGGCGATCCCGGCAACATCCGGATCGCCGCGTGCGCCTTCGACCGCTCGCTCGAGGGGAAGACCCTCGCCGACGTCGCCGTCGCCCGCGGCGTCGCGCCGACCGTCGAGAACGCAGCCCTTCTCGCGATCGAGATCGTGGAGAGGGGTGGGGCTTCGGGCGTCTTCCACGCGATCGCCGAGCCGGACGTCGAGCGGATCCTCGCCGCACCGTTCACGATGGTGGCCTCGGACGGCGAGGTTCCCGTCTTCGGGCGGGGGGCGCCCCACCCGCGCAGCTACGGCACGTTCGCCCGGGTGCTCGGCGTCTACGTCCGGGAGAGGGGGCTCCTCACGCTCGAGGAGGCGGTGCGGAAGATGACGTCGTTCCCGGCCGCGCGGCTGCGCCTCGCCGACCGCGGGCTGCTGCGGCCGGGCCTGAGGGCGGATCTGGTGGTGTTCGATCCCGCCACCGTCCGCGACCGGGCCACGTTCGAGCGGCCGCACCAGCACGCGGAGGGGGTGTCGCTCGTCGTCGTCAACGGCGAGATCGTCCTCGAGAGCGAGAGGGTGACCGCCGCCCGTCCGGGCCGCGTCCTGCGCGGCATGGCATACTCGGGACGATGACCGGGCAGCGGGTGGCGCTGACGCTCGACGGGCCGGTCGCCCACGTCGTCCTCGACCGCCCCGAGGTGCGAAACGCCTTCGACGGCGCGATGGTCCGGGAGCTGCGCGACGCGGTCGGCGCGGCCTCCGCCCGGGACGACGTCCGCGTGATCGTCCTCGCCGGCCGTGGCTCGGTCTTCTGCGCGGGGGCCGACCTGGACTGGATGAGGACGGTGGCCGGCTTCACGCGCGAGGAGAACCTCGCCGACGCCCGCGCCCTGTTCGACCTCTACGAGACGATCGACCGCTCGCCGAAGGCCGTGGTCGCGGCGGTCCAGGGGGCGGCCCTCGGTGGCGGGGCCGGCCTCGTGGCCGTGGCGGACGTGGCGGTGGCGGAGGAGGGCGCCCAGTTCGGCTTCACCGAGGTCCGGCTCGGCCTGGTGCCCGCCGTCATCTCCCCGTTCGTGGTGCGCAAGGTCGGGCTCTCCGCGGTGCGCGAGCTCTTCCTGACCGGCGAGCGCTTCTCCGCCGCCCGGGCGGCCGCGATCGGCCTCGTGCACCGCATCGTGCCGCTCGGGGGACTCGACGCCGCGGTCGACGAGCGCGTCGGCGAGCTGCGGAAGGCGGCGCCGGGGGCGCTGGCCGCGGCGAAGGCCCTCGTCCGTGCGGTCGCGGGGCGCACGCCGGAGGCCGTCCGCGACCTCGCCTGCGAGACGATCGCCGAGCGGCGCGCCTCGCCCGAGGCGCAGGAGGGCCTGCGGGCCTTCCTGCAGAAGCGTGGCCCGGGGGTCAGATCTTGAAATAGCGCATTGTCAGGGTGCAATGCGTCATTTCAAGATCTGACCCCTTTACGCCTTGGACGACGCCTCGAAGAGCTTCTCGAAGTCGGGCTCGCCGTGGAGGCAGGCGAGGTCCGGGTCGCGCCGGGTCCACTCGAGGTTCTGGTAGCCGGCCGCCTTCGCCCGCCGGAGCATGTCGATCGCCTCGGCCTTGCTCCCCATCACCCCGTAGGTGCAGGCCGCGTTGTAGAGGATGTTCGAGTCGTTCGGCCGCAGGTCCACGGCCTTCTGCAGCTCCCGCTGCGCGTCGCTCGCGCGGCCCACGACGGCGTAGTCGGCGGCGAGGAGGATCCGCGCCCGCACGTCCTCCGGGACGTCCCGCAGGGTCTGCTCGAGCACGGCGATCTCGCGCAGGCGCAGCTGGCGGGCGTCCTCGATGCGGCCCAGGCCCTCGTAGATGTTGGTGTACGGCACGTAGACGTTGTAGTCGTCCCCGTTCACCGCGATCGCCTGGGAGACGGTCTCGATCGCCTCCGCCCAGCGGTCGGACTCGAAGAGCGAGCGGCCGAGGATGTTGTAGGCGCCGTCGCAGTCCCGCTTCATCTCGATCGCCCGGCGCACGTCCCGGACCGCCTCGTCGTAACGCTTCTGGGCGTAGTAGATGCGGGCCCGCCCCACGAGGGCCTCGGGCAGGCTGGGATCGAGAGCGAGGGCCCGCTCACACGCGGCGCGCCCGCGGTCGAGCCAGCGCTCCTCCTTCTCGTGCCACTCGTAGACGACACCGCACGCGTTCGCGATGCCGGCGTGGGCGAGGGCGAAGCCGGGGTCGAGCAGGATCGCGTGCTCGAACATCTGCATCGCGAGGTCGAGGTCGGAGCGGGTCATGCGCCGCGCGTAGGCACGGCCCTTGAGGTAGTGGTCGTAGGCGCGCGGGTCGCCGGTGGGCTTCGCCGCGAGGAGCTTCTCCTCCTGGGGGGTGAGCGTGATGCGCAGGGCCTGGGTGATGTTGCGGGCGATCTCGTCCTGGACCTCGAAGACGTCGCTGAGCTCGCGGTCGTAGCGCTCGGCCCAGACCGAGGTGCCGGTGCGGGCCTCGACGAGCTGGGCCGTGATCCGCAGGCGGTTCCCGGCCCGGCGCAGCGAGCCGCCGAGCACGTACTGCGCGTGGAGCTCCTGGCCGACCTGGGGGCCCGTCACCGACTGGTCGCGGAAGGCCACCACCGCGGCGCGGGGGAACACCCGGAGGTTCTTGACCTTCGACAGCTCCGTGATGACGTCCTCCGTCATCCCGTCGCGGAAGTACTCGTCCTCCTTCGCCCCGGAGAGGTTCTCGAAGTAGAGGACGGCCACCGACTTCTCGCGCGTCCCGGCGGGGGCGACCCGGCCGGAGTCGATCTCGCGCTTGAGCCTCTGCAGGTCGGCCCGCAGCTCGGTCGCCGACTGGTAGCGCAGGCGGCGGTCCTTCTCGAGCAGCTTGGCGACGATCTGGACGAGCCCGTCGGGCAGGGTGTGGTTCAGCTCGGCCGGCGAAGGGGGCGCTCGGTTGAGGATCGCCTCGAAGACGGTGGCGGTGGTGCCGCCGGCGAAGGCCGGGTGGCCGGTCGCCATCTCGTAGAGCACCACCCCGAACGAGAACAGGTCGGTGCGGGCGTCGACCTCCTCGCCCCTCGCCTGCTCGGGCGACATGTAGGCCACGGTCCCCAGCGTCGATCCGGTGCTCGTCGCGAACTGGTCGGTCGGCATCGCCGAGTTCATCGGCGCCTCGCCCGCGCGGCGGCCCTCGATCAGCTTGGCGAGCCCGAAGTCGAGGATCTTCCCCTGGCCGCGCTCGGTCACGAACAGGTTGGCGGGCTTGATGTCGCGGTGGACGATCGCCTTCTTGTGGGCGGCCTCGAGGGCGTCGGCGACGTGGATGGCGAGCTCGACGATCTCCTCGACCGGCAGCGGCCGCCCGGAGAGCCGGCTCTTCAGCGTCTGGCCCTCGAGCAGCTCCATCGCGATGAAGGGCCGCCCGGGCTCGTCGCCCACGTCGTGAATCGTGCAGATGTGCGGGTGGTTGAGCCGGGAGGCGGCGATGGCCTCCCGCTTGAAGCGCTCGACGGCCTGCGCGTCGCGGGCCAGCTCGTCGGGGAGGAACTTGAGCGCCACCTGCCGGCCGAGGCGCGTGTCCTCCGCCCTGTAGACGACGCCCATTCCGCCGCCCCCGATCTTCTCGAGGACCCGGTAGTGAGAGAAGGTCTCGCCGATCATTCTCGTGGGGGGGACCAAGGTTCCGATGGTATGCGCCGCGCGCGGGGGCGTCAAACACCCGCCCCCCGCGGCCCCCGCCAGCGCCCGGGCGGATGGCCGTCGGGGCCGCTTTGTGCTGAAGTAGCCGCGTGGCGCTGTTCCGCAAGCTGCTCGTGGCGAACCGCGGGGAGATCGCCGTCCGGGTGATCCGCACCTGCCGCGTCCTCGGCATCCCGACCGTGGCCGTCTTCTCCGAGGCCGACCGCACCGCCCGCCACGTGCGCGAGGCGGACGAGGCGGTGCCGATCGGGCCGGCCGAGGCCCGGGCGTCGTACCTCTCGATCGACGCGCTCCTCGCCGCCGCGCGCGAGACGGGGGCCGACGTGGTGCACCCCGGCTACGGCTTCCTGAGCCAGAGCGGCGACTTCGCCGACGCCGTGCGCGAGGCCGGGCTCGTCTTCGTGGGGCCGCCGGGCGACGTGCACCGGCGGATGGGCGACAAGCGCGCCGCGCGGCGGAGGATGGCCGCCGCGGGCGTGCCGGTCCTGGCCGGGTACGACGGCGACGAGCAGCAGGACGCGACCCTCCTCGCGCAGGCGCGGCGAATCGGCTGGCCCCTGATGCTCAAGCCCTCGCGCGGGGGAGGGGGCAAGGGCATGCGGGTCGTGCGCGGCGAGGAGGGCTTCCTCGCCGCCCTCGCCGCCTCGCGCCGGGAGGCGCTCTCCGCGTTCGGCGACGACGCGATGGTCCTCGAGCGGTTCGTCGACCGGCCGCGCCACGTCGAGGTGCAAGTGATGGCCGACGGCGACGGCCGCGTCGTCCACCTCGGCGAGCGCGAGTGCTCGATCCAGAGGCGCCACCAGAAGGTGGTCGAGGAGACGCCGAGCCCGGCCCTCGGCCGCGAGGCGCGCGCGGCCCTGTGCGCGGCCGGCGTCGCCGCGGCGCGGGCGGCCGGCTACGTGAACGCCGGCACCGTCGAGTTCCTGCTCGCGCCGGACGGCACGTTCTCGTTCCTCGAGATGAACACGCGCCTCCAGGTCGAGCACCCGGTGACCGAGGCGGTGCTCGGCCTCGACCTCGTCCGTCTCCAGATCGAGGTCGCGGCCGGCAAGCCGCTGCCGCTCGCCCAGGAGGACGTCGCGCCCCGCGGCCACGCCCTCGAGTGCCGCCTCTACGCCGAGGACCCGCAGCGGGACGACCTGCCGTCGCCGGGACGCGTCCTGCACCTCAGGGAGCCCGAGGGACCGGGCGTGCGGGTCGACTCGGGCCTCGACGTGGGGGACGAGGTGAGCGTCCACTACGACCCGCTCCTCTCGAAGGTCGTGACCTGGGGGCGGGACCGGGGCGAGTCGATCGAGCGGATGCGCGACGCGCTGCGGCGCACGGTGGTGCTCGGCGTCGTCACCAACCTGCCGCGCCTGCGGGCGATCCTCGAGCACCCCGCCTTCGCCGCGGGGGAGCTCGACACCGGCTTCGTCGACGAGCACCTGCGCGAGCTGACCCCGTCCCCCTGCCCCCCGCTCGAGGCGGTGGCCGCCGTGGCGGCGGCGCTCCGGCGCGGCGCGGGCGCGCCTTTCGGGGCACGCCGTGCGGACGCCGACCCGTGGGCGAGCCTCGGGCCGTGGCGGCTCGGGGAGGGGCGCTGATGCGGCTGCGCTGCGGCGGGTCCGTCTTCGACGTCCACGTCCGGGAGAAGGACGGGGGCTTCGCGGTGAGCGTGGGCGACCGCGAGGTCCGCTTCGCGCTCGAGCCCGCCCTTCCCGGCGTCTTCGTCGTGCGCGACGGCCGTCGCGCGACCCCCCACCACGTGGTGCGCGACGGGGAGCGGGTCCTCGTCTCCTGGGAGGGCGTCGCCTACGCGCTCGTCGAGGAGCGCGAGGGCGCGCGGGAGGCGGCGCGGCCCGACACCGGCGCGCTCGAGGCGCCGATGCCCGGCCGCGTGAGCGCGGTCCGCGTCTGCGCCGGCCAGAGGGTCTCCCGCGGCGAGGAGCTCGTGGTGGTCGAGGCGATGAAGATGGAGAACGCGCTGCGCGCGCCCCGCGACGGCGTCGTGCGCGCGGTTCACGTCGCCCCCGGGGACATGGTCGCCCCGGGCCGTGCGCTCCTGGAGGTCGAGTGAGCCTCCCGCGACGGGTGACCGTGGTCGAGGTCGGCCCGCGCGACGGGCTGCAGAACGAGAGCGTGCCGCTGTCGGTCGAGGACCGGGTGACGTTCTGCGACCGCCTCGTCGCCGCCGGGCTCCCGGTCGTCGAGGTGGGCGCGTTCGTCTCGCCGCGGTGGGTCCCGCAGATGGCCGGCTCGGACGAGGTGCTGCGCCGGGTGGCGAGACGGGGCGGCGTCCGGCTGCCGGTGCTGGTGCCGAACCGCGCGGGCTTCGACGCGGCGCGCTCGGCGGGGGCGCGCGAGATCGCGGTGTTCACGGCGGCGAGCGAGACCTTCAGCCGGAGGAACACGAACGCCTCGATCGACGAGACCTTCGCGCGCTTCGCCTCTTTCCTCCCCGAGGCGCGTCGCGAGGGGATGCGCGTGCGCGGCTACGTCTCGACCTGCTTCGGCTGCCCGTACGAGGGCGCGGTCCCCCCCGAGCGGGTGGTCGACGTGGCGCGGCGCCTGGTCGAGGCGGGCTGCGACGAGGTCTCGATCGGGGATACCATCGGGGTCGCGGTGCCCACCCAGGCGGCGGACCTCGTCGGTAGGCTCGGGGAGGCGGTCTCGCTCGACCGCCTGGCCGTGCACTTCCACGACACGCGCGGGACCGCTCTCGCCAACGCCGTGGCCGCCCTCGGCGAGGGGGTGGCGGTCGTCGACGCGTCCGCGGGCGGCCTCGGGGGCTGTCCCTACGCGCCCGGGGCGTCCGGCAACCTCGCGACCGAGGACCTCGTCTACGCGCTGCACGGGATGGGGATCGAGACCGGGGTCCTTCTCGACGCGGTCGCCGCCGCCTCGCGCGCGATCGCCGCCCGCCTCGGCCGGGCGCTGCCGTCGCGCTACGTGCAGGCGGGGCCGTTCGTGGCGCGGGGGGAGCGGTGAGCGAGGCGGCCACCATCCTCGTCGTCGACGACCTCCCCGCGAACCGGGACCTCATGGCCCGGCGGCTCGAGCGGTCGGGCTTTCGCGTCCTGTCCGCCTCGAGCGGACCGGAGGCGCTCGACCTCCTGCGCCAGCGGCCGGTCGACCTCGTGCTGCTCGACATCATGATGCCGGGGATGACCGGGATCGAGGTCCTCCGGACGCTGCGCGTGTCCGAGGCGACCCGGGCCCTGCCCGTGATCATGGTGACGGCGAAGACCGACAGCGAGGACGTGGTGGAGGCGCTGTCGCTCGGCGCCAACGACTACGTCACCAAGCCGGTCGACTACCCGGTCGCCCTCGCGCGCATCCGCAAGGAGCTGCGCGCGCGGGAGGCGGCCGCCGCACCCCCGCCCCCCGTCGAGCCCACGAACCCCGCCCAGGCCGTTCCGGGGACGGTGCTCGCCGGCCGCTACCGCCTCGAGTCGCTGATCGGCGGCGGCAGCTTCGGCACGGTGTTCCGCGCCCGCCACCTCGAGCTCGACCGCGAGATCGCGGTCAAGATCCTGGCGACGAGCGCGGGGACCGACCCCGAGGCGCTCGCGCGCTTCCGCCGCGAGGGCATCTCGGCCTGCCGCGTCCAGCACCCGAACGCGGTGGCGGTGCTCGACTTCGGGGTCAACCCCGGGGGGGTCGCCTACCTCGTGATGGAGCTGCTCCACGGCCACTCCCTCGAGAAGGAGCTCGAGGACCGGGGGCAGATACCGCCCCACCGCGCGGTCGAGATCGCGGTGCCGGTGGCCTCCGCCCTCGCCGCCGCCCACGCCGCGGGCGTCCTCCACCGCGACGTGAAGCCGTCGAACGTGTTCCTCCACCAGACCCCGCAGGGCGAGGTCCCGAAGATCCTCGACTTCGGCATCGCCAAGGTGGTGGGGGAGGCGGCGATCGGCCAGAACCTCACGGTCGACGGCTCGCTGCTCGGGACGCCCGCGTACATGGCCCCCGAGCGCTTCCGGCGCGGCCCGTACGGGCCGAAGTCCGACGTCTACAGCCTGGGGGCCATGCTCTACGAGATGCTCTCCGGGCGGCTCCCGTTCGTCCCCAGCAGCGCCGACCCGCTCGCCCTCGTGGCGATGCAGGCGGAGGAGGACCCGCCCCCCCTGCGCCTGCGCTGCCCGGACGTGAGCCCCGCGCTCGAGGGGCTCGTCCGCTCCGCCCTCAACCGCAACCCCGACTCCCGCCCGAGCGCCGAGGAGCTGTCGCGGCGGCTCGCCTTCGCCATCGCGGACCCCTTCACGCCCCTCGACGAGGAGCCGGTCGGCTGAGAGGCGGGCCGCGCGCGCGCCGGGGGGCTAGAATAGCCGGGTCATGACTCCCGTCGAGCGCTGGGTCGAGCAGGCGGCGGCGACGCTACGGCCGCGTCGCGTGGCGTGGTGCGACGGGTCGGAGGAGGAGCGCGATCGCCTCGTCGACGAGATGCTCGCGAGCGGCACGCTCGAGCGGCTGCACCCGCTGAAGGCCCCGGGCTCGTTCCTGCACCGCAGCCATCCCTCCGACGTGGCCCGCACCGAGCACCTCACCTTCATCGCGAGCCCGACCCGGCAGGAGGCGGGCCCGACCAACAACTGGATGTCCCCGCAGGAGGCGCGTGAGAGGGTGTGGCCCCTCTTCGACGGCGCGATGCAGGGCCGGACGCTCTACGTGGTGCCCTACGTGATGGGCCCGCTCGGCTCCCCGTTCAGCAAGGTGGGGGTGGAGATCACGGACAGCCCCTACGTGGTCGCGAGCATGCGGATCATGACCCGCATGGGGAGCTGCGCCCTCGACCAGCTCGGCTCCTCCGAGGACTTCGTGCCCGGGCTGCACTCGCTGGGCGACCTCTCGCCCGAGCGCCGCTTCATCGTCCACTTCCCCGGGGAGCGGGCGATCTGGAGCGTGGGCTCGGGGTACGGGGGCAACGCGCTGCTCGGGAAGAAGTGCTTCGCGCTGCGGATCGCCTCGACCCTGGCCCGCGACCAGGGCTGGATGGCCGAGCACATGCTCATCCTCGAGCTCGAGCTGCCGGGCGGCGAGGTGCACTACGTCGCAGCCGCCTTTCCCTCCGCCTGCGGGAAGACGAACCTCGCCATGCTCGTCTCGCCGTTCGAGGACCGCGGGATCCGGGTCCGCACGGTGGGCGACGACATCGCGTGGCTGCGGCCCGGCCCGGACGGCCGCCTGTGGGCGGTGAACCCCGAGGCGGGTTTCTTCGGCGTCGTGCCCGGGACCGGGCCCGGCACGAACCCCAACGCCCTCGCCACGATCGCCCGGGACACGATCTTCACGAACGTCGCGGTGAGCCCGGACGGCGTGCCGTGGTGGGAGGGCAAGGGCGAGCCGGCTCCCGCGGGGCTCCTCGACTGGCAGGGCAGGCCGTGGGACGGCAAGGGCAAGGCCGCCCACCCGAACTCGCGCTTCACCGTGGCCGCGCGGCAGTGCCCCTCGATGTCCCCGCGCTGGGAGGACCCGCAGGGCGTGCCCCTCTCCGCGATCGTCTTCGGCGGCCGCCGGGCGCGGCTCGCCCCGCTCGTGTTCCAGAGCCGCGACTTCGAGCACGGCGTCTTCGTGGGGGCGACGATGGGCTCGGAGACGACCGCCGCCGCCACCGGCCAGGTGGGGGTCGTCCGCCGCGACCCGATGGCCATGCTGCCCTTCTGCGGCTACAACATGGGCGACTACTTCGCCCACTGGCTGAGGATGGGCCGCGCCCTCTCCCGCCCGCCCGCCGTCTTCCACGTGAACTGGTTCCGCACCGACGAAGACGGCCGCTTCGTGTGGCCCGGCTTCGGGGAGAACCTGCGCGTGCTCCTGTGGATGATCGAGCGCGTGAAGGGGAGGGGATCGGCGGACGAGACGCCCATCGGCCTCGTGCCCCGTGAGTCCGCCCTCGACTGGGAGGGGCTCTCGCTCTCCGCGGCCGACCGCGCGCTCCTCCTCCGCGTGGACCGCGCCGAGTGGGCGGCGGAGGTCCCGGAGATCCGGGCCTTCTTCGAGCGCTTCGGCGACCGGCTGCCCCCCGAGCTGAGCCGCTCGCTCGCCGCTCTCGAGGCGGACCTCGCCCGGGTGGCCGTCTAGGATCGGGCCCCGGCCCTCGGCCGGCGGGCCGGCGGGGGCTCGCTCTCCACGAGGACCGGCAGGGCGGGCCGGGGCGCGTGCTCGAAGATGAGGTGGGTCTCGATCCGGGCCACCTCCGGCCGCGACGTGAAGGCGTCCATCGCCAGGTCCCGCAGGTGGTTCGCGTCGCGCACCCCCACGTGGACGATGAAGTCGTGCTGGCCGGCCACGTGGTAGAGAGAGATCGCCTCCGGGAGCGAGAGGGCGTGCTCCCGGAACGAGCGCACCTGCGTGCGCGAGTGGCGGGCGAGGGTCACGAAGACGAGCGCCTGCATCGCGATCCCGAGCGACCGCGGATCGACGAGGGCCCGGAAACCGGTGAGGACGTGCTCCTCCCGGAGCCGCCGCACCCGCTCGAGGCAGCTCGAGGGGGCGAGGCGCACCCGGGCCGCGAGCTCCTTGTTCGACAGCCGAGCATCATTCTGCAGAGCGGCTAGTATGGCGAAGTCTATTCGGTCAAGATTAGTCAACAACCGCATTCCTCCGAAGTCAATTCGATTGACCGAAGATACACCGAATCGGCACCATTCGGTCATGAAGACCCCGGGCGGCCGCCCCCTCTCCTTCGACACCCTCGCCGTCCATGCCGGGCGGGAGGACTTCGCCGAGATCGGCGTCCACGCGCCGCCGCTCGACCTGTCGACCACGTACCCCACCGGGCCGCTCGCCGAGGCCACGGCCTCCATCGACGCGATGGGCAAGGGCGGTGCGCCGACCGGCAGCTTCGTCTACGCCCGCTTCCACAACCCGACCGTCGCCCGCTACGAGGCGGCCCTCGCGTCGCTCGAGGGGGCGGAGGCCGCGGTGGCCTTCTCGTCGGGCATGGCCGCGCTCACCGCCGTCCTCCTCGCCGCGCGCGAGACCGGCAGGAACCACGTCGTGGCCGTGCGCCCCCTCTACGGCGGCAGCGACGCGCTGCTCGCGGGCGGGCTGCTCGGGCACGAGGTCACCTTCACGACCCCGGACGGCATCGCCGCCGCGGTGCGCCCGGACACCTGCCTCGTCGTCCTCGAGACCCCCGGCAACCCCACGCTCGACCTCGTGGACATCGAGAAGGCGGTGAGGGACGCCGCGGGCGCGCCGGTGCTGGTCGACTCCACGTTCATGACCCCCGTCCTCCAGCGGCCCCTCGAGCTCGGGGCCTCGATCGTGATGCACAGCGCGACGAAGTTCCTCGGGGGCCACGGCGACGTGATCGCGGGGGTCGTCGCCACGAGCGAGGCGTGGGCGGCCCGCATCCGAAAGGTGCGCATCGCCACCGGGGCGCTGCTCCACCCGCTCGCCGCGTTCCTCCTCCACCGCGGCCTGCCCACCCTGCCGCTGCGGGTGAAGGCGGCCCAGGACGGCGCGCGGATGATCGCCGAGCGTCTCGCCCGGCACCCGAAGGTCTCGCGTGTCCACTACCCGGGCCTGCCCGGGGCCGACCCCGCGGGCCTCCTCGGCCGGCAGATGGCCGGCCCAGGCAGCGTCCTCGCCTTCGAGGTGGCGGGCGGCTTCGAGGCCGCGGGCCGCGTGCTCGAGGCGGTGAAGGTGATCGTCTCCGCGGTGAGCCTCGGCTCGACCGACACCCTCATCCAGCACCCGGCGGGCCTGACCCACCGCTGCATGACCGACTCGGCGAAGACCGCGAGCGGCATCTCGGGGAGTCTGCTCCGCGTCTCCGTCGGGATCGAGGACCCCGAGGACCTGTGGGCCGACCTCGACCAGGCGATCGACGCGGCGCACGCCGAGGGGACGCGCGCGGAGGTGGCGGAAGACCGGGCGAGGGCCCGGTAGGGGCGGATCTCCCTCGACGCGACTCGGGGTATCCTCCCGCCATCGACTTCCGACGAAGCAGGAGGACGCCATGGCCTACCGCATCCGCCGCGTCGAGTACTTCCACGCCACCGTCGTGGACCAGCCGGGCGAGGCGTACAGGGTGCTCTCGGCGCTCGCCGGGCTCGGCGTAAACCTCCTCGCCTTCACCGCGGTGCCGGTGGGGCCCGACAGCACGCAGCTGACCCTGTTTCCCGAGGACCCCGGGAAGATGAAGGCCGAGGCCCAGAAGGCCGGCATGGCCCTCGACGGGCCGCACCGGGCGCTGCTCGTCCAGGGCGACGACGAGCTCGGCGCGCTCGCGGTGGTCCACGAGAGGATCTACCGCGCGAACGTCAACGTCTACGCCTCGAGCGCGATCGCGGACGGCTCCGGAGCCTACGGCCACCTCATCTACGTCCGGCCCGAGGACTTCGAGCGTGCGGCGAAGGCGCTCGAGGTCTGATCCCTACGCCGCCTCCGCCTTCGTCGAGATCGCGGAGAGGGCCTGGAGAAGCTCCTCCGCCTTCTGCCACCGCCTCGCCGGGTCCTTCTCGAGCCCGCGCAGGATGACCGCCTCGAGCTCCACGGGCAGCCGCGGGTTGACCGAGCGCGGGCGCGGGGGCGGCTGCTGGACGTGCGCGACCACGACCGCCATCGGGGTGTCCGCCTTGAAAGGGAGCTTCCCGGTGAAGACCTCGAACAGCACGACCGACAGGGCGTAGAGGTCGGAGCGGAAGTCGGCGGGCCGCCCCTGGGCCTGCTCGGGCGGGATGTAGTCGGGAGTCCCCATCACGGTGCCCGCCGTCGTGAGGCCCGACTCCTCCGCGCCCACCTTCGACACGCGGGAGATCCCGAAGTCCATGATCTTGAGCTCCGCAGTCTCGGGCAGGATGAGCATGTTCTGGGGCTTGATGTCGCGGTGGACGACGCCCTGCTCGTGGGCCGCGCCGAGGCCGTGGCACATCTGCTTCGCGATCGAGAGCCCGACGCCGAGGGGAAGCGCCCCGCGGTTGCGGACCACGTCCTTCAGGGTCACGCCCTCGAGGTACTCCATCGAGATGTAGGGCACGCCCTCCGCCTCGC
>CAZLRF010000037.1:10192-53670 GCA_964561785.1 uncultured Acidobacteriota bacterium | reverse complement strand
CTGATCGGCGCTTCAGCGCGCCGCGGCCGCGATCCCCGGGTGGTCGGTGAAAAAGCCGTCCACGCCGGCCTCGACGAACAGGCGGACCTCGCCCGCGAGGTCGCCGTGCACGGTGCCCTCCCGGCGCAGCTCGGCGGGGAGGAACTCGTTCTCCGCTCGCAAGGTCCACACGTGCACGAGGAGGCCGGCCGCGTGCGCGTCGCGGACGAGCGAGGTCGGAGGGAGCGAGCGCCCTCGCGCGTCGCGGGGGACGACGAGCGACTTGTGGACGCCGATCGCCCGCGCGTAGGTCGCGACGTCGCGCAGGCCCTCCGGGCGGAGCATGTCGGCGTAGGTGCGGGGGAAGCGCCCGGCGGTCCAGTCCCAGGGGCGACCCCCGGCATCGACGAGCTGGACGAGGGGAACGCGGGTGCGTCCGGCGAGCGACCGCAGGTTGCCGACCTCGAAGGACTGGACGAAGACCGGCGCGTCCGCGCGGTCGAGGCCGTGGCGGCGGAGCGCCTCGAGGAGCCGGCCTTCGAGGGGCAGTCCCAGGCCCTCGAAGTACGAGGGGTGCTTGGTCTCGGGGTAGACGCCGAGAGGCCGGCCGCGCCGCTCCGGCCGCCCGTTCTCGGCGGCGACGAGGTCGAGGACCTCCTCGAAGGTCGGCACCGCGAAGCGGCCGTCGAAGGACGTGCCGCGCAGGGCGGGGAGCCGCTCGCGCGCCCGCAGGGTCCTGAGCTCGGCGAGGGTGAAGTCCTCCGTGAACCAGCCGGTGACGGGCGTGCCGTCGATCGTCGTCGTCGCGCGGCGGGCGGCGAACTCCGGGCGCGAGGCCACGTCGGTCGTGCCCGAGATCTCGTTCTCGTGGCGGCAGACGAGGACGCCGTCCTTCGTCGCGACGAGGTCGGGCTCGAGGAAGTCGGCTCCCTGCTCGACGGCGAGGCGGTAGGCCTCGAGGGTGTGCTCGGGCCGCTCGCCGCTCGCCCCGCGGTGGGCGATCAGGAGGGGGCGGCGCGAGCCCGCCGCGAAGGCGGCGCCGAGGGCGATCATGAGGAGGGCGGCGAGCGGTCCTTTCACCGGTCAAGGGTAGACTGAGTCGCTCCCCGGGAGAAGCCATGAGACCGATCCGCGTCCTGCTCGCCGCCCTGCTCGCCGCCCCCGTCGCCCTCGCGCAGGAGGCGCCGCCGCGTCCCCGCGTGGCCCTCGCCCTCTCCGGCGGGGGAGCCCGCGGGATCGCCCACGTGGGCGCCCTGCGGGCCCTCGAGGAGGCGGGCGTACCGGTCGACGCGATCGTCGCGAACAGCATGGGGGCGGTGGTGGGCGGCGTCTACGCCACCGGGAGAAGCGCCGCCGAGCTCGAAGAGATCGTGAGGTCGATGGACTGGGCGTCGCTGTTCAGCGGGCGGCCCGACCGGCGGACGCTGCCCGTGGACCAGAGGGTGGACCGGTACGCGCCGGTGGCCGGCGTGAACTTCGACTGGCGCAGCGCCCGTCTGCCGTCGGGGCTGCTCGCCGAGCACCGCGTCAACCGGTTCCTGGTGGAGCACCTCTCGCCGGCAGGCTTCCGGGCGGACGGGGACTTCGACCGGCTCGCGATCCGGTTCCGGGCCATGGCCGCAGACCTCGCGACCGGCGAGCCGGTGGTCCTCGCGAGAGGCGACCTCGCCCGGGCCGTGCGGGCCAGCATGTCGATCCCCCTCGTCTTCCCGCCCGTCGAGTGGGAGGGGAGAACGCTCGTCGACGGCATGATCGCGAACAACCTGCCCATCGACGCGGCGAAGTCGTTCGGGGCTGCGGTCGTGGTCGCGGTCGACATCGGGAGCCCCCCGCTCGAGCCAAGCGACTACGCCTCGGCGATCGGGGTGGCCACCCAGGTCAGTGACCTCCTGATGCGGCGCCGCCAGCAGGACTTCGCCGCGCAGGCCGACGTCCTCGTCGTGCCGGACCTCGGCAAGCACTCCTCCACCGACTACTCCCGCTTCGACGAGCTGATCGCGCACGGCTACGAGGCGACGAGGGCCGCCCTGCCGCGCATCCGGGAGAAGCTCGCGGCGGCGGGGATCGTCCTACCCGCGCCCCGGCGCGAGGCGCCGGCGGGGCCCTCCCTGGAGGGAGCGCGGATCGCCGCCGTCCGGGTCGAGGGCAGCGAGCACGTCCGGGAGGCCCTGACCCGGCGGACCTTCAACATCCCGACGGGCGTGCCGTTCGACGTGCAGAAGGGCCTGCGCGCCTACGACAAGATCGACGCGTCCCCCCTGTTCGCGCGGACCTGGCTCACGTTCCGGCCGGCGGCGGAGGGGGTGGACGTGGTGCTGCGCGTCACGGAGGCTCCCCCCAACCGGGCCGAGGTCGGCTTCGGCTACACGGAGTGGGAGAAGGCGCGGGGCTCGATCCGCCTGCGCAACCAGAACACGCTCGGCTTCGGGGAGCGGGTGGAGCTGCTCCTCGGCGCGAGCGACGCGGAGCGGGTGATCGAGGCGTCGCTGCGGGGCGACCGGCTGCTCGTGTCGGGCTTCGGCTACCGGGTCACGGGCTACGCGAACGTCGACAAGCCGCGCTTCTTCGACGAGGAGGGCACCGAGATCAACCGTGCCCGCTTCGAGCGCGAAGGGGTCGAGGTCGCGCTGCGGACGGGCGTGAAGCGCTGGGGCATGTTCGAGGGTGGGGCGCGGTTCGGCCGGGTGAAGACGGCCGCCCGCGGGGGGCTCGAGGAGAGCCTCCCGGAGCGGGACGACCGGGTGGGGGTCCTGTTCGGCCGGGTCGTCTTCGACACGCTCGACGACCTGGTCTGGCCGGAGCACGGCCGCCGCTACGCGCTCTCGGGCGAGTGGAGCCTGTCCGGCCTGGGCGCCGACCGCGAGTACTGGAAGGCGCAGGCCGACGTGCGGGCGGCGCACGGGCTGGGCCGCCGCGCGACGCTCCAGCTCGACGCGTCGGGGTTCCTCTCGGGTCGGGAGGGCGAGTTGCCCGTCTACGAGTGGTACCGCCTGGGGGGTGTCACGCTCGTGCCGGGTTATCGGTACGAGGAGCTCAAGGGAGCGCAGGCCTTCGCCGCGGCGGCGAGCGTGCGGGCGAGGCTGAGGGGCCAGCTCCGCCTGGTGGTCCGGGCCGGGGCCGGGAACGTGTTCGCGACGACGGGCGACGTCACGCTCGAGGGCCTGCGGTGGGGCGTGAGCGCCGGCGCGTACCACCCGAGCTCCATCGGCCCCGTCTCGTTCGAGCTCGCGGTGCGGGACGGGGGGGCGACGCTCGCCCAGATCTCGATCGGCTGGCCGTGAGGCGGGGGGGACGGGAATGGACCCCCGGCGCGCGCCGCTTCGCTAGAATGGTCTCAGGATGACGCGAGCGGGCGAGCGGGGGGGGACGGAGGTCGTCGAGAAGCCGAAGGCCGTCACGCAGCGGCCCCGGCTCTTCCACGTCGTGCTGATCAACGACGACTACACGACGATGGAGTTCGTCGTGCACGTGCTCGAGTCGGTGTTCGACAAGAGCCCGGCCGAGGCCTACCGCGTCATGATGGAGGTGCACACCCGCGGGCGCGGCGTGTGCGGGGCGTACCCGTACGAGGTCGCGGAGACGAAGGTCGCGACCGTGCACGATCTGGCCCGCTCCGAGGGGTTCCCCCTCCGGGCCGGGATCGAGGAGGCCTGACGGTGTTCAGCGCGTCGCTGGAGCGCATCCTCAACGTGGCCGCCCGGGAGGCCATGGTTCGCCGACACGCGGACCTGACCGTCGAGCACCTGCTGTTCGCGGCGGCGCACGACCCCGAGGGCGAGGAGATCCTCGAGGCGGCGGGCGCGGACGTGCCCCGCCTGCGCAAGGATCTCGCGGATTTCCTCGAGCAGACGATCCAGAAGCTGCCCCCGGGGTCGCGCCGGCCGCCTCAGCAGACCCTCGCCTTCCGGCGCGTGCTCCAGACCGCCGTCGTCCACGTGCAGAGCGCGGGCCGGGACGAGGCGGGGGTCGGCGACATGATCGCCGCCCTCATGCGCGAGGCGCGCTCCCACGCCGTCGAGCTGCTCGGCGGCCAGGGGGTGACCCGCCTCGACGTCCTCAACTTCATCTCCCACGGCGTGCGCAGGTCCCCGCCCCGCGAGCGGGAAGGGGAGGCGCCCGCCCCCGGGAACGAGGGCGAGGAGCCCTCCGCCCCCGCCCGGGACCCTCTCGCCGCCTTCGCCACGAACCTCAGCGAGCGCGCCCGCGCCGGCAAGCTCGATCCGGTCATCGGCCGCGCGGCGGAGATGAAGCGGGCCCTCGAGGTGCTGTGCCGCCGGCGCAAGAACAACCCCGTGTTCGTGGGCGAGCCGGGGGTGGGCAAGACCGCGATCGTCGAGGGCCTCGCCCAGAAGCTGCTCGAGGAGACGAGCCCGGAGGCGCTCAAGGGGGCCGAGGTCTTCGCCCTCGACACGGGGGCGCTGCTCGCCGGCACCCGCTACCGCGGCGACTTCGAGGAGCGCTTCAAGGCGGTCGTCCAGGCCCTGAAGAAGCGGCCGCTGCCGGTGCTCTTCATCGACGAGATGCACACGATGGTGGGGGCGGGGGCGACGACCGGCGGCACGATGGACCTCGCCAACCTGATCAAGCCGATCCTCACCGAGGGCGAGATCCGCCTCGCCGGCTCGACGACCTTCGACGAGTTCAAGCACATCGAGAAGGACCGGGCGCTCGCGCGGCGCGTGCAGCGCATCGACGTGGACGAGCCGAGCGAGGGCGACACCGTGCGCATCCTGCAGGGGCTGAGGTCGCGCTACGAGCAGCACCACGCGGTGAGCTACACCGACGGGGCGCTCGAGGTGGCGGCGCGGCTCGCGCGGCGGCACCTGCGCGACCTGCGGCTGCCCGACAGCGCGATCGACGTGATCGACGAAGCGGGCGCGGCGCTGCGGCTCGACCCCCCGGGGGACGGGCGGCGCGTCGTCGACGTGACCGATGTCGAGAGGGTCGTGTCGCGGATGGCCCGGATCCCCGAGACGCAGGCCTCGACCTCCGACCGCGAGCGCCTGCGGACGCTGGGCGATGCCCTGAAGCGCGTCGTCTTCGGCCAGGACGAGGCGGTCGAGCAGGTGGCCTCCGCGATCAAGCGCGCCCGGGCCGGCCTCGGACCGCCCGAGCGGCCGGCGGGCGCCTTCCTGTTCACCGGCCCCACCGGGGTCGGGAAGACCGAGCTCGCCCGGCAGCTCGCGCGCCACCTCGGGAACGTGTTCCATCGCTACGACATGAGCGAGTACGGGGAGAAGCACTCGGTCTCCCGGCTGATCGGCGCCCCCCCCGGCTACGTGGGGTTCGAGCAGGGCGGGCTGCTGGTCGACGCCGTGCGCCAGCACCCCTACTCGGTCGTGCTCCTCGACGAGATCGAGAAGGCGCACCCCGACCTGACCAACATCCTGCTCCAGGTCATGGACAGCGCCACCCTCACCGACAACACGGGGAGGAAGGCCGACTTTCGGCAGGTCGTCCTCATCATGACCTCGAACGCGGGGTCCCGCGAGATGAGCCAGGCCACGATCGGCTTCGCGGGGGACCACGAGCAGGACGCGAAGTCGCGGGGCAAGCAGGCCCTCGAGCGCTTCTTCACGCCGGAGTTCCGCAACCGCCTCGACGCGATCGTGACCTTCAAGCCCCTGAGCGCGGAGGTCATGGAGACGATCGTCGACAAGTTCGTCCTCGAGCTCGAGGCGCAGCTTCGGGAGAGGAAGGTCGCGATCGACCTGCGGCCCGAAGCCCGGGCGCACCTCGCGAAGAAGGGCTACGACCCCGTCTTCGGGGCGCGGCCGCTCAACCGGCTCGTCCAGACCGAGGTGCGCAACCCCCTCACCGACGAGATCCTGTTCGGGCGGCTCGAGCACGGCGGCACGGTCCACGTCGGCTTCGACGGCGAGCGGCTGACGTTCGAGTACGACTCGACGCCCCCGCCGGGGGAGGTGGCGCCGCCCGAGCCGGCGACGGCTTCGTAGTCCAGCGCTTCGGGGAGTAGCCACCAGACACGGCAGACGGCCTGTTTCCGGCGTTCTCGTACTGGGGGGGCTTCGCCCCCCCAGACCCCCCCGTTCCGGCTGGTAGACTGACGGCCGTGGGCCAGAACGGTGGTGAGCGGACGGGCGCGCTCGTCGAGGCGCTGGGGAAGAGGATCCTCGTCATCGACGGGGCCATGGGGACGCTCCTGCAGTCGTACGGCCTGTCCGAGGCGGACTATCGCGGGGAGCGGCTGCGGGACTGGCCGAGCGAGGTCAAGGGCAACCACGAGCTGCTCAACCTGGGCCGGCCCGACGTCGTGGAGGCGGCCCACCGCGAGTACCTCGCGGCGGGAGCGGACATCGTCGAGACCAACACCTTCAACGGCAACCGCTTCTCGCAGGCCGACTACGGGACGGAGTCCCTCGTCTACGACATCAACGTCGCGGCGGCCCGGGCCGCCCGCCGGGCGGTCGACGGCGTGATGGCGGCGGAGCCCGGCCGCAGCTGCTGGGTGGCCGGGGCGCTCGGGCCGACGAACAAGACCGCGTCGCTCTCGCGCGACGTGAACGATCCCGGCGCCCGCGCGGTGACGTTCGCCGAGCTCGAGGAGGCCTACCACGAGCAGGCCCTGGGGCTCATCGACGGCGGGGCGGACGTGCTTCTCGTCGAGACGATCTTCGACACGCTGAACGGCAAGGCGGCCCTGTTCGCGGTCGAGCGGGCCTTCGACGTCCGCGGCCGGCGCCTGCCGGTCATGGCCTCGGTCACGATCACCGACCTCTCCGGCCGCAACCTCTCCGGCCAGGGCGTGCACGCCTTCTGGATCTCGGTCTCCCACGCGCCTCTGCTCTCGGTCGGCATCAACTGCGCGCTCGGGCCGAAGGAGATGCGGCCGCACGTCGAGGAGCTCTCCGCGGTGGCGCCGGTCTACGTCAGCGCGTACCCGAACGCGGGGCTGCCCAACGCGTTCGGCGGCTTCGACGAGACGCCCGACTCGATGGCCGCCGCGCTCTCGGAGTGGGCCCGGGCGGGCTTCCTGAACCTGGTGGGGGGCTGCTGCGGCACGACCCCCGCCCACATCCGCCGGATCGCGGAGGCCGTGCGGGGGATCGCCCCCCGCGTGCGCCCCGAGCTGCCGCGCCTGACGCGCCTCTCGGGGCTCGATGCGTTCGTCATCCGGCCCGAGTCGAACTTCGTGAACGTGGGGGAGCGGACGAACGTCACGGGCTCGCCGAGGTTCGCGAAGCTCGTCCGGGCCGGACAGTACGTCGAGGCCCTCGAGGTCGCCCGCCAGCAGGTCGAGGGCGGCGCGCAGATCCTCGACGTCAACATGGACGAGGGCCTCCTCGACTCCGTCGCCGTCATGAGGACGTTCCTCAACCTGCTGGCGGCCGAGCCCGACATCGCCCGCGTGCCGATCATGCTCGACTCCTCGGACTTCAGGGTGATCGAGGCGGGGCTCGCGTGCCTGCAGGGCAAGGGGGTCGTGAACTCCATCTCCCTCAAGGAGGGCGAGGAGGCGTTCCGCGACCACGCGCGGCGGATCCGGCGCTACGGGGCGGCGGTCGTGGTCATGGCCTTCGACGAGGAGGGGCAGGCGACGAGCGTCGAGCGGCGGGTGTCGATCCTGTCCCGGGCCTACCGGATCCTCACCGAGGAGGTGGGCTTCCCGGGCGAGGACGTGATCTTCGACCCGAACGTCCTCACCGTGGGGACGGGGATCGAGGAGCACGCCGACTACGGCGTCGCGTTCATCGAGGCGACCCGGCGGCTCAAGGAGGCCTTCCCGCTCGCGAAGGTGAGCGGCGGGATCTCGAACGTGTCGTTCTCCTTCCGGGGGAACAACCCCGTCCGGGAGGCGATGCACGCGGCGTTCCTCTACCACGCGATCCGGGCCGGCCTCGACATGGGGATCGTGAACGCGGGGCAGCTCGCGGTCTACGAGGAGATCCCGTCCGAGCTGCGCGAGCGCGTCGAGGACGTGCTGCTGAACCGGCGTCCGGACGCCACCGAGCGCCTCATCGCCTTCGCCCAGACCGTCAAGGAGCAGGAGAAGACGCCGGTCGCGGAGGACGCGTGGCGCAAGGGCACGGTCGAGGAGCGGCTCTGCCACGCCCTGGTGCGGGGCATCGACGCGTTCGTCGAGGCGGACACCGAGGAAGCCCGCCGCAAGTACGGCCGGCCCCTCGCCGTGATCGAGGGCCCGCTCATGGCGGGCATGAACGTGGTCGGCGACCTCTTCGGCTCGGGGAAGATGTTCCTGCCCCAGGTCGTGAAGAGCGCCCGGGTGATGAAGAAGTCGGTGGCGTACCTGACGCCCTTCCTCGAGGCGGAGAAGGCGGCGAGCGGGGCCCGGGCCGAGGCGAAGGTCGTGATCGCCACGGTCAAGGGCGACGTCCACGACATCGGCAAGAACATCGTGGGCGTCGTGCTCGCCTGCAACAACTACGAGGTCGTGGACCTCGGCGTGATGGTGAGCGCGGAGAGGATCCTCGCCGCGGCGAAGGAGAACGGGGCGGACGTCGTGGGCCTCTCCGGCCTGATCACTCCCTCGCTCGAGGAGATGGTCCACGTGGCACGGGAGATGGAGCGCCAGGGGTTCACCGTGCCGCTGCTGATCGGCGGCGCGACCACGAGCCGGGCGCACACCGCCGTCAAGATCGCGCCCGCCTACTCCGGGCCCGTCGTCCACGTGCTCGACGCCTCCCGCGCGGTGGGGGTGGTGAGCCAGCTCAAGAGCGAGGACCGGCGGGCCGCCTTCGACGCCGAGAACCGCCGCGAGCAGGAGCGGCTGCGGCGACAGCACGCCGAGCGCCGGGCGGAGAGGCCGCTGCTCCCGATCGAGGAGGCCCGGCGGCGCCGGACGGCGATCGAGTGGGCGGGCTACGAGCCGCCGCGCCCGGCCTTCGCCGGCGCCCGGGAGATCGCGGACCTCCCGCTCGCCGACCTCGTCCCCTACGTGGACTGGACGCCGTTCTTCGCGGCGTGGGAGCTGCGGGGGACCTTCCCGCGGATCTTCGAGAACCCCGAGTGGGGGGCGAGGGCCCGCGAGCTCTTCGACGACGCGCAGGAGATGCTGAAGCGGCTCGTCGGGGGCGGGGCGCTGCGGGCCCGCGCCGCCTACGGCTTCTGGCCCGCGAGCGCGTCCGGCGACGACGTCGAGGTGTACGCGGACGAGGGCCGCTCGGGGCTCCTCGGGACCCTGCACACGCTGCGCCAGCAGACGGACCGGGGCGAGGGGGAGCCCCTCCAGGCCCTCGCCGACTTCGTGGCCCCGCGCGAGACGGGCCTCGCGGACTGGATCGGCGCCTTCGCGGTGACCGCCGGGATCGGGGCGGACGAGATCGTGGCCGGCCACGAGAAGGCGCACGACGACTACGCCGCCATCATGGTGAAGGCCCTCGCCGACCGCCTCGCCGAGGCGGCCGCGGAGTGGCTGCACGAGAGGGCGCGGCGCGACTGGGGCATCGGCGAGGCCGAGCGGCTCCCGATCGAGGAGCTCGTCCGCGAGAGGTACCGCGGCATCCGGCCGGCGCCCGGCTACCCGGCGTGCCCCGACCACACCGAGAAGCGGCTCCTGTTCGAGCTCCTGGGCGGCGAGGAGCGACTCGGGATCCGGCTCACCGAGACCTTCGCCATGCGCCCGGCGGCGTCGGTCTGCGGGTTCTACTTCTCCCACCCCCGCTCGCGCTACTTCGCCCTCGGCCCGATCGGGCGGGACCAGGTCCTCGACTACCACCGCCGCAAGGGCATGGACCTGAGGGCGGTCGAGCGCTGGCTCGCGCCCGTCCTCGGCTACGACCCGGACGAGGCGGCCTGAGCCCTCAGGCCTCGCCGCCCTCGCGCCAGGGAGGCTGGTCGATCCGCAGGCCGACCGACGAGGCGCGCAGCTCGTCTTCGACCTGCTCGAGCGGACGGGCGGCCCGCGGGGGCGGGAGGGAGCTCGCCCCGAGGACGGAGCGCACGCGCGGGAACACGTCGGCGGGCAGGATGTTCGAGAGGTACTCGAGCGCGGTGCCCTTGAGGGCGCGGTCCGTCCCGCGCATCGCCGCCCACGCGATCTGGAGCGGCCCTCGCTCGAAGGCGAGGGAGAGCAGGGCGAAGAGCTGGCCCAGCTGGCGGTCGACGGGCTCCCCCGAGTCGAGCTCGCGCCGCACGCGGTCGAGCACCTCCTCCCGGCCGACCCGGACGAGCGTGCTGCCCTCGTGGACGGCGGCGAGCGCGGCGGCGGCGGCGGCGCGCACGTCGAAGACGGGGTCGTCGAGGGCGGCGCGGAGCCCCTCGACCGCGCGCTCGTTCGGGCTCGCCTTGAGGACCCGGCACACGCGCCGCCTCACCACCGGGTCGCCCTCGGCGTCGAGCAGGACGTCGAGGAGCTGTCCGGTGACCCGCGGCGCGGAGCGACGCAGGGCCCGCAGCACGTCGGGGAAGAGCGCGTCGTCCCGGAGGTGGGGGACGAGCGCGGCGACCAGCAGTGCGTCGGGCTCGGGGTGCTCGCGCAGCGCCCGCCGCACGAGCTCGGGGCGGCCCGTCCTCACCCCGGCGAGAGTGCGGGCCAGCGCGTCCTCCGGGGCCGGGGGGGCGGCGCTCGCCCCCGGCACGGGGCTTGCGCGCAGGGCCTCGATCTCGCGCAAGAGCGTGCCGCGGTCCATGCCGGTCGTGTGGGCGAGGGTCGTCTGGGTCGCGGGGTCGACGACGTCCTCGGGATGGAGGCGCACGCGGCCGGCGACCAGGCTCTGCTCGAGCGTCGTGACGTAGCCGCGGTGCAGCCGCGGCGAGAGGGCGAGGGCGAGAAGGGACACCGCGGCCGCGGCGGCGGCGAGGGCGAGCGGCCAGGAGTGGGGGAAGAGGGACACCGCGAGCGCGGCGAGGCCGCTGCCGAGGAGGGTGCCCAGCTTGTCGACCCCCACGTCGACGACCGCCTTCACCCGGCGCTTCTCGGCCTCGGGGAGGGGCGTGTAGAGCAGCTCGTACGCCGAGCGGAACAGCGAGTTCGTGAGCGACTCGTGGGCCCCGCGGGCGAGGGTGGCGGAGGCGAAGCCCGGCAGGACCACCCCGACGAGCGATCCGGCGGCGGTGAGCGCGGGGCGCAGGGCGAGAGTGCCCGCGATCCCGAGGTGGCGCAGCGACGCGCGGCTCGCCGCCGCCTGGAGGAGCAGGCTCGCCACGCTCACGGTCGCGTGGAAGGCGGCGAACGCGCCGAGGAGCGGGGCCCCGGGGGCGAAGCGGGCCGTGGCGAGGCCCTTGAACAGGAAGTCGACGAGCGCCTCGACCAGCGCTCCGAGCGCGATCACGAGCACGATGTTGCGCAGGTGGGAGCTGCGGGCGAGGAGCGCAAAGGCGAAGACCGGGGCGCGCGGCGGCGGGACGCCCTGCCGCGACCCGCCCGCCCCCAGGAGCAGGACGACTCCGGCCGCCGCGCTCAATCCCACGAGGAGGAGCATGGCCGCTCCCGCCGGCAGCAACCGGGACACCGCGAGGACGAGGACGCCGCCCGCCACGCCGCCCGCGGTCGCCCCCGCACCGATCCTCCCCACCACGCGCCGCGCGGTGTAGGGGTCGAACCGCTCGTTGACCATCGACCAGAAGCCCGAGACGAGCGTCCCCCCGAAGGCCGCCACGTGGAGGTAGAGGAGAACCGCGGCGAGGCGGGGGGCGTGGAGGCCGAGGGCCCACCACGCGGCGAGGAGGAGGGTCGACACGAACGCGGCCGCGGGCACGAGCCGCGAGGGGGCTCGGCGGGCGAGGGCGAGGGCCAGCCCCTCCGCGCCGGCGAGGGCGGCGAGCGCGGACGCCGCCATCACCGCGGGCAGCGACTTGACCTGGAAGGCGGACAGGAACAGGGCGTCGCGCACGGCGCGCGAGGCCACCTGCTGCGCGATCAGCAGGAACGCGGCGAGGGTCGCGGCGGAGGCGGCCCGGCGGTCCGAGGCGTCGAGCGGGAGGAGTCCCATGCGCGGCCCGCGGCGCCCGGGAGGCTCGCGGTCGAGCGCATATACTAGCCCGGATGGGGGGTTGGAGCCGGCGCCTCGCCTCCGGCGCGTCCGGAGCGGTGGACCTCGGGAGCGAGGAGGGACGGGCCTTCTTCCAGGAGCGTCTCGCCTTCCTGGCGGCGATGGGCTTCCTCTTCCAGGCCGGGTTCTTCGTCCTCGGGCACATCGCGCTCGCGGTGGCCGCGCCGGGACTCGCGGCCCGGCCGTTCTCGCTCGCGAGGCTCCTGATGGCGGTCAGCGAGCTCGGCGGGCTGTTCATCTACGCCGGGGTGTGGCTCTTCGCGCGGCGCGGCCGTCGTCGGCTCGGGACCCTGCACGCGGTCGACGCGGGCCTGCCGATCGCGACCTGCTGGCTGGGCTCGTTGCCGCTCGCCCGCGGAGAGACGGCGCCCGGGGCGCCCTTCGCGGTCCTGCTCATCCTCCTCGCGACCCTCACCGCCCGCGCGGTGGTCGTGCCGAGCGACCCGGGACGGACCTTCCGCATCGGCGTCGTGTGCGCCCTGCCCCTCCTGGTCCTCACGCGCGAGCTGACCCTCGCCTTGCCCCTGATCGCCGGAGACCTGCAGATCCCGTTCCTGATCCCCGGCGCCCTGTGGTCGCTCTGCGCGGTCGCGCTCTCGACCCTCGTCTCGGGGATCATCTACGGCCTGCGGCGCCGCGTCGACGAGGCCCGGCGGCTGGGCCAGTACACGCTCGAGGAGAAGCTCGGGGAGGGAGGCATGGGGGCGGTCTACCGGGCCCGCCATGCCATGCTCCGCCGTCCCACCGCGGTCAAGCTGCTGCGACCGGACCGCGCGGGGCGGCACGACGTGGCGCGCTTCGAGCGCGAGGTCCAGACCACGGCGCAGCTCAGCCACCCCAACACGGTGGCGATCTACGACTACGGCCGCACCCCGGACGGCGTCTTCTACTACGCGATGGAGTACCTCGAGGGGATCGACCTCGAGCGGCTGGTACGCGAGTTCGGGCCCCAGCCCCCCGGCCGGGTGGTCCACGTGCTCGCCCAGGTCGCCGGGGCGCTCGACGAGGCCCACGCCGTGGGTCTCATCCACCGCGACGTCAAGCCGGGCAACGTCATCCTCTGCCGGCGGGGCGGGGCGCCGGACGTCGCCAAGGTCGTGGACTTCGGCCTCGTGCGGGACCTCACCGCGGAGGGGAGCGGGACCGAGAGCGAGCTCGACGTCGTCACCGGCACGCCGCTCTACCTCTCGCCGGAGGCGATCACCGCCCCCGACCGCATCGACGGGCGCAGCGACCTCTACGCGGTCGGAGCGGTCGGCTACTTCCTCCTGAGCGGCCGGCACCCCTTCGAGGGAGCGACCGTCGTCGAGGTGTGCGCCCACCACCTGCACACCGCCCCCGAGCCGCCGTCGCTCCGCCTCGGCCGCCCCCTTCCCCCCGACCTCGAGAGAATCCTTCTCGCGTGCCTCGAGAAGGACCCCGAGAGGCGCCCGCGCGACGCCGGGGAGCTCCAGGAGGCGCTCCTCGCGTGCGGGTGCACGCAGGAGTGGGGGGAGCGGGAGGCGCGGCGCTGGTGGCGGGAGAACGCCGCGCGGGTGCGCGAGGCGACGGCGCGCGTGCCCCGGGGGCAGGACGGGTCGCCCCTGCCCACCGTCGCGGTCAGCTTCGAGGAGCGCTTCGCGGAGCGGGGGCCGAGCGCATGAAGATCCGCCTGCGCTATCCGGCGACGCCCGAGAACGCCCGCGAGCACGCGGAGATCGCGGTCGCGCTCGCGCGGGAGACGTTCGACGCCGAGCTCGACTACTCGCCGGAGAGCCTCGAGGTGGCGGACGCGCACATCGAGTCGCTGCGGGACGAGGGCATCGACGGGGAGGGCGCGGCGGAGGCGCTGTTCGTCCTCGGCTGCTACCTCGGCGAGGTGATGGCCCGGCGCCTCGGCGGCACCTGGGTCCCGACCGCGCAGTCGCCGCTGCGCGGGGTGAGCCCGTGGCCCATGGTGGTGGCGCTGCGGGACGGCTCGGCCTGGGACGCGATCGGGAAGGCCTACAAGCGGCTCGAGCTCGGCGACAGCGAGTACCTGCCCGCGTTCTACGAGGCGGCGGCGGGCGGAGGGCGAGCGCCCCGGTGAGCGGCGGCGAGGCGGGCGACGACGAGCCGTTCGAGCTGCCGCTCGACGGGGAGCTCGACCTGCACGCCTTCCGTCCCGCGGACGTGCTGGACGCGGTCGAGGGCTACGTGAAGGCCTGCCGGGAGCGCGGCGTCCTGCGCCTGCGGCTCGCCCACGGCAAGGGCACGGGGGCGCAGCGCGCCGCGGTGCGGCGCCTCCTCGCCGGCATGAGCGAGGTCGTCTCCTTCGCCGACGCTCCGCCCGAGCTCGGCGGCTGGGGCGCGACTCTCGTCGTGCTGCGGCCGCCCGAGACCTCAAGCGCTTTGTGAGGTGTCGCGCGCGAGCGCCACTGGCGCGGTCGCGCGCGCGGTCGATGCGCGCGAGGCGCGTCGTTGGCGGGCGCGCGGAGCCTTGACACGGCGAGGCGCGCTCACTAGATTGCGAGTCACCCGTCGCCGCCGCTCGGGCGCGCCGGGGCGACCGTCCGCTCCGGCGACAGACGATGAGAAAGCTCCACTTCGACTTCTTCGACGACAGCGGGCAGCCGCGGGACAGCCGGATCCTCATGTTCTACTCGTTCGAGACCGACGACCGCCTGCCGCGGTCGGGGATCCTCCACTACCACGTGGGCGAGCGCCGCTTCGTCGGCCCCCGCCACGACCGCGAGCTCACCGACGCCGCGCTCGCGTTCCTCGCCCGCAGCGGCCGGATCGAGGGCTGCTGAGCCCGCTCCGCGAAGGAGCGGTCCCACCGCCTCCTGTGCTAGACTCCGGGTTTGGCGTGTCGCCGATGGGCTCATCAGGAGGACTCGAATGACGACAACAGGGAAGGGCCGTGAGATCGCGCCGGCGGGCGGAAAGCTCGGCGTCCTGCTCCCCGGGATGGGGGCGGTGGCGACCACGTTCATCGCCGGGGTGGAGGCGGTGCGGCGGGGCCTCGCCAAGCCCATCGGCAGCCTGACCCAGATGGGCACGATCCGGCTCGGCAAGAGGACCGAGGGGCGCTCGCCCCTCATCAAGGACTTCGTGCCCCTCGCGAGGCTGGAGGACATCGAGTTCGGCGGCTGGGACGTCTACCCGGACAGCGCGTACGAGGCGGCGAAGAAGGCCGGCGTTCTCGAGGCGAAGGACCTCGAGCCGATCAAGGGCTTCCTCGACACGATCAAGCCGTGGCCCGCCGTGTTCGACCCCCAGTACGTGAAGAAGCTCAACGGGCCGAACGTGAAGAAGGGCAAGTCGAAGCGCGACCTCGCCGACCAGGTCAGCGCCGACATCGAGCGCTTCCGCAAGGAGAAGGGCTGCGCCCGCCTCGTGATGGTGTGGTGCGGCTCGACCGAGGTGTACCGCCAGGAGTCGGAGGTGCACTCCTCGATCGAGAAGTTCGAGCGCGGCCTCGACGAGAGCCACCCCGACATCCTGCCCTCGATGATCTACGCGTACTGCGCGATCAAGGCGGGCATCCCCTACGCGAACGGCGCGCCGAACCTCTCGGCCGACTTCCCGGCCATGGTCGACCTCGCGAAGAAGACCGGCACCCCGATCTGCGGCAAGGACTTCAAGACCGGCCAGACCCTGATGAAGACGATCCTCGCGCCCGGCTTCAAGGCGCGGCTGCTCGGCATGAACGGATGGTACTCGACGAACATCCTCGGCAACCGCGACGGCGAGGTGCTCGACGACCCCGAGTCCTTCAAGACCAAGGAGGTCAGCAAGCTCGGCGTGCTCGAGCACATCCTGCAGCCGCAGCTGTACCCCGACCTCTACGGGAAGATCCACCACGTGGTGCGCATCAACTACTACCCGCCGCGCGGGGACAACAAGGAAGGCTGGGACAACATCGACATCTTCGGGTGGATGGGCTATCCGATGCAGATCAAGGTCGACTTCCTGTGCCGCGACTCGATCCTCGCGGCGCCGATCGTCCTCGACCTCGCCCTGTTCTCCGACCTCGCCAAGCGCGCGGGCATGAGCGGCATCCAGGAGTGGCTCTCGTTCTACCTGAAGAGCCCGCAGACGGCGCCCGGGCTCTACCCCGAGCACGACATCTTCATCCAGCTCATGAAGCTCAAGAACACGCTGCGCCACCTGCGGGGCGAGGAGCTCATCACGCACCTCGGGCTGGAGTACTACGACTAGCACCGGGGGGTTCGGGGGGGCGGGATGCCCCCCCGGTCCGCTGGAAAGCCGGTCGGTTCGCCCGTTCTCGCCGGGCCCGGGGTAGAGCCTCGTCGTCCCACGCCCCGGGGACTGGCCGCCCTTGGCGCCGACGGCTCCGCGCGGCTTCTTCTGATCCGGGGGGTGGGGCGCACCCCCCAGACCCCCCGTGACGGCCGCGGCTAGCTCGGCTGTCGCCGGTTGGCCTCCAGCAGCAGCGCCACCAGCGTCTTCCCCTCGCGGATCTCGCCTCGCCTCACCATCGCGAGAGCGTCCTCGAGGCTGAAGCGGCCCACCTCGATCCGCTCGTCCTCTTCGGGCCGCGGCGGGACGGGGGCGAGGCCGGTCGCCCGGAACAGGTGCATGACCTCGTCGCAGAACCCCGGGGTCGTCCAGAACTCGAGCAGCGGCTGGAGGAGCTCCGCGCGCAGGCCCACCTCCTCCTCGAGCTCGCGGCGCGCCCCCTGCTCGGGCGTCTCCCCGGCGTCCCGCCGACCCGCCGGCAGCTCCCACACGAAGGCGTCGACCGCGTAGCGGTACTGCCGCACGAGGACGACGCGGCCGTCGTCGAGGACGGGGAGCGCCGCCACCGATCCGCGCTGGCGGACGACCTCCCTCTCTCCCCGGACGCCGCCCGGCTCGATCACCTCGTCGACGTCGAGGTCGAGCACCTTGCCGGCGTGGACGCGGCGGTGGAGGAGGACGCGGGCGGAGGAGGACGTCGCGCGGCGGTCGCTCATGGCGGCGGATTCTAGCAGCCCGGAACGGGGCGGGACGCCTCGCGCAGGCGGCCGACGACGCCGGCGAGGTCGGGGGGAAGAGGGGTGGCGAACTCGCGGCGCTCGCCGGTCGCGGGGTGGCGGAACGCGAGGCGCGCGGCGTGGAGGGCGGGCCGCTCGAGCGACGCGAGGGCCGCGCGGGCTTCGCCGCGGCGCGAGGAGGGGGTCCGCGTGCCGCCGTAGAGCGGATCGCCGGCCACCGGGTGGCCGATCGACGCGAGGTGCACGCGGATCTGGTGGGTCCGGCCGGTGTGGATCCGGACCCGGAGGAGGGCGGCGCCGTCGAAGCGCTCCTCGATGCGCCAGGACGTGCGGGCCTCGCGTCCGCGCGGGGCCCGCACCGACATGCGCTGCCGGTGGACGGGGTCGCGCCCGATCGGCCGGTCGATCTCCCCCGAGGCCTGGTCGGGAACGCCCAGGACGAGCGCGAGGTACTCCTTCTCGACCGCACGAGAGGCGAACTGGCGGACGAGCGCACGGTGGGCGGCGTCGTCCTTGGCGACCACGAGCAGGCCCGAGGTCCCGCGGTCGAGGCGGTGGACGATGCCGGGGCGCAGCACGCCGCCGACGCCCGAGAGGTCGCGCACCCGGCCGAGCAGCGCGTTCACGAGCGTGCCGCCCGGGCGGCCGGCGCCGGGGTGCACGACGAGGCCCGCCGGCTTGTTCACGACGAGGAGCGAGGCGTCCTCGTGGAGCACCTCGAGCGGGATGTCCTCGGCCCGGGGGAGGGCGGGCTCGGGGGCGGGCAGGAGGACGGTGACGGCCTGACCCGGGCGGAGGCGGGTGGAGGGACGGGTCGCCCGGCCGTCGACGAGCACGAGGCCCTTCTCGATCAGGGCCTGCAGCCGGGCGCGCGAGAGATCGGCCAGGCGGCGGACGAGCCATGCGTCGACGCGCACTCCCTCCGCGGCCTCGTCCGCGAGGAGGTCGTGCCGGGCGGGGAGGGGCGCGGGGTCCGCGGGCGGCTCCCGGATTCTCAGGCCCGGGGGATCGCCTGCGTCCGGCGGACGCGGGGCAGGAGGAGAGCGGCCCCGAGCACGAGGCCGAGCGCGATGAGCTGCGACGTGCTGAGGGCGCCCCGGAACCACGACCCGCGGTCGGGGTCGCCGCGCAGGAACTCGAGCGCGAAGCGCGCGGCGGAGTACAGCAGGACGTACGTGAGCGCCACCTGCCCGTGGAAGCGCTTGCGCGGGGCGAGCCAGAGGAGCAGGAGGAAGATGAGGAACGCCGCCGCCGACTCGTAGATCTGGCTCGGGTGCAGCGGCGCGTCCATCGGCGTTCCCACCTGGCGCGAGGCGTAGACGTCGGTGAACACGACCGCCCACGGGACGGACGTGACCTTGCCCCAGCAGCAGCCGGCGGCGAAGCAGCCGAGCCGGCCGATGGCCTGCCCGAGCGCGACGCCCGGGGCGAGGACGTCGGCGGTGGGCCAGCCCGGGAGGCGGCGGTGGCGGGCGTACCACCAGGCGGTGAGGATGCCGCCGATCAGGCCGCCGTAGAAGACGCCGCCGCTCTGGAAGATCGAGAGAAGCTCGCGCGGGTTGCGGCCGAAGTAGCGCCAGTCGACGGCCACGAGGAGGAGCTTGGCGCCGACGAGGCCGCCGATGAGGACCCACACCGCCATGTCCGTCACCCGGCTCGCGTAGCCGTCGCGCTGTGCCGGGTCGGCGAACAGGCGGGGGGCGGCGGCCTTCGCCTGACGGGAAGCGACCCACAGGCCCGCGAGAAAGGCGATCGCGAGGAGGAACCCGTAGGTGTGGAGGGTGAACGGGCCGAGGGTGCGCCCGAGCGCGTCGAAGGCGGGGATGGTCACCAGGCGGGGGTGCATGTCAGTCGATCCTCCCGGCCGTGGGGGCGGCCGCGTCGATGCCGGTCGAGGCGTCCGCCGGGGCGGCCCCCGGCGAGCGCAGGATGTCGAGGACGAGCAGCGCGACGCCGACGGTGATCGCGGAGTCGGCGGCGTTGAAGTCCGGCCACTGGTGCTCCCGCCAGTAGACGTGGACGAAATCCACCACGTAGCCGAGGCGGACCCGGTCGAGCAGGTTCCCGACCGCCCCGCCGAGGACGAGGGCGAGGGCGGCGCGGGGGAGGCGGGCGGAAGACGGGAGGCGGACGAAGTAGAAGGCGATGGCGGCGAGGGCGCCCAGGCTCAACGCGGCGAGGAGCGCCGGCTGGTAGGGCAGGTTCCAGTCGGAGAAGATGCCGAACGCCGCCCCGCGGTTGCGCACGTGGCTGATGCTGAGCAGGCCGTCCACGACGGGGACGTAATCGTGCAGGGCGATCGAGCGGACGACGATCGCCTTCGTGACCTGGTCGAGGACGACGACCGCGGCGGCGCCGGCGAGGAAGCCCAGGTGGCGTCTCACGTGCGGACGAGGACCTCGGCGCAGCGCTCGCAGACGGCGGGGTGGGCCGCGAGCGTTCCCACCTTCTCGGAGAAGGTCCAGCAGCGCTCGCACTTGCGACCCGCGGCGCGCTCGACGACGACGCGCAAGGGGCCGTCCGCCTCCTCGAGGCGGACGGCGCTGACGATGAAGAGGTTGGCGAGGTTGCCGGGGAAGACCGTTCCCGTGGCCTCGTGGGCCCGAAGGGAAGCGAGCGCCCTCTCAGGCCCCCGGACGACGACCGCGGCCTCGAGGCTCGCGGCGATCGCCCTGGCCGCGCGCGCCTCCTCGAGGGCCTTCGTCACCTCCGCCCGGATGTCGAGCAGGCCGGCCCAGCGGGCGAGCAGGGCGTCGTCCGTCGCCTCGCGGGCCGGGAAGAGGGCGAGGTGGACCGAGCTCTCGGGCAGCCCGGGGATCGCCGGCCACGCCTCGTCGGTCGTGAAGGGCAGCACCGGCGCGAGGAGGAGGCACAGGTCGCGGGCGATGCGGTGCAGCACCGTCTGGGCCGACCGCCGCCGGGGGCCGTCCGCCGCGTCGCAGTACAGCCGGTCCTTGAGCACGTCGAGGTAGAAGGCCGAGAGGTCGGCCGCCGCGTACTGGACGAGCTGGTGGTAGACGAGGTGGAACTCGAAGCTCTCGTACGCGTCGAGCACGCGGGCGACCACCTGCCGGTGGCGGGCGAGCGCGTAGCGGTCGAGCTCGTCGAGCCGCGCCTCGGCCACGCCGTGGGCGGCGGGGTCGAAGCCCCCGAGGTTCGACAGGAGGTAGCGGAGGGTGTTGCGGACCTTGCGGTACGACTCCGCGACCCGCTTGATCATGTCGTCGGAGATCCGCATGTCCTCGCGGTAGTCGACCATGATCGTCCACATCCGCAGGACCTCGGCCCCGTACGTGTCGATCAGCTTCTGCGTGTCGACGTCGTTGCCGAGGCTCTTCGAGATCTTGCGACCCTCGCCGTCCACCGTGAAGCCGTGGGTGACGACCTGGCGGTAGGGCGCGCGGCCGCGGGTGGCGACCCCGATGAGGAGCGAGGAGTGGAACCAGCCGCGGTGCTGGTCGGAGCCCTCGAGGTAGACGTCGGCCGGCCACGGCAGGTCCTCCCGGTGGCCGAGCGTCGCCGCGTGGGAGGAGCCGGAGTCGAACCACACGTCGAGGATGTCGGTCTCCTTGTCGAACGCCCCTCCCCCGCACCTCGGGCACGCGAAGCCCTCCGGCAGGAGGTCCTTCGCCTCCCGGGCGTACCACGCGTCGGCCGTCTCCCGCTCGAAGACGGAGGCCACGTGGCGGGCGAGCTCGGCCCGCAGCAGGATCTCGCCGCAGCCCTTGCAGTAGAAGGCCGGGATCGGGACGCCCCACAGCCGCTGGCGCGAGATGCACCAGTCGGGCCGGGTCGCGATCATGTTCCGGATGCGGTCCTCGCCCCACGCGGGGATCCACCGCGAGGCGGCGATCGCGGCGAGGGCCCGCTCGCGCAGCGTGGGCTGGCCCTCGTCGAGGGCGATGAACCACTGCTCGGTGGCGCGGAAGATGATGGGGTTCTTGCACCGCCAGCAGACGGGGTAGGAGTGCGTGTCGTGGCCGGCCTGCAGGAGCAGGCCCCGCTCCCGCACGAAGTCCACGATCGCGGGGTTCGCGTCGAACACCCGCTGGCCGGCGAAGCGCTCGACCTCGGGGAGGAAGCGCCCGCCCTCGTCGACCGGGCAGTAGATGTCGAGGCCGTAGCGGACGCCGGTGAGGTAGTCGTCCCATCCGTGGCCGGGAGCCGTGTGGACGATCCCCGTGCCGGTGTCGAGCGTGACGTAGTCGGCGAGCAGGACCGGCGAGTCGCGGTCGACCCAGGGGTGGCGGAAGCGCAGGCGCTCGAGCTCCTTCCCCTTCGCCTCCGCGAGGGCGGGGGAGAGGGCGCCCGGCGCCCCGGCCGGGTCGCCCTTCGCCGCCCAGCGCTCCTCGCAGGCCGGCCGGAGGGCCTTCGCGAGCAGCAGGACGTCGTTCGTGCCCTCCAGGGGGAAGAAGCCGTACTCGGCGTCGGGGTGCACGGCCAGGGCGAGATTCGCGGGCAGGGTCCACGGCGTCGTCGTCCAGATGACGGCGAAGACGCGCCGGCCGGCGAGCGCCGGGTGGGCCGCCGCCAGCCGCTCGCGCTCCTCGTCCGCGAGGGGGAAGCGCACGTCGATCTGCGGGCTGCGGTGGCCCTCGTCGTACTCGACCTCGGCCTCGGCGAGGGCGGTGCGGCAGGAGATGCACCAGTGGACGGACTTCTTGGCCTTGTAGACGAGCCCCTTCTCGGCGAAGTCGGCCAGCTGGCGGACGATCGTGGCCTGGTAGCCGGGCGACATCGTGAGATAGGGGTCCTCCCACTCGCCGAGGACGCCCAGCCGCTCGAACTCCTTCCTCTGGATCGCCACGTACTTCTCCGCGTAGGCCCGGCAAGCCTCGCGGAAGGCGAGCGGGGACATCTCCCGCTTCCTGGCCCCGAGGTCGCGGTCCACCTTGAGCTCGATCGGGAGGCCGTGGCAGTCCCACCCCGGACGGTACGGCGCGTCCTTGCCGGCCATCGACCGGCTGCGCACGACGACGTCCTTGAGGATCTTGTTGAGGGCGGTGCCGAGGTGGATGTGGCCGTTCGCGTAAGGCGGCCCGTCGTGCAGGACGAAGCTCTCCCGTCCCCGCCGGGCAGCGCGGAGCTGGCCGTAGAGGTCCCTGGCCTTCCACTCGGCGAGCCTCCTCGGCTCGGCCTGGGAGAGGTTGGCCTTCATGGGGAAGCCCGTGGTGGGGAGGTTGAGCGTCTTTCGAAGATCGGACTCTGTCATGGGGAGATCGGGTCTCGGCGCGTCAAACGCTCAAGGTAGCACGCGGCTTGCAAAGCCGTCAAACAAAACGCCTTGCGCTCGCGAAGCGCAGGGCGAGGGCCGCGCCGGCGAGGCCGGCGAGGACCGTGTACGCCGGCCACACGACGAGCTGGGGCACGAGCGTCAGCCAGAGCACCTGATGCCAGCTCCCGGGCTGGAAGGCGACGTCCCCGCCCAGCAGGGCGAGGGAGACCCTGGTGAGCGGGGAGACGTCGTAGTGAGTGCCGAGCCCCTGGCGCGTCGCCACGACCCCCAGCGCCGCGACCGCGCCCCGCACGAGGAAGGCGTAGGCCGCGAGCCGCCGGACGAGGGCGCCCCAGCCGGGACGGCGCCCGCCGGGGACGCCCGTGGCGAGGTAGGCGCCGGCAAAGGGGGCGAGCCACGTGACGCCGAAGGCGTCCGTGAGCGCGGCGGGGGCGGCGCTCTTCTCGAGGAGGAACCGCACTGCGGTCACGAGCCAGGCCACGAGCGACGCGCTCAGCAGGGGGCGTGGATGCAGCCAGCGGGACAGGGCCTCGCCCATGGCGAGGCCGGCGAAGCCGAGCAGCAGGCAGAGGGCGGTGAGGACGGAGTAGTAGAGGCTCGCCCGGGCCGAGAGGACGGCCGTCCGCGTCGCGGGCCCGAGCAGGACGAGGGACGTGAGGGCGCTCTCGCGCTGGCCCTCCGCCTGGAGAGCGGCGAAGAGGAACGCGATCCCCGCCGCGCTCGTGAGGAGCGAGACCCGCCGTCGCCACCCGGCGTCGAGCCGCGGCCACCAGTGCATGAGGGCGGAGAGCGCCGAGGCGAGGGCGACGGTGAGCGGCAGGTGGGCCACGGGGGCGCAAGGGTATCATGAGGCCCGTGACCGGGGAGACCGCCGAGGCGCGCTCGGCCCGCGAGGCCACTCGCGGCAGCGCCATCAAGCTGGCGGCCGAGGTGGCCTCGCGGCTCGTCGGCCTCGGCACGACCCTGCTGCTCGCCCGGGGTCTCGGGGTCTCGGACTTCGGGGCCCTCGGGCGGCAGTGGTACGTGGCTCTCGTTCTCGCCGAGGCCGCCGAGTTCGGCCTGCAGGCCACCGCGTCGCGGGCGCTCGTGGCGGGCAGCCTGTCCCTGCGGGCCTTGGTGGCCGCGCGGCTCGCGACCTCCGGCCTCGTCGCAGCTCTCGCCCTCCTCGCCCTCGGCGTCGCCCCGGTCCTGGGCCCGCTCGTTCTCTTCTTCGTCCTCGCGGGCTGGGGCGAGTTCCTGGGCGTCGCCCTGCGCTGCCGGGGCGCGCGCGTCCAGGAGGCCGTCGTCCTCCTGCTGCTGCGCGGCGGCAGCCTCGCCGGGGCCGCGGTCGCGCTCGCGGCCTCCGGCTCGCTGCCGCTCGTCGCGTGGTCGCAGGCGGTGTCGCCCCTGCCCGCGATCGGCCTCGGCGCCGCGCTCCTCGCCCGCCGGCCCGAAGGCGGGGGCGGGAACCCCGGCCTCGCCGCCGTGCTGCGAGGGGCCTTCCCGCTCGCGGTGAACGGCGCCCTGCAGATGCTGAGCCCGAGGGTCGAGCTGCTCGTCCTGTCGCTCGTCGCGGGAGACCGCGCGACGGGCGTCTTCCTCGCCGCGCTGCGCGTCCTCGAGTTCCTCGCCATGGTGCCGAGCGCCCTCGCCCAGGGCGCGATGCCGTCGCTCGTGCGCGAGGCCCTCGAAGGCGGGCAGAGCGTGCGGCGCCGCACCGCGACCACGATGACCCTGCTCGGTGCGCCCGCCGCCGCCGGGCTCGCTCTCGTCGCGGGAGCGGCGGTCGGCCTCCTCTACGGGCCCGGCTACGCGGACGCCGCCCTTCCCCTCGCCCTCCTCGCGCTCGCCCTTCCCGCGCTCTTCCTGAACGCGCTCGTGTCGTGGTCGCTCCTCGCCCGCGGCCGCGCGTCCTGGCTGCCCCGGCTCACCCTCGCCCGGGTCGGCGTCGCCCTCGCCCTGGCCCTGTCGCTCGTCCCGAGGCTCGGCGCGCCCGGGGCGGCGGCGGGCCTCGCGGCGGCGGAGTGGCTCCTGCTCGCCGCCGGCGCGGCCGCGTGCCGGCGGGCGCAGTTCGCCCTCCCGGTGGCGGGGCCGCTCGCCCGTGGCGTCGCGGCGAGCGTGCCGATGGCCTTCGTGGTCGGAGGGCTGCGCGAGAGCCTCCTGCTCGCGCTGCCGGTCGGGGCCCTCACCTGGGGGGCCACCCTCGCCGCCGCGCGCGTGGTGGGCGGAGGGGCGCGGTGAGGAGGCGCCGCGGGGCGAAGCGCCGGCCGGTGGTGCTGTACCAGCCCCGCGACCGCGGCTTCGCGATGCCGCTCGGCCTGCTCGCGATCGGCTCGTGGCTGGCGCGCGAGCACGTGGTCGTGGTGGACGGGCGGTTCGAGCTCGCCCCCGAGGCTCGCCTCGCCTCGCTCGCGCCGGAGGCTTTGTGTCTCGGCGTGACGACGCGGACGGGCGCCCCGCTGCGGGAGGCCTTGAGGGGCAGCCTCGCCGCGCGGGCGGCGAACCCCGACCTCGCGGTCGTGTGGGGGGGAGCCCACGCCACCGCCGACCCGGCCTCGTGCCTCGAGGCGGGCGCCGTCGACGCGTGCGTCCTGGGGGCGGGCGAGGAGACGATGGAAGCGGTCGTCGCCGCGGTGCGCGCGGGGCGACCGCTCGCGTCGATCGACGGCCTCACGACCCGGGGTGGGGCAAGCGGGCGCCCGGCCGCCGCCCCGGCCACGCTGTGGCCGCGAGCGGAGTACGCGCTGCTCGACGTGGAGAGGCACTTCGAGGCCCGCGGGGCGCGCCGGCTCGACTACTGCGCGAGCCGGGGGACGCGGGACGGGGAGGCCTGGTCGGGCCTGCGCGCGGAGCGCGTGGTGGCGGAGGTGCGCGAGCTCGCGGAGCGCTACCGGCTCTCGGAGGTGCTCTTCCGCGACGAGGACTTCTTCGCCGACCCGGTGCGTGTGGACGCGATCGCGGCGGGCCTCGCGGGGGGCGCGGCGGGCTTCGAGGCGGGCGCGCGGGTCGAGGACCTCGTGGCGTCGCCGCCGGAGCGGCTCCGCCTCCTCCAGGAGGGCGGCTGCCGCCGGCTGGTCGTCGAGGTGAAGGCGGGCGAGGTGAGGCGCGCGCTTCTGCTCGAGGCCGGGGAGAAGCTGCGCGAGGCCGGCCTCCACGCGCGCTTCGTGTTCGCGCTCGCGGAGCCCGGCCCGGGGAGCGACGGGCTGGCCGCCGCCGTCCTCGCCGCGCGCTCGCTCTCGGCCCTCTCGCCCGGGTTCGAGACGCCCCTGCGCCGGCTGCCCCCGCGACCCCCGGGCGAGGGGCCGTCGCGCACGCTCGCCGAGCGCGCGCAGGAGGACGAGGCCCCCTGGCGCGACGCCCGCGCACAGGAGCGCCTCGCCCGGGCGGCCTTCTTCTTCGCCGAAGCCCAGAGGCCACCGGGGCGGCGGGTGGGCCAGCACCTCGTCCGGCTGCTGTCGCTCCTGCGCGTGCGCCTCGGCTTCTTCGGCCTCGACCTCGAGCGGCGCCTGGTCGAGCTCTCGGCCCTCCTGCGCACGGGCCGGGAGCGGTCCCATGAGCCGGCCGACTGAGCCGCGCCAGACGCTCGTCCTGCGGGGCGCGCGCTGCCTGGAGGCGGGGGGCTGGTCGCCCCCGCGCGACCTGCACGTCGACCGCGGGCGGGTGGTTCCCGCGGCCGCGGGGACGGCCGTTCGCGAGGTCCGCCTCGACGGGCTCCTCGTCCTGCCCGCCCTCGTCAACGCTCACGACGTCCTCGACCTCTCGACGTTCCCCCCGCTCGGCACGCCGCCCTACCGATCGGTCTACGAGTGGACGCGGGCGTCGGAGGAGGAGGCGTCGCGTCTCGCGGTCGCCCTCGCGGTGCCGCTCGTCGACCGCCTCTTCCTCGGGGCGGTGCGCAACCTGCTCGCCGGTGCGGCCTCCGTGCTCCACCATGGCCCCGACCACCGCGCGCTCGGCCTTCCCGGCTTCCCGGTGCGGGTGCAGCGGCGCTACGGCTTCGCCCACTCGCCGGGTCTGACGCCCCTCCTGCGCCGGACGTACCGGAGCACGGACCGGAGGATCCCGTGGCTCGTGCGCGTGGCCGAGGGTGCCGACGAGGCGCTGCGCGCCGAGGTCGACCGGCTGGCCGAGGCCAACGTCCTGCGGCAGAACACGGTCCTCGTCCACGGCACGGCCCTGCGCGCGGAGGACGCGCCCCGCCTCGCGGCGGCCGGCGCGTCGCTCGCGTGGTGCCCGCAGAGCGACCGGTGGCTGTACGGCACGACGGCTCCGGCGGCGGCGCTGCGGGCGGCGGGGGTGCGCCTGGGCCTGGGGAGCGACGCGGCGGCGAAGGGCGCCCGCGACGCCCTGTCGAACCTCGCCGCGGCGCGCGCCGAGGGCGGCCTCGACGACCTGGCCCTGCTCCGACTCGCGACCGTCGACGCGGCGGCGGTGGCACGGCTGCCGGCCGGAGGCACGGAGGCGGGCTCTGCGGCCGACCTCCTGGCGGTCGACTCGCTGGGCCGTCTGCTCGCCGGGGACCGGGGTGCGATCGCCCTCGTCCTCGTGGACGGACGAGCGCGCTGGGGCGAGCCGGCGCTGCTCGCCGCGGCGGGGGTCGAAGCGGAGCCCCTGCGACTCGACGGGGCGGAGCGGGCGCTCGAGACGGGGATCGCCCGGCGCCTGCGCGGGCTCCTCCGGCGGCACCCCGGCGTGCGGGAGGCATCCTGGCTCGGGGGAGTCGGTCTATAATCCCGGCTCCGGGAGAGGTGGAGCGGGTGATGCAGGAGCTGCTCGAGATCCTCGGCGCGATGGCGGCGCAGAAGGACAAGGTCCGCGACCGGCACGAGCTGCTCCTCGACATGGCCGACCGCGTGGTGAAGTCGGTCAGCCAGGAGTTCTCGTGCAAGCAGGACGAGGTGGCGATCCTGCTCCTCTCGGTGGACGGGCGCCACCTGCGCTTCGTCGCGCCCCGCCGCTTCGCCGACCTCGGGTCGATCCCCGTCACCAAGCGCGACTCGATCGCGGTCGGCGTCCTCTCGCGGCGCGCCGGCGAGGTGATCAACAACGTGCCGATGGTCAAGCACGTCTCGTTCTTCGAGAGCATCAAGCTGCGCGACAAGCCCTCGCCCATCCAGAAGATGGTGACGGCCCCCCTCCTCCTGAAGGGCCAGCCGGTCGGCGTCGCCCAGGTGAGCCGCAAGGGAGAGACGGCGCGCGAGGCGGGGCCCGACTTCACGACCGCCGACCTGCGCCGCGTGCAGGAGATCTTCGACGGCGTCGCCCCCTTCCTCGCCGAGGCGCGGCCCGCGGGCTACTGAGCCCTACTCCTCGTCCTTCACCCTCACGAACCCGCTGTCGTCGACCACGAACGGCCGACCCGGGCCCGGCTGGGGCAGCGCCTCGATCCGGTAGCCGTCGGGCGCGACCGACAGGCGGAAGGCGTATCGGGCCCGGACGAACCCGCTCGTCTCGATGGGCACGTCGACGGCGAGGAGGCCCGCGTCGGAGAGCTCGCGCAGGGTCCCGTAGCGGCCCTCCTTGCGGTGGAAGGCCTCCTCGGCGCCGTGCAGGTAGAGCAGCGTCGAGACCGCCGGCCGCTCCACCGGTCGCACCCCGGGGGGGACGGGCGAGCGTGGGCGAAAGCGCATCGCGCCGATCCCGGACGAGCCGCCGGAGCGGTACTTCCCGGCGAGGGCCTCCCCGGCGGCGCGCCCGTCGGCGACGTCGGGCGGCAGCTCGTCGAGATGGGAGTAATCGCCGGGCGGCGGCGCGTCCGGTCCCGCGGCGGCCGGGGCCGGGGGAACCGGTCCGCGGTCGGCGACGACAGGGCCCGCGGGGCGCGGCCGGGTGGACGCCGCCGCGGCCGCTGCCGCCGAGCCGGCCGCGGCCGGCTCGGCGGGGGGACGGGCTGCCGGCTCGGGCACGGCCTCGGCCGACGTGGACGTCGGGGTCGGCTCGGCCGTCTCCTCCGGGGACGGGAGGGGCTCGGTGGCCGCGACCTCGCCCGACGTCGTGGCGGGCGGCGCCGCGCGCCGGGCGAAGAGGTAGTAGCCGCCGCCCACGAGGACTGCGAGGCCGAGGACCGCGGCGACGGCGAGGCCGGCAACGACGCCGGCGCCGCCGCCCTTGCGCCGGGCGGGAGCCGTCACCAGCGGGCGGGAGGAGGCCGGCGGCGATGGGGTGCGCACCGTCGCCGGGGTCAGGACGGTCTGGGGCAGGGGCGGCGGGGCGGCGGCCGCCGGGGCGGTGGCGGACGTCGGGGAGGGGCGGGCGAGCGTCGCGGCCGAGGCGAGCGTGGGCTCGGGCCGGACGGTCGGCGGCGCGGCGATCGTCGGCACGTCGCCCGGAGGGGCGTCCGGCGGCAGCGTCGGCGCGTCGACCGCGCGCAGCGTGGGGACGAAGCCGGGGCGGGTCAGGGCGAGGAGGTCGTTCGCGAGCTCCTGGCCGTTCGCGTAGCGGTTCTCGGGGGCCTTCTGGAGCGCCTTCGCGATGATGCGCACCATCTCGTCGGAGACGGTGGGATCGAGCTCGCGCAGAGGGGGCGGCTCCTCCGTGATGATCTTGAACAGCAGCGCCGTGATCGACTCGCCGCGGAACGCCTTCTGCCCCGCCACCATCTCGTAGAGCACGCAGCCGAGCGAGAACAGGTCGCTGCGGCCGTCCACCTTGCCCCCCCGGGCCTGCTCCGGGCTCATGTAGGACGGGGTGCCGAGGAGGCTTCCGGTCGCGGTGAGCTGGTCGACCTGGGAGTCGGTCACCTTGGCGATGCCGAAGTCCGTGACCTTCACGTGGTCCCCGGGCTCGATCATGATGTTCGCGGGCTTGATGTCGCGGTGGACGACGTTGTGCTTGTGGGCGAAGGCGAGCGCGATCGCGACCTGGGCCCCGATCGAGGCCGCCCGCTCGACCGACATCCGGCCGCCCCTCGCCACGACGCGGTCGAGGCCCACCCCGTCCACGAACTCCATGACGAGGTAGCTGTTGCCGGGCAGGCTCCCGATCTCGTGGATCGTCACGATGTTCGGGTGCTTGAGACCGGCCGCGACCTTCGCCTCCCGCTTGAAGCGGGCGAGCAGGTCGTCGAGGCTCGCCTGCGAGGCGGCCAGGCCCTCCAGCCGGATCGTCTTGATCGCCACGAAGCGGCCGAGCTCGGGATCCTGCGCCTTGTACACGGTGCCGAAGGCCCCGGCTCCCAGCCTCTGCACGATCTGGAACTTCCCGATGTGGGTCGGGTCCGGCGTCGCGGGTTGGTTCGCGCTCACTGCCTTCGTCCTCCTATCCCGGGGGCCAGCCGAGGGCGCGGCCGCCCAGCAGGTGCAGGTGGATGTGATGGACGCTGTAGCCGGCGTCGTCGCCGCAGTTCATCACGAGGCGAAACCCCCTCTCGTCGAGTCCCGCCTCCCGCGCGATCTCCCGCGCCCTCCTCACCAGCGCCCCGAGCAGGGCCTCGTCGCCGGGGCCGACGTCGAGGAGGCTCGACACGTGGCGGCGCGGGACGAGGAGCACGTGGAGGGGGGCCTGGGGGTGGATATCGTGGAAGGCCACGAGGTCGGCGTCCTCGTAGACCCTCCTCGAGGGGCGCCGCCCCTCGGCGATCTCGCAGAAGATGCAGGCCATCGGCTGGTCACAGTGTACATCGAGGCGCACGTCGCCCCTCAGACCTCGAGGGGCAGCTGGGGCGACCCGAGCCCCCGGAGGAGCTTCCGCGTGGAGGAGGAGACGGGGAGAGAGGCGACGTCCTCGAGCGGGGCCCAGAGGAAGCGCTCGGGGTCGCTCGGCAGCGGGCCCCGCAGGCGCGCCCGATAGCCCTCGAGCGTGATCCTCCGGAACGTGATCGCGTGGCGCGCGCGCACGGCGAGGCGGCCGGGGACGACCTGGAGGCCGTGGCGCTCGCGCAGCTCGCTCACGAGGTCCCGCAGGCCGCCCGACTCGAGCGAGGTCTGCGGCACCTCCCACATCCGACCGAGCAGTCGCCCCTCGGGACGCCGGACGAGGAGGACCCGGCCCCCCCGCTCGACGAGGGCCGCCGCGACCCTCACGTCCACGGGGGCGCGGCGGGCCCGGCCCTCGGGCAGCTCGTCGACCAGGCCCTCCGCGAGGGCGCGGCAGTGCGACCGCAGGGGGCACGCCCCGCAGCCCGGGCGGCGCGGCGTGCACACCGTCGCCCCGAGCTCCATGAGCGCCTGGTTCCAGTCGCCGGGTCGCTCCCGGTCGAGCAGCTCCTCCGCGCGGTTGTAGTAGGGGCCGTCCTTGCGGTACTCGGGCCCGCGCAGGGCCAGCAAGCGCGCGAGCACGCGGCGGACGTTGCCGTCCACCACGGGGAGAGGAACGCCGTGGGCGATCGACAGCACGGCGCTCGCGGTGTAGAGCCCGACCCCGGGCACCGAGAGCGCGGCCTCGAGCGTTCGGGGGAAGCGGCCCCCGTGCCTCTCGGCGAGGGCTTGGGCCCCCCGGTGGAGGTTGCGGGCGCGGTGGTAGTAGCCGAGGCCGGACCACGCCGCGAGCACCTCCTCCTCCGGCTCCTCCGCGAGCGCGCGCACGGTGGGGAAGCGGCGGAGGAAGGCCTCGTAGTACGGGAGGACCGCCTTCACCGTGGTCTGCTGGAGCATGACCTCGGAGAGCCAGACCCGGTAGGGGTCCTTCGTCCTGCGCCACGGCAGGTCCCGGCGGTTGCGGTCGTACCAGGCGAGCAGGGCCCGGCGGATCGCCGCGGCGGTCATGGGGCGAGTCTAGCCGAGAGGGAGCCGGCCGGACACGACCCTCGGCCGGCCGGCGAGGTCGGGGACGACCGCGACTCCCTCGAAGCCCGCCGACTCGAGGATCTCCCGCACCCCCGGGGCGAGGAGAGGGCCGATCTCGACGGCGAGGGCGCCGCCCCGCGCGAGCAACCCCGCCGCCGCGGGCGCGAGGGCGCGGTAGACCGAGAGCGCATCGCCCGGGGGGAAGAGCGCGAGGGCGGGCTCGTGGTCGCGCACCTCGGGGGCGAGGCGGTCCCGCTCGGCCGGGTCCACGTACGGCGGGTTGCTGACCACGAGGCACGGCGCCGGCCCGCCTCCCTCGAGGCCGCAGAGCGGCCCGAGAAGATGGCCGAGATGGAAAGCCACCCGGCCCTCGAGACCGAGCCGCCGGGCGTTCAGGACGGCGACCTCGAGGGCCGACGGCGAGACGTCGGTCGCGTGCACCACCGCGTCGGGCCTCTCCGCCGCGATCGAGAGAGCGATGCAGCCCGAGCCCGTCCCGACGTCGACGACCACGGGGCGCCTCTCGCCCTCGACGAGGCGCAGGGCCGTCTCCACCAGGACCTCGGTGTCCGGCCGGGGGACGAGGACGGCCGGCGTCACGAGGAACTCGTGCTTCCAGAAGGCCTGGACGCCCAGGATGTGCTGGAGCGGCTCGCGCGAGGCCCTCCTCGCCACGAGCGAGCGCAAGCGCGTCGCGTCGCCGGGCGCCACCGGGTGAGCGGGGTCGGCCACGAGGGCGGCGCGGTCCCAGCCGAGCACGTGACGCAGGAGGCGCTCCGCGTCCCATCGCGGGTCGGGGACGCCCGCGGCGGCGAGGGCCGTGGCCGCCTCCTCGAGGAGCGCCGCGGCGGTCACGGTCGGCTCAGGCGGCCGGGGCCTTGAGCTTCGCCGCCTGGTGGTGGGCGATCAGGCCGGAGACGATCTCGTCGAGGTCCCCGTCGAGGACCTCCTGAAGGCGGTGGATGGTGAGGCCGATCCGGTGGTCGGTGACCCGCGCCTGCTGGAAGTTGTAGGTGCGGATCTTCTCCGAGCGATCTCCGGACCCGACCTGGCTCCGGCGGTCGCTCGCGATCGCCTTCTGCTGCTCCTCGAGGGCCACCTCGTACAGCCGGGCCCGGAGCACCTTCATGGCCTTCTCGCGGTTCTTGATCTGGCTCTTCTCGTCCTGGCAGGAGACCACGGTGTTGCTGGGCAGGTGGGTGATCCGCACCGCGGAGTAGGTCGTGTTGACGCTCTGCCCCCCGGGCCCGGAGGAGCAGAAGGTGTCGATTCGGATGTCCTTGGGGTCGATCTTCACGTCGACCTCCTCGGCCTCGGGGAGCACGGCCACCGTGATCGCCGAGGTGTGGATGCGGCCCGAGGCCTCGGTCGCCGGGACCCTCTGGACGCGGTGGACGCCGCTCTCGAAGCGCAGCTTCGAGTAGACGCGATCGCCCTCCACCATCGCGATGACCTCCTTGAGCCCGCCCTGCCCGGTGCGGTTCGCGGAGACGACGTCGACCTTCCAGCCCTGTCGCTCCGCGAAGCGCTGGTACATCCGGAAGACCTCTCCCGCGAACAGGGCGGCCTCGTCGCCGCCGGTGCCGGCCCGGATCTCGAGGAGCACGTTCTTGTCGTCGTTCGGGTCCTTGGGGATCAGGAGGAGGGGGATCTCCGCGTCGAGGGCGTCGCGCCTCGCCTCCAGGGCGCGGATCTCCTCGTGGGCCATCTCCCGCAGGTCGGAGTCGGACTCGGCCCTCGCCATCTCCTGGACCTTCGCGAGCTCGGCGAGGGCGTCCTTGTAGGCCCGGTAGCGCTCGACGATGGGGCCGATCTCCTTCGACTCGCGGGCGAGCTTCTGGTAGGCCGGCGGGTCCTGGGCCACGGCGGGGTCGGACATCCCCGCCTCGACCTCGGCGAACCGGGCCTCGATGTCCCGCAGCTTCTGGAAGGTGATCGCGTCCATCGTCGGGGCGGCTCGCCGGGGGTCAGGCCTTGGCGGTGGCCGCCTTGCGCGTTCCGGCGTACTTCTTGTTGAACCGCTCGACGCGCCCGGCCACGTCCAGCAGGCGCTGCTTGCCCGTGAAGAAGGGGTGGCAGCTCGAGCAGATCTCGAGGCGCAGCTCCTTCTTGGTGGACCGGGTCGTCCAGGTCGCGCCGCAGGCGCAGTGCACGTTGACGACCTCGTACTCGGGGTGGATTCCTGCCTTCATGACACTCCCCTGGCCGGCCTCAGGCGACGGCCACAAACCACTATCTTACCAGCAACCGGCCTTCGCCGGGGCCTTCCCGGGAGTCACAGCAACCCAGGGGGGTATGGGGGGACGGAGTCCCCCCATCTCGAAGGAAGCTGGAAACAGGCGAAGCCGTTTCGGCTGGGATGTCCCCGGGATGGGGGATGACGAGGGGGCTGGCTCTCACCGGTGCTCTGCGCAACGGCACCAAAGGAAACAACGGACAACTCCCTCGGGATGCGCCCGTCGGGCATCCCGAGGGTGGCTACACCACCGCCATCCCGTCCAGGAAGTCCTTGTTCGACTTCGTCTTCGCGAGCTTGTCGAGGATGAGCTCCATGGCCTCGACCGGGGAGAGCGGGGAGAGCACCTTGCGCAGGATCCACACGCGGCCCAGCTCGTCGCGGGGCAGGAGGAGCTCCTCCTTGCGGGTCCCGGACTTGTTGATGTCGACGGCGGGGAAGATGCGCCGGTCGGCCATCTTGCGGTCGAGGACGATCTCGGAGTTGCCGGTGCCCTTGAACTCCTCGAAGATCACGTCGTCCATGCGCGAGCCGGTCTCGACGAGGGCGGTCGCGATGATCGAGAGCGAGCCGCCGTCCTCGATGTTGCGGGCGGCGCCGAAGAAGCGCTTGGGCTTCTGCAGGGCGTTCGCGTCGACGCCGCCCGAGAGGACCTTTCCCGAGGGGGGACAGGTCGCGTTGTAGGCGCGGGCGAGGCGGGTGATCGAGTCGAGGAGGATCACGACGTCCCTCTTGTGCTCGACGAGGCGCTTGGCCTTCTCGAGGACCATCTCCGCCACCGCGACGTGGCGGGTCGGGGGCTCGTCGAACGTGGAGGAGACGACCTCGCCCTTCACCGTCCGCTGCATGTCCGTGACCTCCTCCGGCCGCTCGTCCACGAGCAGGACGATGAGGATGACCTCGGGGTGGTTGCGGGCGATGGAGTTCGCGATGTTCTGCAGGATGAGGGTCTTGCCGGTGCGGGGGGCGGCCACGATCAGGGCGCGCTGTCCCTTGCCGAGGGGCGTCATCATGTCGAGGACCCGCGCGGTCATGTCGTCGGGGGTCGTCTCGAGGCGGAGGCGCTCTCGCGGGTACAGGGGGGTCAGGTTGTCGAAGAGGACCTTCTCCTTCGCCGACTCCGGCGGGTCGAAGTTCACCGCCTCGACCTTGATCATCGAGAAGTAGCGCTCGCCCTCGCGGGGCGGGCGCACCTGGCCGCTCACGGTGTCGCCGGTGTGCAGCTCGAAGCGCCGGATCTGGGAGGGCGAGACGTAGATGTCGTCGGGGCCGGCGAGGTAGCTCGACTGCGGCGCGCGCAGGAAACCGTAGCCGTCCGGCATGATCTCGAGGACGCCCTCGGCGAAGAGCAGCCCGCTGCGGCGCGCCTGCGCCTGGAGCATGCGGAAGATGAGGTCGTTCTTGCGAGAGCCGGCGGCGTCGGGGAGGCCGGACTCCACCGCGAGGGCGGTGAGCTCCTGGATGCCCATCGCCTTGAGGGCGGAGAGCTCCAGATTCGGGGGCGCGGGCGCCTCGTCCCGCGTGGCCTCGTTCCGCCGCTCGTTCTCAGTGTCCATCGTGTCCCTGCCGTGCGGGCTCCGCGGCGCCCGTGCCGCGGGGCGCGAACGCCGCGCCCCGGATCGTGTTCCAGAGGGCCTTGGTGCCCTCTCCCCGCTCGGCGCTGACGCCGAGCACAGCCGCCGCCTGCTTCCCCACCCCGCGGGCGAGGGCGTCGAGCCGGCGCGCGGCCTCGCCCCGCGAGAGCGCGTCCACCTTGTTCGCCGCGACGACGTAGGGCAGCCCGTTGTGGGAGAGGAACGCGCGGAGGGTCTCGTCCCGCTCGGTCGTCTCGTGGCGGGCGTCGACGATGAAGACGCACAGGCGCAGCGGCTCCCGTCCGGTGAGGTACGAGACCGCGATGCGCTCGAAGCTCTCCCGGACGTCGCGGGGGGCCTTCGCGTAGCCGTAGCCGGGCAGGTCGACGAGGTAGAGGTCGCCCCGCCCGCGTCCGCCCGGCTTCTCCGCCCCCTCCACCCGGAAGAAGTTGACCGCGCGGGTCCGCCCGGGGGCGGACGAGACCCGGGCCAGCCCGCGGACGCCGGCGAGGGCGTTGAGCAGGCTGCTCTTGCCCACGTTCGAGCGGCCGAGGAAGGCGACCTCGGGCAGGCCGTCGCGCGGGAACTGGTCGGGGGAGGCGGCGCTCCCGGAGAAGGTCACGCTTCTGTGCTTCAACTGGTCGTCGCGGCGGCGCCCCGCGAGAGAGCGGTACGGGGCGGCGGCCGCCTCAGTGGGTCATGCCGTCCGGCACCCGGCCCATCTCGTCCCCGGCGTCGCCGGCCGCGACCGCGGCCGGGGCCTCCGGGGGGAGGAGGGCGATCTTGAGGACCTCGTCGACGTGGTCGACGAGCTGGATCTGCAGGCCCTCGAGGACGTTCTTGGGCACGTCCGCGAGGTCCTTCTCGTTCTCGCGGGGGAGGATCGCGACCGCCACCCCGATCCGGTGGGCGGCGAGCAGCTTCTCCTTCACCCCGCCGATCGGGAGCACCTTGCCCCGCAGCGTGATCTCCCCGGTCATCGCGACGTCCCGGCGCACCGGCACCCGGGTGAGCGCCGAGACGAGCGCGGTGCACATCGTGATCCCGGCGGAGGGGCCGTCCTTGGGGATCGCCCCCTCGGGGACGTGGATGTGCACGTCGAGCTTGCGGTTGAACTCGCGGGGGATCCCGAACTGCTCGGCCCGCGACCGCACGAAGGACATCGCGGCGTGGGCCGACTCCTGCATCACGTCGCCGAGCTTGCCGGTCAGGCGCAGGGCGCCCTTGCCCGGCATGAGGGTGACCTCGATCGGGAGGATCTCGCCGCCCACCTCGGTCCAGGCGAGGCCGGTGGCGAGGCCCACCTCGTGGCGCTCCTCCTGCTGGGTGGCGCGGTAGCGGGGCACGCCGAGGTACTCGGAGAGGTTCTCGGCCGTGACCTCGACCGAGAACTCCCGTCCCTCGAGCACGACCTTGCGCGCCACCTTGCGCAGGATGGTGGCCATCTCCCGCTCCATGTTGCGCACCCCCGCCTCGCGGGTGTAGCGGCGCAGGAGCTGCTCGAGCGCGTCGTCGGAGAACGAGACGTTCGACTCTCCGAGGCCGTGGGACTTGAGCTGCTTGGGGATGAGGTGGCGGCGGGCGATCTCCACCTTCTCCCGCTCCGTGTAGCCGGGGAGGCGGATCACCTCCAGGCGGTCCTGCAGGGCCTGGGGGATCGTGTGCAGCACGTTGGCGGTGGCGATGAAGAACACCGACGAGAGGTCGAACTCGACGTCGAGGTAGTGGTCGTTGAACGTGTGGTTCTGCTCGGGGTCGAGGACCTCGAGGAGGGCGGCGGAGGGGTCGCCCCGGAAGTCCATCGACATCTTGTCGACCTCGTCGAGGAGGAAGACGGGGTTGCGGCTGCCCGCCTTCTTCATCATCTGGATGATCTGGCCGGGGAAGGCGCCGATGTAGGTGCGGCGGTGCCCGCGGATCTCCGCCTCGTCGCGGACGCCGCCGAGCGAGAGGCGCACGAACTTGCGGTTGGTGCAGCGGGCGATCGAGCGGGCGAGGGAGGTCTTGCCCACCCCGGGGGGGCCGACGAAGCACAGGATCGGCCCCTTGGGGTCCTTCACGAGCTGGCGGACGGCGAGGAACTCCACGATCCTCTCCTTGACCTTCTCGAGCCCGTAGTGGTCCTCGTTGAGGATCCGCTCGGCGGCGTGGAGGTCCTTACGCTCGCGGGTCTTCCGGTTCCAGGGCACCGCGATCAGCCAGTCGAGGTAGTTGCGGGAGACGGTCGCCTCCGCCGACATCGGGGGCATCGCCTCGAGCCGCTTGAGCTCGGCGAGCGCCTTCTCCTCCGCCTCCTTCGGCATCCGGGCCTGCTCGACCTTCTTCCGCAGCTCGTCCGCCTCGCTCGTGCGGTCGTCCTTGCGCCCGAGCTCCTTCTGGATCGCCTTCATCTTCTCGTTGAGGTAGTACTCCTTCTGGGCGCGCTCCATCTGCTTCTTGACCCGGCCCTGGATGCGGCGGTCCACGTTGAGCTTGTCGACCTCCGCCTCCAGGATCGCGCCGACGCGGGCGAGCCTTTCCTGCGCGGAGAGGATCTCGAGGAGGTTCTGCTTCTCCTCGACGCCCACCACGAGGTGGGACGAGATGGTGTCGGCGAGGCGTCCGGGGTCCTCCACCCGGACCGCGGCGAGCATCGCGTCGTAGTGGAGGTTGTTCGAGAGCTTCACGTACTGCTCGAACAGGGAGATGACCTTCTGCACGAGGGCCTCGAGGCCCTCCGCGGTCTCCTCGGAGCGGGGCAGGACCTCGACCACGACCCGGGTGGCCCCCGCCTCCTCGCGGAACTCGAGGGCGCGCGCCCGCTCGAGACCCTCCACCAGGACCTTCACGTTGCCGTCGGGGAGCTTGAGGCTCTGCACGATGCTGCACACGGTGCCGAGGGTGTAGATCTCCTCGGGTCCCGGGTTGTCCCGGCTCGCGTCGTGCTGCGCGGAGAGGAAGAGGCGCTTGCCGCGGGCGAGCGCGATCTCGAGGGCCCGGATCGAGCTCTGCCTCCCGACGACGAACGGGATCATCATGTGCGGGAACACGACGACGTCCCGCAGCGGCACCATGGGCAGGGTCTCGACCCGGTCGCTCTTGTCACGCCCGAACATTGGCTCGCTCCCGCCGGGCGCGCGAGGGCGCCGGCGACTCCAAAGGTAGCACGCCCCGCCGGGGGGAGGGGGCTATCCCGCCTTCTCGATCAGCGTGATCGCCTTCTCGCGGTCGAGCACCACGTCGCGCGTGACCACGCACTCCCGCACCTTCTTCATCGAGGGCAGGTTGTACATGAGGTCCAGCATGAGGTCCTCGATGATCATCCGCAGCCCGCGGGCGCCGATCTTGCGCTGGATGGCGAGGTCGGCGATGGCCTCGAGCGCGTCGTCCGCGAAGCGCAGCTTCACGTTCTCGTACTCGAAGAGGCGCTGGTACTGGCGGGTGATCGCGTTCTTGGGCTGGGTGAGGATCTGGACTAGGGCCGGCTTGTCGAGGTCGTGGAGCGTCGCGACCACGGGCAGGCGGCCCACGAACTCGGGGATGAGGCCGTACTTGATGAGGTCGGTCGGCTGGATCTGGCCGAGGAGGTTCGCCTTGTCGAGCGGGCTTCCCGTCCCCTGGCTCTTCGCGTCGGTGCGGAAGCCGAGCGTCTTCTTGCCCACCCGGCGCTCGATGACCTTGTCGAGCCCCACGAACGCGCCCCCGCAGATGAACAGGATGTTCGTGGTGTCGATCTGGTAGAACTCCTGGTGCGGGTGCTTGCGCCCGCCCTGGGGCGGCACGTTCGCCACCGTGCCCTCGAGGATCTTGAGCAGCGCCTGCTGGACGCCCTCCCCGGAGACGTCGCGGGTGATCGAGGGGTTCTCGTCCTTGCGCGAGATCTTGTCGATCTCGTCGATGTAGATGATCCCCTCCTGGCACTTCTCGATGTCGCCGCCCGCCGCCTGCAGCAGCTTCAGGATGATGTTCTCCACGTCCTCGCCGACGTACCCCGCCTCGGTGAGGGTGGTGGCGTCGACGATCGTGAAGGGGACCGACAGCAGACGCGCGAGCGTCTGGGCGAGCAGCGTCTTGCCGGTGCCGGTGGGACCGATCAGGAGGATGTTCGACTTCGTGAGCTCGACGTCGTTGCGGCCGCGCTGCTTGCTGATCTCGATGCGCTTGTAGTGATTGTAAACCGCGACCGCGAGCTTCTTCTTCGCCTGCTCCTGGCCGATCACGTACTCGTCGACGAACTTCTTGATCTCCTGGGGAGTGGGGAGCCCGGTGCGGCCCTGCTTCCCCTCCGCCCGGCGGTCGTCGGCGATGATGTCGTTGCAGACGTCGACGCACTCGTCGCAGATGAAGACGGTGGGCCCCGCGATCAGCTTGCGGACGTCGTTCTGGTCCTTGTTGCAGAACGAGCAGCGCAGGATCTCGCCCTCGCCGGCCCCCGCCTTCTTGGTGGACAAGGCTATCGCTCCCTGCGGCTGATGACGTGGTCGACGATGCCGTACGCCTTCGCCTGCTCGGCGTCCATGATGAAGTCGCGGTCGGCGTCGGCCACGATCCTCTCGAGCGGCTGCTTCGTGTGCCCGGCGAGGATCTGGTTCAGGCGGTCCTTGATCCTCAGGATCTCCTTGGCCTGGATCGCGATGTCCGAGGCCTGCCCCTGGGCCCCGCCCCAGGGCTGGTGGATCAGGATGCGGGAGTTCGGCAGCGCGAAACGCTTGCCCGCCGTGCCGGCGGCGAGGAGGACGGCGCCCATCGAGGCGGCCTGGCCCACGCAGATCGTCTGCACGTCGGGCCGGATGAGCTGCATGGTGTCGTAGATCGCCATCCCCGCGGTGGTCGAGCCGCCCGGGGAGTTGATGTAGAGGTGGATGTCCTTCTCGGGGTCCTCCGCCTCGAGGAAGAGGAGCTGGGCGATGATCAGGTTGGCCACCATGTCGTCGATGGCCGTGCCGATGAAGACGATGTTGTCCTTGAGGAGGCGCGAGTAGATGTCGTATGCGCGCTCGCCGCGGGCTGTCTGCTCGACCACCATCGGCACGAGCGTGCCCGCGAACGTGTTGCGTGCACTCATGTTAGCTCGATACTAGCATTGGACTTGAGCAAGTCAAGGACCTTCTCCTCGCGCAGCCGCGCGGCGAGCGCGCCGATCTCGCCCTCCTTCGCGAGCTGCGCGCGCAGCGCCTCCTTCGACTTGCCGGCCCGTGCCGCGAGGCGCGCCACCTCGGCGTCGACCTCGGACTCGAGCACCGTGACGCCCTCGCGCCGCGCGATCTCGTCGAGCAGCACGTCGGCCCGGGCCGCCTTCACCGAGTCCTCGCGGGTCGACTCGCGGTACTCGCGCCAGTCGACCCCGACCTTGCGCGGGTCGATGCCCTGGTAGGCGAGGCCCCGGACGAGGTTCTCCGTCCGGGCGCTCATGTGCCGCTCCACGAGCGCCTCCGGCACCTCGAAGTCGGCCTTGGCGACGAGGGCCTGGACGAGGGCGCCCTTCGTGTCGCGGTCGGCCCGGCGCTCCTCGGCGGCCTGGAGCTGCGCGCGGAGCTTGTCGCGCAGGGCGGCGAGGCTGTCGAACTCCCCGAGGTCCTTCGCGAACTCGTCGTCCGCGGCGGGCACGACCTTCTTCTTGATGGCCTTGAGGGTCACCGTGTAGCGCAAGGTCTTGCCCGCGATCGAGGGAGCCGCGTCCTCTCCCCAGCTCACCTCGATCTCGCGCGTCTCGCCCGGGCCCATCCCCTCGAGGCCGGCGTTCATGCCGGGGTGGTTCCCATCGTTCCCGATCTCGATGAGGGCGTTCTCGTCCCGCCCGCCCTTGCCGCCGTCGACGGGCCGCCACGCGAGGTCGACGAGGACGAAGTCGCCCTTCACCGTCGCGCGGGCCTCGTCCACGGGGTCGTAGCGCGCCGCCTCCTCGCGGAGCCGGTCGATCTCCCGCTCGACGTCCGCCTCCTCGACCTTCGGGCCCCTGATGCTCACCCGCAGGCCCTTCCAGTCGGGCAGCTCGACGAGCGGCAGCGTCTCGAAGACCGCCTTGAACGTCATCGGCTGGCCCTCGTCGAGCTTGACCTCCTCGACCTTGGGCGGGGCGAGGGGCTTGAGCCCGCGGCCGTCGATCTCGTCGAAGACCACCTTGTTGACGATCGCCTCCGCCGCCTCCCCGAGGATCTCGCCGTGGAAGCGCTTCTTCACCACGTCGAGCGGCACCTTGCCCGGGCGGAAGCCCGGCAGCTTCACCTTGCGGGCGAGCTCGCGGGCGCGCGCGTCGATCTCCGCCTGGACCCGCTCCGGCTCCACCTCGAAGGCGAGCGCCTTGCGGACCGGCGACTCCTCGATGTAGTCGACTTTCACCTGGCTCCTCTTCTGGTTCGGGGGCCGCGCGGAGCGGCTCGGGCACGTGCCGGCAACGGGAGAGGATACCACGGCCGGGAGGAGCGGCCCGGGGTAGACTAGCGCCGTCGGCGCGGAAGTGGCGGAACGGCAGACGCGCACGCCTTAGGAGCGTGTGCCCGAGAGGGCGTGGGGGTTCGAGTCCCCCCTTCCGCATGACGGCCGCTTGACGGGGCCGACCTCATCGAGACACCTTACATGTCATGAGGCGCAACGCGGCCAGGGAGAGCGTGGAAAGGTACCGGGGCCGGATGAGAGCGGCGGGTTTCCGGCTCGTCCAGCTGTGGGTCCCCGACACCCGTGCCCCGCGCTTCCCGGCGGAGTGCCGCCGCCAGTCGCGGCTGGCCTCGAGGCACCCCCGAGAGGCCGAGATCCTTGACGAGATCGAGGCCCTTCACGACGACGCGGGCTGGACGGCGTGAAGCGCGGCGAGGTCGTGACGGTGGCCCTGCCCGGGGACGACGGAAAGCCTCGACCAGCGCCAGCGGTGGTCGTCCAGTCAATCGCGCTCTGGCCCTCTGGCTGGGCATCGCCGGCTGAGGCGGGGTCGGGGCGGCACGCACGTCTCGGGGGAGAAGAGCGACATGGCGAGCGACAGGCCGTTGACGGTGGCGATCCAGGGGGAGAGAGGGGCGTTCAGCCACCAGGCGGCGATCGCCGCGCTCGGGGCGGGGATCGAGGTGCTTCCGCGGGCCACGTTCGACGAGCTGTTCGACTCGGTGGTCGAGGGCCGGGCCGACCGGGCGCTCGTCCCGATCGAGAACTCGTTGCACGGGTCGATCCACGAGAACTACGACCGCCTGAAGAGCCGGCCGCTGCACATCGTGGGGGAGACGCAGCTGCGGATCCGCCAGTGCCTGATCGCGCGGCCCGGCACGTCGGTCGCCATGATCCGCCGCGTGGCCTCGCACCCGGTGGCCCTCGCCCAGTGCCGGCGGTTCTTCGCCGAGCGGCCGCAGATCGAGGCGGTGGCGGCCTACGACACCGCCGGCGCCGTGCAGGACCTGATGAAGGGCGGGCTCGCGACCCAGGCCGCGATCGCGTCGCGGCTCGCCGCCGAGCTCTACGGGGCGCAGGTGCTCCTCGAAGGGATCGAGGACGACCCGGAGAACTACACGCGCTTCCTGCTCCTCGCGAGGGAGGCGGGCCCGATCGAGGAGGCGAGCAAGACGTCGATCGTGTTCGTCCTCGACAACACGCCGGGCGCCCTGTACCGCGCGCTCGGGGTCTTCGCCGAGAAGGGCGTCGACCTGTGCAAGCTCGAGTCGCGGCCGCTGCGCGGGCACCCGTGGGAGTACAGCTTCTACGTCGACGTGCTCGGCGACCCGCGGGGCACGGCCGGACTGGCGATCGAGGAGCTCGGTCGCAGCTGCCGCGAGCTGCGGATCCTCGGCTCGTACCCGGAGGGGCTCAGCCGGGCCGGGGCGTGAAGTGAGCGTGCGACTTCCCGTCCCGATCGTGTCCGCCGTCCTGGTGCTCGCGCCCTTCGTCGGTGCCGCGGGTCCCGGCGAGGCGTACGACCCGCTGGCGCTCGCGGCGGGCCCGCCCGAGCAGGCGGACCTCGTGGTCCTCGACGCGAGCCGGCAGCGGGAGATCCCGCTGCGGGTCTACTCGCCCCGGGGCGAGTCGCGCTCGCCGGTCGTCCTCTTCAGCCACGGCCTCGGGGGCTCACGGGAGGGAAGCGCCTACCTCGGCCGGCACTGGGCGGCCCGCGGGTACGTGGCCGTGTTTCTCCAGCACCCCGGGAGCGACGCGTCGGTCTGGCAGGACGTGCCCGCCGGGCGGCGGCGCGGGGCGATGGAGGGCGCCGCGAGCGGGCGGAACTTCCTGCTCCGGGTGAAGGACGTGCCGGCCGTGCTCGACCAGCTCGACCGCTGGAACGCCGAGAAGGGCCACCCCCTCGCCGGCCGTCTCGATCTCGGCCGGGTGGGCATGGCGGGCCACTCGTTCGGGGCCATGACCACCCAGGCGGTGAGCGGCCAGGCGTTCCCGGGGGGACGATCGTTCGCCGATCCGCGCATCCGGGCCGCGGTGGTCATGAGCCCGAGCGCCCCGCGGCGGGGCGGCGATCCCGCAACCGCGTTCGGCCGCGTCGCCGTTCCGTGGCTGCTCATGACGGGTACGAAGGACGTCGCGCCGATCGGGGGCATCAGCCTGGAGTCGCGGCTCGCCGTCTTCCCGGCCCTGCCCCCGGGAGGGAAGTACGAGCTCGTGCTCGACGGAGCGGAGCACTCGGCCTTCACCGACCGGGGGCTGCCGGGGGACTCCACGCCGAGGAACCCCAACCACCACCGGGCGATCCTCGCGCTCAGCACGGCGTTCTGGGACGCGCACCTGCGGGGGGACGAGGCGGCGCGGCGGTGGCTCGACGGCGAGGGGCCGCGGTCGGTGCTCGAAGCGGGGGACCGCTGGCAGAGGAAGTGACGGCGGGACGGCCTTCGTCGGGGCTCTGCGAAACGGA
>CAZLRF010000037.1:0-10092 GCA_964561785.1 uncultured Acidobacteriota bacterium | reverse complement strand
CGGGACGGCCTTCGTCGGGGCTCTGCGAAACGGATAACGGACAGAGAGGACGGACAACGGACAACGGACAACGACCGAAAGTCCCGCGGCGCACTCGGCCGGCGCCGCGGGACTGGCGGCTAGCGGATGTGCAGCTTGTCCTTGACGAGCCTGCCGTTCTCCTTCCGGCAGCGGAACCACGACGAGACGTCGTTCATCGAGACCCAGCGGCGCTCTTCCTTGCGGTAGTGCCAGTCCTTCTCCACCTGGTAGAAGACCTGGGCGCCCTTCGCCTCGAGGATGTTCGTGATCTCGTTGTCGTGGTGGTTCTCCTCGTCGTAGTCGGTGATGGCCCGCTGGCCCATCTCCGAGTAGAGGAGGTTCAGCTCCTGCAGGAGCGCGTCGAGGTCGGCGGGGATCTCCTGGACGTCGAGGCCGAGCCGGCGGGCCTCGCGGCTCGTGATCGGGTACTGGTGGGCGGGGTAGGAGGAGTTGAGCCGCCGCGCGATGCGCTCGGCCTTGCGCGCGTCCCGCATGTGGTAGCCGAGGATCTCGCGGCACAGCATGAGCGAGAGGCTGCTCGCGCGGTCGAGGGCGCCGATGACCAGGGGGTGCAGGTACTTGTAGAGCTCCTGGTAGGGGTTGACGCCGTCGCCCCGCCGGCCGACCGTCTCCTTCCACAGCCGGATCACCCGGTCCACCTCGTCGTTGCTCACCGGCACGAGCTGGTTCGTGTGGTCGAGCGGCGAGAGGTCGTGCTCGAGCGAAGTGTCGACCGCGGTCAGGTACGAGAGCGGCCCCATCTGGATCGTGTCCGCGCCGAGGGCGAGCATGGTCGCGGCCGAGGCGCAGTTGAGCGGGGCGATGACGGTGAGCCGGCCCGCGTAGCGCCGCAGCAGGTGCACGAGGCGCAGCGCGGCCATGCCGCTGCCGCCGTCCGACTTGACGAGCAGCGCGATCCGCGGCTGGCGGCCCCGCGACTCGAGCAGAGCGTGCAGCGCGCTGACGTCGTTGTCGCACACCGATCCGCTCGTCGACATCCAGTAGGTGAAGAAGGTCCCGTCGACCTTCCTCTGGATCTTCCCGAGCAGGGCCTGGGTCTTCTCGAAGAGGAGGGGCGCCGTCTTCACGCGGATGCGGCGGCCGCGGGGTCTGGTCTTCCGAGGTGGCATGGGCAGAGATTACCTCAGCCGGCCTGCCCTCAGGCGGGCGTGAGGCAGAGAGGGTCGTCGAAGGCCGGGTTGTTGACGGCGCTCGTCACCGGGAACGCCGTCATCCGGTCGGCGGGGAAGGGCTTGAGCAGCGGACGGACCTCCGCCGCGACCCGGACGGACGGGTCGAGCCACCGCGCGTAGTCGGCGGGGTCGAGGATCACCGGCATGCGGTCGTGGATCGGGCGGACGATCTCGTTCGGCTCCGTGGTGAGGATCGCGCACGTGGGCGTCGTGGCGCCCGCGGCGGGAGGCTCCCACAGGCCGGCGAAGGCGAACGCGCCGCCCGAGGCGAGGCGGATCGCCCAGGGCCGCTTGCGCTTCGCGTCGAGCTTCTGCCACTCGTAGAAGCCGGTCGCCGGGACGAGGCAGCGGCGCTTCAGGAAGGCCTCGCGGAAGGAGGCCTTCTCCCATGCGGTCTCCGAGCGCGCGTTGATGAAGCCCCGCTCGCCCCCGAGCGAGGTCCGTGGCACGAGGCCCCACTTGAGCATCGCGAGGCCGCGCCGGCCGGTCTTCGGCTGGATGCCCACCACCACGATCGGCTGGGTCGGGGCGATGTTGTAGCGGGGGGCGAGATCCGGCGTCTCGTCGAGCTCGAAGGCCTCCGCCACTTCCTCGCCGGACGCCGTCTGGTGGAACCGCCCGCACACGGCCTCATGGTAGGCTGGTTTCCCGAGGAGAGCACCCTCATGACGAGACAGTCCGAGACGGCAGCCGTGGCGGCCGAGGAGGGCCCCGCCGCCGGCGGGACGCCGGTGGCGGACCGCATCCGCGAGAGGATCCGTCGCGCCCGCGCGCGCTTCCACGCGAACGACAACATCGCGGCGTACGTCGAGCCGGGCGAGCTCGAGGCGCTCAAGCAGGAAGTGGCCTCGAAGATCGAGCAGGTCCTGCGGGCGCTCGTGATCGACACCGAGAGCGACCACAACACCCGGGACACCGCGCGTCGCGTCGCGAAGATGTACCTGCAGGAGGTGTTCGCCGGCCGCTACGCGGCGCAGCCCCCCGTCACCGAGTTCCCGAACGTGCGCCACCTCGCCGAGCTCATGATCGTGGGGCCGGTGACCGTTCGCTCCGCGTGCTCGCACCACCTGTGCCCGATCATCGGGCGCGTCTGGGTGGGGGTGATGCCGAACGAGCACTCCGCCCTCATCGGCCTCTCGAAGTACGCGCGGCTCGTCGAGTGGGTGATGACCCGCCCCCAGATCCAGGAGGAGGCGGTCACCCAGCTCGCCGACCTGCTGCAGGACAAGATGCAGCCGGACGGGCTCGCGATCGTGATGGAGGCCGACCACTACTGCATGCAGTGGCGCGGGGTGAAGGACATGGACTCCAAGATGACGAACTCCATCATGCGGGGCTCCTTCCTCAAGAACCCGGACCTGCGCCGGGAGTTCCTGACGCTGCTCACCGACCGGAAGGACTAGGGACAAGAACGCCATGCTGGTACGCCTGCTGTACGCGAGCCGCACGACGAACGAGATCGACGAGGCCCTCGTCGCCTCGATCCTCGAGCAGAGCCGCAAGTACAACACCGAGCAGGGGATCACCGGGATCCTGTGCACCGCCACTCCCGGCAACGTCTTCCTGCAGCTCATCGAGGGCGGCCGCTCGGCCGTCAACAAGCTCTACGGGAACATCGTGCGCGACCCCCGGCACACGGACATCACGCTCCTCGACTACGCGGAGATCTCCGAGCGGCGCTTCGCGAGCTGGCGCATGGGCCGGGTGAACCTCAACCGGGTCAACCAGGGCACGATCCTGCGCTTCTCGGAGCGCGCCACGTTCGACCCGTTCGGCATGTCCGGGGCGACCGCCCTCGCCCTTCTCGACGAGCTGACGAGCACGGCCGCGATCGCCGGCGCCGACTAGCCTTCGCAAAGACGCCGGTTACCCGGCGACGGCCCCCGCGCAGGACGACCCGGCCCCGGCCGTGCAGCCGAAGCAGTGGCGGTCGGTCGCCACGCGTCGGGGGAGGGCGACGCCGGCGGCGAGGAGGGTTGGGAGCGTCCGCGGCCAGCCGTGGCCGGTCGGCATCTCCAGCATCTGGTTGAAGTCGCAGTCGTAGAGCGTCCCGTCCCAGCCCACCGACAGGTACGTCCGGCACATCACGGCGTCGGCCGCGGCCGGGTTGAACGCGCTCACGAGCAGCTCCATGTACCGGTGCAGGTTCCCGCTGCGCTCGAGGTGCTCGAGGAAGCGGCTGATCGGCATGTTGGTGATGGTGTAGAGCCGGTCGAACACGATCCCGTGCCGCAGCTGCAGCTCGCGCTTGTAGTCGCGCTCGAGCGAAGCCTGGTCGCCGGGGAGGAAGGCCCCGACCGGGTTGTGGACGAGGTTGAGGACGAGGCCCTCGCCCCGCCCGTAGCCGGCCTCGTTCAGGAGCCGCAGCGCCTCGAGGCTCTTCGCGAAGACGCCGTCCCCCCGCTGCGAGTCGGTGCCCGCCGCGCGGAACGAGGGCAGCGAGGCGACGACCTCGACGCGGTGTCGGGCGAGGAAGGGGGCGAGGTCGCGCTGGGAGGGCAGGAGGAGCACGGACAGGTTGCAGCGGTCGATGACCCGCCGGCCGAGGGCCGCCCCCTGCTCGACGAGGAAGCGGAACTCGGGGTTGAGCTCCGGGGCGCCGCCCGTGAGGTCGAGGGTCGTCGTGCCCGGGCTCCGGCGCAGCAGCTCGACGACCTGCTCCGCCGTCTCGCGGCTCATGACCTCCCGGCGGTCCGGCCCCGCGTCGACGTGGCAGTGGGCGCAGGTCTGGTTGCAGAGCTTGCCGACGTTGACCTGCAAGACCTCGATCGCGCGGGCCTCGAGAGGGACCCGGCCGTGACGCGCGAGCACCTCCTCGAAGGCGGGGGCGCCGGAGCGGGCGAGGGCCTGCCTCTGCGCCGAGGGGGCGGCGAGCTCGTGGTCGCGGGCGCGGAGGGAGAGGACCGGCAGGGGCTTCATCGCGCCTACACTCCCAGCTTGTCGGCCACGTTGCGCATCTGCACCCCGTGGACGAGGCTCGCCCCGCCGCGGATCGCGCAGGCCACGTGGACGGCCTCGGTCATCTGCTCCCGGTCGGCGCCGTTCTGGAGCGCGGCCTGGGTGTAGGCGTCGATGCAGTACGGGCACTGCACCGCGTGGGCGACCCCGAGGGCGACGAGCGCCTTCTCGCGCGCGGTGAGCGCCCCGTCGGCGAAGACCGCGTTGTAGTAGTCGAGGAACTTCGCCCACAGCTCCGGGCGGTCCTTCCCCATCTCGCCGAAGCGGGGAAGGTCGTGGGGACAGTAGTAGGTCTCCGTCACGGGCGCTCCTTGGGTCCTGTCGGGATGGGGACGACGGGGGCCGAACGGGCCGAGGAGTCGATTCTACCGCGCCGGAGCCGTCCCGGGAGCGCGAGGCGCTCCCGGGACGCGCCTCACTTCCCGAGGGACTTCAGGTACGCGCTGATCGCCTCCGCGTCGGCCTTGCTGAACCGGTACTCCGGCATCGGCGGCATCACGCGGGGCTTGCCGGGCCGCTCGCCGGTCATCAGGAAGCGCACGGCCTGCTCGTGAGTGAGCGTCGGCAGGCCGGCGATCGGCGGGGCCACGGCCATCCACGGCATCGGCACGGTCGGCTTGAACGCCAGCTCGGCGCCGAGCATCCACTGCTCCTTGACGAACGCGCCCTTCGCGTCACGCGGCGTGTGGCAGTCCTGGCACTGGCCGGCCTCCTCCACGAGGTACTTGCCGCGGGCGACCTGCTCGCCCCGGGCCGTCTGGGCGGTGGCGGCGGCGACGAGCCCGAGCGCGAGAGAGGCGGCGAGAGTGATGGGATGGCGCACGGATTCCTCCTTCGGGTGCGGCTTCGATTGCTTGGGCCGAATCTGTCAGCCTGTTACGTCGGGTCGAGCGGGAGGTTCCGCGGAGCTGACCGCGAACGCGACACGCCCTGTCAGGAGTCGAGACACCGGCGCGCCGCGCCGCGGGCGAGGCTGCGACAAGTGGCTGATTCCACTCGAGCGATGGCCCTGGCATTCGTCCTGCATTGCTGTAGAGTGTCGGGCCCGGAGGGCGCCGACGGGACCGTGGGTCCGGAGCTCATGCGGTTGGAGGGAGCCGCGTGGGCGATGGCCGGCGGCCCGCCGGCCCCTCCGGCGTCTTCTCACCGGATCCGGCGGACCGGCTTCTCCGCCCGGGGACGGAACTCGCCGTGGTCCTTCGCGAGCATCAGGGCGCGGCGCTTCTCGATGCCGGACTTCGCGTCCGAGACGTGCCGCCCGAGCTCCGCGAGCGACGCGCGCAGCCGGCTGAAGAGCTCGACCAACCGGGCGCTCACCACCCGGTGGCTGGCCACCAGGGCGTCCACTCGCCGCTCGCGATCGCCGAGCGTCGCCCCGCCCGTGCGCTTGAGCTGCTCGATGACCGCCCGTCCGATCGAGTACACCTCGAGCAGCGACCGGCAGTCGCTCGCGATCCTCGAGGCGTCGCACTCGAGCGCCTCCATGTCGTCGACGCGGATGCCGCGGAGGCTGACCACGTTCTTGATCGCGGGGACCAGCTCGCCGAGGAGGGTCTCGAGGAGCTGGCGGCTGAGCTCCCACGCGGGCTCGGGGAGCGCCATCCGCTCCCGCTGCATCCGGGCCTGCACGTCCGCGAACTCGGACGAGCAGGCCTTCGCGAGGGCGTGCAGCATGTCGTGGAGCTCGTAGACCGAGGAGTACAGCCACTCCGACTCCTCGATGTCCAGGGCGAAGCGCCGGGAGAGGAAGTAGTCGGCGTCGTGCCGGCTGCGGGGATCGGCGGCGACGATCTCCCCGAACGTGTCGCGCAGGAACGCGTGGACGCGGCCGATCGAGACGCAGAGCAGCCGCCGGACCTCGGGCAGCTGGTCGGGCTGGACCGACGATCCCTGCCGCTCGATCCCGGCGAGCACGTCGTCCGCGAGCGCGAGGAAGGCGGCCTCGGCGTTGCGGCGGGCCTCGGCGAGGCGGGGGACGACCGAGGGCTCGCGCAGCGTCGGCACGAGCTCCGAGCGCAGCAGCCCGCACACCTTGTCCACCTGGCGCCAGATCTTGAGCAGGCGCTCGGGCGAGCAGTGCAGGATCGCGTAGTTGCTGTCGAGCACCTCCTCGAGAAGGCGGATGCAGCCGAGGTAAGAGCGGATGCAGGGGTTCTGCGCCCGGACCCGCTCGAGGCCCCAGTCCGCCGCGGTGACGCCCTCCGGCAGCTCGACCTCGTATCGGGCGGCCCGCCCCTGGCGCCTCTCCGTGGCCTTGCGCGTCGCTTCGGTCACCCGTCTCCCCGCCCGCGGCCACGCGACCGGCCGCGCCCGTGGCCGGGTAGTCTACTCCTGACTGGCCCGCGACGCGCGACGGTGATCGAGGGGGTTGGTGACCCGCCTAGGACTCGAACCTAGAACCCAGAGATTAAGAGTCCGTTCGGAGCGCCCGACACGCTCACGCACACTTGCGCTCTCCCTCGCAAAGTCATAGACTTACGCGACGTTGTGACTCTGGTTTTCGCGCCAAAACGCTCACGGGCGCTCACGGATCGCTCACGCGCGGATCGGGCCTAGAACCAGAGACTACGCAGGGAGGGCGACATGCCGATGCGCTTGCGCCTCACGAAGACGGTAGTCGACGGCCTGGAGGCCCGGCGCGGCGAGCTCGTCGTGTACGACGACGACGTCAAGCGGCTCGCGCTCCGCGTGTACCCCACGGGCCGCAAGGTGTACCTCCTACGCCTGCGCGTCGACGGCCGACAACGGTGGTACACGATCGGCGCCCACGGCGACCCGTGGACCGTGGAGACGGCCCGCGAGGAGGCCGCGCGCGTGCTCGGCCAGGGCGCGACGATCGCGAAGCTCCGCGAGACGGGCGCGGCGCCGCCTTCGCTCCTGCACCCCGTCGAGGCCCGCGAGCGCGGGCGCCGAATCCCGACGCTCGCCGACTTCGCGCGGCGCTACCTCGAGGAGCACGCGGGCCCGCACAAGGCGCCCGCCACTGTGACCGCGGATCGCTCGCTCCTCGGGCTGCTCGTGGACGACGAGGGCGAGCCGGTGAAGGGCGAGGACGGCAAGCCGGCGCCGCCCAGGGCCGGGACGATTCTGGCCGAACTCGGGCGGCTGCGCGTCGACCGGGTGACGCGCGCGGAGGTGACGGCGTACCACCTGAGCCTTCGGGACACGCCGACGAGGGCGAATCGCGCGCTCGCCCTCCTGTCGCACATGTTCACGATGGCCGAGAAGTGGGGCGTTCGCGCGGACGGCTCCAACCCCTGCCGCCACGTCGAGCGCTTCGCGGAGACGCGCCGCGAGCGGTTCCTGTCGGCGGCCGAGCTCGCGCGGCTCGGGAAGGCCCTCGCCGCGGCCGACAAGGCGGGCGACCTCACGCCGTTCGGCCTCGCCTCGATCCGGCTGCTCATCTTCACGGGCGCCCGGGCCGGCGAGGTGCTCTGCCTGCGGTGGAAGCACGGCCCGGGCTGCGCCGGGCACGTCGAGCTCGCGCGCGGCACGGCCGAGTTGCATGCGTCGAAGACCGGCGCGAAGGTGCTCCTCCTGCCGCCCCCGGCGCTGAAGGTGCTCAAGGCCCTGCCGCGGCTCGCGGGAAACCCGCATGTGATCGCCGGTCGGAGCCGCGGCGAGGCCCTGACGATTTTCGGGCTCGAGGGCGTGTGGCAGGAGGTGCGGAAGGCCGCGAAGCTCGAGGACGTGCGCCTCCATGACCTCCGGCATTCGTTCGCCAGCGTCGCCGCCGGCTCGGGCCAGAGCCTTCCCGTGATCGGCGCCCTCCTCGGGCACAGCCAGGCCCAGACGACGAAGCGCTACGCGCACCTGGCGGACGACCCGCTCCGGGCCGCCTCGAAGGCCGTGGCGGGCCGGCTCGCGGCTGCCATGAGGACGGGGCCCGCGAAGGACAACCTCCGGGCGATCCGCGGGGGGCGACGATGAGAGCGAAGGCCGTCATCCAGCTAATGCGCGACCGGCCCGGTTCCGCTTTGTGGCTCGTGCGCGGCCTGTCGCCCCGCATCCTCGACATCGTTGAGGGGATGCTGCGAACCGGACCAGAGCCCGATGTCTTCGACGCACTACTCGACGTCGCCCTCGCGCGCGGGCGCCTCGAGACGCGGCGCGCGTGGTTCGGCGACCGCCGGACGGGCGAGCGGGGCCTCGATCGCCGACGAGCCGCTGTCCTGGCGCGCCTCGACGCGGCGCTCACGGAGGCCGTGGACGTGCTGAAACACCCGGACGACGCCCGGCTTTGGTTTCTACTCCGGCCGCTCCAGGCGGTCGTCAGGGAGCGCGCGAGACATCGCGCCGAGCCGATGCCGACTGGCCGTGCCGCAATCGCAGACAAGGCCCAGCTGCTTTCACGTCTGGTGTCGCTGGGCGCGACCGCCCGCGACGCGCGCCACCTCCTCGCCCACCTCCCTCCCATCTCATAGCCGTACCGAAACGCGCCGGAGACGGAATCGTTTCGACACTCGCGCTCTGCGATCCTCCGTGCGAAGGAGAGGGCGAATGAGCGAACGAATGGTGATTGGCGAGGAGCGGGCCGCAAAGGAGCTCGGGGTCTCGCCGCGGACGCTGCAGCGTTGGAGGGTCGAAGGAAAAGGCCCCGCGTTTCGGAAGTTGGGGAAGCTCGTCGCCTACACGCGCGAGGACCTCCTCGAGTTCATCACCCGGGCCCGGCGCACGTCGACCAGCGAGGCCGAGGCCGGCCGGTGAAACCGCCCCCCGGGGGGGAGAAGCGGGAAAACCCCTCGTTCACGTTCTTCGCGGACGACGCACTCAGTTGGGAGCCGATCGCCTGGCTGAGTGACGAGCTGCTGGGCCAGTGCTTCAAGCTCGTGGTCTACGGCTGCAAGCTTGGCGGCGCCTTGCCTGCAGACCATCCCCTCCTCGGGCTGCTCAATCCGAAGGTCATCGAGCTGTGCACCGTGCGCGAAGGAGACCATGTGCTTGTGGTCCGCCCGCACGACCTGCCGCGGCTGATGAGCGCCCGCCGCCGGTGGCGCGAATCCCGGCGGCCCGGGGCCCGCGCCGCCGCCGCCGCCAGCGTGAGGGGGCCGGCCGGAAGGTTCTCCCGGCATGTGGCGGCCGACGACCCGGCACATGCCGGTGCACCGGCACATGCTGGCGACGCACCGGCATGTGCCGGTGAAAAACCGGGCGTTCTCCGTTCTCCGTTCTCCGTTCCGCGTTCTCCGTTCTTCGAGACGCGGGAGGGTGGGAGTAATGGGCCGAACGACCCCTCCCTCCCGTCTCTCAACGGCGAGAACGGCAACGGCAACGACCGCGACGAACGGGAGGACCTGGCGGCTCGGCTCTGGCACGAAGCGGTCATGCTCGCGGGGCCTGCCGGCCTGGACCCCTCGCGCCTGATCGAGGTTGCCTCCCGGATCGAGGCAGGGAACGGACACCCGGAACGGTCGTTCCGGGACCCGCGTTCGCCCGGCCTGTCCGACGCCTGGCTTACGGCCACGCTGCGCGCCCTCCCCGGCGCCGCCGCGGCCCTCTCCAGGCCGGTGCCCCTGTGACCCGCCCCGAGGCCTTCCTCGCGCTCTACGGCCTCGTCCGCGGCCTCCCCGGGGACACGTTCGAGGAGCGCGCGGCGGTTGCGGCAGAGCGGCTCGCCGCGCACGAGGACGCGGACGTCCTGCGGGCCCTGCTCGTCGAGCGGGCCCTCGCGCAGCTCGTCGAGCATGGGGCCCTGCCCCGGGAGGGTCGGCGATGAACCAGCAGGCCGCCGCGGCCGTGCTGCACCAGCTGGGTCGACGTGTGGGCGAGGTGGGGCCGGCGGGGCCCGGCGGCGACGCCGAGACCGGCGTCTTCCGCCGGCTCACGTTCTCGCAGTACTGCGCGCTGCCGGGCGTGAATCACTCCACCTCGAGCGGATGCGCCCAGCGTCGGAGCTGCCGTGCTGACCGCCCCCGAGCCG
>CAZLRF010000036.1:36327-54146 GCA_964561785.1 uncultured Acidobacteriota bacterium | reverse complement strand
TCAGGAGACGTCCGGGGCGGCGAACGCCCGGGTGTGGATGAGCGCCGCCGCGCCGCGCAGGCGCGGGTGCTCCCCGAGGGGGACGGGCAGGATCTCGGGCTCCCCGCTCTCGCGCACGACGTCGTCGGCGCGCAGGCCCTCCCGCAAGGTCGGGACGAGCAGGTCCCACGCCGCCGTGATCTCGCCGCCCACGTAGATCCGGCGCGGATCGACCGCCTTCACGATCGTGGCGAGGCCCCGGCTCAGGCAGAAGCCGGTCTCGCGCAGGGTCTCGAGGGCGCGGCCCTCGCCGGCCCGGGCCCGGGCCAGGATGTGCTCGATCGTGACCGAGGCCGTCTCCTCGGAGGCCGGCCAGGAGGGGTCGGTGCCCCGGTAGCGGGCGATGACGGCCCGCTTCGAGACGTAGGCCTCCCAGCACCCGCGCTGGCCGCACGAGCAGGGCGGGCCGTACATGTTGAGCGGCACGTGCCCGAACTCGCCCGCCGTGTTGTGGGCCCCCCGCAGGAGCTTGCCGTCCACGGCGACGCCGACGCCGACGCCGTCCGAGACGTTCACGAACGCGACCGGGCCCTCCACCGGCGCGTCGCCCCGCACCGCCCACACCTGGCCGAGGATGCAGGCCTTCGTGGAGTTCTCCACGACGACCGGCAGCCGCAACGCCTCCCGGAGGGGCGACGCGAGGTCGACCTCGCGCCACCCGAGCGTGGGGGAGAAGCGCAGCCGCCCGGCGGGGTCGACGAGGCCGGACACCGCGACGCCGACCCCCGCGCACGTCCCGAGGTCCGGGCGCTCCGCGAGCAGGCGGGCGATCGCCGCGGCCACGTCCTTGACGACCAGCGCGGGCCGGCGCCGCGTCGGGAATGCGGCGGCGTCGACGAGGGGGTGGCCGACCAGGTCGGTGGCCATCAGCGAGGTGTGGCTGGCGCTCACGTCCACGGCCACCACGCACCGGCGCCGGGTCTCGATGTGGAGGTGCATGGGCTTGCGGCCCCGCCGGCTCTCCCCCTTCGCCCCCTCGAAGACGAGCCCGGCTTCGAGCAGCTCGTCCACGAGGCGGCTCACGATGCCGCGGCGCACGCCCATGAGGCGGGCCAGCTCCGCGCGGGAGACCGGCTGCTTCGATCGGATCAGGTTGAGGGCGATCTGCCGGTTGATCTCGCGGGAGGTCCCGCGCCGCGCGATGCGGAAGGACGTGGGGCTGATCCGTCGCACTGTGGAGTCGATTCTAGCCGCATTCGACCCGAACTGGGTCGAAAGCGGACTCGACTTCGCGGATACTTGGGGCGGAGGGCCTCGACGTGCGCATCGCCGCCATCCGCGCCACACCGGTCACCGTCCCGCTCCACGCGCCCCTGCGCCACGCGAACGGCTGCCACTGGGGGCGCTTCGTCCGCACGATCGTCGAGGTCGAGACGGACGACGGCCTCGTGGGCCTCGGCGAGATGGGCGGCGGGGGAGAGAGCGCGACCGCCGCCTTCGAGGGGCTGCGTCCGTACCTCGTCGGCCGCGACCCCGCGCGGCTCGAGGAGATGCGCTTCCTCGTCGCGAACCCGACCGCGTCGCTCTACAACAACCGCACGCAGCTCCTGGCCGCGCTCGAGTTCGCCTGCCTCGACCTCCTCGGCCAGAAGTGGGGCGTGCCGGTCAGCGAGATCCTGGGCGGCCGGCTGCGCGACCGCGTGCCCTTCGCGTCCTACCTCTTCTTCCGCTACCCGCACCCGCGGACCCGCCGGGGCGAGGTGCGCACGGCGGAGCAGCTCGTGTCCGAGGCGCGCGAGCTCGAGTCCCGCTTCGGCTTCACGACCCACAAGCTCAAGGGCGGCGTCTTCCCGCCCGAGTACGAGCTCGAGTGCTACCGGGCGCTGGCCGGCGCGCTCCCCGGCGACCGCTTCCGCTTCGACCCGAACGGCGCCTGGTCGGCCGAGCAGGCCCTGTGGTTCGGCCAGCGGATCGAGGACCTCCGCAACGACTACCTCGAGGACCCGGTGTTCGGGATGCACGGGATGCGCCGTGTGCGCGAGAAGCTGCGGGTGCCCCTCGCCACCAACACCGTCGTCGTCAACTTCGAGCAGCTCGCGGCCAACGTCCTCCATACCGCGGTCGACGTGATCCTCCTCGACACGACCTTCTGGGGCGGGATCCGCCCCTGCGTGAAGGCCGCCTCGATCTGCGAGACGTTCCAGCTCGGCGTCGCCGTCCACTCCTCGGGCGAGCTCGGGATCCAGCTCGCCTCGATGCTCCACATGGGGGCGGTCCTCCCCAACCTCACGTTCGCCGCGGACGCGCACTACCACCACCTCACGGACGACGTGATCGAGGGCGGCCCCCTCGAGTACGAGGGCGGGGCGATCCGCGTCCCGACCGGTCCCGGCCTCGGGGTGCGGCTCGACCGCGAGAAGCTCGGCCGGTACCACGAGCTGTTCCGGCGCCTGGGCCCGTACCCCTACGACCAGGACCCGCTGCGCCCCGGCTGGACGCCGCTCGTCCCGAACGAGCGCTGGGCCGATCCCGGGGACGACCGCGTGCCGGAGGTGCCGCTGTGAGGAGAGCCGCCGTCCTCGTTGCCGTCCTCCTCGCCGCGGCCCCGGCCCCCGCCGAGGACGGCTACGAGCTGTGGCTGCGCTACCGGCCGATCGCCGAACCCGCCGCACGGGCCCGCGCGCGCGCAGCGGTCGCCGAGATCGCGCTGCCGGCGACCTCGCCCACCCTGCGGGCGGCCCGTGAGGAGCTTCTCCGGGGCCTGCGGGGACTCCTCGGCGAGGACGTCCTCGTCGTCGACGCGGTCACCCGCGACGGAGCGGTGGTCGCGGGCACGCCGGCGTCGAGCCCGATCGTGGCCTCGCTCGCCCTCGCGGACCTCCCCGCCGCCGGGCCCGAGGGCTTTCTCGTCCGCTCGACGGCGGTCGCCGGCCGCCGCGCCATCGTGATCGCCGCGAACAGCGACGTCGGGGTCCTGTACGGCGTCTTCCGCTTCCTGCGTCACCTCCAGACGGGAGGGGAGGTCGCCCCTCTCGAGATTACCGAGGCCCCGCGGGTCCGCCGGCGCCTCCTCGACCACTGGGACAACCTCGACCGCACCGTCGAGCGCGGCTACGCGGGCTTCTCGCTCTGGGACTGGCACAAGCTGCCCGACTACCGGGACCCGCGCTACACGGACTACGCGCGCGCCAACGCCTCGATCGGCATCAACGGCGCGGTCCTCACGAACGTCAACGCGAACGCCACGAGCCTGCTGCCGGAGTGGCTCGACAAGGCGGCGGCGCTCGCCTCGGTCTTCCGGCCCTACGGGATCCGCGTCTACCTGACCGCGCGCTTCTCCGCGCCGGTCGAGATCGGCGGCCTCCCGACCGCCGACCCCCTCGACCCGGACGTCGCCGCCTGGTGGAGGCGGAAGGCGGCCGAGATCTACGAGCGGATCCCCGACTTCGGCGGGTTCCTCGTCAAGGCGAGCTCCGAGGGCCAGCCGGGCCCGCAGGACTACGGCCGCACGCACGCGGACGGGGCGAACCTCCTCGCCGACGCCCTCGCGCCGCACGGCGGGTTGGTGATGTGGCGGGCCTTCGTCTACTCGAACGAGGCGCCGGAGGACCGCGCGAAGCAGGCCTACTCCGAGTTCGTGCCGCTCGACGGGCGCTTCCGGCCGAACGTGCTCGTGCAGGTCAAGAACGGCCCGATCGACTTCCAGCCCCGCGAGCCCTTCCACCCCCTCTTCGGCGCGATGCCGAATACGCCGTTGATGCTCGAGCTCCAGGTCACCCAGGAGTACCTCGGCTTCGCGACCCACCTCGTCTACCTCGGGACGCTCTTCGAGGAGGTCCTGCGCGCCGACACCCACGCGAAGGGCGAGGGATCGCTCGTGGCGAAGGTGGTCGACGGGACGCTCCACGGCCACTCGGAGACGGGGATGGCGGGCGTCGCCAACGTCGGCACCGACCGCAACTGGTGCGGCTCCGTCTTCGCCTGCGCCAACTGGTACGCCCTCGGCCGCTTCGCCTGGGACCCCATGGCGCGAGCGGACGAGGTCGCCGAAGAGTGGGCCCGGATGACGTTCGGGAACGACCCGGCCGTGCTCGCGACCGTGAAGGACATGATGCTCGGCTCGCGCGAGGCCGCGGTCGACTACATGACGCCGCTCGGCCTGCACCACCTCATGGCCGAGGGCCACCACTACGGCCCCGGGCCCTGGGTCGACACCGCGCCGCGCGCCGACTGGAACTCGACCTACTACCACCGCGCGGACGCGCGCGGCCTCGGGTTCGACCGGACGGCGGCCGGCAGCGACGCCGTCGCCCAGTACGCCCCGCCCGTCGCGGAGGTCTTCGGCGACGTCCGCCGCGTCCCCGAGAACCTGCTGCTGTGGTTCCACCACGTGGGCTGGGACCACCGGATGGCCTCGGGCCGGACGCTCTGGGAGGAGCTCGTCTTCCGATACCACCGCGGGGTGGAGTCGGTCCGGCGCATGCAGGCCGCGTGGGAGGCCCTCCGGGGGAAGGTCGACCCCGAGCGCCACGCGCAGGTGCGGGACTTCCTCGCCATCCAGGAGAAGGAGGCCCGCTGGTGGCGCGACGCGAGCGTCCTCTACTTCCAGACCTTCTCCGCCCGGCCGGTCCCGGAGGGATACGAGCGGCCCGAGCACGACCTCGCCCACTACCGCTCGATCCGCAAGCGCTACGTGCCGGGGATCTGAGGATGGGCTTCGAGTTCGAGGGCCGCGTGGCGGTGGTCACCGGGGGGTACGGGGTCCTCGGGGGCAGCATGGCCGAGGCGCTCGGCCGCGCCGGGGCGCGGGTCGTGGTGCTCGGGCGCAACCACTCTGCGGCCGAGGCGAAGGCGGTCGCCCTCCAGCAGGAGGGCATCGCGGCGATGGGCCTCGTGGCCGACGTCCTCGACGAGCGGGCGCTCGTCGCCGCGCGCGAGTCGCTCCTCGCCGAGTGGGGGAGGGTCGACGTCCTCGTCAACGCCGCCGGCGGCCACGTGGCCGAGGCCCGGACCGACCAGAAGCCCGCCTTCGAGATGTCGCTGCCCGCCTTCGAGCAGGTGGTGCGGCTGAACCTGCACGGCACCGTCTACCCGACGCTCGTGTTCGGGGAGGCGATGGCCCGGCAGAAGCGGGGCAGCGTCGTCAACGTCTCGTCGATGGCGGCGACGCTCGCCCTCTCCGGCGTCCTCGGCTACTCGGTGGCCAAGGCCGCGGTCGAGAGCTTCACCCGCTGGATGGCGGTGGAGCTCGCCCGGCGCTTCGGCGAGGGCCTGCGGGTGAACGCGATCGCCCCCGGCTTCTTCGTCGCGAAGCAGAACCGCGCGGCCCTCGTGCGCGAGGACGGCTCGCTCACCGAGCGCGCGCAGAAGATCATCGCCCGCACCCCCATGGGGCGCTTCGGCGACCCGTCGGAGCTGCAGGGCCCGGTCCTGTGGCTGTGCAGCGACGCGGCCTCCTTCGTCACCGGCGCCGTCGTCCCCGTGGACGGCGGCTTCAGCGCGGACAGCGGGATATGACCCGCGAGCCCTCGGCCCTTCCCCCGCCCTGGCGGGACTTCCTCGCCGCCGCCCGCGGAGGACGGCCCGAGCGCGTTCCCGTCGCGCTCATCGTCGACAGCCCGTGGATGCCCGGCTTCCTCGGCATGCACACGCTCGACTTCTTCCTCGACACGCAGGCGTGGCTCGAAGCGTACCTGAAGGTCCTCGACCGCTTCCCCGACGTCGTGTTCCTCCCCGGCTTCTGGGTGGAGTACGGGATGGCGAACGAGCCGACCGCCTTCGGGGCCGGGATCGTCTGGCGCCCGGACGCGCCGCCGTCGCTGCGCCACCTCGAGCTGCCGACCGCCGAGTGGGGGCGCTTGCGCCGGCCCGACCCGCAGACCGAAGGCCTGATGCCGCTCGCCCTGCGCCGGCTCGAGCTGCTCGAGAGGGGCGCGCTCCCCGAGCCCCACCGGGTCCGCTTCGCGGCCGCGCGAGGCCCGCTCGCGATCGCCGCGCACGTGCTCGGCACGACCCGCTTCCTCGAGGCGACCGCGGCCGAGCCCGAGGCGGCGGAGGCCGCGCTCGACGTCTTCACCGACACCGTGGTCGCCTTCCTGAAGGCGCAGGTCTCCCGCCTGCGCGAGCCCCTCGGCATCCTCCTCCTCGACGACATCCCGGGCATGCTCTCGCCCCGGGGCTTCGACCGTATGGCCCTGCCGTTCCTCCAGCGGGTCTTCGACGCGTTCCCGGACCTGCTGCGCGTCTACCACAACGACACCCCGTGCGCGCACCTCCTGTCCCGCATCGGAGGGCTCCACTGCGAGGTCTGGAACTTCAGCCACGAGGTCGACCTCGCCGCGGCGCGAGCGGCCCTGCCGCGCATGGCCCTCCTCGGGAACGTCGCGCCCCTCGGCACGCTCGTGCGGGGGACGCCGGACGAGGCCTACGAGGAGGCCCGGGCCTGCATCGCGAAGGCGGGCGCGGGGGGCGGCTTCATCCTCTCCGCGGGCGGCGGGCTCTCCCCGGGCACGACCGCCGCCCACATCGACGCCCTCGTGCGCGCCGCGCGGGAGGCGGCGCCGCGCGTCTGAACGAACGTTCAGGAAGACTTCAGGAGCGTCCGCGCGCCGGGTTGCTAACCTCAGGCCGTCGGCGTCCCGGAAGGGACGTCAGGAGGTTGCTTCATGAGGACCAGAGGCGGATGGGGCCTGGCGGCGCTCGCCGCGAGTCTCCTCGCGATCGCCGCGTTGCCAGCGGTCGCGCAGGACGAGTGCGCGGCGTGCCACGAGGACGTCGTCAAGGGCTTCGCGAAGTCGAGCCACGGCCGGTACTTCGCAGCCGAGAAGGACTACCAGGGCTCGAGCTGCACGAGCTGCCACAGGGACGCCAAGGAGCATGCGGAGTCGGGCGGCGACAAGAAGCCTCTGAGCCTGCGTCGCGGAGCGGCACCGGAGGCGAACGCCTCCTGCCTGGCGTGCCACGGCGGCCACAAGAAGCAGGCCTTGTGGGACGGAAGCGCCCACCAGCTCGCCGGCCTGCAGTGCGCGAGCTGCCACGACGTGCACGCGATGCACATCGGCACGCCGGAGCAGGCGAAGACGCTCCCCGGGGCGACCGGGACGACGAAGAAGTGCCTCGAGTGCCACGGGGCGCTGCGCGGCGCCCTGCACCAGCGGTCGAGCCACCCGATGCGGGACGGCCAGATGGAGTGCAGCTCCTGCCACAACCCGCACGGCACGGCCGGCGAGAAGCTGATCGAGCAGGGCTCGGTGAACGAGCTGTGCTACTCGTGCCACCAGAACATGAGGGGCCCCTTCCTGTGGGAGCACTCCCCGGTCCGCGAGGACTGCCTCACCTGCCACCGGCCGCACGGCTCGAACTACCCCCAGATGCTGCAGGCCCGCGTCACCCAGCTCTGCCAGTCCTGCCACCAGCAGGGCCGCCACCAGACGGTCCCGGGAGTCCCCGCCTCCATCTGGAACGGCAACAAGGCCTGCCTCAACTGCCACCAGAACATCCACGGGTCCAACCATCCCTCGGGCCCGCTCTTCCAGCGGTAGAGGAGGACACCATGAACCGAAAGAACCTCTTCCTCTTCGCTCTCCTCTCCCTGCCTCTCGCGGCCCCGCTCTGTGCCGAGGAGCCCGCCGAGAAGGAGACCTCGCTCACCCTCGTCGGCGGTCCGCAGTACGTGAACGAGGACGACCTCGGCCGCGGCGAGGCCCGCTTCAAGGAGTTCCGCGACGTCCCGCAGGGCTTCGCCTTCGAGTTCGGCCGCTTCGCCTGGACGCCGAAGGACAAGAACGTCCTCTTCTCGCTCACCGCGATCGACGCCGCCCAGGACGACCAGCGCTACTTCCTCGACCTCACGAACCCCGGCCGCTTCTCGTTCACCGCGAGCTACGTCGAGCTGCCGCGGTTCTACTCGAGCGGCTCGAAGACGCTGTGGTCCGGGCTGGGCACGGGCAACCTCACCCTCTCGGACTCCTTCCGCCAGGGCGCGGAGGCGGCAGCCGGATCGCCCACCGCCCCCTTTGCCGCCGCCGACCTGAAGGCCTACATGGACGCGGCTCTCGCCGGCGCCTCGCCTTTCGACCTTCGGAAGAAGCGGAAGGACCTGGGCGGCGCCCTGGAGTTCAGGGTCGCGAGCGGCCTGACCCTCGGCCTCACCGGCGCCTACGGCCGGCGCGAGGGCACGCAGCCCCTGGGCTTCGGCACCTACATCCGTCGCCAGGGTCTCGCCGGCGTTCCCGGGACCGGCGCCGGCTCCTTCTGGCGCGAGACCGTCGAGGCGCGGGGCAGCGAGCTGGTCGAGCCGGTCGACCACACGGTCACCGAGGGCGGCGTGACCCTGACCTGGGCGAAGAAGGGGCACACGGTCACCGCGGGGTGGTTCGGCTCCTCGTTCTCGAACGACATCACGGCGCTCTACTTCGACAACCCGTTCGAGGGCGCCCCGGGGCGCGCGTCGGCCACGATCTTCAACCCCGCCTCCGACCAGGAGCCTGGGGCGCCGTTCGGCAACAACAGCCTGCGGGGCCTCTACGCTCGGTCCTCCACGCAGCTGTGGCCGGAGAACACCTACAACCGGCTCTTCGCCAACGCGTCCTTCAAGCTGGGCAAGGCCACCCGCCTGAGCGCGGTCGTCGCCCGCGGGACGATGAAGCAGGACGATCCCTTCCTGCCCTACGCGGAGAACGACCAGGTCGTCTCCTCGGAGGCGGGGCAGCCGCTCGAGTTCGCCCGCAACAAGGCGCTGCCGCAGTCGAGCCTCGACGGCGAGATGACGACCACCCAGGCCGATTTCAAGGCCACGTCGAAGATCGGGCCCGTCGCGCTGCGCGCCGGCTACCGCTACTACGAGCTCGAGGACGGTCGCCCCTCGATCCAGTTCCCCGGCTACTCGTCCTCGGGCGACTCGTACTTCCGGCGAGGCATCGGCCAGACCGTCAACGGCCAGAAGGCGCTGTTCAACGGGGTCGGCGGCTACACGCGCGACCGGTGGAACGCCGGCGCCGCGGTCAAGGTCGGCCCGGTCACCCTCGATGGCGAGTACATCCGCACGGGGTGGGACTACGAGGAGCGCCAGGTCGAGAGCACCACGGACGACGCCTTCAAGGGCACGGTCCGCTTCCTGGCGGCCGGCGCGAACGTGAACGCCTTCTTCCTCACCGGCAAGCGCGAGTACGAGGGCCCGTACGCCGTCGGGCTCGAGACCTCGGGCGTGCGGGCCTACGACGTCTGGACGCGCGAGCGCCAGCAGGTCGGCGTCCTGGTGGACGTCCCCCTGTCCGACGAGCTCAACGCCGCGTTCGGCGGAAGCTACTGGAAGGACGAGTACCCGGGCGCGGCCGAGGGCTTCACCTACGGCTACGGCCTCCAGGACTCGAAGAGCGGGGCCCTCAACGCGGGCCTCACCTGGGCGAAGGACGAGTGGCTCCTCGGGGCCTGGGCCGGGTACGACCAGTACGAGTGGAACAGCTTCCAGGTCACGAAGACCAGCCTGACCACCGACTACAATCCGACCAACCGCTGGAGCCGCGGCTCCTCGGACGACGTCTACTGGATCGGCCTCGAGGCCGTGGCGCCCCTCTCGCAGGACGTGAAGCTGCGCGGCGACTTCAACTACCAGAAGTTCACCGGGGACTGGACGACGCAGAACCTCGCCACGCCCGACGTCAACAGCGCGGTCGCCTACCCGTTCCCGGAGCTGTCCGACAGCACCCTGACCTTCCGCGCGTCGCTCCTGTGGCAGGTCGCGCCGAAGGTCACCGTCGAGGGCCGCTACTGGTACGAGCCCTACCGCCTCGACGACTTCACCTGGGACGTCATGCAGCCCTACATGCAGGGCGTCTTCAAGGAGACCCGCAGCTCGGCCTCCGACGTCGGCAACATGAACGTCAGCCGCTTCCTCTTCCTGGACAGCCGCTACAGCGACTACACCGCGCACGTCTTGTCGGCGTTCGTGCACGTGAGGTTCTAGGCTCACGAAACCGCCCTCCCGCCGGCGGGCGGCGACCCCTCCATCCCACCCGGGGGCGCCGCCCGCCGGCTCTTTCCCGGCCGCGTAGAATGGCCGGGTGACGAGAGCGAGCATGGCGACCCCCGCGCCGGGCCTGCCCGCCGCCCGCGTGCTCGTCGTCGAGGACGAGCCCAAGGTCGCGCGCGCGCTGCGCGAAGGCCTCGCCGCCGAAGGCTACGAGGTCGCCGTCGCCGCGACCGGCGAGGACGGCTTCTTCCGCGCCTCCTCCGAGCCGTTCGATCTCCTGATCCTCGACCGGATGCTGCCGGGCCGCGAGGGCCTCGAGGTCCTGCGGACCCTGAGGCAGAAGGGCCACCTCACGCCCGTCCTCGTTCTCACCGCGCGCGACGCGGTCGAGGACCGCGTGGAGGGCCTCGACGCCGGTGCCGACGACTACATGGTGAAGCCGTTCGCCTTCACCGAGCTGCTGGCGCGCGTGCGGGCCCTGGTGAGGCGCGGGCGCGGAGACCAGATCCTGCGCCTCGTCCTCGCCGACCTCGTGCTGGACGTGCCGACGCGGCAGGTGACGAGGGGCGGCGAAGCCATCGACCTCACGCCGCGCGAGTACGAGCTCCTCGAGTACCTGGTGCGTCACCGCGGCACGATCGTCTCCCGCGAGATGCTGGGGCGGGACGTCTGGAAGGAGCCCGAGCGCGGGACCCCGCTCGACAACGTGATCGACGTCCACGTCACGCGGCTGCGGAAGAAGGTCGACCAGGGCTTCGCAGTGAAGCTCATCCACACCGTCCGCGGGGTGGGCTTCCTCGTCCGCGAGGGCGAGCCGGCGTGAAGCCGGGGACGCCCGGCGCGCTGCCGCAGGGCGAGGAGGCCGCGCGCGCCCGCTTCCGGAGCCTCGCCACCCGGATCGCGCTCTGGTACGGCGGGCTCGTCGCGGCCTGCATCCTCGTCTACTCGGTGGCCGCGGTCGCCTTCTTCACGCGCCACGTCGAGGCGGAGCTGGACCGCCAGGTCCACGAGGACGTCGAGCTGGCCGAGCGCGCGGTCGCCCTGTCCGACGCCGGAGTGCCCGTGTGGCGCGGCGGCACGCCACCCTGGTCGGGTGTCCACGAGGAGGAGGGAGGCGGGCACTGGCTGGAGATCTGGAGCCCGGAAAAGACGCGCCTCCTCGCCGACGGGACGCTCGGAACCGTCGACCTGGGGCCCGCCCCGGACCCGGGGGCGGATCACCCCGTCGGGCGCCCGCACACGCACGTCCTCAGCTCGGGGCCGGTGCGCGTGTTCGTCGAACAGATCCTCATCGACGAGCGTCCCTTCTTCGTGCGCGTGGCGGTGTCCGAGGCCTCGGCGCGTGCGATCGTGCGGCAGATGTGGCTCGAGGTCCTCGGCCTGTCGCTGGCCGTCCTCGCCCTGGGCGCCCTCGGCGGGTTCTGGATCGCCCGGCGGGCCCTCGCCCCGCTGTCCCACCTCGCCACCCGGGCGGAGCGGATCACCGCCGAGCAGCTCCACGAGCGGCTGCCGGTGGCCGGGGTGAGCCTGGAGCTCGATCAGCTCGCCTCGGCCTTCAACGAGACGTTCGCCCGCCTCGAGGGCTCCTTCGAGCAGCTCAAGCGCTTCACCGCGGACGTCTCGCACGAGCTGCGCACGCCGCTCACCGCGCTGCGGGCCGTCGGTGAAGTGGCGCTTCGTGGCCGGCACGACGCGGAAGGCTACCGCGAGGTCATCGGCAGCATGCTCGAGGAGGTGGACCGCCTCACGCGGCTGACCGACGAGCTTCTCACCCTCGCCCGCGCCGACGCCGGCGAGGCCCGGCTGAGGCGCGAGGCCGTGGACGTCGCGGCCCTCGCCCGCGAGGTGGCCGAGCACCTCGCCGTGCTCGCCGAGGAGAAGGAGCAGCGCATCGTCGTCGCGGCCCTCCCGGCCGTCGTCCAGGGCGACCGCACCGTCCTGCGCCAGGCCCTCGTGAACCTCGCCGTCAACGCCGTCAAGTACTCGCCCCCGCGGACGGCCGTCCGGATCGAGGCCGGCCGCCGAGACGGGGCGGTCGTCCTCGAGGTGGCGGACGAGGGCCCCGGGATCGCCCCCGAGCACCGCGAGCGGATCTTCGAGCGCTTCTACCGCATCGACAAGAGCCGCTCGCGCGAGATGGGCGGCACGGGGCTCGGCCTCGCCCTCGTCAAGTGGGCGGCCGAGGCCCACGGCGGCCGGGTCGAGCTCGACTCCGAGGTCGGGCGCGGCAGCACGTTCTGCGTCGTCCTGCCCGCCTGACGGCCACCTCCGCGTGAAGGCGGGCGGCCACCGGCAACCTGGTGCAGGACGCCTGGCTCGCGGCGCTGGCCGTTGAGTCCGGCTGCCCCACGTAGAGGGCGCCCACGCCCTTGGGGGCGCACTGCTTGTGGCCGGCCACGCTGAGCAGGGGCGTCGAGGCGTTGTGGCCGAGGTAGATCGGTTCGTCGCTCACGGACCGCCTCCCCGGTCGGAAGCCCGCCTGCGCCTGTCGTGCCCGCGGGCCAGTGGAGCCGAGGCGGGCGGCCGTCCGGGCGATCCATGCCGATGGTCGTCGACGGGGTTAGCGTTCCGGGTGGCGGAGGTTCGGCAACGACGACAATGATGGTCGCGCACCCGGACGGAGTGTTCGAGGCGGCGCTCGTGCAGTTGATGGAGAACCACAGGGCGTGAGCAGGGAGAAGACACTGACGGCGGCCCGCAGGGCGGTGGCCGAGGTCCTGAGGGAGAAGGGCTGCGTCACGATGGTGGACGTGCTCGTGGCGATGGGGCGGCTCGCCCCGGCCCGCGTCGAGGACTGGCGCTCCGGGCGGGTACCGCACCTCGAGCGGGTGATCGACGGCAACCTGGCCGGCCTCTCCGCGATCGGCCGCGAGGTGCGGAGGGCGTGCGAGGCGATGGGTCTCGAGCCGAGCGTCATCGAGCACCGGTCGTGGGGTCCAGGCCGCAAGCGTCGGCTGCGCTTCAGCCGGTCGGGCGAGCCCGCCATCGAGCGGGCCTACTCCACCCGGTGGACCTCCGAGGCGTTCCGTCGCCGGACGCCCAGACCCCCCGCCGAGTCGCCTTCCCCGAAGGCCCGCCCACCCGTCCTGCAGCCGGACGTGTCCATCGAGGAGGACCCGGACAAGGTTCGACTTCTCGAGGCCGGCAGGAGGGACGAGAACCTCCGCCTCCGCGCGTTCCTCAAGTGGGGTGATGTGCCGGCCCCGGTCGTCGACCGGCTGTTCCACCGCATCGGTGCGGAGGTCCGCCGCCGAGATCGACTGCGCGTCGTGCGGGAGCTGCTGCCGGCAGCTCAGCCCTCTCCTGCTCCCGAAGGACGTCGAGCGGCTGGCCCGCCGGCTCCGCGTGCCCGCCCCGGAGCTGCGGGCGATGCACCTGCGGAAGGAGGGCGACGGCCTCGTCTTCGCGCGCCTTCCCTGCCCTCTCCTCGACGGGACGCGGTGCTCCTGCTACTCGGACCGGCCCAGGGACTGCCGCTCGTACCCACACCTCCACGAGAAGGACATGACGTCCCGCCTGATCGGTGTCCTCGAGAACGCCGGCATCTGCCCGATCGTCTTCTCGACGCTGGAGAGGCTCAAGGCGCAGCTCGTCGACATGGGCCACGACTGGCGCGACGGGGGGAGATGGGGTATGCCTCCCTGATGCGCGTCCTCGAGTACAGCGACCTCGACACGAGCCGGGTGCGCCCGCAGTACGAGAAGGTGCGGCGCCAGCTCGAGGCGGACGACCTGCGGTCGGCCGACCTGAAGAAGCTCGAGGGGGGGCTCTACCGCGCCCGGCTCGACCACTCGAACCGCTTGATCGTCCGGGTGATGCGTCACCAGGGCCAGCGCGTGGCGCTCGCGCTCGAGGTCGTGCTGAACCACGCCTACGACCGCTCTCGGTTCCTCCGGGGGGCGCGGATCGACGAGGACAAGATTCCCCCGGTCGACGGCCCGGAGCTGGACGCCGAGGCGCCCGAGCTCGCCTTCCTCAACCCCGCCTCGAGCCGCTTCCACCTCCTCGACAAGGTCCTGAGCCTCGACGAGGCACAGGAGGCGGTCTTCCGGCAGGCACCTCCCCTCATCCTGATCGGGTCGGCGGGCAGCGGGAAGACGGCCCTCTCGCTCGAGAAGCTCAAGCTGGCCGCGGGCGACGTGCTCTACCTCACCCGCTCGGCGTACCTCGCCCAGCATGCGCGCGACCTCTACTTCGCGCACGGCTACGCGGCGGAGCACCAGAACCCCGACTTCCTGAGCCTGCGGGAGCTCGTCGAGACGGTGCACGTTCCGGCCGGGCGCGAGGTCGACTACGGCGCGTTCCGGGGCTTCGTCGCCCGACACCGGCAGGCGTTCCGCGAGATCGCCGATCCCCACAAGCTCTTCGAGGAGTTCCGCGGCGTCCTCACCGGCCCCTCGATCGACGTCCCGTGGCTGACCCGGGAGGCCTACCTCGGCCTCGGTGTGCGCCGCTCGCTCTACGCCGAGGAGGAGCGGAGCCGCGTCTACGAGCTGTTCGAGAAGTACCTCGCCTGGCTGCGCTCGGACTCGCTCTACGACGGCAACGTCGTCGTCCAGGAGCTGCTGGCGCGGGTCGAGCCGCGCTACGACTTCGTCGTCGTGGACGAGGCGCAGGACCTGACGAACATCCAGCTCGCCTTCGTCCTCAAGACGCTGCGCCGCCCGGACGCGTTCCTGCTGTGCGGCGACTCGAACCAGGTGGTCCACCCGAACTTCTTCTCGTGGGCGAACGTGAAGTCGCTCTTCTTCGAGCACGAGGAGCTCGCCCCGCGGCGGCACGTCGAGGTCCTGCGGGCCAACTACCGGAATGCCGTCGAGGTGACCGACCTCGCCAACCGGCTCCTCCGCCTCAAGCTCGCGCGCTTCGGCTCGGTCGACCGGGAGAGCCACTACCTCGTGGAGGCCAGCCCGGGCAACCGCGGCGCGGTCGAGCTGAGGCCGGACGGGGACGGGGCCGTCCGGGACCTCGACGAGCGGTCGCGCCGCTCGGTGCGCTTCGCCGTCATCGTCCTGCGCGAGGAGGACAAGGCGGAGGCGGCGCGGCGCTTCAGGACGCCGCTCTTGTTCTCGGTGCAGGAGGCGAAGGGCCTCGAGTACGAGAACGTCATCCTCTGGAACGTGGTCTCCCGGGCTCGCGGGGACTTCGCCGACGTGGCGGCCGGCGTGTCGCCGTCGGACCTCGAGGGCGAGGTGGCCTACGGCCGGGCGGCGGACAAGCGCGACAAGTCCCTCGAGCGCTACAAGTTCTTCGTGAACGGGCTCTACGTCGCGATGACGCGGGCCGTCCGCCGGCTGTACCTCGTGGAGTCCGACACCGGCCACCCGCTGCTGCGGCTGCTCGGCCTCGAGGAGACGGCCGGCGAGGCCGGGCCCGCGCCCGCGACCTCGACCGCCGAGGAGTGGCAGCGCGAAGCGCGGAAGCTGGAGCTGCGGGGCAACGAGGCGCAGGCCCAGGCCATCCGCGAGAGCATCCTGCACGAGCGGAGGGTGCCGTGGCCCGTGCTGGACCTGCCCGCCTTCGCCGACGCCGCGACACGGGCCCTCGACCCGTCGTGCGTCTCGAGCAAGCTGCGGCGGCGCCTCCTCGAGTACGCCGGGATCTACGGCGAGTACGACCTGACCCACCTGCTCGTCCGCCTCGGCGTGGCGGACTCGGAGGCGCTCGACACCCTGTTCCCGGCCGTCCGGCGCCGGCACCTCGCCGCCTACGAGGCGAAGAGCGCCCGGGAGGCGCTGGCGCAGGTCGAGGAGCACGGGGTCGATCACCGAAGCCCCTTCAACTTCACGCCGCTCATGCTCGCGGCGCTGGCCGGCAACGTCGATCTCGCCCGCACCCTGGTCGACCGCGGAGCCGACACCGGGCTCGTCGACAACGCCGGACGCAACGCCTTGCACCTCGCCATCGCCCGGGCGACCGGGGACGAACGCTACGCGCGCGAGGCCCTGCCCGGGCTCTGGGCGCTGCTCGCTCCGACGAGCGTCTCCGTGCGGATCGAGGAGCGGCTCGTCAAGGTCGACGCCCACCTGACCGAGTACGTCCTCTTCCAGCTCATGTACGCCCTGCAGCGCGAGCACCTGTGCGCGCCGATCGGCTGGCAGCGGGGCATGCGTGCCGGCCACCTGCTCGACGCCGCGGAGCGGCTGCCCGCGAGTGCCCTGCACCCCTACCGCCGTCGCCGACCGTACCTGAGCGGCGTGCTCGCGCGCAACGAGGCCGGCCGCGACCACCCCCACAACCGGCGCCTCTTCCTCCGGGTCTCCCACGGGCACTACGTGCTCAACCCGGAGATCGAGCTGAGGACGGGCGACGGCTTCACGCCCGTCTACGACGTGATGGGCGTGCCACGCATGGCCGCCCTCGGCCTGAGACGCTACGAAGAGGCGGCGGCCCTCGTCGAGAAGGCCCGCGGCTGGGCGCGGCGCCGGCGAGATCCGCTTCGGACGGACGGGCCCCGCGCCCCCCGGGGCTCGGCGTGAGCGCCTCGCGGCCAGGCCGCGCGCACGAGCACGTCGATGCGCGTCCCGACGAGCGCTACTTCCGGCAGCCGCAGCCCGGGCGCTGGGCCCACTCGCCGAGAAGGTCCCGGTGCTCGTCGCGGCTCACGACGCCGCGGTAGAGGCGCACGTCCTGCAGCAGGCCCTGGAAGTGGAGCGGCGACGCGTAGCCGCCGACGGGCGAGCCTGGGTCGTCGCCGACGGCGAGCGGCTCCGCCGGCGCGCCGGCCAGCAGGCTGCCCTCGGTCGTCGCGACCGGCCAGGTGTCGACGAGGAGCGAGATCCGGCCCTTCGAGTCGACGACGCCCGCGACGTGCGCCCACTGGTCGAGCACGAGCGGCTCGGGGGCGGCCACCTCGCGGAGGACCCCCTTCGCCCGGACCGCGAAGCGCGGGACGCCCTCCCGGACGTACAGGCTGAAGCCGTCCTTCTCGTCACCCATCGCGACGATCACGCCGTCCGGCGCCGCGGGCCGGCACATCGCGCCCACGGTGAGGGGCCGGGAGCCGAGGACGAGAGGGGCATCGCCGGCCATGGTGAGCATGCCCTGTCCGCCGAACCGGATCGCCGGCTTGTTCCGGCCGTAGACCACTTCCCCCGCGACGAGCGTGCCGCGGTGGCCCTGTCCCGACCCGTCGAAGACCTGGCCGCCGGACACGTCGTAGAAATCGTAGAGGACGACGATCTCCGGAGCGGCGCCGCCCGGGCTCGGGCCTTCGGCCGTCGCCGGCGCGCCGAGCGCGGCACAGGTCAGGAGGAGGACCGGGGCGACAAGGGCGTTCTTCAAGGCGTACCTCGCGCTGCGGGCTGCGCGTACGCGCTACCGCCGGCGCGCGTCCCTTCTGCGCGTCCCGGCGTAGGCCGTGCGCCCCATGCCTCAGACGAGTGCGAGGCGCTCGATGCCCGGGACGTGGTCGAAGCCCTCGTCGAAGCTCGCGATGCGGATGAGCTCGTTGTTCAGCATCACGGCCGCATGGACGAGGTCCCTCACGCTCGCCGGGGTGCCCGCGCGAACGAGGTCGCGGGCCCTGTCGGTGTCGGCGATCGTCACCGGGAGGACGACCGAGCACAAGCCGGTGAACAGATCGTAGACCTCGGTGGCGATGTCGGGTCGGCGCAGGCCCACGTATCGAAAGAGGATCTCCGGAGGACCTCGGTCGACGTGTACCCCTCGACCTCGCCCGACCGAACCCGAGCGAGGAAACGGGTCGAGGGTCCGCGCAGCGGGTGCTCCTTCCCGGCGACGTAAGTGGGGATGTTGGAGTCGATGAACACCCTCACGAGCGCCCGGCCTCGATCTCCGCCAGCATCTGATCGATGTCGGCCGTCGGGGCCTCGAGCGAGGCGAGACGTGCGAGAGGATCCGGGCCACG
>CAZLRF010000036.1:1904-36227 GCA_964561785.1 uncultured Acidobacteriota bacterium | reverse complement strand
TCGCCCCCTCGCGGTCGGTCGTCGCGAGCTCGCGCCACGAGACCTCGCGGGGAGCCGGGGGCTCGTCGGTGCCGGAGCTGCCCGAGGGATCGGCCGGCTGCAGCACGGCGAAGTGCGCGCCCTGCGGGTCGGAGAGCACGGCGAAGCGGCCGACGTTCGGGATGTCGGCGGGGCCGAACTCGACCTTGCCCCCGAGGGACTCGGCCTGCTTCGTGGTGGCGTCGGCGCTCTCCACCGCGACGTAGAGCATCCAGCTCGGCGGCGCGCCCCCGGCCTTCGCCTCCGCCGGCAGCTCCATGAGGCCGCCCACGGCCGTCGTGCCGCTCGTCCAGGTCGTGTAGGGCGTCTCCATTCCGGGGAAGGGCTCGGCCCCCCAGCCCACGACCTTCGCGTAGAAGCCCTCCGCCGCCGCGGTGTCGGTCGTCATCAGCTCGTACCAGCAAAACCGCCCGTGCCACGGCTGGGCCATGGAATCCTCCTGGGGTCGAGGGAAGGTTGGGTGTGGATTGAAGCAGAGGACGAAGGCCCGGCGCAAGGGGTTCCCGGGGATTCAACCGGCCGGGCTTGTGCGGTAGGCTTTGCGGCATGCTGCGACACACGACCGCCGTCCTCCTCTGCGCCGCCCTCCTCCCGTCCCTGGCCGCGACCGCCGACACGCCCGCCGCGGACCCCGACCGCAAGGAGTGGATCGCCCTCTTCGACGGCAAGGACCTCCGGGGCTGGATCCCGAAGATCGCCGGCTACGAGGTCGGCGTGAACCACGCCGACACGTTCCGCGTCGAGGACGGGGTCCTGAAGGTGTCCTACGACAAGTACGAGGGGCCCTTCGCCAACCGCTTCGGCCACCTGTTCTACGAGACGCCGTTCTCGCACTACGTGATCGCGGTCGAGTACCGCTTCACGGGCGATCAGGCGAAGGGGGGGCCGGACTGGGCCTTCCGCAACAGCGGGATCATGGTCCACGGCCAGCCCGCCGCGAGCATGAGGAAGGACCAGGACTTCCCGATCTGCATCGAGGTGCAGCTGCTCGGCGGGCGCGGCGACGGCAAGCCCCGCTCGACCGCGAACCTGTGCACGCCGGGGACGAACGTCGTGATGAACGGCACGCTCGAGACGGCCCACTGCGTGAGCTCGACGTCGAAGACGTACGACGGCGACCAGTGGGTGCGGGTCGAGGTGGAGGTCCACGGGGGCGACCGGATCGTCCATAGGGTGAACGGGGAGACGGTGCTGGCGTACGAGAAGCCCCAGATCGGCGGCGGCAACGTGGCCGGCCACGACCCCGCTCTCAAGAGGGACGGGGAGATCCTCACCTCCGGGTCCATCTCGCTCCAGGCGGAGAGCCACCCCGTGGAGTTCCGCAAGGTGGAGCTGCTGAACCTCGTCGGCTGCCGGGACGAGAAGGCGAAGAACTACAAGTCGTACTACGAGGTGGACGACCGCGCCTCCTGCCGCTACTAGCGTGACCCCGGAGGACGCCCTCGCGGCGATCGCGGGGATCGGGCGCAGCCCCGCGTTTCTCGCGGTCGTCGAGCAGGCACGCCAGCTCGCGGCGATCCCCCGGCCGATGCTCATCCGGGGCGAGCGGGGCACGGGCAAAGAGCTGCTCGCGCGCTTCGTCCACGCCGCGAGCCCGCGCGCCCAGGGGCCTTATCTGATCGTCAACTGCGGAGCGTTCCACGAGGAGCTGCTCGTGTCGCACCTGTTCGGGCACGAGCGGGGCGCGTTCACGGGGGCCACCGAGCGGCGAGAGGGGGTGTTCGAGCAGGCCCACCGCGGCACGCTGTTCCTCGACGAGGTCGCGAACCTCAGCCGCGCCGCCCAGGCGCGCCTCCTGCGGGTGGTGGAGTACCAGAGCTTTCAGCGGGTCGGGGGCACGGCCTCGATCGAGGTCGACGTCCGGGTCGTCGCCGCCACGAACGCCGACCTCGAGGCCCTCATCGAGCGAGGCGAGTTCATGGCTGATCTCCACGATCGGCTTCGCTTCGGCGAGGTGGTGCTCCCGCCGCTGCGCCAGCGCCCGCAGGACGTGCCGCTCCTCGTCGAGCACTTCATCGCACGGCTGCACGAGGAGCTGCCCGACCTCGGCGCGGCCCGCTTCTCCGAGGCGGCCCTCGCCGCCCTCGCCGCGTATTCGTGGCCGGGAAACGTCCGCGAGCTGCGCAACGTCGTCGAGCGGCTCTACGTCTGCGACCGCGACCGCACGATCCAGGCCTCGGAGCTGCCGATCGAGGTGACGGCACGAGAGCCGCTGCGCGGGTCGTTCTCCGACCGCGTGGCGGCGTTCGAGAGGGCGCTCCTGTCTGGCGCGCTGCGCGACGCGGGGGGGAACCAGCGGGCGGCGGCTCGCCAGCTCGGCATGAGCTACGACCAGTTCCGCCACTACTACCGCAAGTACGGCCTGGGTTCGCCGGCCCCCTGACTCTCGGCCGCCAGGCTGGTGGAGACCACCAGATGGTTGGCGTACGCCACCAGAGACGGCCCGCCTACGGGCATTGTTTTCAAATTGTTTACATCCGGCATCCGCCTTGCTCTCCCCACGGGCGGGACGCGGCGACCCGTCGCTCCCGTCCCGCGAAAGGAGAGCCTGCGATGTGCAGCACCGAAGTCACCCCCGGGGCCGTGTCGCGGGAGGCGGAGCCGGCCGCCGACCTGCGGCGCGCGGCCGTGCTCGCCCTCGCCCGCCAGCGGGAGCTGCGCGAGCGCCTCGCATCCCTGCACGGCCAGGCGCGCCTCGTCGAGGAGCGGGCCGAGCGCGCCCTCGCGGGGGGCGAGGAGATCCTCGCCCGGCAGATCCTGGCCCAGGGGCTGTGCGCGCTCGAGGCCCGCGACGCCGCCGCGCGCGAGCTCGCCGCCGCGCGCCGCGAGGTCCTCGCGCTCGCCGCGAGCCTGGCCCGTCCCGGCCGCGCGGGCGGCGGGGCGCAGGCTCCCGCGGCCGCGCGTTGACGTCGCGCGTGCGCGGTGGTATCGGTCAGGGGCCTTGGCCCGCCACGAGACGAGGAGCCGCCGGAGCGCGAGCGGCGCGGACACCGCCGCCGCCCAGGTCGTCGAGCACGTCCGGAGGGAGATCGAGGCCGGGCGCCTGGGGCCCGGCGACCGCCTGCCGACGGAGAGGGAGCTCGCACAGGCGATGGGCGTCAGCCGTCCCTCGCTCCGCTCGGGACTGCGGACGCTGCAGGCGATGGGCGTCGTCACCTCGCGCCGGGGGGCGGGCACCTTCATCGTCGAGGGGCCGCCCCAGATCGGGCGCGCCCCCCTCGAGTTCCTCGCCGCGCTGCACGGCTTCACCCTCGACCAGATGTACGAGGCGCGGCGCATGCTCGAGGTGAGCGCGGCGGGCCTGGCCGCCGAGCGAGCCACCGGAGAGCAGCGAGCGGCCATGGCCGACGAGATCACCGGCATGTTCGCCACCCTCGACGACCCCCAGGCCTTCCTCCGCCACGATCTCGGCTTCCACCGCGCGGTGGCCGCGGGCTCGGGCAACCCGATCGTGGCCGCGATCATCTCCACCCTCACCGAGATCATCTGGGAGTCCGGGCGGCTCAACATGGAGGGCATGAGCCTGCGCGAGTCGGCGGAGACCCACCGGCGGATCTACGAGGCGATCCGCGCGCGCAGCCCCGAGCGGGCCCGGCGCGAGATGAGCGAGCACCTCAAACGCGCGCGCTGGGAGCAGGTCTCGGCACGGGAGCAGGAGCCGGGCGCCGTCGCCGGGCGTCGCAACGAGCGCGGCTAGCTCCTCGGGACGTAGTGGTACGTCCGCAGCTTGTGCTGGACGTCGACCGCAGGGTTGCGGAGCAGTCGGATCATCTCGGCCCCGGCGAGGAGCACCGGGCCGTAGCCGTGGGTGGCGTGCGGCGACTGGGGGCGGTTGTAGTAGTAGACGTGGTCGCTCGCGAGGGTCGTCCCCACGCAGGTCCCCTCCACCTGCCCCCTCTCGTTGACGCGGGTGGTGAGACCCATCCACCCCGCCTGGGCGACCGAGCCGTAGCTCACCGGCGCGATCCAGCCCCGGTTGATCGCGCGCGCGATCGAGTACACGAACATCGCCGAGGCCGAGGTCTCGAGGTACGAGTCGGGCTTGTCGAGCATCTGGTGCCACAGGCCGCTCTTGCCCGACTGGAGCTTGGCCACCGCGCGGACGTGGGCCCTCAGGTTGTCGAGCACCTTCCCGCGCCCCGGGTGGTCCTCGGGCAGCACGTCGAGCAGCTCCACCGAGGCGAGCATCGCCCAGCCGTTCGCGCGCGCCCAGTAGAACTCCGGGTTCAGGGGCTGGTTCGTGTGGCGGCCGTGGGCGTAGAGGCCGGCCTGCGGGTCGAAGAGGTGGGCGTGGAACTGCAGCACCTGGCGGACCGCGTCGTCGAACCACGCGCGCTCGCCGGTGAGCGCCCCCATCTGGGCGAGGGCGGGCACGCTCATGTAGAGGTCGTCCGCCCAGAGCGACTCGGGCTGGGGGCGCTGGCGGGCGAGGGTGCCGTCGGGGAGGCGGAACTGCCGGCGCGCGACGTAGTCGCTCCAGGTGTCGATCACCTCCTTCAGGTCGGGCCCCAGGCCGAGGCGGCGGGCCTTCACCAGCGCGGCGCACATCGAGCCCGAGTCGTCGAGCGACGAGGTGCGCAGGATGGCCCCGAACGTGTCCTTGCCGACCGGGGCCCCCTTCGCCACCGCCTGACGGAAGTAGGGGAGGCGGTCGGCGATGAACTGGAGCTGGCGCCGTGTGTACTCGGCGAATCGGGCATCCCCCGTCGCCTCGGCCGCGAGGAGCATCCCGGAGTGCGTGACCCCCATCGTGTAGTCGAGCGGGTAGAACGCCTCGCCGGTCCCGTCCGGGATGCGGGCGTCGACGTCGGGGACCGAGAAGTCGGTGATCTCCTGCCCGGTCCGCGCGTTCACCACCTTGCGTGGCTCGGTCTGCTCCAGGTACCCGCGGATGCGGCCGAGGACCTCGGCGATCTCCGCCTCGGTCGGCTTCCAGTAGGGGATCGGGTAGGTCCCTTCCGAGAGGTCGTTCGCGTTGCGGCTGTCCCGGTTGCGGTAGGGACCCTCGGCGGCGAGGGGTCCCGCGCTGGTCGCGACGAGGAGCAGGGCGAGCGAGGCGAACGGCCGTCGGGGGCGAACGGGCATGGCGACCTCCCCGGTCTAGGTACCATCCGCTAACGAGGCCTGTCAAGCAAGTTGGTCAGACAAAGTCATTGACATCTCTCCCGGCCTGACGGAGACTTCGAGTCGCCCCACGAGCCGGGGGAGCCCCTCATGTGCCGCTAGAATGCCGATTCAGATGAGAAATCCGGATCGACTGCCCGACCTTCACCGGCGCCAATTCCCGGATTCTTGGTCGGACCAATGGGGGCCCCCGCCTCCAGTCGAGGAGGAGGCATGACGCGACTCCCCATCGCCCTTTGCTTTGCCCTCACGGCCGCCGTCGGCGTGGGGGCGAGCGAGGCCCCCGTTCACCTGCGGGTGGGCAACACGCTCGAGACCGCCCGGACCGCGGAGACGGTCGAGGTCACGGCCGCGCTCCTCCCCGGAAAGGACCTCTCGCGACTGGCCGTCCGCGACGCGAGGGCGGGTCGAGAGGTCCTGTCCCAGGCCGTGGACGAGGACGGCGACGGCGCCCACGACCGCCTGGTCTTCCAGGCCGACTTCGGTCCCGGCGAGACCCGCGAGTTCCTCCTCTCGCCCGCGGAGCCGCGCCGGCCCCGCCTCGCCGACTTCCGCGCCCGGGGCCGCTTCGTGCGGGAGCGCCAGGACGACTTCGCGTGGGAGAACGACGTGGTGGCCTTCCGCGTCTACGGCCCCGCGCTCGAGACGTTCGCGAAGGAGCCGCTCACGAGCAGCGCCGTCGACGCGTGGAGCAAGCGCACCCGGCGCCTCGTGCTGGACGAGTGGTACCTCGTCGACGACTACCACCGCGACCACGGGGAGGGCGGCGATTTCTACCCCGCGGGCCGCACGCGCGGCTGCGGGGGCTTCGCCCTGATGGTCGACGGGGCGCTCGCCGTGTCGCGGAACTTCCGCGCCTCGCGCGTCCTCGCGAACGGCCCGATCCGGGTCGTGTTCGAGCTCGCCTACCCCGAGTGGGAGACGCCCGGCCTGCGCGCGAGCGAGACGCGGCGCGTCACGCTCGACGCGGGGAGCCACTTCAACCGGTTCGAGAGCGTCTACCGGGTCGAGGCCGGGGGGACGCTCGCGTGGGCGGCGGGCATCCGCAAACCGGACGGCGTTCTCCCGCGCGTCGAGCGGGAGCGCGGCGTCGTCCGGACCTGGGAGCCGCTCACGCGCTACGGCGACAACGGCTGGCTCGGCTGCGCGCTCGTGGTCGACCCGGCCCTCGTCGTGGACGCGGTCGAGACGGGCGGCAGCCAGCTCCTCGTGGCGCGGACGCCGGGGAACGGCCCGGCGGTCTGGCACGCCGGCTCCGGCTGGGACCGCAGCGGCGACTTCCCCGACGTCGCCGCCTGGGACCGGCACGTCGACGCCTTCGTCGCCCGCCTGCGCGCGCCCCTGGTGGTCGAGGTGCTGGCGCGGTGATCGGGAGGCTCCTCGGGGCTGCGATCGCCGCCCTCGTGATCGCGCCCGGGGGACCCGCGCGCGCGGCGGACGCCGCGCGCGGACCCGAGGCCGACCCCTGGGCCAGGCTGCCCGGGATCCTCGCGAGGATCCGGCCTCCGGTGTTCCCCGACCGGGAGTTCCCGATCACCGACTTCGGCGCGAAGCGGGGACAGGACGCGACGGGGGCGCTGCGGGCGGCGATCGAGGCTTGCCGCCGCGCCGGTGGGGGCCGAGTGGTGGTCCCCCCCGGGGAGTTCCCGACCGGCCCGATCCACCTCGAATCGAACGTGAACCTCCACGTGTCGGAGGGGGCCACCCTCCTCTTCAGCCGCGACCCCGCCGACTACCTCCCGCCCGTTCGCACCCGCTGGGAGGGTGTCGAGCTCATGGGCTACTCGCCGCTCGTCTACGCCTACGGCAAGACCAACGTGGCGCTCACCGGCCGCGGAACGCTCGACGGCCAGGCGGACGGCGCGCACTGGTGGCCCTGGAAGCGGGGCGAGGGAGGACCGGACCAGAAGCCGGACCGCGACCGCCTCTTCGCCCGCGCCGAGGCGGGGGTTCCGGTCGCCGAGCGCGTGTGCGGCGGGGGCTGCGCCCTGCGGCCGCAGTTCGTCCAGCTCTACCGCTGCACCAACGTGCTCGTGGAGGGCGTGAGGATCACGCGGTCCCCCATGTGGGCGATCCATCCCGTGCTGTGCCGCAACGTCACGGTGCGGGGCGTGACGGTGGCGTCCCTGGGCCCGAACAACGACGGCTGCGATCCCGAGTCCTCGACCGACGTCCTCGTCGAGGACTGCCTCTTCGACACGGGGGATGACTGCATCGCGATCAAGTCCGGCCGCAACGCCGACGGGCGGCGCCTCGCCGCGCCCTCGGAGCGCATCGTGGTGCGCGGGTGCCGCATGCGCGCGGGGCACGGGGGGGTGACGATCGGCAGCGAGGCGACGGGCGGCGTGCGCGACGTGTTCGTCGAGCGGTGCGCGATGAGCAGCCCCGACCTCGAGCGGGGCCTCCGGATCAAGACCAACGCCCGGCGGGGGGGGAGGATCGAGGGCGTCTACGTGCGCGACGTCGAGATCGGTGAGGTAGGCTCCGCGATCGACGTCGACCTGCGGTACGAGGAGGCGGCGGATGGCCCGTTCGCGCCCGTCGTGCGCGACCTGCGGATCGACCGGCTGACCGTGGGGAGGGCGCGGCGCGCCCTGTTCGTCCGGGGCCTGCCTGGCTCCCCGGTCGAGGGCCTGCGCCTCCGCGACAGCGTCTTTCGGGCCCTCGCGGGGCCGTCCCGGCTCGAGAACGTCGGAGAGGTCGTCCTGCGCGGGGTGGTGATGGCGCCGGCGGAGCCGGCGCCGGAGAAGGAGAAGCGATGAGCAGCGATCTGACGCTCGAGCGGTGCGTGCTGCGCGGAACGCACCGGCACCGGGGGCGCACCCGGTCGCTCGACCCGGCCACGACCGCGGCCCGGCACCTGCACTACGGCCGGATCGTGCTCGAGGCGGAGGACGGCCTGGTGCGGTTCGGGACCGGCGGGCTCGAGACCGGGCTCGTCGCCCTGCGGGGCCGGGCCGAGGTCCGCACCGCGGGCGAGACGTTCGCGATGGAGCCCTACGACGCGCTGTACGTTCCCCGCGACTCGGAGGTGGAGGTCCGGCCGGCCGGCGGCCCCTGCGACCTCGCGGAGGTCGCGGCCCCGGTCGAGAAGGCGTACCCCCTGCGCTTCGTGGCCTTCCGCGACGTCCGGCGGGATCCCGGCCTGCACTTCACGGCGGGGGCGCCGCCGACCGAGCGGACGATCAACGTGCTCCTCGGCAAGAACGTCGAGGCGGGACGCATCGTGGTCGGGGTCACGTTCCCCGCCCCCGGCAACTGGATGTCGTGGCCGCCGCACGAGCACTCGGACATGCTCGAGGAGGCCTACCTGTACGTCGACATGCCGGCGCCCTCGTTCGGCGTCCAGCTCGTCTACACCGACCCCGCGGCGCCCGAGCTGGCGGTGGTCGTGCGCGAGGGAGACGTGGTGCTCATGCCCCGTGGCTACCACCCGGGCGTGGGGGCCCCCGGAGGCTCGATCAACTTCCTCTGGATGATGGCCGCCCGCCGCGAGGGCGTCGACCGCCAGTTCGGCGTCGTGAACGTCCAGCCCGAGTTCGCCTCCTCCGGCTCGGGGCTCGAGCCGGGTCGGGCCGCGCGATGAGCGGTGCGTTCTCGCTCGAGGGGCGCGCCGCCCTCGTGACCGGCGCCACGCGGGGCCTCGGGGCGGCGATCGCGGCGTCTCTCGCCGAGGCCGGCGCCGACGTCGCCGTGCACGGCCACACGCGCTCGGCGGACGAGACGTGCGGCCGCGTGCGCGCCTTCGGCCGCCGGGCGCTTGCGCTTGGCGGCGACATGGCGGACCCCTCGGTCCCGGAGAGGCTCGTCCGCGAGACGGTCGAGGGCCTGGGACGGCTCGACGTGCTGGTCAACAACGCGGGGACGATCCGCCGGGCGCCCGCCGTGGAGACGACCGACGAGGACTGGCTGGCCGTGGTCGAGGTCGACCTCCACGCGGTGTTCCGGGCGTGCCGGGCCGCCGGGCGGCACATGCTCGCCCGGGGCCGGGGCAAGATCGTGAACGTGGCCTCGCTCCTCTCGTTCCAGGGGGGCTTGACCGTGCCCGCCTACGCGGCGGCGAAGGGCGGCGTCGCCCAGCTCACGAAGGCGCTCGCCAACGAGTGGGCGGCGCGCGGCGTCAACGTCAACGCGATCGCCCCCGGGTACGTGCGCACCGACAACACCGCAGCGCTCCAGGGCGACCCGGTCCGCAGCCGCCAGATCCTCGAGCGCATCCCCGCCGGCCGCTGGGGCGAGCCCGCGGACGTCGCCGGCGCCGCCGTCTTCCTCGCGTCGCCCGCGTCGGACTACGTCCACGGCCACGTCCTCGTGGTCGACGGCGGGTGGATGGGGCGCTAGAAACGAGGAGGGGGGTGGCGGGCCCGCGCCCGCCACCCCCCGGAAGCGCCGCCGGGCGCACGGGCCGCCCGGCGCCGTCCCTGGAGCTTCAGAAGAGCAGCTTCACACCGATCTGCGCCCGCCGGGCGTAGTTCTCCTGGTTCGACGCGCTGATCTGGCCGAAGGTGGTGGACGTCTGGCCGGTGACCGGGTTCGGGAAGTAGGCCTCGTTGAACGCGTTCACGAACTCGGCTCGCAGCTGCAGCCGCACGTCGTTCTTGAGGACGACGTCCTTGATGAGCGAGAGGTCGATGTTGTTGATCGAGTCGCGGCGCGCCTCGTCGTGCCGGTACGGGAACGTCCGCAGGTGGTTGACCGGGGTCGCGTTGGTCGAGGAGGCGTTCAGGATCGAGGTGAACGCGTCGGTGTTGAACCAGCGGTCGGTCGTCGGGTCGTCGATGCCGATCGGTCCGCCGTTGTAGAAGATGTCGCCCGAGGTGGCGCCCGTGTTGGCGTTGAAGCTGCCGAACGGGACCGGGAAGCCGCTCTGGTAGGTGTAGACGCCCTGGATCTGCCAGCCGCCGATGAGGGCGTTCAGGAGGCCGCTCGCGTCCGAGCCCCACCTCCGGCCCTTGCCGAACGGCAGCTCGAAGATGCCGGAGATCGACAGGCGGTGCGGCACGTCGAGGTCCGAGATCATCCGGGTCGGCTCGTCGTCGTCCGGGTTCAGGAGCTCCGTGGCCTGCTCCCAGCGGGACCAGGTGTAGGACACGCCGAGGGTGTAGCCCCTCGAGAAGCGCTTCTGCAGGCCGACCTGCGCCGCGTTGTACCAGGACTTGCCGTCGTTGACGGTCGTGCGGATGTCGAGGAACTGCGGGTAGGGACGCAGGAGCTGCGAGCGGGAGATCGTCGCGTTGTTGAGGCTCGTGCCGGGGATGAGGCCGGCGAAGGGGTTCGGTACGGAGCCCGTCAGGAAGGTGTTGTTCGCGTTCATCGCGGCCGTGCGCGAGTTGTCGGCGTTCAGGTACTCGTTGGGCAGCGCGTTGATGTTCCGGACGAACTCGATGTCGTACCCGTAGTTGCCGACGTAGGCTGCCTCGAGGACGAACCCGCCGGGCAGCTCCCGCTGGAAGCCGATCTGGTAGCGGAGCTGCTTCGAGACCTCGGGGTCCTGGTTGAAGAAGTCGATCGCCTGCCCGAGGCCCTGCTGATAGCCGTTCGCGTTGCCGACCGGCTCGAGGATGGGCTGGGTGAGCAGCGCGTTGTCCCAGCTCCGCGGGATGGGCGCCCCGAACGCGTTGACCGTGGTGCCGATGGTGGTCGTCTGGGACCAGCCGTTCGGGAACACGTCGCCGCGCCGCTGGCCGAGGAAGCCGGCGAAGAGCCCCACCCCGCCGCGGACGACCGTCCTCGGGTTGATCTGGTAGGTGAAGCCGACGCGGGGAAGGAACGTGTCCTTCGGGGTCTGGTAGAGCCGGTTGCTCTGCCCGCCCACCCCTGCGAACAGCAGGCCGCCCTTGGTCGTCAGCTGGGGCTGGAGGGCCTTCAGGGCCGGGTCGTTGAGGGCCGCGTAGCGCGCCTGGACCGTGTCCTGGATCGGCTGGACGTAGGCGAAGTCGAACCCGGTGACGCTCTTGTTGTTCCGCTCGGTGAGGGCCGTCTCGATCTCCCACCGCAGCCCGAGGTTGACGGTCAGCTTGCTGTTGACCCGCCAGTCGTCCTGGACGAAGAGGCCCCAGGTCTTCGAGTACTCCGAGTAGTCCGAGGCGCGGAGGATCGAGGTCGTCGTGGGCAGCCCGAGCAGGAACGCGGCGTAGTTCTGCAGGCCCTGGTAGTCGGTGCCGCTCGCGCTGCTCTGACGGGTGTATGCGTTGGTGAAGGAGTACTGGCCGCTCTGGGCGTTCGCGGTCGAGAGGCTGTCCTCGCGGTAGATCCGCATCTCGAGCCCGCCCTTGAGCGAGTGCTTCGAGAGCACCTTGTTGAGCGTGGCCGCGACCGTGTGCGACGTGGTGGGCCGGAAGTCGGCCCCGTACGCCACGTCGATCATGTTGTTGCCGTCGAAGTCGAGGCGCGGGAAGTAGCGGGCCGCGTCGGAGATGAGGCTGTTGTACTCGGCGGGGAAGCCGAGCCGGGTCATGTCCCACACCCGAGCGTCCTCCTCCTGTCCCGAGTTGCGCTCGAACCGGTTGTATCCGTACCGGACGTTGAGCACCGTGGTCGGGTTGAAGACGTGCACGTCGTCGATCACCGCCTGGTACGACTGGAACTGGAACCAGGTGCCGGAGGCCTCGGAGTCGAGGTACTCGTTGTAGATGCTGTCGCGGTTGTACCAGCTGAACCGGGCGAACGCCTTGTTCGCGGTCGAGATCTTCTGGTCGACGCGGGCGCTGAACGTGTCGTACTCGGTCGTCTCCGGCAGCGTCGAATCCCTGATGTTCCCGACGAGGCCGGGGTTCTTCGGCAGCGAGTAGTACTCGAGGATCGCCCGCGACACCGGGCTGATGCGGTCGGGGGGGATGATGTTGCCCGGGAAGGGCTGCCCCACGAACTGGCCGGTGCCGGTGGGCACGCGCGTCAGCGGGTCGTAGATCGTGATGAACTGCGAGTACTCGGAGAAATCGCCGCGCCTCAGGGCCTCGGTCGGGACCCAGGAGTCGCCGCTCGCGTCGAAGCGCGGGCGGACGTCCTTGATGCGCTCGTACCCCACGGAGAAGAACGTCCGGTCCCGCCCGTCGTAGAGGCCCGGGATCCGCAGCGGGCCGTTCAGGCTGAATCCGGGGCGGTCGGAGGACGTGTCGGGGCGCGGCTGGCCGCGCTTGTTCCCGAAGAAGTCGTTCGCGGCCAGCTTCTTCGGCTCGGCGAAGTAGTAGACGGACCCATGGAGCTGGTTCGTCCCGGACTTGATCGAGATGCTCGTGACGCCGCCCTCGGTGTTCCCGAACTGGGCGTCGAACGTCGCGGTCTGGACCGTGAACTCCTGGACCATGTCGGAGGGCGGGACGTAGGAGGCGATGACCTCGTTCTGGTTCGCGGTGGAGGTGCTCGGGGCGCCGTCGATCAGGAGGTCGCTGCGGTTGGAGCGGGTGCCGTTGAAGGCGAAGCCCACGATGTGGGTGGGCTCGTAGGGGCGGTCGAGGCGCTGGCTGCCCGAGTGGGCGAGGCCCGTGGCGAGGCCCATGATCTTGTAGGGGTCGCCGTGGATGAGCGGCAGCTCCGCGAGCCGCCTCGAGTCCACGGTGAAGCCCATGCTCGCGTCCGAGGTGTCGAGCGCCGCGCCCTCGGCCGTCACGTTCACCGACTCCTCGACCCCCCCGACCTCCATGACGATCGTGACGTCGCTCGTCTCGTTCATCGCGACGCGCAGGCCGTCCTTGACGAGCTTCTTGAAGCCCTGCATCTCCACCGTCACCTCGTAGGCGCCGGGCAGGAGGTAGGTCGCGACGAACAGGCCCTCGCGGTTGGTCGTCGCGTTGACGGTGGTGCCCCGGGAGGTGTCGCGGACCACGACCGACGCCCCGGGAAGCGGCGCCTGGGTGCTGTCCACCACGCGTCCGGCGATCCGGCCGCGCGTCTCCTGGGCGAGGGCCGAGGCGGCCGCGAGGCCCGCTGCGGCGAGCAAGAGGGCCAGGACGAGCCGACCCCCCGTGACTGTCTTGCGTTCCATGTCCATCTCCCTTCGGCCGCGGAGGGGTCGCCCGCCCGGGCGCCCGCGACCCTGCCGAGTGACTGTGATCATGAGACCTGTCCCGTGCCGGCCGGCGCCCCGGTCGGGTGCTCCTCCACCTGCTCCCACCGCGCTCTCTCGAGGTGGCGGGTCATCTCGCGCCGGGCTCGCTCCGGGCTGCGGGCCCGGATCGCCTCGTAGATCCCGCGGTGGACCTCCGCCGACTCACGCAGGCTCAGGCCCTCCATGTTGAGCCGGCCCGTCTCCCAGATGATCTCGGCGAGAGTGCCGATGATCGCCGCCACGATCGGGTTGCCCGAGCCCGCGGCCACCGCGCGGTGGAAGCCGAGGTCGTGGCGGAGGAAGGCCTGGGGCTCCTCGAGCGACGCGAACATCCCCGTGATCTCCTCGGCCATCGCGGCGACCTGGTCGCCGGTCGCCCTTTCCGCCGCGAGCGAGGCCGCGCCCACCTCGAGCATGCGGCGCGCCTCGTACATCTGGTCGAGGGTGAAGCCGTGGAGCGCCGCGAGGAACTCGAAGGGGGCCTTGCCGAGGCGGGGGGGGCCTTCGACGATGAAGGTGCCCGCCCCCCTGCGCGAGGTGACGATGCCCATGGCCTGCAGCGTGCGCAGGCCGGAGCGCAGCGAGGGCCGGCTCACGCCCATGCGCCGCGCCAGCTCCCGCTCGGTCGGGAGGCGGTCGCCGGGACGAAGCCGGCCCGCTTGGATCTCGCGCCGGAGGTGCTCCACGACCTGGGCGCCGGCGCCGGCCTCCTCCGGCTTTTTGGTCTGACCTTCAATGCGATCAGTCTGCAAGATGTCACGCTTCTACCCTCAAGAGCGCCTCAAGTCAACAGAATTATCCGACCAATACGACCATAGGGGGATGTTTGGTCGGACCAAACGATGGACCCGGCGGCCTGCTGAAGAGGCGTGGCAGGAAGGGCTTCAGTCCGGGAGTCGGCCGACGACCTCGAGGTCGTAGTCGGTGTACGAGCGGTAGGTCCCCCGAAGCCAGAGGAGGAGGGGAGTCCGGCCGGGCGCGCGCGGGACGATCGGGCGGAGGTTGTCGGCGGTCGAGTCGGTGGTGACCGCCTCCCACCGCCAGGACAGGCCGTCGCTCGTCCTCCCACGGAACAGCTCGAAGTGGCGTCGACCGTCCCGCGCGCTCACGAGGGGCGAGCCGTCGTGGGGATCGGCGTTCGTCGACACGAACACGGTCGCGGGGTCGCCGGGTACGAGGGCGATCCCGCCCGTGTAGTCGTCCTCGCCGGCGTACAGGCGGGTGCCGGCATAGGCGATCTCACGGTCCTCCCAGGCGGTGCCCGTGAAGCGCGCGAGCCGGTAGCGATGGTCGATCCCCCCCTGCCCCGGGGGCAGGCCGGCCGAGTCCATCTGCACGGAGTAGGCGATGACGGGGCGCCCCTTCCCGTCGAGCTCGAGGTCGGCCACCCAGGCCACGCGCGCCGGCTCCCCGGCGAAGACGCGCGTGCCCTCCGCGGGGTCCCGCAGGCCCTCCGCGAGCGGCCGGACCTCCGTCCCGTCGGAGCGGTGGATCCTCCCGCCCCGGGCGAAGACGTGCCACACGCCGTTGTCGAAGTCGCGCGGGTGGCCCTCGGTGTAGGCGAGGTGGACGGTATCGCGACCGTCGGAGGCGTACTTCACGTAAGGCCGGTGGCGCGCCGCGACCGGGACGTCGATCACGACGCCGCCGGCCGTCCAGGTTTCGCCTTCGTCGTCCGACCACGCGACGGACGGCTTGAAGCGGTCGTCCATGCCGCGGAAGAAGTCGTAAATCCGCCCCCTCTCGGTCGCCAGCCGGTGCAGGTTCGAGTAGGTGACGCGCGAGGACGGGCTCGGCGAGAACGCCCGCTCCTCGCCCCAGTCGGAGGGGTCGGCTGGCCGCGCCGAGACGCGGGAGAGGATGCGGCTGTCCCTCCCGTGCCCCGCCCACGCCGCGAGGAGCCTCCCGTCGCCGCGCACCACGAAGGCCGGGGCGTCGTGGTCGTCGTACGTCCCCGCCGCCTCGACCGGGGTGGCGCTCAGGGGGAAGCGGGTCGCGGCCCCCGTGGCGAGGAGGACGCCGGTCGCCTCGACTCTCCCGCGTCGCGCGGGGTCGCGCCGGCCGGAGGCCACGGACCCGAAGACCAGGCGGCCGCCGACCACCACCGCCCGCTCGTCCTGGAACCAGCACCAGCCGCCGTCGTCGTTGAGGACCGAGGGGGGCTCGACCGCCCGCGGCGCCGCGTCCCCGAGCTCGCGGATCCGGACGTTTCGGAAGCGCACGACGCTGCCGTGGTCCTGGAGAAGGATGCGCCCCCTCGCGTGCCGTCCGAACCCGGGCACGTCCTTGAACTTGCTGCGGGCCACACTCTCGGCAAAGTCCGCGCTCGTGCGGTCGGCTTCCAGGACGAGCACGCCGTTCAGCCAGTGCTGGATCGCGTTGCGGCGCAGCACCACGCGGCTCTCGTTCCACTCACCGAGCGGCCGCGGTCTCTTCGCCGGCGAGGGCGCGTGTATCTCGTAGAGCGCCGCGAGGGTGCGGTAGTCGTTCGGCGCCATCCGGCCGTCGAGCATCCACTCGAAGCTCGCGTCGTCGAGGATCTGGTACTCGAGGCCGAGGCCGCTCCTCGACGTGTCGCCCGGGGTCTCCCGGACGACGTACTTGAGGCCGCCGTTGCCGCCCTTCGTGTCGAGGCGCCACTCCCAGCGGAGGTCGAAGTCGCCGAACTCCTCGACCGTCACGATGTCGCCGCCCCTCGAGCCGGTCGATACGAGCGCGCCATCCCGGACCTCCCACCCCGAGGCGGGGAAGGACGACGCGTTCACCCCCCGCCAGCCCGAGGTCGAGACGCCGTCGAAGAGGAGCCGCCAGCCCTCGGGAGCCGCGGGTGGAAGCTGGCCGGATCCGAACCGGGCGAAGACGAGCGCCAGGACGAGTACCAGTCGACTCGGGGTCGGCGGCGGCATGGCCCACTCAGTCGACGATGACGATCATCTGGCGGCCGCTCGCCTTTGCCGTCCGGTCGTTGTCGGGCCACGCGTTGCCCGCCCGCCGTTGGGACATGAGGGCCATCGTCACCATCTCGGGCTCGGTGAACTCCCGCCAGCGGTTGTAGCGCTCCATGTAGTACGGCGAGTACGTCGGGTACATCACGTCCCAGGCGGAGGCCGAGTGCCGAAGGCCGTACACGTGGCCGATCTCGTGGAGGATCGGCTGGGGCAGGCGCGCCGGCCGGTCGCCGCAGAAGACGATCTCGGCCTTCGCCACCTCGTGGGCGGAGGTCCACAGGTAGGTCAGGAGCGTCAAGCCCGTGTCGCAGTACTTGTCGCTCGCGTCGACGCGGGTCGGCACCTGCAGATCCGCCGCGCCGCCCACGGTGACCGTGATTCGCCCCTGGGCAGCTCGGGTAAAGGACTCCGCGGCCTCTCCGTGGGCCTTCATGGCGTACCAGTCGGCCTTGAGCGGTTCCGAGGGCTCGAGAGAGATCGAGCGCACGCGCGCGGGCAGGCGGCGCAGGGGTTCGACGACCTCCGCTCCGGCGACGGCCGAGGTGTACACGAGAGTACGCGTGTAGGCTTCCGAAATCTGCTCGGTCTCGGGCCACAGGGTGAGGTGCGTCTCGCCGGCACGGACGAGCGTCTGGCGCGTGAGGAAGCCGTCCTTCTCCACATCGACCGTCACCCCCGCAGCAGCCGCGCCGACGGTGACTTTCCCTTCGGCGTCGGTCACGTGTGGCGCCCCGGCCACGAACACCTTCGCTCCGCCCACCGGCCAGTGAGTCTCGCCGGACACGACGGTAACCACCGTTCCCGCCGCCCAGCCCGCCGGCGGGGGTGGCGGCGTCGGCGCGGGCGCCGCCGCGGTGGGCGCTGTCGAGTCGCCACCCCCGCACGCCACGGTCATCAACAGAACGGCCAGGATCCCGAGGGCTCGTGCTCCACCCATCGTCGCCTCCCGTGGAGGTCGGAGTGTAGCGGCTGCCGTACTCCCGGCAAGAGCCGTTTGAACCAGGTCCGGCCGTCCCGGCCTAGAATCCGCTCCGGAGGGACGGCATGGAGTACCGGCAGCTCGGGCGCACCGACATGAAGGTCTCGGCGATCAGCTTCGGGGCGTGGGCCATCGGTGGCACGTGGGGTCCGGTCGACGACGAGGAGTCGATGCGGGCGCTCCACGCGGCGGTCGACGCGGGGACGAACTTCGTGGACACCGCCGACGTCTACGGCGACGGTCGCAGCGAGCGGCTCGTGGCGCGCCTGCGGCGCGAGCGGAAGGGCGAGACGATCTTCGTCGCGACGAAGGCCGGCCGCCGCCTGCCGAAGCAGACGCCGGAAGGCTACCGCCGCGAGAACCTCGCCGCCTGGGTGGAGCGCAGCCTCACGAACCTCGAGATGGACGCGGTGGACCTTCTCCAGCTCCACTGCCCGCACCCCGCAGTCTACGACATGCCGGAGGTGTTCGGGATCCTGGACGACCTCGTGAGGGACGGGAAGATCCGCCACTACGGGATCAGTGTCGAGACCGTGGACGAGGCGCTGCGGGGGATCCGCCATGACGGCGTGCGCACGGTGCAGATCATCTTCAACATGCTGCGGCAGAAGCCGGCCGAGGCGTTCTTCGCGGCGGCGAAGGCGCGCGGGGTGGGGATCCTCGCCCGCGTCCCCCTCGCGAGCGGGCTGCTCACGGGCAAGCTGACGAAGGCCACGACGTTCGCGCCGGACGACCACCGCAGCTTCAACCGCGAGGGCGCCGCCTTCGACAAGGGCGAGACCTTCTCCGGCGTGCCCTACGAGGTCGGCCTCGAGGCGGTCGAGCGCCTGCGTCCGCTCGTTCCCCCGGGCGCCACGATGAGCCAGATGGCCCTGCGGTGGACGCTCATGTTCGACGCGGTGAGCTGCGCGATTCCGGGGGCGAAGACGCCGGAGCAGGCCCGCGACAATGCGGCCGCCGCCGATCTTCCCCCGCTCACGCCGGAGACGATGGCGGCCGTGAAGGCCGTGTACGACGAGCGCCTCCGCCCGCTCGTCCACTCGAGCTGGTAGCGGCCGGGTCAGCGCGCCGCGGCCTTCGCGGTCCGGAGGCGGTCGCCCCAGACCGGCCGGTGCGCGGCCAGGGTCCGCGCGAGGTCGGAGCCCTCGGCGGCGCCGGCGACGGCGGCGCGCAGGTGGCGTTCCGAGAGCCCGTCCCGCGCGCTGCCGGGGGCGCGGGGTCGCTCCACTCTCCCGTCCAGTTCCGCCAGAAGTCGGAGGAGCCGAGGCCGAGCTCGTCCCACCACGCCTCGCGCATCGCCCGCTCGCCGCGCACGATGCCGTCGCGCGTCACCCCGGGCGGGGGCGGGACGAACGCGGCCAGCCGGTCGTGGGCGCGCCCGCGGTCGTCCCCGTCGAGGCGCGAGAGCAGGTGCCAGAGGGAGAGCGCGTCCCGCTCGCGGGCCGCGGCGAGCGCGGCCTCGACGGCCTCGCGACGCGCGGCCGGGTCGGAGCCGAAGTCGATCTCGGCGAGCGCCCGGACGAGGGCCTCCGGCGCCGTCTCGTAGTACGGCGTGCCCGGGCCGAAGCCCGGCCGCGTGGGGCACAGGGCGCCGGCGGGGACGAGGGAGGAGATGCCGCGGCCCTCGAAGCCGACCCAGCCTGCCTCGACCCTCAGCAGGCCCGAGCCGTCGTCCGCGACCTCGAGCGTGTACTCGCAGCCGAGGTCCACGGCCACCGCCGACGGCGTGTCCACGCGGAACTGCCCCGGCGGCGCCCAGATCATGGCGTGCATCACGCCCCGCGCGAGCGAGAGCCGGTGTGAACGGTCGCCCGCGTCGACGAGGCCGACGCGGGTGGCCGGCTCGAGGCGCACCTCGCCGATCCGCCCGACCGCGAGCCGGGCCCGGCCGTCGCGGGTGTCGACCCACTCGCCCACGCGCAGCCACGCCTCCCGTACGGCCCGCGCCTCGCGCCACGAGCCGCCCTCGAGCCACGAGAGCTCCCAGCCGGGAGCGGGGGGCTCGGGGGGACGCGTGCGTGTCAGCGACGGGACGAGGGCGAGGACCACCGTCGCGGCGACGGCCAGGGTCCGCCAACCTCCGAAGTCCCGGGCGGGGCGGGGCCGCATCGAGCCGGGCTCCGGCGCCGGGCGGGCGCCCCGCAGGGGGCGCAACGTCGCCTCGAGCCGCTGGATCTCACGGTCCGGCTCGCCCGACCCGTCCCACAGGTAGTCGCCGCTCACGGCTTCGCGCTCCTGCCGAGCGCCTCGCGCAGCTGCTGCATCCCGCGGAAGAGGTTCACCCGGACGGAGCCGGGCGTGAGCCCCGTGCGCTCGGCGATCTCGGGGCCCGTCAGTCCCTCCACGAGCCGCAGGACGAGCGTCTCGCGGTACGCCTCCGGCAGTCTCCGGATCGCCGCCAGCACGGCGAGGGCCTCGCCCTCGGGGTGGGGCGCGCCCGCCACGTCGTCCGGCAGCTCGACCGTGTCCGTCCCCCGCCGGTGGTGGTCGCGCGCGCGGTTGCGGGCGATCGCGGCGAGCCAGGGGCCGAAGCTCTCGGGCTGGCGCAGCGAGCCGAGGCGGCGCATCGCCTGGAGGAAGACCTCCTGCACGAGGTCGTCCACCTCGGACCGCGGCAGCCGCGAGAGCAGCACGCCGTGGACCATCGGGGCGAACGCCTCGTACAGGCGGCCGAACGCCGCCCGGTCGCCCTCACGGGCGGCGACGACGAGAAGGGCGACCGCGGAGGGCCCGCCGTCCTCGGCCGCCGCACCGGGCCCCGTCATCCCCGCGTCGATCTCGAGCTCCAGGACCATCCCCCGGCGGGCGCCCGCCTGCCGGGAGAGACGCTTCCCGGGGCCCGGGCGTTAGCGCGCCGCCTCGGGCTGGAGCTGGGCGCGCTCGATCGACTCGAACAGCGCCCGGAAGTTGCCCGCCCCGAAGCCCTCGTCGCCCTTCCTCTGGATGATCTCGAAGAAGAACGGGCCGGCCCCGGGGTCGTGGTAGAGGCCCGAGGACTCCTTGAGGAAGATCTGCAGCAGGTACTTCCCGGGCCCGTCCCCGTCGACCAGGATCTCGAGCTCGCGCAGGACCGAGAGGTCCTCGTCGATCGACCCGATGCCGAGCTTCTCGAGCCGCGCCGGCAGCATGTCGTAGTAGGCCCCCGGAGTCGGCATGAAGGCGAGGCCCCTCGCCCGCAGCTGCCGCACGCAGGAGACGATGTCCTTCACGCTGATCGCGAGGTGCTGGACGCCCGGTCCCCGCAGCTCCTCGTTGAAGACGTTGATCTGCGAGGCGCGGAAGTTGGGCCGCCACGGCTCGTTGTTCGCGAACTTCACCCCGGAGACGGGGTCGCGGTAGACGAGCGAGCGCAGCCCCGAGCCGTGCGCGTGCGCGGGGTCCACGTCGGTCGTGTGGAACTGGATCTCCCAGAAGCGCTCGAACCCCATCACCTGCTCGAGCCACAAGGCGACGGGCGCGAGGGTAGGGAAGTTCGAGGTCGTGTGGTCGAAGCCCACGAAGCCCAGGCGGTTCGATCCCCCGCGGGGCGCGTCGTAGGTCTCGAAGCCCGGGTAGAGGGCGCGGTAGCCGCGCCGCTCGAGGAAGCGGAAGGTCGTGTCCCCGAACGGGGTGGTGATCGAGAAGAAGGCGATCTCGTTGCCCGCCCCGTCCCGGAAGCGGCGCACGTCGTCGATCGGCGTGCCGCCCCGGCCCTCGAGCAGACGGAACGTCCTCTGCACGTCCTCGACCTCGAAGTTGAGGGTGCCCACGCCGTCCGGGTGCTTGCGGAGCCAGCGCGCCGCGCGGCCGCCCTCGCCCCGGGGCTCGATGCAGACGACCACGCAGTTGCCGGCCAGGAAGGCCAGCGACTTCTGCCGCCCGGCCCTCGTCAGCTCCTCGGAGCTGCCGCCGATCTCCGCGAAGTCCATGACCTCGGTGTAGAAGCGCCGGGACCGCTCGAGGTCGCGCACGTAGTAGTGCACCGACTCCAGCCGCTTGATCCCGAGGGACTCGACCTTCGCCATGGGGCTCCTCCTTGCGTCCGCTCAGCCGGCCGACACCACCGTCCCGCGGCACTCGCCGAAGCCGATCGGCGCGAAGCCCTCGCGCTCGCACCGCCCGCGCAGGACCACCTCGTCGCCGTCCTCCAGGAAGCGCCTCTCCTCGCCGCTCGGCAGCCGCAGGGGCTCCGTCCCCCGCCAGGTCCGCTCGAGCAGGCACCCGCGCGCCTCGGGCGCCTCCCCCGACACCGTCCCGCTCGCGACGAGGTCCCCGGGTCGCAGGTTGCAGCCGTTCGAGGCGTGGTGCGTCACCATCTGCGCGAGCGTCCAGTAGAGGTCGCGCAGGTTGCTGCGGCTCACCGTGAACGGGTCGAGGCCGTTGCGCCGCATCGCCTTCGTGAGGAGGAGGACCTCGAGCCGCACGTCGAAGCCGCCCCGAGCCTCGTTCTCCTCGGAGGCGAGGTGGGGGAGCGGCCGCGGGTCGCCCGCCGGGCGCGCGAACGCGGGCGCGCGGAACGGCGCGAGCGCCTCCGCCGTGACCACCCAGGGACCGATCGTCGTCGCGAAGCTCTTGGCGAGGAAGGGGCCGAGGGGCTGGTACTCCCACTTCTGCACGTCGCGCGCCGACCAGTCGTTGAGGAGGCACAGGCCGAAGACGTGCCCCTCGGCCTCGGCGAGCGGGATCGGCTGCCCGAGGGCGTTGCCCGGGCCGAGGAAGGCGCCCACCTCGAGCTCGTAGTCGAGGCTCCTCGAGGGGCCGAAGCCGGGCGGGCCGCCGCCCGAGGGCTCCGTCTGCCCGGAGGGGCGCCGCACCGGCGTGCCGCTCACGACGAGCGAGGAGGCGCGGCCGTGGTAGCCGATCGGCACCCACTTGTAGTTCGGCAGGAGCGGGCTGTCCGGCCGCAGCATCTTCCCGACGTTCGTCGCGTGGTGGAGCGAGGCGTAGAAGTCGGTGTAGTCGCCGACCGCCGCCGGCAGCTGCATCTCGGCGTCGCGCCGGGGCACGAGCACGTTCGCCGCTTCCGCCCGCGCGGTGACGAACGCGCCCTCCCCGCGCAGCAGGTGGCTGAGGCGGTGGCGCAGCGTGGCGCGCACGCGCGGCTCCATGGCCATGAGGTCGTTGAGGCTCGGCCCGTGGCACGCCGCCTCGACGTCCGACGGCAGCCCCCGCAGGAGCCCCCGCTCGCCGCAGGCGGCGAGGTCCAGCACCTCCTCGCCGATCGCGCAGCCGATCCGCGCCGGCCCCTCCCCGCGGTAGCGGAACACGCCGAGCGGCAGGTTCTGGACGGGGAAGTCGGTGGCGGGGTCGTTCGCCGACTCGACCCAGCTGCGGAGCGAGGCGTCGTGCGTGCCGTCGATCCCCGCGATCACGGGAGGACCCCCAGCGCGCGCAGGCCGGCCACGGGCTCGCCGAACGAGCACGAGCCGAACGACGTCGCGAACGTGCGGCGGCCCTCGGCGAGCGCCGCGGTCGGCACCGTCCGCCCGCGCCACCGCAGGCCCTCGGGCGCGAGCGCGAGGGCCGCCTCCGCCTCCTCGCGCAGCACGGCCTCGACGTCTTCGGCGGGGGCCCCTTCGCGGGCGAGCGCCGCCGCGGCGAACACGTTCAGGAAGCCGTGCATCACCGCGCGCGGCGCGCCCTCCGCGTAGGTGAGCGGCCGCTCCGCCCGCAGCGGGTGGTGAAGGCCCGCCGTCGCCTTGAACGGCACGCCCGCGCGGGCGCAGGCGACGAGGAAGCGGGCGAGGGCGCCGGGGTCGGGGATGGCTTCGGCCACGACGCCGCCGGTGCGCGCCTTCGCCCGGGCGCCGCGGGCCGCGATCGCGCGCAGGAGCGCCTCCGTCTCGCCGTCGAGCGGCACCTCGACGTACGCCTCGAGGCCGGGGGGCAGCGCCTCGAGCGCGGCCTCGGCGTCCTCCGCGCTCGCCGCTTTCAGCTCGACCGCGTCCACGACCGCGCGTCCGGCGCACGCCCGGTTGAAGGCGTCGGCGAGCGCCGCCTCGCCGCCGGTGTCGGCGCCGAGGAGGGCGGAGATCCGCCAGGGCTCGCCGGCCCCGGGCTCGGGCAGGTGCGCGTCGGCGGCCCGGGCGAGCTCGGAGAGCCGCGCCGCGGGGACGACGAAGCGCCCGAGCAGGAAGGACTCCGGCGAGCGCCGCCCGCGCGCGTACTCGGCGACCGCCTCGTCCATCGCGAGCGCCGCGGGCGGGAAGAGCCCGGCGTAGTCGACGAGCGAGGCGAGCAGAGCGCGGGCGGAGGGCGTCATCGCGGCGGCTCGACCCAGGACGTCACGTAGGTGGGGTCCTCGATCCCGAGCGCCTCGCGGCTCACGAGGAGGGGCCGGAACGTGTCGACCATCACCGCGAGCTCGTTCGTGCTCGTCGCCCCGATCGAATCCTCGGTCTTGCCCGGCTGCGGGCCGTGGACGAGCCCGTCGGGGTGCAGCGTGATCGAGCCCATCTCGATGCCCTTGCGGCTCATGAACTCCGCGTTCGCGTAGAACAGCACCTCGTCCGACATCACGTTCTGGTGGCTGTAGGGCGCGGCCACCGCGTCCTTCTCGAAGTCGTAGGGGCGGGGGCAGAACGAGCACAGCACCCAGCCCTCCCCCTCGAACGTCTGGTGCACGGGGGGCGGCAGGTGCACGCGCCCCACCCTCGGCTCGAAGTCGTGGATGCTGAACGCCCACGGGTAGTAGTAGCCGTCCCACCCCACCACGTCGAGGGGGTGGTGGGCCATCACCATCTCGACGAGCCGGTTCCCGCTCTTCACGACCACCGGGAAGTCCCCGGTCTCGTCGTGGGTCACGAGGGTCTCCGGCCGGCGGACGTCGCGCTCCGAGAACGGCGCCATCTCGGTGAGCTGGCCGTGCTCGTTGCGGTAGCGCTTCGGCGTCCTCACGTAGCCCGCGCTCTCGATCACGAGGAGGCGGTGGGGCCCGACCCGCAGGCGCCAGCGGTGCAGGACCCCGCGCGGGATCACCACGTAGTCTCCCGGCCGGTAGGGAAGGTCGCCGAACGGGGACTCGAGCTCCCCGCTGCCCTCGACCACGTAGACGACCTCGTCGCCCTGTCCGTTGCGGTAGTGGAACGCGTCCTCCTTGCGCGGGCGTGCCATCGAGATCGCGACGTCCGCGTTGAAGAGGAGCGGCACGCGGTCGAGCACCGCGCTCGGGCCGGTCGAGAGCCCCGCGGTGCGGAAGTGCCGGTGCCGGAGAACCCGCTCGGGCTCGGCCACCCAGGACAGACCGCGGATCGTCCGTACGCCCTTGACCGCGGTCGGCAGCCGCAGGTGGTAGAGGAGCGACGAGGGCCCGGTGAAGCCCTGGTTGCCCACGAGCTCCTCGTAGTGGAGCCCTCCGTCGTCCTTGCGGAACGCGACGTGGCGCTTGGGGGGCACGCGCCCCAGCCGGTGATAGATGGGCATCGGGCTCTCCGGGTTCCGGGACCGCTATTCTATCCCGGCCCGGCGTCCGCCCCCCCTCAGCCCTGCTTGTAGACCCTCACGTAGTCGACGAGGTAGCGGTGCGGGAAGCGCGAGTCGTCGATCCCCTTCTGGCCGCCCCAGGAGCCGCCGATCGCCAGGTTGAGGAGCAGGTACTGCGGCTTGTCGAAGGGCCAGGTGCGCGAGCCCGTGCCCTCGTTGCGAAACGTGAAGTACTTCTGGCCGTCCACGAACACGTCGATGCGGTCGGGGTACCACTCCATCGCGTAGACGTGGAACTCCTCCCACGGGTTCGCGATCGTGACGCTCGCGCCCTTCGCGGTGCCCTGCACGTGGTTGTAGGCCGCGGTGTGGACGGTCCCGTGGATGCGGGTGGGGTCGAAGCCGACGTTCTCCATGATGTCGATCTCGCCGCAGGCGGGCCACCCGACCTGGCCGATGTTCGTCCCCAGCATCCAGATCGCCGGCCAGGTGCCGTTGCCGGTGGGCAGCTTCGCGCGCACCTCGACCCGGCCGTAGGTGAGCTCGAAGCGCCCCCGGGTGTTGATGCTGGCCGACGTGTAGCCGTAGCCCTGGTAGGGCTCCTTGCGGGCCTCGATCAGCAGGTTCCCCCCCTCGGCCCGCACGTTCTCGGCGCGCGACGTGTAGTACTGCTTCTCGTCGTTGCGGATGTAGCCGATCTCGTAGCCCCACTTCGCGGGGTCGAGCGCGCCCGGCGTGTCGAACTCGTCCGCGAAGACGAGGGTCCAGCCGGAGGTGCCGGGCGCGGGGGTCGGGGTCGGGGAGGGGGTGGCCGGGGAGGCGGAGTCGCCACTCCCGCAGGCCGCGGCCAGGAAGACGAGGACGAGGAAGGTAGCCGCCTCGAGACGCCGGGAGCCGGTCACGGTGCCCTACCTCTGCTTGAGCAGGTCGCGGATCTCGGTGAGCAGCTGCACGTCCGCCGGCGGCGGAGCGGCCAACCGGGCCCCGAACCGGGCGAAGGGCCGCACGATGAAGAAGTAGACGACCCCGGCCTTGAGGACGAAGTTGACGAGGGCCGAGAGCACGAGGCCGAACTGGAAGGGGCCGACCACGAGCGCGTGCTCGAGGTCCTTCACCTCACCGGGGGAGAGCATGGTGATCAGCGGATCGATGATCCCCTTGAGGAGCCCGTCGACGACGCCGTTGAATGCGGCGCCGATGATCACGGCGGTGGCGAGCTCCACCACGTTGCCGCGCATGAGGAAGTCGCGGAACCCCTTGAGCATTCGAGCCTCCCGAAACGACCCAGAGTCTAGCATCCCGCAGCGGCGCCCTCGGCTCCCCGAGGGCGGCCGGGCCCGGACGGCGTATCGCCGGGGCGCCTCGGGCCGCCCGGGGGGTGAGTCGCCCGCCTGAGCCATTTGGCTCTCGCGGATTCGGCCCCGGTGCCATTAGGATCGACTCATGAACGTACTGGTCCTGAACACCGGCAGCTCCTCCCTCAAGTTCCAGGTCATCGACACCGACCTCGACACGATCGAGCGCAACGCGGACCGCCAGCTCGCGCGCGGGATCATCGAGCGGATCGGCAGCGAGTCGCTCGTGACGCTCCGCGTCGAGGGCAAGCCCGCCGTGCGCCGCACCGCTCCCCTGCGCGACCACCGCGCGGCCCTCGACTACGTGCTGCGCTGGCTCGTCTCCCCGGAGGCGGGCGTCCCCGGGATCTCCTCGGTGGGCGACATCCACGCGGTCGGGCACCGCACCGTGCACGGGGGCGAGAAGTTCACCCGCTCGGTGAAGATCACCGACGAGGTCGTGGACCAGATCGAGGACTGCATCGACCTCGCGCCGCTGCACAACCCGGCCAACCTCAAGGGCATCTACGCGGCCCGCGAGCTGCTCGGCCCCGGGGTGCCGCAGGTGGCCGTCTTCGACACCTCGTTCCACTCCACGATGCCCGAGGTGTCGTACCTCTACGCGATCCCCTACCCGCTCTACGTCCGGCACAAGATCCGCCGCTACGGCTTCCACGGCACCTCGCACCGCTACGTGGCGTACCGCTACCGGATCCTCACCGGCAAGGGCTACGACGAGACCAACATCGTCACCGTGCACCTCGGCAACGGTTGCTCGGCCTGTGCGATCCGCAGGGGCGAGTCGATCAACACCTCGATGGGCCTCACCCCGCTCGAGGGGCTCGTGATGGGCACCCGCGGCGGCAACATCGACCCCTCGGTCCTCGAGTTCCTGCACCACAAGGAGGGCATGTCGTTCCAGGAGATCGACGCCCTGCTCAACAAGCAGTCGGGGCTGCTCGGGATCTCGGGGCTGACGAACGACATGCGCGAGCTGCTCGAGGAGGAGCGGGTCCACCAGGACCGCCGGGCGCGGCTCGCGATCGAGATCTTCTGCCTGCGGGTGAAGCACTATCTCGGGGCCTACCTCGCGCAGATGAACGGGGCGGACGCGATCGTGTTCACCGGCGGCATCGGCGAGAACTCGGCCGAGATCCGCGCGCGCATCTGCCGGGACATGGACTTCCTCGGCATCGCGCTCGACCCGGCCAAGAACGAGGCGGCGGTTCACGGCAAGGAAGGCGACGTCGGCGCGGAAGGCGCCCGCGTGCGGACCTTCGTGATCCCGACGAACGAGGAGCTGCTGATCGCGCGCGACACCGTGCGCTGCGTGAAGGACGCGCCCCGCCGCTGGTGAGCGGCGAGGAAGGTCTAGCCCCCCGACGGCGCCGTGGCCGGTCCGAGGACGTGGCGCAGCGCCTGGCCCGCGGCGTCCGGGGGCAGCTCGAGCAGCTCCGCATAGAGGGCGATCGTCATCGCGCAGACTCGGGCCCGGTCGACACCCGGGTCGCGGGCGTGCCGGAGCACGTCGACCTCCACGTCGTGCTCGTCCCGCAGGTGCGAGAAGGCCGCGTCGAGGCTCCGCCGGGCCGCCTGACGGTCGAGGGGCTCCGCCGAGCCGTCGCGCGCGGCGGCGACGACGCGGCGCAGCGCGGCGAGGATGCCCTCCTCGAAGGGCGAGGCGCCCCCGGGCGCCTTGCCCGCGACGTCCGGGAAGAGGAAGCCGTAGCAGCGCTCCGGGTCGCGCGCCTGGAGCCGCGTCAGGGCCCCGACGAGCGCCCGGCCGAGCTCGACCGCCGCCGCGTTCGAGGTGCGGGGCACGTAGCCCCACAGCCGAGGGCTGAGCAGGCGCTGCCCGGCGAGCGACGCCTCGGCCCGCGGTCCGTCGCGGACGGCGTTGAGCAGGCTCGCCCGCAGCGGCTCGCGCAGCGCGGGGTCGTCGGCGAGCACCGCCGCGAAGAGGGGCTCGGTCTCGAGCAGCTCGGCCACGTCGCGCTGCTGCTTCCAGGCCCGGGCCCGCGGCATGAGCGTGGCGTGGCCGAGTGTGAAGAGGACCACGGAGGCGACGAGCACCGCCGCCCGGTGCCGCCGCGAGCCGATCGGGCCGGCCCCGCGGGCCGCGAGCCAGCCGAGCGTCGCCGCGAGGAGCCCGATGCCGCCGGTGATCGCCAGCTCGAGCATCCCCCGGATTGTAGTCCCGCTCAGGGGATCGCGGCCGGGTCGACGACCACGTGCCGGATCCGCTCGCGCCGCCACGTGTAGCTCACGTGGACGCGCCCGTCGCGGGCCTGGATGACGGCGGGGTACGAGTACTCGCCCTCGCCGTTCTCGAGGACGGCGGCCCTGCGCCACGCGCGCCCGTCGAGCGAGACCGACAGGTGGAGCCGCCCCCTCCCCTTCGCGTCGGGGTTGTGGACGAGCAGGAAGCGGCCGTCCGCGAGGCGCACGGCGTCGATCCCCGCGCTCGGGTTGGGGAGGCTCGTCGCCGCCATCGGGCCCCAGGTGGCGCCGGCGTCCTCGGACCACAGCTCGGTGACGACGCCCTGGCGGCTGCGGCACAGCGCCTGCAGCCGCGCGGGCGAGTGGACGAGGATCGTCGGCTGGATGGCCTCGAACCGGGCCGGGTCGTTGAGCCGGCCGCTCCTCGACCACGCGGCGGGAGAGGCGAGGTCGGGCGGTGTCCAGCGCTCCACGTGCACGACCCACCCGTCGTGCTCGGTGCTCGACCCGGCGAGCACCGTTCCGTCGGGCAGCGCGACGGGCTTCGCGCGGATCGGGCCGAGAATGCCGTCGGGCAGCCGCACCGCGTCCGACCAGGTCCGCCCGCCGTCATCCGACGTGCGGGCCAGTCCCCACCACGCGCGCGGGCTCGGTCCGACCTTGTAGAACAGGACGAGGGGTCCGCGCGCGGGCTGGAACAGGACCGGGTTCCAGCAGGGGTGGCGCGCGCCGTCGCTGTGCACGCCGTTCGCGACCTCCACCGGCGCGGACCAGCCGCCGGGTCCGCGCCAGGATACCCAGATCCCCACGTCGGGTTGCCCCTCGTCCGTCCCCCCGAACCAGGCCGCGACGAGGCCCTCGGCCGTCTCGACGACGGTCGAGGCGTGCGCGGAGCGGAACGGCGCGCGCTCGAAGACGAAACCGGACGAGACGACGGGGGCGAGGAGGAGGACGAGGGCGGGGGCGCTCACCGTGCTTTCCCGGGTGTCAGCGACGGGCGGGCCGCCGCGGGGCCGGCCGGCGGCCGGCGAGGGGCGCCCGCGCGAGCTCGTCGTACAGGTGCACCGCGGCGCGGATGGCTTTCGCGAAGTCGCCGAGGTGCAGGCTCTCGTTCTCGGAGTGGATCGCCGAGTGCGGGTCCTCGACCCCCATCAGCAGGCACGGCACGCCGCCGAGGGCGTCGGAGAGGGGCTGCACGAAGCCGATCGAGCCGCCGGCCCCGATCATCGCCGGCTCCCGGGAGAAGCCCTTCGCGAGAGCGCGCCGGGCGGCCTCGAAGGCCGGGCCCTCGGGGTCGGTCCTCCACCAGCGGGCGACGCCGCTCACGCGGGCGGTCACCTTCGCCCCCGCGGGCGCTCGCCCGGTGAGGCGCTTCACGAGCAGCCGCCCGGCCTCGTGGCCGTCCATGTCCGGCACCGTGCGCAGCGACAGCCGGGCGCGGGCGGAGTCGATCACCTGGTTCGACGATCCGGCGATCGGGTGGGCCTCGAGGGCGATCACGGTGAGCGAGGGTCGCGTCCACAGGCGCTCCCACACGGAGTAGCGCGCCTCGCCGCAGAGGCGCGTGCCCGGCTTCATGGCTGCCGAGGCGCGGAACTTCTTCTCGTCGAAGGGCAGCGAGCGGATCCGGCGCAGCAGCCGCGGCGGGGTCTTCGCCACCTTCCGGTAGAGGCCGGGCACGTCGATCGAGCCGTCCTCCTTCTCGAGCGAGGCGACGAGGGAGGCCAGGATGCGGACCGCGTCGGGCACCGGGCCGCCCCAGAAGCCGCTGTGGACCGGCCGCTCGAGGCAGCGCACCTCGACGTCGACCTGGCAGATGCCGCGCAGCTGGTAGGTCAGAGCGGGGTGGCCGACGCCGAAGTTGCCGGTGTCGGCGAGGACGGCCACGTCGGCGGCGAGCGTCGGCGCGTGGCGCTTCAGGAAGGGCTCGAGGCCGGGCGAGCCGATCTCCTCCGCGCCCTCGATGACGAGCTTGACGTTGAGAGGCAGCCGGCCGGCCGCCTCGAGCCAGGCCCGCACCGCGGCCACGTGGGTGATGAACGTGCCCTTGTCGTCCACCGCCCCCCGGCCGTAGAGCCGGCCGTCGCGCTCGGTCGGCTCGAACGCCCCGCTCACCCACTTCTCGGGGCGGCCCGGGGGCTGGACGTCGTGGTGCCCGTAGACGAGCAGGGTGGGGGCGCCCTCCGCGTGGAGCCAGTCGCCGTAGACGTAAGGGTGCTGGCCGGGCATCTCGAGGAGCCGGACGTTCTCGAGACCGGCCTCGCGCAGGAGCGCGGCGGTGGCCTCGGCGGACCGGCGCACCTCGCCGGGCGGGAAACCCTCGGCGGAGACGCTGGGGATCCGGACGAGGTCGGCGAGGCGCGCCTTCGTCTCGTCGAGGCGCGCCTCGGCGAGACGGAGGGCGTCGGCGAGCGGCGTCGCGGGCATCCGAGGTCTCCCCGGAGTCTAGACCATATCGGGTACAATCCGCGCGACATCCGGCCATCCGCGCTCCTCCGGCCCGACACCCCGGGACCGAGAAGGGAGGCTTCATGAGCAGCGACAAGGTCCACAAGCCCTACGTCCCGGACGACTCCAACATGGCGGAGTTCACGGTCCGGGCGCTCCTCCTCGGCCTGGCGATGAGCGTCGTCCTCGGCTCCGCCAACGCCTACCTCGGCCTGCGCGCCGGCATGACGATCGCCGCGACCTACCCGGCGGCGGTCATCGGCATGGCGGTGCTGCGCATGATGAAGGGCTCGCTCCTCGAGGAGAACTACGCCCGGACCGTGGGGTCGATCGGCGAGTCGGTGGCGGCGGGGGCGATCTTCACGATCCCCGCCTTCGTGATCCTCCACATCTGGAGCTTCCAGGGCTTCGACACCGCCGAGTACCTGACCGCGAGCGCCCTCATGATCGTGGGCGGCATCCTCGGCGTCCTGTTCGTGACCGTCCTGCGACGGGTGATGGTCGAGGACCGCTCGCTCCCCTACCCGGAGTCGGTCGCGGCGAGCGAGATCCACAAGGCGGGCCAGCGCGGCTCCGAGGCGGCGATGCAGCTGTTCGGCGCGATGGGCGTGGGCGCCCTCGTGAAGCTGCTCGGCGACGCGGGCGTCTTCCGCGCCTCGAACGAGTTCCACCTCGCGGTGGGGAGGATCAAGGAGAGCTTCGTCCGCCTCGGCCTCAAGGGCGACGCGGCCACGATCCCCGCCGGGGGGGCCACCACGTTCCAGGCGCCGGGGGTGAGCCCCGCCTACCTGGGAGTCGGCTACATCATCGGCCCCGAGCTCGGCGCGCTGAACTTCGCGGGGGGCCTGCTCGCCTGGGGCCTCTTCGTGCCGCTGCTCGTCTTCTTCCTCGGGCCCCAGCTCGCCCCCGGCTACACCTCCCCCGAGGGCGTCACGAACTGGGCGGGCCTGGCCGGGCACGTGTGGCGGTTCATCGTGCGGCCGATCGCCGTCGGCGGCATGCTCGTGGGGGCGAGCTACACCCTGTTCCGCATGCGCAAGAACCTGATCGCGGGCATCAAGCGCGGCGTCGCCGACGTCCAGAAGTCGGCCACCGCCCAGGCCGCCACCGCCCGCACCGAGCGCGACCTGTCGTTCAAGATCGTGCTCCTCGGGATCGCGGTGGTGTTCGTCCTGATGGTCGCGCTCTACTTCTACTTCACCAAGGCCCTGCCCGGCGCCTTCTTCGCCGCGATCGTGATGCTCGTGACCGGGTTCTTCTTCGCCGCGGTCTCGGGGAACCTCGTCGGCATGATCGGCTCGTCCAACAACCCGATCTCCGGCCTCACCCTCGCCACGACGATCGTGGCCGCGCTCACGATGGTGATCGTGGGCGTGAAGGGGGTCGAGGGCGTCGCCGCCGTGCTCGGGGTGGCCGCCGTCGTGTGCGTCTCCTCCGCCGTCGCCGGCGAGATGCTGCAGGACCTCAAGGTCGGCCACATCCTGGGCGGCACGCCCTGGAAGATGCAGGTGGGGGACCTGATCGGCGTGGTCGTCTCCGGCCTCGTCCTGTTCTTCCCGCTCTACCTGCTCCACACCTCCGACCTCGCCGCGAACCCGCAGACCGGCGGCTTCGGCGGCCCGAACCTCTCCGCCCCCCAGGCCGGCCTCATGGCCGCCCTCTCCCAGGGCATCGTGGGCGGGGAGATGGCCTGGCCGCTCGTCATCGTCGGCATCGCGATGGGGATCTCGCTCATCCTCGTCAAGGTGAGGAGCCCGATGCTGTTCTCGGTCGGGATGTACCTCCCGCTCGAGACGACCTTCGCGATCTTCGTGGGCGGGCTCGTCCGCGGTTTCGTGGACAAGCAGACGGACGAGCGCTCCTACAACCCGGCCCAGAAGGCGCGGGTCGAGAACGCGGGCGTCCTGACCGCCTCCGGCCTCATCGCCGGCGAGGCGCTCATGGGCCTCGTGGCGGCGGGGGTCGTGGCCTTCAAGGCGTGGCAGGCCGCGACCGACCCGAGCGTGGAGATCGCCTTCCCGCAGGTGCCCGGCCTCGCCGGGATCGCCGGGTGGCTGGCCATCCCCGTGATGGTCTTCCTGATCGTCTACATGGTGCGCCGGCCGCTCGCGAAGGCGGGCTCGCCGGACGAGCCGGCCCCGCCGACCGCGGTGATGTAGAGCGGGGGCGTGGGCGCCGGGAGGCCTTCCGACCGGGCGGCGGCCCTGCGGGCCGTCGACGGGCGCCTCGCCGAGTGGAAGGCCGCGCTCGTCGAGCTCGTCCGGGTCCCCGGCGTCTCGGCGGCGGGCTTCCCGAAGGACGACCTCGATCGCTCGGCCGAGGTGACGGGGGACGTGCTCCGTCGCCTCGGCCTCGAGAACGTCTCGATCCTCCGCGTCCCCGGCGCTCCGCCCTACGTCTACGCCGACTGGCTCCACGCGGAGGGCGAGCCGACCGTCCTCGTCTACGGCCACCACGACGTCGTCCCGCCGGGACCGCTCGAGAGGTGGACGAGCCCCCCGTTCCTCCCCGTCGAGCGGAAGGGGCGGCTCTACGGCCGCGGGACCGCGGACGACAAGGGAGGCTTCCTCGCGTGGGTGGCCGGCGCGTCCGCGTGGCTCGGCGCGGCGGGCCGCCTCCCCGTCAACCTCAAGGTGCTGATCGAGGGCGAGGAGGAGGTCGGCTCGCCGGGCCTCCCCGCCCTCCTCTCCCGCCACCGGAGAACGCTCGGCGCGGACGTGGTCGTCCTGTCCGACACGTACAACTTCGCGACCGGCGTGCCCGCGATCACGTGGCAGCTGCGCGGGCTCGTCCAGGTGGACGTCGAGGTGTCCTGCCTCGACCGGCCGGTGCACAGCGGCGACTTCGGAGGCGCGACCCCCGACGCCGTGCGCATCCTGTGCCGGCTGATCGACGGCCTGCGCGCCCCGGACGGCCGCATCGCCGTCCCCGGCCTCTACCGCCGCGTGCGCCGGCCGGGCGCGGCCGTGCGGCGGCGCCTGCGCGCGCTGCCCTTCTCGGAAGCGGCGTTCCGCCGGGGGGCGGGGATGCTCCCGGGCACGCGGCTCGAGCGCGAGCGGGGCGCGAGCGTCTACGAGCAGCTGTGGACGCGGCCGTCCCTGACCGTGATCGCGATCGAGGCCCACCCGCTCCACGGCGCTTCGAACCAGGTCCTCGACTCCGCCCGGGCCCGCCTCTCGATGCGCACCGTGCCCGACATGGACGCGCGCGAGGCGGGGGAGCTCCTCGTCCGCAAGCTGACCGCGAAGCCGCCGGCCGGGGCGCAGGTGAGGGCGCGGGTCACGCGCACCACGCCGTGGTGGACGACCGATCCGACCGGCCCCGCTTTCGAGGCGGCCCTCTCGGCCCTCGAGAAGGGCTACGGCAGGAAGCCCGCCCTCATCGGCTCCGGCGCGTCGATCGGCTTCGTCCGGCCGTTCGCCGACGCGATGGGCGTCCCCTGCATCCTCACCGGCGTCGAAGACCCGGGCTGCGCGGCGCACGCCGAGGACGAGAGCCTGCACCTCGGCGACTGGAGAAAGTCGATGCGCTCGGCGGTCCACTTCTACGCGGACATCGCCGCCCTCGGCCGGGCCGGGCTCGCCCGCCGGCGCTAGTCCAGCCGCATCAGCAAGTGGCCCTCGGGGATCGTCGCGTCCTGTGCGTGGTTCACGGCGAAGGCGATCCTCGCCGAGATCTTCGAGACGGCCGCGCCCTCCGACATCCGCCGGCCGAGTCGGACCGGCCGCGACCCCGGCGCCCGGGAAAGGAGCCACAGCTCGTTGTCCCGTGTCGGCCCGCTCG
>CAZLRF010000036.1:0-1804 GCA_964561785.1 uncultured Acidobacteriota bacterium | reverse complement strand
TCGAGCGGGCTGTCGGTGCGCCGCTCGGCCGGCGAGGCGGACGCCGGGGCGCAGGACGAGGGCGAGGGCGGCGGCGCGCACGGGGCTACTCCCGCTGCGCGCGGCTCGGCTGGTGGCCGGGGACGAACATGTCCTGCCACCCGAGATCGAGCTTCCTCTGCATCTCGAGCGGGTAGGACCAGTCGCCGAGGTCGTTCGCCCCCGCGTTGTTCGTCCCGAAGGTGAACTTCGCTCCCTTCGCCTTGGCGAGCCGGAGGAAGCGCTCGCTCGGGATCCGGTAGCGCGCGCCGATCTCGATCGCGACCCCGCTCTTCACCGCCGCGTCGATCACCCGGCCCATCCGCGCTTCGGTCCACAGCTCGTCGTACCGCGGGGCGATCGCGGCGGGCAGGAACGTCGGGTTCACGTAGACGTCGATCGGCTCCGTCTCCAGGATGCCGACCGTCTTCGAGACGAGCAGGTCCATGAAGGCCTGCTCGTCGGGGCCGATCTCCACCTCCTCCGGGATCCACAGGCGCATCCGCCGGCCGGAGGGGCTCGTGAAGGTCATGGCGTCGGTGAAGACGTAGTCGAACTTCGCCCGGGTCTCCCGCGAGAACATCGAGACCCATTCGCGCCCCTCGGCCTGCATCGCCAGGAAGACCGGCTGGCCCTTCATCGAGTCGACCCAGGCCTGGGCCGCCGCGTCGGTCTCGATCGGGAAGCCCTTGCCGCAGTTCACCGCGATGCCGAGGAACATCCCGCTCGAGCGCGAGAGGGCGAGCGCCTGCTCGATCGTGAGACCGCCCTTGAGGTGGGCGTGGAGGTCCGCCAGGGGGAAGTTGGCCCGAGCGAGCGTCAGCATCCGCGCCTCACGCGCATCGGCGGCCGGGGCCGGAGCGGCGCCCGGGGGAGACGGGGGGAGCGGCCTCACGCGGACGTCGCGGTAGAAGACCTTGCTCGCCGGGTCGTGGCACTGGATCGCGAACGTCCCGCGGCCGAGGCGGTTCAGCTTTGGCGCGCCCTCGGGGAGGGGGAGGGCGGGCTCGATCCAGTCGACGACCAGCGTGTCGTTCACCCGGATCTCGACCCGGGGCCGGCGCACCGTGACGCGCAGCTTGAACCACTCGTCGTCGCGCGCGAGCGCCTTGTAGACGTTGCGAATGCCGTAGAGGGAGCCGGTCATCTTCAGCTCGAGGTAGTCCCCGTGGCGCCGCTGCGAGTTGTTGACCTGGACCTCGAAGCCCGCGGCCGGCCAGTCCTTCTCCTGGAAGGCGGTGTGGAAGTAGAAGCCCGAGTTCGCGCCCGGCCGGGTCATCACCTCGACCGTCGCCTCGAAGTCCTCGAAGGTCGCCCTCCCGTCCGGCCCGACGTAGAACAGGTGGCCCCTCGGGCCGTCGCAGGCGATCGCGCCGCCCTCGACGCGGAAGGACGCCGGGCTCTCCGCGGCCTTCCAGCCGTCGAGGGTCCTGCCGTCGAAGAGGGGGACCCAGCCGTCCCCGGACGCCTGTGCGGCGGGGGCGAGCGGGCCGAGGAGGGCCGTGAGGGCCAGGAGAGGAAGGAGCCGGGAGGGTCGGGCCATGGGTCGTCCTTTCTGCCGAGGTCGCGGAAGCTTACCCCCGCGGCGGCCCTTTTTCCGGATTTTGCGAACGGTCCGCCCCGGTGCTGCTAAGCTCTTCTGCGGGAGCTTTCCGCCATGGAGCGTCGGGCCGTGCCGTTGTTCGTCCTCCTCGTCGCCCTCGCCGTGGCCCTCTCGGGCTGCGCCTCGTCTTCGACCACCAAGGCACCCTCGCTCCCGCAGCCGCCCTCGCCACCCTCGCTCCCC
>CAZLRF010000035.1:0-54507 GCA_964561785.1 uncultured Acidobacteriota bacterium | reverse complement strand
GGTTGATCCCGGGCAGGTTGAACTCGACCGGGTCCTCGGCGGTCATGATGTTGGTGTCGGGCTTGTTGAGCGCCGCGATCGCGGAGTAGAGCGTGTTGGTCTTGCCCGAGCCCGTCGGCCCCGTGACGAGCACGATCCCGTAGGGCTTCGAGATCGCGTTCTTGAAGCGCTCGAGCGAGTGCGGCTCGAAGCCCAGCTTGGTCATGTCCAGCATGAGCTTCGACTTGTCGAGAAGACGCATGACGATCTTCTCGCCCCACAGGGTGGGGAGCACGGAGACACGGAAGTCGAGGTCGCGGCTCTTGTCCTCGACCCGCATCTTGATCTTGATGCGGCCGTCCTGGGGGAGGCGCTTCTCCGCGATGTCGAGCTTGGCCATGATCTTGATGCGGGAGATGAGCGGGTCCCGCAGCTTCATGGGCAGCGCCATCACGTTGTAGAGCACGCCGTCGATGCGGAAGCGGACGCGGAACTCCTTCTCGTAGGGCTCGATGTGGATGTCGGAAGCCCCGCGCTTGAGCGAGTCGACGAGCAGCACGTTCGTCAGCTTGATGACCGGCGCGGCGTCGGCCGACTTGGCGAGGTTGCCGAGGTCGATCTCGTCCTCTTCGGACTTGACCGTCTCGACGTCGGCCTCGGCGTCGCCCATCGAGTCGAGGTCGATCTCGGACAGGCCGCCGATCGCGGCCATGTCGTCGACGCTGAGGGTCGGCCCCTCGATGACCTCCTTGAGGCCGACCGCCGGGGGCTGCCCGTAGCCCCCGCCCCCCCCGCTCTCGCGGCGCAGCTCGAGCGAGCGGGTCGAGCCGTAGTAGCGCTCGATCGCGTCCTCGAGCGCGGTCTCGGAAGCCACGACCGGCTCGACGTTGTAGCCCGTCATGAACTTGATGTCGTCCATGGCGAACACGTTCGTCGGGTCGGCCATGGCGATGGTGAGCGTCGCCCCCGAGCGGGACAGGGGCAGCACCTGGTACTTGCGGGCGGTGTCCGCGGGGATGATCTTGATGATCGCGGGGTCGACCTCGAAGTGCTCGAGGTTGATCGAGGGCACGCCGTACTGTCGGGAGAGGAGGCTCGTGATCTCCTCGTCCTTCACGAACCCCAGGCTGACGAAGGCCTTGCCGAGCTTGCCCCCGTTCATCTTCTGGTGGTTCAGCGCGTCCTGCAGTTGTTGAGGAGAAACCATGTTCTCCTTCAGCAGCAGCTCACCGAGTTTGACGGGCATTAGTGCTCAGCCAAGAAAAATCACGTTTCTAAAGCCACTTAGTCACCGGATGCTAACGCTCAGGTCGAGAGGTGTCAAGATGTTCCCTCGCGGCTGCGTCCGGATCTCGGTCAATCCTCATTCCTTGCCGCTGAGAATAGCACGAGGCGTGCCCGTGCCCGCGGTGAACGACCGCACACCCCGTCCCCGCGCGAGCAGAGCGAGGGTGACGAGGCCCCCCCCCAGGGCCAGCCAAAGGGCGGCGCCTCGCCACCTCGGCCGGAAGCGCAGGATGAACGCACGCTCGCCGCCCGGGGTCCGCAGTGCCCGATAGCGGGCCCCCGCCCGCCGGACCTCTACGGGACCCGACGCATCCTCGGCTTCCCACGCATCGTGGTGCGTGTCGAGCACGACGAGAACCCCCGGGGGCGTGCGGGCGTGGATCCTCACCGTGTGGGCGTCGAGTCGCTCGTAGGTGACGAGCGTCCCCTCGGGGGCGGCCGCCGGCCGGGGCGAGGGATCGAGGGACGGGCCCGCCCAGAAGGCCCGCGGCAACGCCTCCGTGAGCTCGTACAGGGCGAGAGGCGGGACGACCCCCGGCAGTGTCGCCTCGCCCCTGCGGGCGACGGGAAGCGGTGAGAAGGAGAGGACCCAGCGCACGTTGCCCTCCTCGAACCGCCGGCGGTGCCCGCCGAAGAGCGCCGGGGTCGTCTCCTCCACCGAGAGGGTGGAGCCCGGCGGAGCCCAGCCGGTGCGGTCGACGCCGAAGGCGCTCTCGAGGCCGTCCAGGGCCGGGGTGCGGGGCAGCAGCGACTGGCGGTCGAGGTAGAACAGCCAGGCGTCCGTGGACGCCCCGGCGAGCGCCGGGCCCAGACGAAGACCCGGGGTGTAGGCCACCCCGTACGAGAACAGCCGCGCCGGGAGGCCCTCCCGCACGGGACGCAGGAGCGCGGCCACCTCAGGGCGAAGGTCGTAGAAGGCCGCCGGGGCGAGGGGGTTGACCCAGGCGTTGACGGTGGCGAGGTCGAGACACACGAGAGCGCCGGCGGCGAGCGCCCAGCGGCCGCCCCGGGCGAGCAGGAGGCCCGCGCCGAGGGCGAGCGCACCGGCCGCCGGCCAAGTTCCTGCCCAGAGCTCCCGGACGGCCGCGAGGCCGGACGGACCCTGGATCGGCGGGGCGAGGGCCGACGCCGCGGTGTGAAGAGCGCCGGGGGCGGCGCGGCACACGAGGGCGAGCGCAACGAGCGCGGCTCCCGGGAGCAAGAGCAGCCCCCGAAGCCGGCCCGGCGCCTGATCCAGCGAGCGCTCGAGGCCGAAGCCGGCCAGCAGGGCGAGGGAGAGGTGAGAGAGGAAGAAGAGCTTCTGGGGGCCGCGCAGCGGAAGCGCCAACCCCTCGGGCAGGAGCCCCAGGGGGCCGTGGTGGCCGAGGGCGAGCAGGACTCCCGCCGCGGCGAGCGCCCACAGCCGGCGCGGCGCCCGGGCGCGCGCGACGAGCGTGAGGAGGGCGAGGCCGAGGTAGAGGCTCAGCAGGTACGGATGGCCCGCGGGAAAGTAGGCGCGGCCCCAGAAGGCCGCGTCGGTGAGGCCCATGGGGTTTCCGAGGAGTCGGGGCAGGGCGATCTCGGCGAGCGCCACGGGGTGCAGCGAGAAGGCGAGCGTCTCGCCGAGGGTGAAGCCGCGGCCGCGGCTCGAGCCCGAGACGAGGGCGGCCGCGCCGGCGATCGCGGGAGCGGCGAGCGCGGCGGCGAGCGCGGCGGACCCGGCGAGGGCCGCCGCGCGCGAGCCCCGGAGAAGCCCGTGGCCCGCCCCGAGGACGGCGGCGACGAGCGCCGTCTGCAGGACCACCTCCGCCCCGAGGGTGCTGACCTGGAGCGCGAGGAGCACGGCGAGGACCGCGACCCGCCGTCCGCTCGGCGCACGCACGACGCCGAGGGCGGCGCCCGCGACCCAGGGCGCCCACGCGCAGGCCTGGAACAGCGGCGGCAGGTTGACCGTGGAGAGCACGAACCCCCCGAGGCCGTACCCGGTGCCCGCCACCCACGCCCCGGCCGGCCCGAGCCCCAGGCGCCGGGCGAGGAAAGAGCCGCCGGCGAGAGCGAGGAGCAGGTGGAGGGCCGCCCCCGCTCCGAGCGGGGCGCGGGGGCCGAGCCCGAGCAGGAGGAGCAGGTCGACCGGGTAGGCGAACAGGCAGGGCTCGCCCGCGCCCGCCATCGGGTTCCACAGCGGCCAGACACCCTGCCTCAGGGCGGCCGCGGCGAAGGCGTAGTCGGGGGCGAAGTGGAGGGAGAGGTCCCGGTAGTAGAGGAGCCGCGACCCGTCGAGCGCGGGGCCGAACAGCCACAGCGTCGCCGCGAGGTGAGACAGCCCGACGGCGAGCCACGCGGGGCGGGCGGGCGACGCCACGCGCGCATGCTAGCATACGCGCTCGCATGAGCCTGCCCCGGACGGACCGGCCGGTCGCCTTCCACGCGCCGTGGTTCGACGGGGCCGAGGCCGCCGCGGTCGGCCGCGCGCTCCTCGGCCAGGTGTCCGGGGACGGGCCGTTCGGGCGCGAGGTCGAGGCCCTCCTCGCGGAGCGGATGGGCGCCCACCGGGTCCTGCTGACCACCTCGGGAACCCACGCGCTGGAGCTGGCCTTCCTGGCCCTCGGGATCGGGGCGGGGCAGGAGGTCGTCTGCCCCTCGTTCACCTTCGTGTCGAGCGCCAACGCCGTCCTGCGCGTCGGCGCGAGGCCGGTCTTCGCGGAGATCGAGGAGCGGACCCTCGGCCTCGACCCGGCCGACGTGGAGCGCCGGATCACGCCCCGCACCGCGGCGATCCTCCCCGTGCACTACGCGGGGGTCGCACCGGACATGGACGCGCTGCTCGACATCGCCCGGCGCCGCCGGCTGCTCGTGGTCGAGGACGCGGCGCAGGGCCTCGCCGCGTCGTGGAAGGGCCGGGCGCTCGGGACGATCGGCGACGCGGGCTGCCTGAGCTTCCACGAGACGAAGAACCTCACGTGCGGCGAGGGGGGCGCCCTCGTCGTGGGCGACCCCGCCCTCGCCCGCCGGGCGGAGATCGCGCGCGAGAAGGGCACGAACCGGGCCGCCTTCTTCCGGGGAGAGGTGGACCGCTACACGTGGGTGGCGGAGGGCAGCTCGTACGTGCTCTCCGACCTGCTGGCCGCGGTGCTGCGCGCCCAGCTCGACAAGCTCGACGCGATCCAGGCCCGGCGGGCCGCGGTCGTGGCCCGGTACCGCGAGGGGCTCTCGGGCTGGGCGGACAGGCGCGGGGTCGTCCTGCCCCCCGAGCTGCCGGACCGGACCGGCAACCACCACATCTTCCACCTCCTCTATCCCGACGGGCGGCTGCGCGACGAGGCGCTGCGCTCGCTGCGCTCGTGCGGCATCCTCGCCACGTTCCACTACGTGCCGCTGCACTCGGCGCCCCACGCCCGCGCGCTCGGGCTCGGAGGCGACCTGCCGGTCACCGAGAGCGTCGCCGCGCGGCTGCTCCGCCTCCCCCTCCACCCGGGCCTGAGCGCGGAGGACGTCGACGACGTCGTGGCGGCGGTGAAGGAGACCGGGGCGTGAGCGAACGGGCGCCCTACGTCAGCCTGGTCCTCGCGTGCTACGACGAGGCCGAGCACCTCGAGGCGAGCGTCGCGGAGATCCTCGACACGCTCTCCCCGGCCGGCTGGACCTTCGAGGTCGTCTTCGTCGACGACTGCAGCCGCGACGGGACGCCGGCGATCCTGAGGCGGATCGTGGAGGCGCACCCGGGGGCCGACCTGCGCCTCGTCCTCCACGAGACGAACCGCGGGCGCGGCGCCACGGTGAGCGACGGCTTCCGCGCCGCACGGGGCGAGATCTGCGGGTATCTCGACGTCGACCTCGAGGTGCACCCCCGCTACGTCCCCTCCCTCGTCCGGGAGATCGAGAAGGGCGCGGACATCGCCACCGTGCACCGCATCTACGCGTTCCAGCCGCGCTCGCTCGACCGCTACTTCATGAGCCGGGGCTACTCCTTCCTCGTCCGCCGGCTCCTGGGCCTGCCCTACCGCGACACCGAGACCGGCTACAAGTTCTTCCGCCGGAAGACGGTGCTCCCCCTGCTCGACGAGGTGCGGGACGAGGGCTGGTTCTGGGACACCGAGTTCATGGCTCGGGCGGCGCGCCGCGGGCTGCGCGTGGCCGAGGTGCCCGGCGCCTACGTGCGCCGGAGCGACAAGACGTCCACCGTCCGGGGGCTCCGCGACTCGGTGCGCTATTTCCGCCAGCTCCTGCGCTTGCGCCGCGAGCTGCTCCGCGAGCGCTCGTGAAGGCGCTCTCCGAGATCGGCTGGCGCAGGGCCGCCCGCTTCGGCTTCTACACGCTCGCCCTCGTGCCCTACCGCCTCGCGCCGTTTCCCCAGCTGCGAGCGCCGTGGCTGCGGCTGCTCGGGGCGCGGGTGGGCCGGCGGGCGATCCTTCACGACGTGCGCTTCTTCAACCTCTACCGGCGCGGCCTCGCCGGCCTCGAGATCGGCGAGGAGTGCTTCGTGGGCGAGGAGTGCCTGCTCGACCTCGCGGAGGCCGTGCGCCTCGAGCGGCAGGTCACCCTCGCCGAGAGGGTCCTCGTCCTCACCCACACGAACGTCGGCTACGCGGACCATCCCCTCCAGGCCCTGTTCCCCGCGATGGCGGCCCCGGTGACGATCGAGCAGGGGGCCTTCGTGGGGGCGAGCGTCACGATCCTCCCCGGGGTGAGGATCGGGTCTCAGTCGTTCGTGGCCGCGGGGAGCGTCGTCACCGCGGACGTGCCGCCCCGCACGCTCGTGGCGGGGGTGCCCGCCCGCGCGGTGCGCTCGCTCGGCTGAGCGAGCGCCTCCTCGAGGACCCGCCCGTCCCCCGGGGGCGGATCGATCCCGACGAGGGCGAGCACGGTCGGCGCGATGTCCACGAGATCCGCGCGCTCTCGCGCCTCGCGCGGCCCCGCGCCCGACGCCCCGACCGGCTTCACGAGGACGAGCGTGCGCAGCCACGCGTCCTCGTCGGGGACGAGCCGGCCGTCCCTCAGGACCTCCCCTGACCCGTGGTCGCCGTGGACGAGGAGGACCGAGCCGTCCAGACGGTCGAGGCGCCGCAGGGTCTCGACGAGGCGCGCGAGCAGCAGGAGGCTGCAGCGCGTCTGCTCCAGCAGGTCGGTGGGTCCCGCCTCGGACCGCGAGCAGTCGGAGAGCAGGACGTACGGGTTGTGGGGAAGGAGCAGGTGGACGTAGGTGTAGCGCCCGCGGGGGGGAAGCCTCGGCTCGAGGGCGAGGAGCTCCTCGAAGCTGAGCCGCGAGACGAGGGGCTGCGCGTAGGTCGAGAGCCGCTCGATGCCGGCCATCTGGAAGAAGGCCGTCTCGAAGCCGAGCACGCGCCCCGCGGCGAGTCGCTCCCCCAGCGCCCGCGGCAGCACCCCGAAGGTCCAAAGCCGCAGGAAAACCGCGGCGTGCAGCGCGGGCAGATCGGGCTCCTCCAGGTTCTCCCCGTGGACGACCGCCACGTCGAAGGCCTCGCGATGGTCCCCGTAGAGGAAGCGCGGCACGAAGCCGAGGGTGCGGTAGCCCTCCGCGCGCACGGCGCGCAGCAGGCTTGCCTCACCGAGGAGGGCCTCGCGGACCTGCGAGGCGGAGTCGCCCGCCATCCGCCGCCCGGTCAGGATCGTGGGCAGCACCGCCTGCGTCGAGCGCATCGGCGCGCGCGCCCGGAAGCGGACGAAGCCGTCGAGGCCGCTCTCCCGTCCCGCGGGCCGGGCGGCGTCGAAGACGTCGTCCGGGAGGGCGTCGAGCAGGAGGTGGTAGACGTTCGGCCGATCCGGCGGCCCGCCCCGCCCGAGCTCCGCCGCGACGTCGCGGGGAGGGGGCGCGGGCTCGCGATCGAGCCGCGCCGCGAAGGCGAACGCCTCACGGCCGAGCAGCAGCGCGGCGAGCACGGCGAGGAGCGGCTCGAGGGCACGGTGAGGGACGCGGCGGACGAGGGCGAAGGTGGCGACAGCCCAGGCGGCGGCGAACAGCGCGGAACCCGCCCCCGTGTCGAGGATCCACCTCGCCAGGTGCGCCGAGGCGGGGATGGCGCGCAGAAAGCTCCACGCCACGAAGCCGAAGCCGGCCGAGTAGTAGACGGCGAGGAGCACCCGGGCGGGCCCGTACCTGCTCGCCCGCTGCAGGAGCGAGGCGGCGAGGACCGCCGCCGCCGCCGCGCCCCAGAACGGGTACAGGACCGACACCGTGCGGTCGAGGTCGTCCTGGTTGCGCAGGAACAGCTCGTGGGCCGAGGCGAGCACCGCGAGCGGGGGGAAGAGGGCCGCGAGGGCCCGCGTCAGGGCCGCTCGAGCCACAGGGTGAGCGTCCGTCCGGAGCCCGGGAGGGCCACCTTCTCCTCGAGGCGGAAGCGGGACGAGAAGGCGTCCTCGAACGTGGCGGGGCCGTAGTCGACGAAGACGTCCCGGCGCGAGCGGAGCAGGCGCCGGACCTGGGGGTCGTCCTTCGGGACGAACTCGACGATGGCCGACCGGGACAGCCTCGAGAACCAGCGGGCGACGAGGGGCAGGGGAACGTTGCGCCCGATGGCGAGGTGGTGGACGAGGGCGAGGGCGAGCAGCGCGTCGGGGCGGCCCCTGGCCTCGAGCGGCTCTCTCTCGCGCCCCTCCCACCCCAGCCCCGGGCTCGGGTTGGCGATGTCGAGCACGAGCGGCAGCAGGTCGCGGCGGGACTCGGCCCGGCCCGCCCGGTAGGCCGCCTCCACCACGGCGGGGTCGACGTCGAAGCACACGGCGTAGGCGCCGTGGCCGGCCGCGATCCGCCCGAAGCGGCCGACGTTGGCCCCGAGGTCCCACACGCTGCGGGGGCGCAGCCGCGCGAGCCAGCGAGAGACCGTCTCCTCCTTCGCGCTGCGGGTCGGCTCCGTGTAGGCGTGGGTCCGCTCGTACTCCGCCCACTCCGAGGGACCGCTCGGAGCCCGCAGCGAGAGGACGGTCCGGCGGAGGCTGTCGAGCATCGCGGCGCGGGCGGTGGGCGTGACCGCGATCCGGCGACGGGGAGCGGCGCGGTCGGCGTAGAAGCGCTGGCTGCGGGCGTGCAGGTGCAGGTGGGTGAGGAGGCCGGGCCGCAACCAAGTCGCGCGCGGGAGCAGCCGGCTCGCGAGGTCGAGAGGCACCCCGTCGAGCTGCGCGCGCCACAGCCCGCCGAGCCGCGGGTCGAGCCGGGAGGCGAGCGCGAGCGGCGCGAGGAAGTGCTCGCAGAACTGGCGGTAGGCGACCCAGGGCTCGCCCTCCCGCAGGGGCTCGAACGACAGCGTGTCGATGAACACCGGCGAGCAGCCGCGGAACTGGACGTTGAACGCGCTCGCGTCTTTCAAGGAGAGCCCGCGGCGTGAGGCACGCCCCGCGAGGTCCAGGGTCAGCAGGGCCGCGTCGCGCAGCTGCGAGAAGGCCCACTCGTACGGGTAGGAGACGAACGGGACGATCTGCGGCCGCAGGACCCGGTGCGCCCCCGGGCGGTCCTCGAGCGAGACCTCCTCGTGGGGGACGAGCAGCTTCTCGCCCACCAGCTCGGCGTAGAGGCCCGACGCCATGAGGGCGTCGTAGCCCGGCGCGCTCGCCTCTCCGACGTGGCGGTAGAGGACCCCGTCGCGCCGGAAGAGGTGTCCCGAGGGGTCCCGGAAGGAGGCCGGGTGGGCCTCGTCAGCGCTCATCCCCGGGGCGGGGCGGCGGCGCGGGACCGCGGCGGGAGAAGAAGGCCCGGATGCGGTGCCAGTAGGTGCGAACCACGAACGCCACGGAGACGAGAGCGGCCGCCACCATCTGGAAGACGTAGCTGCCGGTGCCGGGGTCGAGGTAGGCCTCCGCGGGCCGTGTGATCAGGAGCAGCCATGCCGCGGCGAGGGTCAGCGTCGATCGGCGCATCGCCTCTCATGGTAGCGCGAAACGCGTCCACGGTTGGGGGCCGGCGGAGGATCTGCTAGCCTTCGCCCCGGATGGCTCGGCTCGTGCTTCCCGCGCTCGTGGCCGCCGTGGCCTTCCTGCCGTTGCTCCGGGGCGCCCTGTCCGGGGCGACGCTCTACTTCCGCGACCTCGGGCAGTACTTCCTTCCCCTGCGCCTGTTCGCGCTCGAGGGGCTGCGCCGAGGCGAGATGCGCCTGTGGAACCCGCTCGTCCACGAGGGCGTACCCCTCTCCCTGCCCGCCGTCGGCTACCCGCTCGACCTGCTCGCCCTGCTGCGTCCCGACGACGCCGGCGTCTCGCTGGTGCTCGCCCTGCACGTGCCGCTCGCAGCCCTCGCCTTTCTCGCGATGGCGCGCGGGCTGTCGATCCCCTCCGCCGCGGCCGCCGGGGGCGCCCTCGTTTACGCGCTCGGCGGGTTCCTGCTCTCGACGGTGAACCTCTACGTCTACGTCCAGGCCGCGGCGTGGGCGCCCCTCCTGGTGCTGGGGCTCGCCCGCGAGGAGCCCGACCGCGAGCGCCGTGACCTCGTCCTCGTCGCGGTCGCGCTCGCGCTGGGGCTCGCCTCGACGGGGGTCGAGCTCGTGGCGCAGGCGCTCGCGGTCGGCCTCGTGCTGGGTCGCCGGCGGTTTCGCGGCCCGGGGGCGGCGGCGAGGACGCTGCGGCTCGCCGGGGCCGGCCTCCTCGGCCTCGCGATGGCCGCGCCGGTGCTCGTGCTCGTGGCCGGCCAGGTCGGGGGGAGCGCGCGCGGCCGCGGGCTCGCGACGGACGTGGTGCTCGCCCACTCCGTCCACCCCTTCACCCTCCTCCAGGTCGTCGTGGGCGGCCTCTACGGGAACCTCGCGAACCTCGCGAACGAGTGGTGGGGCCACAACTTCTTCCCGCGCGGCTTCCCCTACGTCCTCAGCCTCTACCTCGGGGCCGCGGCCCTCGCCGTCGCCGCCTGTGGCGCGCTCTCCAGCCGCCGGGGCGCACGGACCCTCGCCCTTCTCGCGGCCGTCGCCGTGCTTCTCGCCCTCGGCCGCTACGCCGGCCTCGCACCGCTCGTCGAAGCGGCCCCCCTGCTGCGGCTCTTTCGCTTCCCGGTGAAGGCGTTCTTCACGGCCCACCTCGCCCTCAGCGTGCTCGTCTCGATCGGCCTCGCCGCCCTCCTCGAGGACGGTGGGCGGCGGCACTGGCGGCGCCTCGCGGCCTGGTCGGGATGGGCGGGGGCCGTGCTCGTGGCGGCGAGGGCGCTGCCCGCGGCGCTGCCCGGGCCGCTGGCCGCGTTCGGCACCCGCTTCTTTCCCCCGGGGCTCGGCGAGGACGTGCGGGCCGATCTGACCGCCCGGATCCTCGCCGACGCCGCGACGGGCGGGCTCGCCGCTCTCGCCCTGTGCGCCCTCGCCGCGCTCGTGCTGCTCGGCCGGCTGGCCCCGCCACGGGGGGCCGGCCTCGTGGCGGCGGTCGTGGCCGCCGACCTGCTCCGCGCCGGGGCGGGACTCAACCCGATGGTCGCCTCCGCCTTCTTCCGCCCGTCACCCGAGCTCGCGGCGCAGCTGCCGCGGCTCGCCGAGGGGCGTGTCTTCACGTGCAGCGTCGAGGAGAGCCCGGCCTACCTCGCCGCACGTGCCGCCCGCGGCTCGGACCACGAGCTGTGGAGCTTCGCCACGCTGGTGGAGACCCTGACCCCCCCGTCGAACCTCCGGCTCGGGGTCGCCACGGCCCTCAGCCCCGACGTCACGATGCTCGTCCCCGAGGAGCGCGCGCTCTCGCCCGAGGAAGCCTCCTGCCGCGACCTCGACCGGATCCTCCCGCGACTGCGGGAGGCGGCGGTCGTCCGCGTCCTGAGCACGACGCCCCTGCGTCACGAGGACCTGGTCCTGGAGCAGACCTTGCGTCCGGCCCGCACGGCCCCGCTCCTGGTGTACATCTACGCTCTCGCCCGGCCGCGCCCCTGGCTCGATGTCGAGGATCCCGCAACCCCTGCGGGCGCCGTCGCGCGCGTCGTTTCCGCGCAGCGCCGCGCCGGACGGATCGAGGCGGTCGTGGAGTCCCCGCGGCCCGCGGCGCTCCTCGTTCGCGAGGGCTGGGCGCCCGGGTGGAGAGCCGAGGTCGACGGCCGCCCCGCCGCCGTCGCCCGCGGGCCCGGCGGCCACCTCACGGTGGCGCTGCCCGCCGGGCGCAGCCGGGTCGAGCTGCGCTTCGCGCCTGCCCTGCTCACCCCGGCGCTGATGGCGAGCCTCGTCGGGCTCGGCGGCTGCGGGCTCCTGGTGCGAGCGAGCGGGATCGCGCGGGGTGCGCTCGTCCTCCTCGCCGCCGTGCTCGCTTCCCCGGCCGCGGCCGCCCCCGACGCGAGCGCGGCTCGCGCCCGCGACGCGGCACGTCGAGTGGTCGACATCCCCCCCGTGGCCTACCGGCCGGCGGCGGCCGCTCCGGCCCGCTGGCTGCGGCGGGTCCTCGACCTCGTCGAGGCGGCGGCCACGGGCGGGCGCCTGACGCACGGCGCCGCCGTCCGCGCGCGGTTTCACCCGGCGGTGTCGGTGGAGCCGCTCCCCTGGCGCGCGGCCGGGCCGGTCGCCCTCGTGACGCGGACGCTCGGCGCCTCCCGCGGGGAGTCGGCACGCGCGATCGTGCTCCGGGAGGGCGAGGAGTGGTGCCTCCCCGGCGTCGTCCTTCCCGCAGGGACGCGGCTGAGACTCGAGAGCGCCGCGATCGGCCCGAGGGCGGCGGGGCTTCGGGTGCGCTTCAACGCGCCGGGCGGCGTAGCCCGGGACGTCACGGTGCCCGGAGTCGCCCCGGACGCGGCCTCCGTTTCCTCGACCGACGTCGACCTGCCCGCCGGAGAGGGAACGCTGTGCCTCAGGGCCGAGGGAGGACCCGTCGCCGCCGCGGAGGCGCGCCTCGTCGCCCCGGAGGCGCCCGAGGACGTCCGCCCGCGGTGGATCGTCCTCACCGTCCTCGACGCGACGCGGGCGGACGTGCTCGAGCGAGACGACGCCGAGCGGATCGCGCCCGCGCTGCTCTCTCTCGCCCGCCGGGGCCACCGCTACGAGGAGGCGGTGTCGAGCGGCGCCCACACGCAGGCCGGCGTCCTTCCCCTGCTCCTGGGGCGGGACCTCGCCCGGATCGACCCCCTGCGCGCCGGGCGGTTCACCCCCGAGGGCACTCCCCTCGAGAGGATCTACTCGCGGGCGAACCTCGCGGTCAGCCACCTGGCGCAGGCCGCGGGATACCACTCCGTTCTCCTCGGGAACAACCGATTCCTGCGCGCGACGGCGCTGTTCGCGCGGACCTCCCACTACGGCCGGGCGGAGACGTCGACGGTGGACACAGCCGCGGCCCTCAGCGGGCTGATCGCGCGTCACGGGGACGAGAGGCTCCTGCTCGTGCTCCACCTGGCGGCGGCCCACGGCTATTCCTTCACGCCCCGGCGGCTCTACGAGGCCCTCGGTTGCTCCCGGCTCGACGGGGTGAAGGCCGTCCGCTGCGCCTACCTCGCGCGGGTGGCGCACGCCGACGAGGCGCTCGGCGCCCTCCTCGAGGGGCTGCGCCTCGCCGGCCTCGGCGGACGCACCCTCCACGTGGTGACCGCGGACCACGGCGAGCTCCTCGGGGACGGCCGGCCGATCGACGTCCACCTCTACGACCGCTGGTGGGGCCTCGACGGCGGGCACGGCGCGAGCACGGAGTGGAAGGAGCTCCACGTCCCCCTGGTGATGGCCGGACCCGGGCTCGCCCCCGCGACCTGGCGGGAGCGGGTCTCTACGCTGGACGTCGTCCCGACGCTCGCCGCCCTCGCGTCGCTTCCTGTTCCCCACCGCCTCGACGGGGCCCGTCTCCCACTGGTCGGCGGCCCTCGCGGCCCGGCTCCCCGCCTCGTCTCCCACGGCTACTGCACGCACTCGGTGCTCGAGGGGAGACGCCAGCTCGTCCTCTGGGAGGCCGAGTGCGCGCGGCGGCGCGAGCAGGGCAGCGGCCTCCCCGTGACCCACCGCGCCGAGCTGTGGGAGGGGGGGGTTCTGCGAGCGACCGACGCGACCGCGCCCGACCGGCTCGCTCCCCTCGTGCGCCGTCACCTCGAGTGGCTCTCGGAGCGCCAGCCGGGCGAGGCGTGGCTCGTGGACACGGCGCGGGTGGGGCCGGCGACCCTGCGGGTGACCGTGTCCGACGGGCGGATCACGGACTGGGGTCCCAGCGAGTGCGCGGGCCCCTTCCCGGTCGTCTCCTCGTCTCTTCGCGCCGACGGGCGCGAGCTCTCGGTGGTCTTCGACGGCCGGCCGGGGCTGTTCTACGTCGCCACCTGGCCGCGGGCGGCAGCCGCCCGCTTCGAGGTCGACGGCCGGGGCGTGCCCGGCGTGACCCGCCGCGCCTACCACGCCGCGCCGGCGGCGCCGACGACGAGCCCGGGCGAGCGCGCCCTGCGCGAGTGGCTGCTCGTGCGCTGATCGGCGCGGCCGCTCAGCGGTCGGACACCGCCCAGACCTCGTGCAGGGCGAGGCGGTCGGCGGCGCTCTCTCCCCGCAGCTCCACGCAGAGGCCGGCGAGGGTCGGCCTCGCGGGCAGGCGGTAGACCCGCGCGCCCCGGCACGCGCCCTCGCCCGCTCCGTCGGCGGCGAGGGGCCGCCAGCGGCCGCCGGCGTCCTGCCCGAGCAGGCGGACGAAGACGAGCGAGCCGTCCACCGGGCGGGCCACGACGTGTACCGCGGACACCCCGTGCGGCCGGTCGAAGGCGATCTCCAGGCGCGCGGGCTCGCCCTCGGGCCGGACCCTCCACCCCTGTCCCCACTCCGGCGAGGCGCGATCGTCGACCGCGGCCTCGGGCCGCGAGGGCGCGAGCGTCCGCCCCGCGGACGAGGCGACCCGGCGGGCGGGCGCGCGCGGATCGATCACGAAGTCGGGAGCGCCCTCGCACGTCGCGGGGAGCGCCGCCGCCGCTCCGGCCTCGCCGAGCTCGCGCAGGGCGTCGGCCGCCGGCCGGGCGGAGACGGCCTCCTCCCCGTCTGAGAGCTCCTCCAGGAGCCAGGCGCTCGCGATCTGCGTCAGGGCCGCCTCTTCCCGCCACAGCCGCACGATCGCGGGGAGCGCACCCGGGTCCCGCCACCCGCGCAGGAAGGCGGCCGCGGCGAACGCCCGCTCCGCCGCGGTCGGCCGCCCGGCGAGGGGGAGCGCGTCTCGGCTCCGGAGTCGGCGCAGGGTCTCACGGTTCTGCACCTGGAGGAACGAGTCGAGCAGGTGGCGCGTCGCGAGGATCTCGCCCCCGGGCCAGGCGTCGGAGGAGACGAGACCCCGTCGGGCGAGAACCAGCTCGCCGAGCGCCTCGAGGAACGAGTCTGCGTCGGAGTCGGTGACCGCGAGGTCCCCCAGCAGCTCGAGGAGCGAGCCCGAGCGCAGGCGGGAGGCGACGGCTCCGCGCCCCGCGAAGGCGCGCGCCGCGGCGAGGTCGGCCGCGTGCGGCTCGTGGCCCGACACGATCGCGACGAGCCGGCGGCGCGTGAAGACGCTCACCCGAGGGAACGCCGCCCGCGCCGTGCTCACCGCCAGATGAAGGCCCCGCGCGGGGAGGTGGTGGAGCGGAAGCCACTCGACGAGCACGCCGCCCGGCGCGAGGCGGCGCGCGACGAGACGGTGGAAGCCCTCGCCCTGGGAGCCGCCCGAGCCCGCCGCCCAGGGCGTCGCCGTCCCGGCGATCACGACGTCGTAGAGGTCCTCGCGCCGGCGCAGGATCGTGCGGCCGTCCTCGGGGACGATCTCGAGCGGGAGGCCCTTCGCTTCTTCCCGGAGAAAGTGCGCACGCGCCGCGTCGATCACCGCCGCGCTCGGCTCCGCGCACACGACGGGCTCGAAGCCGTGCCCGGCGAGGGCGGCGGCGACGGCGCCGGTCCCGAGGCCGACCACGAGGGCGCGCCCCCGCGGGCGCCCGAGCAGGACGGGAATCGCGGCGAGCCGGCCCAGGTCGGCCGCTTCGCCCCCGTCGTCCCCGAGCAGCGCACCGCCCGATACGAGGGACTTGAGGTCCCCGGCGGCGGCCACCCGGGTGAGGCGACCCGTCGTTTCTTCCCGCTCGAACAGGACCGGAGCCCCGGCCCCCGGCGACCGCCGCAGGTGCAGGCCACAGGCGGGGTCGAGGCCGGCCGAAGGCTCGGGGGGCGTCGCGAGCGCGAGGCCGGCGAGCGCAAGCCCCGCCGCCACGAGGGCGGCTCTCGCGCGTCCCCGGGCGAGCGCGAGGGCGGCCCCGCCCCCCGTCGCCGCGAGGGCCACCGCGAGGTGACGCAGCGTTTCCAGCCCTCCGGCCTCCGCGATCGCGCGGGGGACGAGGAGCGAGGCCGCGAGCGCGCCGAGCGACGCCGTGACGGCCACGGCCCCGGCCTGCCGCCGGCGCCCGGTCGGCGCGGCCGGGCCCGAGGCGAGGAGGGTGAGGGCGCCGGCGAGACCCGCAACGGGGAGCGACACGAGCGCCGCCGCGACCAGGGCCCGCAGGGCGGGCACGGCGTCGGGAGCGAGCGGCCCCCTCGCGAGGAGCAGGAACGTCTCATCCACGCGGGTCCACGCGGGGATCGTCGCGAGGACCAGCCCGGCCGACCCCACGATGCCGGCGGCGCCGACGGAAGAGGCGCCCTTTCCGGCGGCCGGAGCCGCCGAGCGAGCGCCCGCCGCGGCGCCGAGGAGGGCGAAGGCCGCCGCCCACGCGAGGGCGGGCGCGGTGCCGCCCGCCGACAGCGCCAGCAGGTGCGCCCCCGTTGCCGCGAGCCCGAGCACGAGCGAGCCGCACGTCAGGCTCAACCCGAGGACCAGCGCCGCTCCCGCGGGGAGGGGGGCGCCGGGCGCCTCGCCCTCCTCGGAGCCGGGTCCGCTCCGCAGCGCGAGCACCGCAACGACGAGATGCAGGGCGGCGCCAGCGGTCGTCGCTCCCCGGAAGCCGAGGGCGGGCAGGACGACCACAGACGTGACCAGCACCCCGAGCGCGGCGCCGAGGGCCGCCGCCGCCACGATCATCGGGACCAGCCTCGACCGCCCCGCCGGGGGGACGAGGAGCAGCATGCCGAAGGCCGCGAGCGCCGCGGCACCGGGCACGAGCGCAACGGCCGGCGGGCCGAGCCGTGTCAGGAGGGCGGGGGCGGCGGCGACGCACAGCGCGCTCGCCGCGTGGGCCAGGGCGACGAGCCGCAGGGCGACGGTGCCCGACGCGGCGAGGCGCGTGCCGGCGAGAAGCCCGGCGGCGGCTCCCCCGAGTACGAGCGAGAGGCGCAGGGGCGACGTCGCGCCGGCGAGGGGCCCGCTCAGGCCGAGCGCGCCCTCCAGGCCCAACGCGGCCGCCACCGCGCCCAGCGCGGCGAGGCGCGGGGCGAAGCGCTCGGGAGGTGCCGGCGGGGTCACGGCCCCATTCTGCGGCTTGCGGCCCCGGCGCCGGAAGCCAGACGCCCGCGGTCCGATTCTGGTAGGATTCGACTTTCGCGAGGACACCGGGCGAGAACTTGGCCATCGTCGCGATCATCCCCGCGCGCTACGCCTCCACACGGCTGCCGGGGAAGCCTCTCTCGGACATCCACGGCCGAACCATGGTCGAGCGGGTGTACGAGCGCGCGCGGGCGGCCCGGTCGGTCGACCGCGTCCTCGTCGCGACCGACGACGAGCGCATCGCCGCCGCCGTCCGCGGATTCGGGGGCGAGGCGGTCATGACCTCGCCCGCCCACGCCACCGGGACCGACCGTCTGGCCGAGGCGGCGCGCGGGACCGACGCCGAGATCGTGGTGAACGTGCAGGGGGACGAGCCGATGCTCGACCCCGCGTGGGCCGACGCCGCCGCGGGCGCGCTCCTCGCGGACCCCGGGCTGCCGATGGCGACCCTCTCGCTCCCCCTGCGCTCGGTGGACGAGATGATGGCGCCGTCGGTGGTCAAGGTCGTGACCGACGCGCGGGGCGACGCGCTGTACTTCTCGCGCAGCCCGGTGCCCCACGTGCGCCTCGGAGCGGGGACCGACCTGAGGGCGGCCGCCCTCGCGGCGGTCGCGCGGGGCCTCGCCCGCAAGCACGTCGGGCTCTACGCGTACCGGCGGGAGGCCCTCCTGCGCTTCGCCTCCCTGCCCCCCTCCGCCCTCGAGGAGGCCGAGGGTCTCGAGCAGCTCCGCGCCCTCGCCCACGGCATGCGCATCCGCGTCGTGAGCGTGGAGGGGGAGGGCGGCGTCGCGGTGGACACTCCCGAGGACCTCGAGCGCGTGCGGGCGCTCCTCGTCCACGAGAAGGGATGAATGGCTTGACCAAGTACATCTTCGTGACGGGCGGGGTCGTCTCCTCCCTCGGGAAGGGCCTCGCCTCCGCCTCGATCGGCGCGCTGCTCGAGGGCCACGGCTTCCGCGTCCAGATGATGAAGTGCGACCCCTACATCAACGTGGATCCCGGCACGATGAGCCCCTACCAGCACGGCGAGGTCTACGTCACGGACGACGGCGCGGAGACCGACCTCGACCTCGGCCACTACGAGCGCTTCACCCAGTGCGTGACCTCGAAGGCCTCGAACATCACCACCGGAAAGGTCTACGGCTCGGTCATCGCCCGGGAGCGCCGCGGCGACTACCTCGGCCGCACCGTGCAGGTGATCCCGCACATCACCGACGAGATCAAGGCCGGGGTCCGGGCGGTCGCGAGGGACGCGGACGTGGTGATCGTGGAGATCGGGGGCACGGTCGGCGACATCGAGAGCCTCCCCTTCCTGGAGGCGGTCCGGCAGTTCCGCCAGGACGTGGGCCGGGAGAACGCGATCTTCGTCCACCTCGCCCTCGTCCCGTACATCGCGACCGCCCACGAGCTGAAGACCAAGCCCATGCAGCACAGCGTGCGCGAGCTGCGGGCGATCGGGATCTCGCCCGGCATCCTGCTCTGCCGCACCGACCGCTTCCTCCCCCCCGACATCAAGGCCAAGCTCGCCCTCTTCTGCGACGTGCCCGAGGAGGCGGTCATCACCGCCAAGGACGTGGAGACGATCTACGAGGTCCCGCTCGTCCTCTCCCAGGAGGGCCTCGACGGGATCATCCTCAAGCAGCTCGACCTGCGCAGCGCCGGCCACGACATGAGCGCCTGGGAGGACCTCGTCCGACGGATCAAGGACCCCAAGGGCGAGGTCACGATCGGCATCGTGGGCAAGTACGTCACGTTCGAGGACTCCTACAAGAGCCTCAACGAGGCGCTCTCCCACGGCGGATTCGGAAACGACGTGCGGGTGGTGCGGCGCTGGGTGGAGTCGGACGAGCTCGACGCCGCGAACGCCCCCGAGAAGCTCGGCGGGGTGGACGGGATCCTCGTGCCGGGCGGCTTCGGCAGCCGGGGGACGGGCGGGATGGTGGCCGCCGCCGAGTACGCCCGCCGGACGGGGACCCCGTACTTCGGCATCTGCTACGGCTTCCAGTGGGCGACCGTCGAGTTCGCGCGCAACGTGTGCGGCCTCGCCGGAGCGAACTCGACCGAGGTCGACCCCGACGCCCCGCACAAGGTCATCTACAAGCTCCAGGACCTGCTCGGGGTCGAGGACATGGGCGGCACCATGCGGCTCGGCTCCTACGCCTGCCGGCTCAAGCCCGGCTCGCGGGCGGCGGCGATCTACGGGGCGAGCGAGATCCAGGAGCGCCACCGCCACCGCTACGAGTTCAACCAGGAGTACCTCGAGACGGTCGAGGCGCACGGCCTCGTCGTCTCCGGCAAGACGCCCGACGGCAAGTTCGTCGAGATCGCGGAGCTGCCCGAGCACCCGTGGTTCGTGGCCGTGCAGTACCACCCGGAGTTCAAGAGCAAGCCCCTGAGGCCGCACCCCCTGTTCCGCGACTTCGTGCGGGCGAGCGTCGAGAACCGGCGCGCCCGGGGAGCGGGCGCACCGGCCGCGGCGGGGACCGCGCGACGGTGAGCGCCTCGGGCCTGCTGACGACCGAGGGCCTGTGGCGGGCCCTCACCCGGAAGGGCCGGCTCTTCCTCCTCGGGGGGCCGTGCGTCATCGAGAGCCCGACCCATCCCCACCGCGTGGCCGCCCGGGTGAAGGCGATCACGGGCGCGCTCGGCGTGCCGTACGTCTTCAAGGCCAGCTTCGACAAGGCCAACCGCTCGAGCCTCGGCTCGTACCGCGGCCCCGGCCTCGAGCGCGGCCTGGAGATCCTGGCCTCGGTGCGGGAGCGGCACCGCGTGCCGATCCTGACCGACGTCCACGAGGTGTCCCAGGTCGAGCGGGCGGCCGCGGTCGCCGACGTTCTGCAGATCCCGGCGTTCCTCTGCCGCCAGACCGACCTCGTGCAGGCCGCGGCCGCCACGGGCAAGGTCGTGAACGTGAAGAAGGGCCAGTTCATGGCCCCCTGGGACATGGGTCCGGTGCTGGAGAAGGCCGCCGCGACCGGCAACCGACGGATCCTGGTGACCGAGCGCGGGTTCACCTTCGGCTACAACAACCTCGTCGTCGACATGCGGTCGTTCCCGGTGCTGCGCTCGTTCGGGTTCCCGGTGGTCTTCGACGTGACCCACAGCGTGCAGCGCCCGGGCGGGCTCGGCGACCGCTCCGGGGGCGACGCTCACTTCATCGACACCCTCGCCCCCGCGGGGGTCGCCGCCGGCGTCGACGGGCTCTTCATGGAGGTCCACGAGAACCCGGCGCGGGCGCTCTCGGACGGCCCGAACGCCTACCGGCTGGGCCGCCTGCGCGGGCTGCTCGAGCGCCTGCTGCGCGTCGAGCGGGCCTCGCACGCCCGACGCGGCTGACGTGGGCGAGCGGGCGCGGAGCGTCGTCCTCGCGTTTCTCCTCGTCGCCGCCGTCTCGGGCTCGCTCTGGCTCCGCGCCACCGGGTCCCCGCCGAAGGGGACCGTCTTCGCGGGCACCTTCTTCTACGTCGACGACTTCTACAACTACCTCTCCTACGTCGAGCAGGCCGAGCGGGGCGCGATCCTCTTGCGCAACAAGCTCGCCGACCCCGCCCATCCCCCGTCGCTCCTCAACCTCGAGTGGCTGGGGGTCGGCCGGCTCTCGGCGCTCCTCGGGGGACGCCCGCTCCTCGCCTATCGACTCTTCGGCCTCGCCGTCCTCGCCCTCATGGCGTGGGCGGTCGACTCCTGGCTCGTCCGGGCCGGCCTGCCCCGCGAGCGCCGTCTCCCTGCCCTGCTGCTCGTTTTCACGGGGGGCGGAGCCGGCGGCGTCCTGCTCGCCCTCGGGCTCGTTCCCGGCCCGCGCGCCCTCGACGTTCGGGCCGGGATCTTCCCCTTCGTCGAGGCGGTCGCGAACCCGCACTTCGTCGCCGGCACCGCTCTCCTGCTCGCCGCCCTCCTGGCGTTCGCCTCCGGGCGTGGCGCTCGCGGCGCCCTTCTCGGCTCGATCCTCGGCCTCATCCGACCGTACGACGCCGCACTCCTCGCCGCGGTCGAGGGCCTCGCCGTCCTCAGCGAGGCGCCGCCCCGGCAGTGGCTTCGCCGCCTGCTGCCGGTGGCCGGGCTCCTGCCGGTGCTCGCCTACAACGCCTGGGTCTTCCTCGCCGGGCCCGGCTTCTCCGTGTTCTCGAGCCCGCGCTACGCTGCCGAGGCCCCCGCCCTGCGGGACCTCGGCCTCGCGCTGGGCCCCGCCTTGCTCCTGGCCGCCCTCGCCGCGCGCACCGCGAGCGGGTCCGACGAGCGAGCGGCAGCCCACCGTCGGAGGCTCTGGCTGTGGGTCGCGGTGGCCTTGCTCGTGGTCGTCGGGCGGCCGGTTTCCTTCTCCCTCCAGTTCATCGTCGGACTCGGCGCTCCTCTCCTCGTCCTCGCCGCCGTGGGCCTGGGCCGGCTCCGACGGGGCGCCCTCGAGGCCGCGGTGCTCGTCCTCTCGCCGAGCGCCCTCGTCGTCACGGCCCTGTGCCTCCGGCCGGCCCCGGGCCGCTTCGTTCCCGCAGACGTGTGGGGCGTCGTCCGGGAGCTGCGCAGCGCCTGCCGGCCGGGGGATCTCGTCCTCGCCCCCCCCGAGGTCGGGCTCCTCCTCGGAGGCCTCACGCCCTGCTGGCCGTACGTGTCCCACCCCGCCGCCCCCGACCACGCGCCCCGGGCCGAGGCGGTGCGCGCGTTCTACGGGGCCGCCCCGGCCCAGCGTGCCGCCCTCCTCGACGCGTCGTGCATCGCGCACGTGGTCGGGCCCGCCGATCCGCCCGAGGGCTGGCTGGGCGAGCGGACGCCGTTCGGGCGACGGTCCGCGGCTTTGCCCGGCCTCTCGGTCTGGAGCCGCGAGCCCGGCGCGGCCTGCGCCGGCGAGCGCTGATAGGATGGACGCCATGTCCCGCGACACGGCACGCAAGGTGCTCGAGACCGAGGCGGAGGCCATCCGCGAGCTCGTCCCGCGCCTCGACGCGAGCTTCGACCGCGCGGTCGAAGCGCTGCTCGGGTGCGAGGGCAGGGTCGTCGCCACCGGCATGGGCAAGAGCGGGATCATCGCCCAGAAGATCTCGGCGACCCTCGCCTCGACCGGCTGTCCCTCGCTCTTCCTCAACCCCGCGGAGGCCATCCACGGCGACCTCGGCCGCATCGCGAAGGGGGACCTCCTGCTCGCGGTCTCGAACAGCGGGGACACCGAGGAGATCCTCGCCCTGCTCCCGTGGGTCAAGCGGCTGGGGGTCGCGGTCGTCGCCCTCACCGGCAACGCGGCCTCTCCCCTCGCCCAGGCCGCCGACGCCCACCTCGACGTGGGAGTTCGCGCGGAGGCCTGCCCCCTCGGCCTCGCCCCCACGGCGTCGACGACCGCCGCCCTCGCCATGGGCGACGCGCTGTGCATGGCCCTGCTCGAGCGGCGGGGCTTCACCGTCGAGGACTTCGCGGTCCTGCACCCCGGAGGGCGCCTCGGCAAGAAGCTCCTGCGGGTCGAGGACCTCATGCACACGGGCGACGAGATCCCCCGGGTGGGTCCGGACACCCGCATGAAGGACGTGCTGTTCGAGATGACCCGCAAGCGGCTCGGTCTCACCACCGTCACGCTCGAGGACGGCACGCTCGTCGGGATGATCTCCGACGGCGACCTGCGCCGGCAGATGGAGCGCCACGGCTACGGCCTGCTCGACCTGCGCGCGGAGGAGTGCATGACACGAGACCCGGTGCGCGTCGGACGCCGGGAGCTGGCCACCGCCGCCCTCGACGCGATGGAGTCGCGCAAGATCACCTCGCTCCTCGTGACCGACGACGCGGGCCGGATCGAGGGGGTGCTGCACCTCCACGACCTGTGGAAGACGGAGATGATCTGAGCCGCGGGGTCCCCTGATGTCCGACACCGCCCTCGTCGCCGTCCTGCTGGCCGCGGTGGCCGGCCTCCTCGCGGGGGGGGCGTTCACGGCGGGGCGCCACAAGGCCCGGGAACGGTCCCGGCCCGCGTTTCGCTCCTCGCCCCACTACACGGAGGGCCTGCACGGCCTCGCCACGGGGCAGCTCGACGCGGCCGTCCGCGAGCTCGAGAAGGTCCTGCGCGACCACCCGGACGCGGTGGAGGTGCAGCAGGTGGTCTCCCACCTCTACCGGGAGGTGGGGCGGGTCGAGCGCGCGATCGAGATCCACCGCGAGCTTCTCGCCCGCACGGACCTGACCCGCGCGGAGCGGGTCCACGCCCTCGCCAGCCTCGGCACCGACTACCGCAAGGCGGGGCTCCTCGACCGCGCGGCCTCGGCGTACCAGGAAGCCCTCGACATCGACCCGCGCAACCTCCACGCCCTCGCCGGGAAGCAGAAGCTGCTCGAGGAGCAGCGGCTGTGGCGCGACGCGTACGAGGTCCAGACCCGCATCGCGCGCATGCGCAAGTCGGAGGACCACTCGGTCCTCGCCCACCTGCAGGTGGAGCTCGGCCGCGAGGCGCTGCGCGCGGGCCGCACGGACGCCGCCGAGGAGGCCTTTCGCACCGCCCTGTCGCTCGACCGCCGCGTCTTCCCCGCCCACCTCGGGCTCGCCGCGGTCTGGCTGGGGCGGGATCCCCGGCGCGCCGCCCAGATCCTCGAGGACGCGATCGCGGCTTCGCCGGAGCGGGCGTACCTCGCCTTCGCCGACCTCGAGAAGGCCTATGCCGCCTGCGGCGAGCCCTCCCGCTTCGCCGCCCTGTGCGAGCGGCTCGTGGAGAAGGACCCGCGCGACTTCCGCGCCGGGCTCGCCCTCGCCCGCCACCTGCGCGCGGACGGCCGGGCCGCGGAGGCGTTCGGGCTGCTCCTGCGCGCGATCGAGGCCAACCCCCACGTCCTCCTCGTCCACCTCGAGGTCTGGCGCACGCTGCGCGCGCTGGGGACCCTCGGCCCCGAGGAGCAGCGCTACGTCGCGACCGTCGAGGGCGCGGCGCTCTACCTGGACCCCCACATCTGCACGGTCTGCCGCTACCGCGCCGACGAGATGCTGTGGCGGTGCCCGCACTGCCACGAGTGGGGCACGCTCGTCGAGGAGCGCGTCGGTCCCGCCGCCGGCCGTGCCTGAGGACCGTTCAGGCGAGCGGACCGAGGAGCGACGCGAGCGACGCGGCGACCCGGGGCGCGGGCGGCGCGCCGCCCCAGCGCACAGCCTGGCGCTCGAGGCCCTCCCACCGCGGGGAGCCGGGGCGGAGCGGCCCCCGGGTGGCCGCCTCGCGCGCGACGAGGGCGGCCAGGCACGCGCCCGCGATGTCGCTTCCTTCCGCGTGGGTCAGCCGCGCGAGCGACGCCGCGGCCGAGGCGAGCCACTCCTCGTCCATCCCCGCCCCGAGCGACCAGGCGGCGATCGCCGGCGCGAGCCGCTCGGGCCACGGCGCGCCCTCCCCCGGCCGGGCCGCGCGGTACCAGGGCGCCTCGGCCGGCGGGGAGAGGAGGCGGGCGAGGCGCCCCAGCTCGAGCCCCCCGGCGCGGGCCGCCTCCTCGAGCAGGGCGAGCGGGGCGAGGCCCCGCGGCCCCGTCCCCGCTGAGGCCGACACCAGCGCCCTCAGGCGTCGCTCCGCGGCCTCGTCGAAGGTGCGAGGCGCCGACGCCACGCGGAGCAGGTCCTGCGCGAGGAGGTCCGCCGCCGCGTCCGTCTCCTCGACCGATCCCGACGTGTCGAGCTCCCGGTGCGCGAAGCGGCGCTTCTCCTCGAGCGGCATCTGCGCCGCGATCCGCTGCCGTGCGGGGCCCTCGGCGAGGTTGTCCCGCGCCACGAGCCGGCGCAGCTGCTCGTCCGGGTCGCAGTGGACCACGACGAGCCGGTCGAAGCGCAGGTGGGCCCCCGCCTCGACGAGCAGGGCGGCGTCGCTCACCAGGAGCGGACGGCCCTCGGCCTGCACGGCGGCGGCGAGGCGCGCCTCCTCCTCGCGCACGCGCGGGTGGACCAGCGCCTCGAGCCGCTCGCGGGCCGCGCGGTCCGAGAACACGAGAGCCCCGAGGGCCCTGCGGTCGAGGAAGCCGCCCGGCCCGAGGACGGCCTCGCCGAAGGCCGCCACCACTTCGGCGTGCGCCGCGCCCCCCGGCTCGGTGACCGCGTGGGCCACGCGGTCGAGGTCCACCGTCGCCACCCCCCGCGCGGCGAGGCGGCGCCGGACGTGCGACTTCCCGCACGCGATGCCGCCGGTGAGGCCGACGCGCAGCACGGCCTACGGCGCCGCGGCCGCGGCGCGAACCGTGTTCTTCACGAGGAGGGCGATCGTCAAGGGTCCGACCCCGCCGGGAACCGGGGTGAGGGCGGAGGCGACCTCGAGGACCGAGGGGAAGTGGACGTCGCCCACGAGGGCGCTGCCCTTTCTCTCAAACTCCGCGAGGCGCTCGGGCGGCAGCAGCTCCCGGGCCAGCGCCGGGTCCTCGACCCGGTTCATCCCCACGTCGATCACCACCGCCCCGGGCTTCACGTGCTCCCGGCGGACGAGCCCCGCGCGCCCGATCGCCGCGACGAGCAGATCGGCCTCGCGGCACACCCCGGCGAGGTCGGGGGTGCGCGAGTGACACACGGTGACGGTCGCGTCGGCGTGGGTCAGCAGCATCGCCATGGGCTTGCCCACGATGTCGCTGCGTCCGATCACGACCGCCCGGCGCCCGCGGAGCGGGATCTCGTACCGCGCGAGCAGCTCCATGATCCCGGCCGGGGTGCACGGAGCGAAGCGCGGGCGCTTCTGTACGAGCCGCCCCACGTTCTCCGGGTGGAAGCCGTCCACGTCCTTCGAGGGGTCCACGAGGTCGAGCACCCGCGTCGCGTCGACCTGCGGCGGCAGGGGCAGCTGCACGAGGATGCCGTGGACGTCGGGGCGCCGGTTGTACTCCTCGACCGCGGCCGCGACGTCGGCGGTGCTCGCGGAGGCGGGGAGCCGCCGGGTCTCCCCGAGCATGCCCAGCTCCTCGCACGCCCGCGTCTTGCTCCGCACGTAGACGGCGGAGGCGGGGTCGTCCCCCACGAGGACGACGCCGAGGCCGGGCCGTCGCCCCGCGCCCGCGAGGCGCTGCACCTCTTCCCGGAGCTCCTCGCGGATCGCCCGGGCGGTCGCGGTTCCATCGAGAATGCGCGCGCTCATCGCCGCCGTCCTTCCCTGGGTGCCGGCCATCTCCAAGCGTACACGGCCCGCCTCAGCTCGTGCCCGTCTTCGCCGCCACCGCCACGATCGACGAGCCGAACGGCAGCGGAAAGGCACCGAGGGCCGCCCGCTCGACGGCGAGCACCCCCCTCAGCAGGCCGTTGAGGCCGGGCACGACCCTGAACTCGGTCCGCCGCCGCTCGTGCGACGTCCCCCGCAGCAGCAGCCGCTGCAGCGGCCGCGTCACGGCCAGGGCCGGCACCACCGGGGACATGAAGTGGGTCAGCAGCCGCACCTCGAAGCCGGCCGCTTCGAGCGCGCCGCGCAGCCCGGCGCGGCGGTATCGCCGGCGGTGGAACGCGATCCGGTCCATCTCGTCGAAGAGCCAGGGATGGGCGGGGACGGTCAGCACGAGAGCGCCGCCGGGAACGAGCGCCTCCCACAGGCCCTGCAGCGTACCGACGTCGTCGTCCACGTGCTCGAGGACGTCGAACATCCCGAGCAGGTCGTACCCCGTGCCGAGAGGCAGGGGACGCCCCTCGTCCACCTGGACGAGGGGAACGTCGAGCCGCTCCCGCACGAGGCGCAGGCTCTCCGGGTAGACGTCGCACGCCCCGGCCACCGCGACGCCGCTGCGCGCCAGGAACGCGAGCAGCCCCCCGCTGCCGCAGCCCACGTCGAACAGCCGGCGCGCACCGAGGCCCGGCACCGCGCGGCGCAGCGCGGAGAGCACCACCTGCCGCCGCCCGACGAACCAGAAGTGCCGGTCCTCGACCTCGCGCAGGGTCGCGAAGAAGTGCGGGTCGAAACCGGGGACCCCGCGCCGGCCGGCCAGGAGACGGAGCGTCCCGTCCTCCTCGGGGTAGACGGCGCGGCAGGCGCGACAGGCGGCGCCTCCCGGGGCCTCGGCCACCTGCCCGCGGCACGAGGGACACGCGAGGGACAGGCCGCGCCAGCCGCCCATCAGGCCCTCCCCGGCCGCTCGGCCACCATCCAGGCTGCCGCGCAGAGGAGCACGGACAGGGCGAAGAGCGCAAGACCCGGCCGCAGGCCGGGAGGGTGGTACTCGAGCAGAACCTCGTGACGACCCGCGGGGACCGCGACCGCGCGGTGCTTCCCGTTCGCGCGCAGGACGGGGGCGCTCACCCCGTCGACCGCCGCGCGCCAGCCCCGCGCGTGGCTGTCGCGCACGACGAGATAGGCGCTCGCGTTCGACTCGACGTCGAACGCCGCCCGGCCCCCCGCGGACGAGGAGCGGACCACGCGCCCCGCGGTGCAGGTCGCACCGGGGGGCCGATCGCCCGCCTCGAGCACGACGTCCCGCGCCGGGTCGAACCCGGGGTCGTAGGGGCCGAGGAGGGCGGCCTCGGGCCCCTCCGCGACCACCACACGGCACGCGACGTGCGCGCGCGGCCACGTCGGCGCGAGGGCGTAGAGCCGGATGACGAGGCCGGGGGGGCCGGGGGCAACCGTCCCGAGCGGGACGAGGTCCGGATGCGACAGCGGATCGAGGCTCAGCACGCGCGAGACGGCGGCGTTGCGCAGCCACGGCACGAGGCGACCCACGGCCGCGGGGTCGTACAGGGCGTCCGACAGCTCCCGCGGCCGCGTCGCGAAGGAGGTGAGGTCCTTCGCCTCCGGCGCGGGCAGGTCGTCGAGGACGTTCGTGTACGGCCCGAGGAGCTGGCGGTGGAGGAAGAAGCCGGCGAGGGTCAGCTCCTTCCCCCCCCGGGCGAGGAAGTCGCGGAACGCCGGGCTGTGATCGAGCCCGTACGAGAAGACCCGCCCCCCCTCGGGGTCTCGAAGGGGCAGCGCGGCCATCTCGGGAAGGGGGTCGAAGAGCGAGGGGTGGACCTGCCGGTTGAGCCCGGCCCCGGCCCTCACGAGGTCCGCGACCGCGAGGGCGGCGAGGAGCGCAAGGGCGGGGCCTCGCCCGAGCCGTCCCCGCGCGACCGCCCACGCGAGCGCGGCCGTCGCGAGGGCGAGGAGCAGGACGACGCCGGCCTCGCGCCGCACGATGCCGGCCAGAGCCGGCCAGAACGCACCCTCGACGCCGCTCCACTCGACGAGAGAGGGGGGCGCCGCCGTGACGAGGACGGCGATCGCGAGCGCGAGCAGAGCGCACGCGGCCGCGCCTCCCGCGAGGGCGGCCCACGGGCGCCGGCCCTCGCGCAGCCGCGCGGCACCGAAGCCGGCGCCGAGCGCGAGCGCGAAGTGGACCAGCAGGAGGGACTTCGAGGGGAAACGGAAGAGGCCCCCGAGGGGCAGGCTCGAGACCAGAGGGGCGAGCCCGCCCCGCTCCCCCAGCGCGTACCAGAGGCCCAGCGCGGCCAGGGAGAGCACGACGGCACGCGAGCGGCGGGGGAGCGCGAAGGCCCCGACGGCGGCGAGGGCCAGCACGAGGGGCCCCACGTAGAGGGACAGGAAGTAGGGCAGGCCCTTGCTGAAGAAGCGCCCTCCCCACCAGGCCTCGGCCGGCGCGGAGGGCAGGCCGAAGAGGCTCGGGAGCAATGCCTGGAGGAGCACCACCGGGTGCACCGCGTTCGCGAGGGCCACGTCCGGCCCGAAGCCTGCCCCGCGCGGCGTCTCGGGGAGCAGCCCCACCACGAGCCCCACGGGCACGCCGGCGAGGCCCACCCCGAGGGCGAGCGCCGCGATGAGGCGGCGCACCGCGACCCGGGCGCGCGTCGAGACGAGGCCGAGGAGCAGGCCGAGCAGCACCGCCTGCGCGACGAACTCGACGGCGAGCGTCGAGAGGGCGAGAGCGACCGCCAACGCCGCCGCCGGCACCGCACGTCCCCCCCGGATCGCCGCCCGCCGCAGGAGGCCCGCGGTGAGGGGCGCCACGGCCAGGGCCTGGAGGAAGACGTAGAGGTTCAGGCAGGAGAGGGCGAACCCGGACAGGGCGTAGACCGCTCCCGCGACGAAGGCCCCCTCCCGCCCGGCCCCGAGCTCCCGCGCCAGCCAGTACGCGGCGAGGGCCGCGAGGGGCAGGTGCAGCGTGAGCAGCCACGACAGGACCGTCGGGGTGGGCCACAGCGCGTGCAGCAGGTCGGCCGGGTAGAGCGCCGGGAGCTGGAACGCCCCCTCGAAGACGAGCGGGTTCCACGCGGGGAAGCGGCCCTCGCGCATCTCCCGCGCCGCGAAGGCGCGCAGGGGGTAGAAGGCCACCGTGAAGTCGCGGAAGAAGTAGCTCGCCCGGGGCACGGCGGCCCCGAGGTCCGGGAGAAGGGCGACGGGGACGAGGAGCAGCGGCAGGAGGCGCAGGGCGCGCGGTCCGCCCGGCGGGCGCTCCGGCGCGGCGCCGCTCACGGCGCGGCCGCCCCCTTCTTCTGGGGCAGGAAGCGCTCCATGAAGCTCGTGTCGAAGCGGCCGGCCAGGAAGTCGGGGTCCTCGAGGATCCGGCGGTGCAACGGGATGTTCGTCTTGATGCCCTCGACCACCATCACGTCGAGGCAGCGCCGCATGCGCGCGATCGCCTCCGCGCGGTCCCGACCGTGGGTCATCACCTTTGCGATCATGCTGTCGTAGTAGGGCGAGATCTCGCACCCCTCGTGGGCGAAGGTGTCGATCCGCACCCCGGGCCCCCCGGGCTGGAAGAAGTGGCGGATCGTACCCGGGGAGGGCACGAAGGTCTCGGGGTCCTCGGCGTTGATCCGGCACTCGAGCGCGTGGCCGGCGAACGCCACGTCCTTCTGGGAGAACGAGAGCGGGGCCCCCGCCGCCACGTGGATCTGCTCCTTCACGAGGTCGCGCCCGGTCACGAGCTCGGTCACCCCGTGCTCGACCTGGATGCGGGTGTTCATCTCCATGAAGTAGTAGTTGCCGTCCTTGTCCACGAGGAACTCGATCGTCCCCGCGCTCACGTACTGCACGGCCGCCGCCGCCTCCACCGCCGTGCGGCCCATCCGGCGGCGCAGCTTCTCGGTCATGACCACCGAGGGCGCCTCCTCGAGGACCTTCTGGTGGCGGCGCTGGATCGAGCATTCCCGCTCGCCGAGGTGCACGACGTTGCCCTTGCTGTCCGCCATCACCTGGATCTCGACGTGGCGCGGGCCCCCCACGTACTTCTCCAGGTAGACGTCGCCCACGCCGAAGGCGGCCTGCGCCTCGGCCTGGGCCGCGCGGTAGTTCTGGGCGAGGTCCCTCGCCTCCCGCACGATGCGCATCCCGCGCCCGCCGCCGCCGGCGGAGGCCTTCAGGATCACGGGAAAGCCGACGTCCTTCGCGATCCGGACCGCCTTCTCCTCGTCTTCGACCACCCCGTTCGAACCGGGGACGACCGGAACCCCGGCCTTGATCATCGCCTTCTTGGCGCGGCTCTTGTCCCCCATGAGCCGGATGGCCTGGGGGCCGGGGCCGATGAAGCGGATGTTGCACGCCTCGCAGATCTCGGCGAGGTAGGCCGACTCCGAGAGGAAGCCGTAGCCCGGGTGGATCGCGTCGGCCCCGGTGATCTCGGCCGCGCTGATGATCGCGGGGATGTTGAGGTAGGACTCGATGTTGCGCGGCGGGCCGATGCACACCGCCTCGTCCGCGAAGCGCACGTGCAGGCTGTTGCGGTCCGCCTCCGAGTAGACGGCGACGGTCTTGAGCCCCAGCTCCTTGCACGCCCACATCACCCGCAGCGCGATCTCGCCGCGGTTGGCGATCAGGACCTTCTTGAACATGAACCCGCGGGCCGCCTCGCCGGGGGGCCGCTCAGTCGGGCCGGATGGTGAAGAGCGGGTCCCCGTATTGCACGGGCTGCCCGTTCTCGGGGTGGACCTTGACGACCTCGCCCGCCACCTCGGCCTCGATCTCGTTCATGAGCTTCATGGCCTCGATGATGCAGAGCACCTGCCCGACCTTGACCCGGTCCCCGACGCTCGCGAAGGGCGGGGAGTTCGGGTCGGGGGCCCGGTAGAACGTGCCGACGATCGGGCTGCGCACGAGCACCCCCTCCGCCGCGGGGGCCTCGGGCGCGGCGGGCGCCGCCACCCCGCTCGCCCCCGTCGGGGGCGGGGCCGTCGCCGGGCTTGCGACCAGCGGGGCCAGCGTGAAGCCGGGCTGCGCCGACGCGGCGCCCGGCGCGGGCGCCCGCGAGGACGCCCGGCACACCCGGAGCTTGACCCCGTCCTGCTCGAGCTCGAACTCCGTGATGTCCTGCGCCTCGAGGATCCGGAGGATCTCCTTGAGATCCTGAATGTCCACCCGCTGCTCCCCCGTGGGGCTCCATGCCCCTATGTCGAAGACCTGTGATTATTTGGACGGACGGCCACCTTGTCAAGGAAGGGGCGGCTGGGCGTTAGTCGAACTCCTTGCGCAGGGCGATCGCGGCCAGGCGCAGGGCGAAGCGGGCCCTCCCGACGAGCGAGCCCGGGTCGAGCGACGCGAAGAGGTAGTACTCGGGGGTGATGGCCACGAGGAGGGTGGTCATCTTCTCCGTGGCGATCGCGAGCTCCTGGAGGTGGCCGAGCCCCGTGTCCGCGGCCGCGGCCAGGCTGGCCCGCAGGAGCGTCGTGTACTCCGCGGCCACGGCCTCCATGTTGGGGTCGGGCCGGATGGCGAGCCGCTCGATCGGGATGCCGTCGGTGCCGATGATCATCAGCACCTCGCTCTCGGGGACCCGGCGCGCCACCGCTGCCAGCGCGTCCGCGAAGGCCGGGACGGTCATCGCGGCGCCCTAACCGCGGCGAGGAGGGCCTCGAGGCCCGCGATCGTGCGCTCCAGGGCACGCCGCCGCGCGGCGCGGGGGTCGGGTGCGGTGACCGAGGCGACGAGCTCGACGAGGCGGCCCCGCGCGCGCTCGTTCGCGGGCTCGGCGGCGACGACCTGGCGGTACACGTCGATCGCCTGCTCGAGAAGGCCCTGCTTCAGGTACAGCTCGGCGAGCGTCGAGGTGGGCACGGCCGCCCCGCCCTCGTCGGGCTCGGGCGCGGCTTCGTCCCCCCCAGCCTCCGGGGTGGGCTCGGCCTCCGCCCGGCTCACCCCGGCCCCCTCCGCGGCGGTCGCCTGGGGCGGGGCGGGCGGCGCGACAGGGACGCGCTCCTCCACGGGCGGGAGGGGCCCCGGAAGCGTCGGCGCCGGAGGTTCTTCGGGCACGAAGAAGGGCGAAGGCTCCGCCTTCGGCTGTGTCGGCGCGACGTCGGACTCGTAGAAGGGCTCCGCCGCGCGAGCGGGACGAGGCGCCTCGGGTCGGGGCTCGGGGCCCGGCGAGGGCGTCGGGGGCGACGGCGGTGGCCCCCCACCCGCCGGAGGGCGGGGCAGGGGCGGCGGGGCGACGACGGCCGGTGGCGGGCCGGGAGCCCGCCGTACCCCTCCCGGCGCCCGGTCGCCCGGCATGTGGATCCGGATCGTCGGGGACAGCGCCCCCTCCTCCGCGTCGGCGGGCGCCGCTGGCGCGGCGAGCGGGCGGATCGGTGTCGTGAGCTCGGGTGCCGGCGGACGCGCCGGCGCGGGCGGCGGCGCCGCGGCGGGCGTGCGCAGACGGCTCTGCAGGGAAACGATCTGGCTCTCGAGCTGGCGGTCCCCCGGAGCCATCTTCAGCGTCTTCTGGAACTGCAGGAGGGCGGGACCGAGCTCCCCGAGCGCCTCCAGCGCCTGGCCGAGGAAGCGGCTCGCGAGGATGTTGTCCGGGGCGTCCCGCAGCGCCGCCTCCAGCTCCACCCGCGCCCCCGCGGCGTCTCCGCTGTCGAGCAGCGCGCGCCCCAGCGTCAGGCGGGCGGAGGCGTACGAGGGGTGCTGGGCGAGGCCGGCCCGCGCGACCCGCACCGCCTCGGCGTGGTTGCCCGCCTTGCGGTGCTCCTCGGCGAGCTGCGCGAAAAGGCGCGAGCCGGGGTCGCGCTCGAGGCGCCGGCGGAGCTCGTCGATGCGGGAGTCAGCCAAGGGTCACAAGAACTCGGGGCCGGCCTGCGTCCGGCCGGCCCCTCGTGTGGGCGGTGCGCGAGACGCGCCCTAGGGTATCACCGCTGCCGGATCTCGACCGTTCGATAGAAGGCGTTCGCCGAGTCGATCCCGTAGGGCCGAACCGCGACGACGACAGTCCCGATCCCCGTTCCCGCGACGTAGACGACGTTGGCCACGCCGTCCCGGTCGGTCGCCATCACGATCCCGGTCTGGATCGGCCCGACGTAGGTCGAGCTGGCCGACGGAACGAGCACCCCGTCCCCGCTGTACTCGAAGAGGACGGCGCGCCCCTGGATCGCGGCGCCGTCGGCGTTGCGCAGGACGAGCTGCACCACCGAGACGCTGACCCCGTCCGCGTTCAGGGTGTCGGGCAGCGCCGTGAGCTGGACCGACACCCCCGTCTCGGACGGCCCGCTCAGCCCGGGCTCTTCCACCTTGTCCACGCCGCATCCCAGGGTCCCGAGGAGCGCGGCGAGAGTCGCGGCGGTCGCCGTGTTTCGAAGGCTCTTCACGCGTCGCATGGCCTCTTCTCTCCTAGCTCGTGGGGCAGCTCGTCAGGGTGTCGGCAAGGTCGGCGAAGGTGACCTGGATCCGACCGGAGGCGGACACCTTGTCGCCCGCCACGTTCTCGCCGAACAGCGTGACCTCCGCGAACATCGTCACGATCTGGATCCCGGTGATGTTGCTGAGCGGCGGCTCGAGCTTCGCCTGCCTTCGCACGAGCTCGAGCGGAAACTCCGCGTTCTCGTTGTTCGCGACGACCGCCGAGAGGTAGCCGCTCGTGCGGTACGGCACGTCCACCCCTTCGACCCCGCGCCCGTCCGAGCGCACCCATCGGATCTCGTAGCTCGTCAGGAACACGTCCCCCGCGTTCTGAACGATGCTCGCACCCGGGTTCTTCGGGCGCACCGCGACGCCCACCGGAACGCTGTCCGGGCACACCCCGTCGCTGTTCGCGCCGATGCGCACGTCGGACTCGACGACCGCCCCCGCGTTGATCGACGTGATGCGCAGGATCACCGGAGCCCGGCTGTCCTCGACGTACTCGGCGCTGCATCCCGCCATGGCGATGGCCAGCGCCGCGGCCGCCACTGCCCCCATCCTCATCGTCCACCCCCTGCCGTCACGACCTGGAAATCGGCACCACATGGCTTCTCTCACCCTCTAGGACTTGACGATGCGCGGCGTGATGAACAGCAGGAGCTCGTTGTTCCGCGAGTCGACGGCCTTGCTCCGGAACAGGTAGCCCAGGAGAGGGATCTGGCTCAGGAAGGGCGTTCGGTTCTCGGTGTTGGTCTCGGTGCTCTGGTAGATGCCGCCGACCACCGCCGTCTGCCCGTCCTTGACGAGGACGATCGTCTTCGCCGACTGCGTGTTGATCGGTGGGATGCCGTTCACGCGGTTTGCGTAGTCGGGCGAGTTGTTCTCGACCTCGAGGTTCAGGATGACGGTTCCCGCGTCGGTGATCTGCGGGGTCACCTTGAGGGTGAGGACCGCGTCCTTGAACTGCACGGTGACCGTGTTGTTCGCGAGCGTCTGGATCGGGATCTGGACGCCCTGCTTGATCTCCGCCGCCTGGTTGTTCTGGGTGGTGACCTTCGGTGTGGACAGCAGGCGGCCGCGCCCCTGCCGCTCGAGGGCGGTCAGGGCGAGGTCGAGGTTGAAGCTGCCGAGGACGTTCCCCATCGAGATCCCGATGCCCGAGGTGAAGCTGCTCGCGGGCAGGTTCACCGCGTAGCCCCGGCCCGCGGTGCCGATCCCGGCCTCGGACGAGGCGCCGCCCGGGCCCACCTGGTCGGCGGGGATGCCGAGATCGGAGGGCACGGCGCCGCCGTTGAGGACGATCGAGTTCGGGAACACGCGGCCCGTGGTGTTGCCGAAGCGGGGCGAGGCCTCCGCTCCGAATCCCCACTGGATCCCGAGGTCGCGGGTGAAGTTGCGGGTCGTCACCACGATCCGCGCCTCGATCTCCACCTGCGGGGTGGCGGTGTCGAGATCGGCGATCAGGTTCGCCGCCTTGTCGACGTAGGACGGCAGGTCGCGGATGATGATCGTGTTGGTGCGGGGGTCCACGTTGATCTGCCCGCGGGACGAGAGCGCTCCGGCCTTCTTGAGGACGTCCTGCAGCTCGTTGGCCTTCGCGTAGGAGATCCGCCAGGAGCGGTCCACGAGGTCGCCGGCGAGCGCCTTCTCCTCGTCGAGCTTGCGCCGTTCGGCCTGCTCCCGCTGGAGGTCGGTCAGGCGGGCGATGCGGATGACGTTACCCTCGAGGACGCAGCCGAGCGAGTTGGTCTTGAGGATGAGCTCGAGCGCGCGGCCCCACGGCACCTCGTTGAGCTTGAGCGTCACCTTCCCCGTCACCCCGGGGTTCACGACGACGTTGAGACCGGAGATGTCGGAGAAGAGGCGGAAGATGTCCTGGAGGTCCCCGTCCCTGAAGTCGAGGCTGATCGGCGTTCCGAGGTCGCCCTGGGTGCCGCAGGCCGTGCCGTAATTGGCCGTTTCCGGCGCCGCGGCAGCCGGGGCCGCCGGCGCCTGCGGCTCGGGAAGCGGGGGCAGGGCGAGCGGCTCGAGGGCCGCCGGTCGCGCGAGCGGCGCCGCGTCCGGGTCGGGAGCGGCGGCTTCGGCCTCGGCCGCCCGCAGGGCGGCGAGCGGAGCGGCCGCCGGCGCCGGCGCGGCCGGGGAGTCGCCGAAGACGATCCGGACGCCGTCGGCGGCGTCGATGATCCGGTACGGCGCGGGGGCGGTGAGGTCGAGCACGAGCCGGGCCACCTTGGGCGACTCCGCGCTGAACTGGCCGAGGCGCACCTTGCGGACGGGGCTCTCGCCCACCTCGATCGACCGCACGTTCGCCCGCGCGTTGACGTCTGCGAAGTCGACGACGAGGCGGTCCGGGTTGGGGATGACGAAGTCGCGGTACTTGAGACGGCCGTCGGCCTTCACCGTGAATGCGAGCAGGCCGTCGACCTCGTCCCGGGAGACCGCCACGATGCGCGTCGCCCGCGCCCCCGCCGCGGGAAGCGACGCCGGCGCGACCGGCTCCGCCGCGGCGACGGGCGTCACGACCGGGGCCGGGGCCGTCACCGGGGCCGGGGCGGCCACCGGGGCCGGAGCCGCGGGCTCGGCCTCGGCGAGGGTGGCCGGGCGCTCGAAGACGAGGTTGAGGGCCTTGTCCTTCGAGTAGACCTGGTAGGGCACCAGGCTCGCCAGGCGCACCTCCACCCGGGCGAGGCTGCGGCCGTCGGCCCGCGCCAGGCTCGTCACCCGGACGGAGTCGACCTCACGGGTTCCCACGTTGAGGCGCGCGGGCACCTGCGAGGCGTCGACCTCGGGGATGTCGACCACCAGCGTGAGCGGGTCGGGGCTGTAGTAGGTGTAGGACAGGGGCCCCGTGCACTCGACCACGAGCCGGGTGGACCGGTCGCTGCCCTTCTCCTGGCGGATGTCGGTAATGGCCGTCGGGGCCGCTTCCTGCGCCGGCGCCCACGCCGCCAGTGCGAGGACGACCGCGACCAGGCCGACCCCAGCGAGCTTCGCTCTCATTGCCTCGCCTCCTCCGACGCATACAGGCTCTTGCGGACCTCGCGCGTCTTGACCGGCGAGAGGGGATCCGTCACCTCCTGCCGGAACGTCACGGACGTCGCATCGATGCTGGTGATCACCCCGTCGTACAGCCGCTGTCCCGTGACCACCGGGTACGACTTCCCGTCGGCGCCCAGGAACATGGCGATGAAGCCCGGCTTCTGGGCGATGCCGAGCCCGCCCCCGGCCGTCTTCACGATCCCCTTGAGGGCGATCTCCTGGATCAGGAACCCCTCCATCCCCGGCTTGCGCGTCTTCGGTCCCCGGTCCGCGGCCACCGGCCGCTGGAGGCTCACGAAGGGGTCGCGGCGACCCTGCGAGTTGTAGGCGAACCCACCCGCCTCGAGCTCGACGTCGAGCGGCGGACGGGAGGCGTCGGCCGCTTCGAGCCCGGGCGCCGCCTGGACCGCCGGCGCGGGAGCGGCCGGCGCCGGCGCCTCCGGCGCCTGGGCCGAGGCGGGAGCGGCGAGCGCCGCGAGCGCGGCGGCCATGATCACGAGCTTCATGACGCGCCCCCTCATCGCTTCGCCCCTGCGGCCGGCCGCTTCCCCTTCGCGGACGCGGCGGGCGGCGGGGCGTCCTTGTAGACGTAGGTGGTGGCCACCGCCGAGGCCGCGATCGTGTTCGAGATCGTCGGCTTCGCCTGGGCCTTGATCTTCACGTTGCCGACGTTCACCAGGCGGGACATGCGGCTCACGCGGTCGAGGAAGGCCCCGAGGTTGTGGTAGGTGCCCTCCACGTCCAGGTTGACCGGCACCTCCTGGTAGAAGTCCTTCTGGACCGGGGTGGCCGGGTTGAACTTGCGGATCTGGAGGCTCGACTGGGCGGCGAGGTACTGCACCCGCCGCATGAGGTCGGGCATCTCCTTCTCCGGGGGCAGGATGCGCTTGAGCGTCTCGAGGCGCGCCTCGAGGGCCTGGACCTCCCGCTGGAACTCGGGGAGCTTGTTCGCCGTGGCCTCGAGGGCACGGATCTGCTTCTGGAGCTCGGCGAGCTTCGCCTCCTGCTTCTTCTGGGTCTCGAGGGCGCCCGAGTACCAGAACCAGTAGAAGCCTCCGCAGATGAGCGCGGCGACGACCGCCGCGACGCCGAGCTGGCCCGCGAGGGGAAGCTTGCCGAGTGGGTTCTCCGCCATTCCCGCCTCCCTACTTCTTTGCCTTGCGGCCCTTGGCCGGCGGGCCGGCGGCCGCTTCCGCGGCCGCCCTCGCCTCGGCGGCGGCCTTCTCCTTGGCCGCGACCTCGGGGTCCTTGAAGGTGGCCGAGAGCGCGAAGTTCACGAGGTTGCGCTGGTCCTGGCTCGAGACGAGGTCCACCTGGGGGAACCATCCGCTGCGCTGGAGGGCTCCCATGAAGTCGGCGACCGCGGCGAGGCTGTTGCTCTGGCCGGAGAAGCGGAGCGCCCCGCGGGTCTCGTCCATGGTGGTCAGCCAGACGTAGTCGGGCAGGGCCTTCGAGATCTCGTCCAGCATGTGGACCGGGCTCTTCTGGGAGAGCCGGAGCTGCTCGATCACCAGCACCTTGTTCTCGAGGGTCGCCTTCTTCTGCTGGAACTCGTCGACCTGCTGCTTGATCGCCTGCAGGTCCCTCTGCCGCTTCTCGTCGGCGGCGATGCGGGTCTCGAGGTCCCTCAGCTTGTTCGACTGGAGCCACCACAGGCCGGCGCAGAGCACGAGCGCCCCGCCCGCGAACAGGGCGAGGAAGAGGTAGCTCTGCAGCGCCCCCGCGGGGAGGGCCGGCCCCGCCTTGGCCTTCGCCTTGGTGGTCCGCTCGGGTGCGACGAGGTTGATGCGGATCATCGGTCACCCACCCTGCGCACGGCCAGGCCCACGGCGATCGCCGCCTGGGGCCCGATGTCGTCGAGGTAGTCCGGGTTGAAGTCCTTCTCGCTGTACCGGACGTTGAGGAAGGGATTCAGCAGCTCCACCGGGGTCGAGAAGCGGTCCTGGAGGAGGTCCCGGAGGCCGTGGATCTTCGCCGTCCCGCCGGAGAGGAAGATCTGGTCGATCCGGTCCTCCTGGCTGGTGGCGCGGAAGAAGTCGAACGTCTTCTGCACCTCCATGGCGATGTTCTCCGAAACCGCCTGGAGGATGGGATGCAGGCTCTCCGGGGAGGCGCCCTCCACCTGCTCGCCCTTCTTGAGGGCCTCCGCCTGCTCGAAGGAGAGGTTGAGGTCCTTCTGGATGGCGTCGGTGTACTGGTTGCCGCCCGCGGCGATGTCGCGCTGGAAGATCGACTTGTCGCCCTTCACCACGTTGACGTTCATGATCGACGCGCCGATGTTGAGCAGCGCCACGACGCGTCCCGGGTCGACCCCGTAGTTCACCTCGTAGCAGTTCTGCAGGGCGAAGACGTCGACGTCCACGATCGAAGCGTTGCGGCCGGCCTGGGCCACCGCGGAGGTGTACTCGCTGATCTTGTCCTTCTTGACCGCCACCAGGAGGACGTCCATGTTCCCGCCCGAGCCGCCGCCCTCGAGCACCTCGTAGTCCAGGGCCACGTCCTGGATGTCGAACGGGATGTACTGCTCGGCCTCCCAGTGGATCGACTCGGCCAGCTCCTCGGCGCTCATGCTCGGCAGGCTGATCTTCTTGACGATCACCGAGTTGCCCGAGACGCCGGTCGCCACGTCCGTCGTCTTGATCTTGTTCTCCTGGAACAGCCGCTGGATGGCGTCGATGACCGCGCCCGCGTCCATGATCGCGCCGTCCACGATCGCCTCGGAGGGGAGCGGCTCCATCCCGATGTTGACGAGCTGGTACTCGTCGCCGCCCTTCCCGCCGACCTTGAGCTCCACCGCCTTCACAGCCGAGGAGCCGATGTCGACGCCGACCAGTCCCTTCTTCTTGCCGAAAAGGCCCACGGGCGTCTCCTCTTACTGACCGTTCTCGCTCCCGACTTCGCGTGTCGCCCCGCGGCTCCGATCGTCTCCGCGGCGCCTCTCTTCAGAACTCAATCTCAATCCACACTTATCAAGAATAGTTAAAGTCCCGGGTGAAGCTAACATCGGGCCGCGGGCATGTCAAGGGGAAATTGAGGGTTCGTCATGTAAACCCCCTTTGGTGTTGGCCTGGCCCGCTCGGCCCCACGTCACACCCCCAGGGCACACCCCCTCTCGTCTCGTAGCGGGCCATTAACAGCCCGAAGGGACCCCTCAGACTGTGTCGGTGGTCACAAAGTGGCCAGACCGCGGGACGCCCCGTTCAGAACCGGATGACCACGTCGGGCCGACTCTCGGCGTGGATCGTGTCGATGAACCGAACCTGGCGGGGCTCGGTCGTCATGACCAGGCACTCGGTGCGGGTGCCGTCCCGGAAGAACCGCACGGACTTGAGCAGCGTCCCGTCCGTCACCCCGGCGGCGGCGAAGATGATGCTGCGGCCCGGGGCGAGGTCCTCGGTGCGGTACACCCGGTCGAGGTCGCTGATCCCCATGTTGCGGAGCCGGTCGGCGTCGGAGGGGCGGTTGAGGACGAGACGGCCCTGGATCTCGCCGTTGAGGCAGCGCATGGCGGCGGCGGTGAGCACCCCCTCGGGGGCCCCCCCGGTCCCCATCACGGCGTGGACGCCGGTCCCCGACACCGCGGCGGAGATCCCCGCGGAGAGGTCGCCGTCCCCGATGAGCCGGATGCGGGCGCCGGCCTGCCGGATGTCCGCGATCAGCCGCTCGTGCCGCGGGCGGTCGAGCACGATCACCACGAGGTCGTCGACGTCGCGGTTGAGGGCGCGGGCGATCGCCTTCAGGTTGTCCGCCACGGGGGCCAGGATGTCGACCTTCCCCCGGGCGGGGCCGGGGACGACGAGCTTGTCCATGTAGATGTCGGGCGCGTGGAGGAGCCCCCCCCGCTCGGCGGCGGCGAGGACCGCGATCGCGCCCGGCGTTCCGGTCGCGCAGAGGTTCGTACCCTCGAGGGGGTCGACGGCGATGTCGACCGCGGGCCCGCTCCCCGTCCCCACCTTCTCCCCGATGAACAGCATCGGGGCCTCGTCCCGCTCGCCTTCCCCGATCACGATGGTCCCGTCGATGTCGACGGTCTCCATCTCCCGGCGCATGGCCTCGACCGCGACGTGGTCGGAGCCCTTGCGGTCCCCCTGGCCCATCGTGCGCGCGGCGGCGATCGCCGCCTTCTCCACGACCCTCACGAACTCGAGCGGCAGGTCGGCCGGAACCATGAGCGCCTCCGCGGGCCGCTACCTCTTGTACGGGGGCAGGTCGATTCGGCGGGGCTTGTCCTGGCGGTAGCCGAGGGCGTAGTCAGCCTGCATGAGCTTGTGCACCTCGCGGCTGCCCTCGTAGATGACCGCCGCCTTGCAGTTGCGGTAGAAGCGGCCGACCGGGTACTCGTCGGAGTAGCCGTTCGCCCCGTGGATCTGCACGGCGTCGCCCGCCGCCCGCTCCGAGGCGACCGTCGCGAACCATTTGGCGAGGGACGTCTCGCGGGTGTTGCGCAGGCCCGCGTTCTTCATCCACCCGGCGCGCAGCCACAGGAGCCTCGACGCGTCGTAGTCGGACACCATCTGGGCGATCATCTCCTTCACGAGCTGGTGCTCGCCGATCGGTACGCCGAAGGTCTTGCGGCTCTGCGCGTACGAGACGGACGCGTCGCGGCAGGCCCGGACGAGGCCGGTCGCGCCGGCGGCCACGGTGTAGCGGCCGTTCTCGAGGGCGAACATCGCGACCTTGAAGCCCTCGCCCTCCTCGCCCAGGCGGTTCTCGACCGGGACCTCGACGTCCTGCATCGAGAAGCCCCCGGTGTTCCCGGCGAGGATCCCCCACTTCTCCTTGATCGTGAAGGAGGAGAAGCCCTTCCAGGACCGCTCGACGATGAAGGCGGACATCCCGGAGTGGTCGCGCCTCTTCTTCTTCTCCTGGTCCGTCCAGGCGATCACCAGGAAGTGGTCGGCCACGTCGGCGAGGCTGATCCACATCTTCTCGCCGTTCAGCACGTAGCGGTCCCCCTTGCGCACCGCGGTCGTCTGGATCCCGACCGCGTCGGAGCCGGCGTTGGGCTCGGTGAGCCCGTAGCTGGCGATGCGCTCGCCCCTCGCCTGCGGCACGAGGTACTTCTTCTTCTGCTCGTCCGTGCCCCAGCACCACAGGGTCATCGAGTTGAGCCCGACGTGGACGGACATGATGACCCGCAGGTGGGTGTCCAGGTACTCGAGCTCCTCGCAGGCGAGCCCGAGGCTCACGTAGTCCATCCCGGCGCCGCCCCACTCCTCGCTGATGCAGATGCCGAGCAGCTGCAGCTCCGCCATCTGCCGGAGGAAGTCGCGGTTGAAGCGGTGCTCGCGGTCGAGGTCGTGGATCTGGGGCAGCACCTCCTTGCGGCCCCACGCGCCCACGGTCTCGACGAGGGCCTCGTGCTCCTCGGTCAGGGACAGGTCGATCATGGCTCCTCGCTCTCCTCGAAAGGGAGCGCCGCCGCCCCCTCGGCCAGGACCCGCCGCGCCTCCTCGGCGCTGTAGGCCGGCACCAGAACCCGCACGATCGCGAACGAGCGCACGGTGGGCAGGGGCTCCTGGTTGTAGCTCTGGTCGATCACGCGGGCGTCGATGCCCGCCTCGCGCAGGCGGCCCGCGGCGAGCTCGGCCTCGTACAGCTGCCGGGCCTCGAGGACCGAGTCCCAGTCGCCGTGGGAGGGTCCCCTGGCCGCGCTCACCGGTCCTTCCAGGCGGGCTTTCGCTTCTCCGCCACCGCCCGCAGCCCCTCCTCGACGTCCTGGGTGTTCAGCAGCTGGTTCAGGTACACGTCCTCGGCGTGGCGCACCGCCTCCTCGTAGGGGAGGTCGAACCCGCCGGCGACCGCGCGCCGGGTCAGCTGGAGGATCGGGGCGCTCGACTCCTGGAAGCGCTGGACGACGGCCGCCACCTCCGCCTCGAGCCGCTCGTCGGGCACCGCGCGGGTGACGAGGCCGAGCCGCTCCGCCTCGGCGGCGCTGACGCTCGTGCCCATCATCAGGAGCTCGAAGGCGCGCTTGCGCCCGACGAGCCGCGGGAGCAGCGCCGCCGCCACCGTGTTGAAGACCCCCCCGCGGATCTCGGGGTGGCCGAGCTTCGCGCTCTGGCCGGCGAGGACCATGTCGCAGGCGGCGGCGAGGATCGAGCCCGCGCCGAGGGCGGGGCCCGCCACCACCGCGAGCGTCGGCTTGTCGACCTTGGCGAGGGCCTCGAAGATGCGCCGGAAGCTCTCGAGCATCAGGTAGGCGCGGTCGCCGAGGTGGTCGCCGAGCTCGAAGCCCGCCGAGAAGTACTTGCCCGCCCCGAAGAGCGTGACCAGCTTCGTCTCCTTCTGGTACTCGAGCGACTCGAAGGCCGTGCCCAGCTCCTGCATCATCTCGATCGAGAGGACGTTGGCCGGCGGGCGGTTGAGCGTGATGCGGGTGACCCCCTGGGCGGAGTCGACACCGATGTGCCTGAAGCCCCGAGCGGCCACGGGAGCGAAGACGTCCTCGTCGTGCGGGTCCTCGAACTCCTCGGCCATGCGCTTGCTGCCCCCTTCCTGGACGTCCGCCGCCGGCGACGAGCGCGGCGCGACAAGCCGCGCGTTTGCCGCGGTTTATCGCCCTCGAAAGTGTAGCACGCCTCCACGCGAGGCCTGCACCGGCGCGCCGATCCCGGCCCGGAGACGCTCGTCCGCACGGCCGCGGTTCACCGCCACCTCGAGCCGCCCGCTCGATCCCACGAGGGCGCAGGGTTCGCCTGGAGGCACCTCGGAGTACCGCCGCACGAGCGGCAGCACGCGGCCGGCGAGGCGGACCTCGAGGAGGGCGAGGGCGGGCCCCGCGAGGGAGACGAGGTCGGCCTCGGTGAGGTTCGTCGTGAGGTTACCGAAGCGGTCGACGTGGACGACGGCCCCCTCCCAGGCGTCGCCGTGACGCGTCTTGGGCGGCTGCGGGAGGATCACCGGGTCGGGGACGGGGGGGCCGACCTCCGCGAGGGGCAGGCCCCGGGCCAGCCGGCCCGCGGCGGGCCCGAAGAGGTCGCGCCCGTGGAAGACGGGCGAGACGGGCTCCCGGAAGAGAAGGGGGTTCGCGAGCAGGTGAGCGCGGGCCGAGGGGTGGGCCAGGAGCACGTGGGTGAAGAGGCCGTTGTCCGGCCCCACGAAGAGCCAGCGCCCCGCCCCGAGCGCGAGGGGCCTGCGCTCCGAGCCCACGCCGGGGTCGACCACCGCGACGAAGACCGTCCCCGGCGGGAAGTGCCGGTAGGCCGCGTCGAGGGCGAGGGCGCCCGCCGCCACGTCGTGGGGCGGAACCTCGTGGGTCACGTCCACGAGGGTGGCATCCGGACACGCGCAGAGGATGGAGCCTCTCATCGTTCCCGCGTAGGCGTCGCGCGAGCCGAAGTCCGTCAGGAGGGCGATCACCGGCGGCATGCGGCCGGATTGTAGCGCTCGCCTCCGCGCCGGTCTTGCCGCATGATGGCGTGATGACCCGGCTCGGCGACGTCTACCGCCCGTCCCTCGCCCTCGCCACGGACCTGTACCAGCTGACGATGGCCCAGGCCTACCGTCACGCCGGACGCACGGGCGAGGAGGCCGTCTTCCACCTCTTCTTCCGGAGAAACCCGTTCGGGGGCGGCTTCGCGGTGGCCTGCGGGCTGGCGCGGGCTCTCGAGTTCCTGTCGGGGTTTCGCTTCACGCCGGAGGACGTCGAGTATCTCGCCTCGCTGCGCGGCAACGACGGCCGGCCGATCTTCGACGCGGGCTTCCTCGCCGAGCTCGGCGGCCTGCGCCTGCAGTGCGACGTCGACGCGGTCCCCGAGGGCACGGTGGTGTTCCCCTACGAGCCGCTCGTGCGCGTGCGCGGCCCGATCCTCCACGCGCAGCTCGTGGAGACGGCGCTGCTCAACCTCGTCAACTTCGAGACGCTCGTCGCGACCAAGGCGGCGCGGGTGTGCCTCGCCGCCCGCGGGGACGAGGTGATCGACTTCGGCCTGCGACGGGCGCAGGGGCCCGACGGGGGGCTCAGCGCCTCGCGCGCGGCGTACGTGGGGGGGGTGGCGGCCACGTCGAACGTGCTCGCGGGGCGGCTGTTCGGCATCCCGGTCCGGGGCACCCACGCCCACAGCTGGGTGATGGCCTTCGACACCGAGGCGGAGGCGTTCGAGGCGTGGGCCCGGGCCCAGCCCAACAACTGCGTGTTCCTCGTCGACACCTACGACACGCTCTCCGGCGTGCGCCGCGCGGCGGAGGCGGCCCTCAGGCTGCGCGAGCGGGGCCACGAGCCGATCGGCATCCGCCTCGACTCGGGCGACCTCGCCTGGCTCAGCATCGAGGCGCGCCGGATCCTCGACGAGCACGGCCTCGACCGCATGCGCATCCTCGCGAGCAACGACCTCGACGAGCACCTCATCTCCAGCCTCAAGGAGCAGGGAGCGCGCATCGACCTGTGGGGCGTGGGAACGCGGCTCGTGACCGGCGGCGATCAGGCCGCCCTCGGCGGGGTGTACAAGCTCGCGGCGGTCCGCCCGCCGGGCGGGCCGTGGCAGCACCGCGTGAAGGTGTCCGAGCAGGCGGCCAAGACGTCGAACCCCGGCGTCCAGCAGGTGCGCCGCTTCTCCTCCGAGGCCGGGTTCCTGGCCGACGTCATCTACGACGAGGAGACCGGCCTGCCCGAGGCCCCGGTGCTGGTCGACCCGCTCGATCCGACCCGCCGCAAGAGGATCGCCCGCGGCACCCCGGGCGAGGACCTCCTCGTGCCGCTGATGAGGGGCGGGCGGGCGGTGGCCGAGCCCCCTCCGATCGAGGACGCGCGGGCCCGGGCCCGCGCGCAGGTCTCGCGGCTGCACCCCGGCATCACGCGCTTCGTGAACCCGCACCAGTACCCGGTCGGCCTCTCGCTCGAGCTTCACGAGCTGCGCACCCGCCTCGTGCTCGAGGCGAGGGGCTTCCCCGGACGCGCGGAGACCGCGTGAGCGCGCGGCGGATCTACCTCGACCACAACGCGACGACGCCCGTCGACCCCCGCGTCCTCGAGGCGATGCTGCCCTTCTTCCGCGAGGACTTCGGCAACCCCTCGAGCCTCCACTGGCACGGGCAGCGGGCACGGGCCGCGGTCGAGGAGGCGCGCGAGCGCGTGGCCGCGCTCGTGGGCGGCGCGGCGGCGGAGGTCGTCTTCACCGCGAGCGGCAGCGAGTCGGACAACATGGCCCTGCGCGGCGTCCTCGCCCGCGCGAAGGGCGATCGCCGCGGCCTCGTGGTGAGCGCGATCGAGCACCACGCGGTGCTCGACACCGCGAGGGCGCTGCGGGAGGAGGGGGTCCCGGTCGAGGTGGCCGCCGTCACCGGGGCGGGGGTGGTGGACCCGGCCGAGATCGCCTCGCGCGTCACGGAGTCGACCGCGCTCGTCTCGCTGATGCTCGCCAACAACGAGACCGGGCTCCTCCAGCCGGTGGCGGAGGTGGCGCGCTTCGCGCACGAGCGGGGGGCGCTCGTCCACTGCGACGCCGTGCAGGCCGCGGGCAGGGTCCCGCTCGACGTGCGCGCGCTCGACGTCGACCTCCTCACGCTGTCCGCCCACAAGATCTGCGGCCCGAAGGGCACGGGGTGCCTCTGGGTCCGGCGGGGCACGCCGATCGCTCCCCTCGTGCGCGGGGGCGCTCAGGAGCGCAACCGGCGGGCGGGCACCGAGAACGTGGCGGGGATCGTGGGCTTCGGGGCCGCGGCCGAGATCGCCCGGCGCGCGCTCGCGGCGGAGGCCCCGCGGCTCGCCGCGCTGCGCGACCGCCTGCTCGGGAGGCTGCTCGCGCTGCCCGGGGCCGCGGCGAACGGCGAGGGCGAGCGCCTCCCGAACACCGCGAGCGTCTCCTTCGCGGGGGTGGAGGCCGAGGACCTGGTGATCGCGCTCGACCTCGAGGGGATCGCGGCCTCGACGGGGGCGGCGTGCGCGGCCGGGGCCGCCCTCCCCTCGCACGTGCTGCGGGCGATGGGCCTGCCGCCCGAGCGCGTCCAGTCCTCCCTGCGCCTCTCGCTCGGCCGCACGACCACGGACGCGGACGTCGACCGCGCGGGCGACGTCATCGCGGCCGTCGTGGCCCGCCTCAGGAAGTAGGCGCTCCCGGCACGTGGCTCTCGGCGTGGTAGCTCGAGCGCACGAGGGGCCCGGACTCGACGTGGGCGAACCCGAGCGACTGGGCGAGCGCACGGAGCGCCTCGAACTCCTCGGGCGACCAGTAGCGCCGGACCGGCAGGTGCTGCGGGGAGGGCCGGAGGTACTGCCCGACGGTGAGCACGTCGGTTCCCGCGGCGCGGATCGCCCGGATCGTCTCCTCGACCTCCGCCGGCTCCTCGCCGAGGCCGACCATGATCCCGCTCTTGGTGAGCAGCCCCGCCTCCTTCGACCGCCTCAGGAGCTCGAGCGACCGCGGGAAGCTCGCCCCGGCGCGCGCCGTCCGGTACAGGCGCGGCACGGTCTCCACGTTGTGGTTGAGCACGTCGGGGCGGGCGGCGATCACGAGGTCGAGGGCCTCCCAGCGGCCCTTGAAGTCCGGCACCAGCACCTCGACCGCGCAGCCGGGTGCGGCCTCCCGGACCGCGCGGACGGTCGCGGCGAAGATCCCCGCTCCCCCGTCCGCCTGGTCGTCCCGGTTGACCGACGTGACCACCGCGTGGCGCAGCCCCATGCGACGCACGGCGTCGGCGACCCGGCGCGGCTCGTCGACGTCGGGCGGGGCCCCGGGCCGCCCCGTCTTGACCGCGCAGAAGCCGCAGGCCCGGGTGCACACGTCACCGAGGATCATGAACGTGGCGGTGCCCCGGCTCCAGCACTCCCCCAAGTTGGGGCAGTGGGCCTCCTCGCACACGGTGTGGAGCTCGAGACCTCTCATGAGGCCCCGCAGCCGCTCGTAGGTCGGCCCCTGCGGCGCCTTCGCCCGGATCCAGGCGGGGCGCGGCAGGAGGGGGACGGGGACGCTCGCGCTCACTCGTCTTCGTCCTCGTCCTCGTCGTCGAGGTCGTCCTCCTCGAGGTCCTCGTCGTCGCCGTCGTCGTCCCAGTCCTCGTCGTCGGCGTCCTCGTCGTCCTCGTCGAAGTCCTCGTCGTCCTCGAAGTCGTCGTCCTCCTCGTCCTCGTCCTCGTCCTCGTCCTCGTCGAAGTCCTCGTCGTCTTCGAAGTCGTCGTCCTCGTCTTCGAAGTCCTCGTCGTCGCCGAACCAGAGGATGTCGTTGCGCTCCACTTCCCCTCCTCGAAAGGACCCTGCCATTCTACCCCGGCTGCCGCGGGCGGCTGATTCGTATTATCCTTCCCGTCCGTCCCGGAGGCTCGAGCCCCGCCCGGTCCGGGGGCAGGCGAGCGGAGGAGAGTGGCGATGATCGTCGTCTGTCCCAGCTGCCAGTCGAGGTACCGGTTCGACGAGTCGAAGCTGGGCGATCGCCCGAAGGTGAAGACCCGCTGCTCGAAGTGCGGGGGGACGATCGAGATCGAGAACCCCCTGCTCGGCGCTTCGACGGTGCCCCCCGACCTCGCCCCGCCGGTGGCGGCCCCGCCCGAGGCGCTCGTCCCGGGGCCCGAGGAGAGCCTGCGCACGCGGCAGACGCCCGTCCAGGCCCCCGCCCCGGAACCGGTCGGCTCGATGACCATCGCGGGCGGAGACGCGCACCGCATGGGGCTGCTCCAGCTCCCGAAGGACAAGCGTTTCTCGCTCGCCGTCATCCAGGGCGCGGCGACCGGCCAGATCTTCCCGATCACGAAGACCCGGACCGTGATCGGCCGCACGGGAGCGGACATCAACCTCGAGGACCCCGAGGCCTCCCGCCAGCACGCGGCCCTCGAGATCGTGGGCGACGTGGCGGTGCTCCGCGACCTCGGCTCGACGAACGGGACGTGGATCGAGCTCGACCGCATCGAGCAGCACCAGCTGAACAACCAGCAGGAGTTCCGGATCGGGAGCCACGTCCTCATGTTCATCGTCACCGAGGTCGAGTGACGGCCGACCGAGGATCCCCTCGCTAGTTTTGCGCTGCGCCCGACGGGCGCGAAAAACCGGCTGAGATCGGGCGCCCCCGGGGGCTGCTTCGATCGGTTTGATGCGCTGTTCTCGTGGCGTCCCGTTTGCACGCCCCTGCCGGCAACAGGGAGGGGCTCTTGATGAAAGCCGGCGACACCCTGGTCGTCGAGGCCCGCGAGCTCGACGCGCTCCTCGGCGCCCTGCGCGAGCGGGGCCACTCTCTCCTCGGCCCCACGGTCCGTGACGGCGCCATCGTCCTCGGCGAGATCGAGGGCGTGGCCGACCTGCCGGTGGGCGTCGGCGACGAGCAGGACGGCGGGCGCTACCGGCTGCGGCAGCGTGGGGACCGCGCTCTGTTCGGCTACGCGGTCGGCCCGCACGCGTGGAAGCGCTACCTGCATCCGCCGGCGCTCGTGCGTTGGAGGGCGCGCCGGGAAAGCGGGGGCTTCGTGGCCGAGCCCGACACGGCCCCGCCTCCCCGCTACGCGTTCGTCGGGGTCCGGCCGTGCGAGCTCGCGGCCATCCTGGTCCAGGACCGCGTCTTCCTCGGCGGCCCGTTCGTGGACCCGGCGTACCGCTCCCGGCGCGAGTCGGCGTTCCTCCTCGCCGTCGACTGCGGGTCGCCGGCCGGCACGTGCTTCTGCGCCTCGATGGGGACCGGACCCAAGGCCGGCCCCGGCTTCGACCTCTCCCTGACCGAGGTCATCGAGGACGCCCGGCACGTGCTCGTCGTCGAGGTCGGCACCGAGCGGGGGGCGGAGGTGGCCTCGGCGGTGGCCGGCCGGCCGGCCGAGCCGGGGGACGTCGAGGCGGCCCGGGCGGTCACCGCCGCCGCCGCCGACCGGATGGGCCGCACGCTCGACACCGCGGGGCTCGAGGAGGCGCTGTACCGCCGCTACGAGGACCCGCGGTGGGACGAGGTGGCGCGCCGCTGCCTCGCCTGCGCCAACTGCACGATGGTGTGCCCCACCTGCTTCTGCGCGACGGTCGAGGACGAGACCGACCTCGTGGGGCAGGAGACGGAGCGGCGGCGCATCTGGGACTCGTGCTTCTCCCAGGAGTTCTCCTACGTCCACGGCGGCAGCGTCCGCACCTCCGGGGGCGCACGCTACCGGCAGTGGATCACGCACAAGCTGGCGACCTGGCACGACCAGTTCGGCGTCTCGGGCTGCGTCGGCTGCGGGCGCTGTATCACCTGGTGCCCGGTGGGCATCGACATCACCGCGGAAGCCCGGGCGGTCCGCCAGGGCGAAGCACAGGGGAGAAGGCCGTGACGATCCACAATTTCGAGCAGGTACTCGCGGAGCACCCGTTCTTCAAGGACCTCTCCAAGCCCCACCTCGACACGGTCGTGGGGTGCGTCGCCAACGTGGTCTTCCAGCCCGGGGAGTTCGTGTTCCGGGAGGGCGAGGCCGCCGATCGCTTCTTCCTCGTGCGCGAGGGCAAGGTCGCGGTCGAGGTCTTCGTCCCCAACAAGGGCCCGGTGACCATCGAGACGATCGAGGGGGGGGAGGTGCTGGGCTGGTCGTGGCTCTTCCCGCCGTACAAGGCGCGCTTCGACGCCCGCGCTCTCAACGCGGTTCGGGCCCTCTCGCTCGACGGCGCGTGCCTGCGCACCAAGTGCGAGTCCGACCCGATCCTCGGCTACGAGCTGCTCAAGCGCTTCACCGCCCTCGTGGTCTCGCGGCTCGAGGCGACCCGGATGCAGCTCATGGACCTCTATGGCAACGACTGATCTCACGCCCGCCACCGTGTCCGCCTCCGACCCGATGCGGCCGGAGCCGTTCGAGGTCCGCCAGGTCGCGAAGGAGACCGGCGACACCTTCACGATGACCCTCGCCCCGGTCGCGGGCGCGCGGTTCCGCCCCTTCCGGCCCGGCCAGTTCAACATGCTGTACGTCTTCGGGGTCGGGGAGGTCCCGATCTCGATCAGCGGCGACCCGGCGAAGCCCGAGGTGCTCGTCCACACGATCCGCGCCGTCGGGGCCACGACCCGCGCCCTGCAGAGGCTGCAGAAGGGCGACTGGGTGGGCGTGCGGGGCCCGTTCGGCACCGCGTGGCCGGTCGACCAGGCCCATGGGCACGACGTGGTCCTCATCGCGGGCGGGATCGGGCTCGCCCCCATCCGCCCCGCGATCTACCACGTGCTGCTCCACCGGGCCCTCTACGGCCGCGTCGTCATCCTCTACGGGGCGCGCACCCCCCGCGACATGCTGTATCCGAAGGAGCTGCGCGAGTGGCGCAGCCGCTTCGACGTGGTGGTGGACGTGACCGTGGACCGGGCCACGATGGAGTGGCAGGGTTCGGTGGGCGTCGTGACCAAGATGGTCCAGCGCTCCCCGTTCGATCCCACGAGCGCGATGGCCTTCATCTGCGGCCCCGAGGTCATGATCCGCTACGCCGCCCAGGCCCTGCAGCAGCGTGGGACCCCCGACTCGGCCATCCTCGTCTCCATGGAGCGGAACATGAAGTGCGCGGTGGGCGTCTGCGGCCACTGCCAGTTCGGGCCGCACTTCGTCTGCAAGGACGGCCCCGTCTTCCGCTACGACCGCATCCAGCCCTTCTTCGGCATGCGGGAGGTCTGAGATGGCCCTCCCGAAGCCCAAGCTGGCCATCTTCAAGTTCGCCTCCTGCGACGGCTGCCAGCTCTCGCTCCTCGACTGCGAGGACGAGCTGCTGGCGGTGGCGGGCGAGGTCCACGTCGCCAACTTCCTCGAGGCCTCGCGCGAGGTCGTCAAGGGGCCGTACGACCTCACCCTCGTCGAGGGCTCGATCACGACGTCGCACGACGCCGAGCGCATCCAGCAGGTGCGCAAGCAGTCCCGCTTCCTCGTCACGATCGGGGCCTGCGCCACCGCGGGCGGCATCCAGGCCCTGCGGAACTTCAAGGACGTGCGCGAGTTCACGAGCGCGGTCTACGCGACGCCCGAGTACATCTCGACCCTCGACGCCTCGACCCCGATCTCCCAGCACGTGCGGGTCGACTTCGAGCTGCGCGGCTGCCCGATCAGCAAGGGCCAGCTCGTCGAGGTCCTCGGCGCCTTCCTCCGCGGGCGCCGCCCGAACATCCCCACCTACTCCGTGTGCCTCGAGTGCAAGCGGCGGGGCACGGTCTGCGTGATGAGCGCCCACGGCACCCCCTGCCTGGGGCCGGTGACCCAGGCCGGCTGCGGAGCGCTGTGCCCCTCGTACCAGCGCGGCTGCTACGGCTGCTTCGGCCCCGCCGAGTCGCCCAACACCGCGTCGCTCGGCACGTGGTGGCAGCAGCAGCTCGGCCGCACCCGCCCCGACCTCGTGCGGGCCTTCCGCACCTACAACGCCTACGCCGCCCCCTTCCGAACGGCGAGTGATGCCTATGAGCACGACCACACGTAGCGCCCCCCGGCCCAAGTCGATCGTCGTCGACGCCCTCGCCCGCGTGGAGGGCGAGGGCGGGCTGACCGTGCAGCTGCGCGGAGGCAAGGTCGCCGACGTCAAGCTGCGCATCTACGAGCCGCCCCGCTTCTTCGAGGCCTTCCTGCGCGGGCGCGACTTCCGCGAGGTGCCCGACGTCACCGCCCGCATCTGCGGCATCTGCCCGGTCGCCTACCAGATGAGCTCCATCCACGCGATGGAGGCGGCCTGCGGCGTCCGGGTCGAGGGGCCGCTGCGCGCGCTGCGGCGCCTGCTCTACTGCGGCGAGTGGATCGAGAGCCACGCCCTCCACGTCTACATGCTCCACGCCCCCGACTTCCTCGGCTACGAGAGCGCCATCCACATGGCCGCCGACCACGGGGAGGTCGTGAAGAAGGCCCTCGAGCTGAAGAAGACCGGCAACGACCTCGTGACCCTCGTGGGCGGGCGCGAGATCCACCCGATCAACGTCAAGGTCGGCGGCTTCTACCGCGTCCCCACCCGCCGGGAGCTGCAGCCGATCGCGAAGCGGCTCGAGCGGGCCCTCGAGCTCTCGCGCGAGGCGGTGCGCTTCGCGGCGTCGCTCGAGTTCCCCGACTTCGAGCAGGACTACGAGTTCGTCTCCCTGCGCCACCCCGACGAGTACCCGTTCAACGAGGGCCGGATCGTCTCCAGCAAGGGGCTCGACATCGCGGTCTCCGAGTTCGAGGACCACTTCCTCGAGGAGCACGTCGCCCACGCGAACGCCCTGCACTGCGTGCGCAAGGGCCACGGGGCGTACCACGTGGGCCCGCTCGCCCGCTACAGCCTCAACTTCGACCGCCTGCCCGCGGTCGCGCAGGAGGCCGCGCGCGAGGCGGGGCTCGGCCCGACCTGCCGCAACCCCTTCAAGAGCATCGTGGTGCGCGCGGTCGAGCTCGTCTTCGCCTGCCACGAGGCCCTGCGGATCATCGAGGCGTGGGAGCCTCCCGCCGCGCCCGCGGTGGAGGTCGTCCCGCGCGACGGCACCGGCCACGGGGCCTCCGAGGCCCCGCGCGGCATGCTCTACCACCGCTACCGCATCGGCGCGGACGGCCTCGTGCAGGCGGCGCGGATCGTCCCCCCCACCTCGCAGAACCAGAAGACGATCGAGAACGACCTGTGGCGCTTCGTGCCCACCGTCCTCGACCTGCCCAAGGACGAGCTCACCTGGAAGTGCGAGCAGGCCATCCGCAACTACGACCCCTGCATCTCGTGCGCGACGCACTTCCTGAAGCTGGACCTTCGGCGCGAGTGATGCCTCCCGAGGCGCCGGGATCGAGTCGGGCGCCGAGGGAATCTGATCCGGTTCGTCCCCGGGAAGGCCCTGAAGAAGGCCAGTCCGGGACCGGCCAACGCGATCCGCGCTTCGCGCGGGTCGTGATCGGCGTCGGCAACCCTTTGCGGGGCGACGACGGCGCCGGCCGGGCGGTCGCGCGGATCCTGGCCGCCCTCGGCGTCCCCGGGCTCGCCGTGCGCGAGTCTTCCGGCGAGGCGACGTCCCTCATGGACGCCTGGGCGGGCTTCGACGACGTGGGCCTCGTGGATGCCTGCCGGGGCGCGGGACCGCCGGGCAGCCTCCACGTCTTCTCCGCCGACGAGGTCGACCGGGTCGCCTCGCTGCGTCACGCCTCGAGCCACTCGCTGGGCGTGGCCGCGGCGATCGGCCTCGCCCGCGCGCTGGGCACGCTCCCCGGCCGCCTCGTCGTCTACGCCATCGAAGCGCGCGACACGGCGCAAGGCGATCGTCTCTCGGCGCAGGTCGAGGACGCCGTTCGCGGGCTGGCCGATCGCCTGGCGCGTTCCCGCTAGGCCCCGGCGCGGGGCGGGTCAGGTCCGCTTCCCGAGGCGGGCCTCGAGAAATGCGACGTCCTCGGCATCGCTGGCCCGGCAGGGCCCTCGCGCGCGCGTCCGGCCCCCCGCAACGTTTGCGGCGGTCCGGCAACCGAATGGGACTGGCTCGGGCCGCGCTCTCGATGAGCGCGCGGACTCGCGGCGATGACGATGGCATGACGATTCCGGGGCCGGCAGGCTCCGGCAGGCGCTCGCACGAAAGCGTGTCTCCCTGACCCGGAACTCGCCGAATCAAGCACTTGGCGTCGCCTCGGCGGCCCCTCCCTTCCCTGTTCCCCCGGCGCCGCCGAGACGCCGGGTCATCTCCGGCATCGAGGCGCGGCAATGCTCGGGAGAGCCGGGGCCGCGCGCCGGGGGCTGGATCGGCGGGATCATGTTGCGGTGGCACCAGTCATGCAACGCACTCACGTGTAAGCCGTCAGGCATGAACAGGACCCAGGAATGAACCTGACCCCGCAGACGCCCCCCCACCCCAGCGGCGACAAGCGGTTCAAGCTGCTCGACGTCGCGATCAAGCGCCACCAGTTCCGCCAGGACGCCCTCATCGAGATCCTCCACACCGCGCAGGAGCTGTTCGGCTACCTCGACAACGACGTGCTCATCTACGTCGGCCGCTCCCTGCGGGCGCCGATGTCGCGGGTCTACGGCGTCGCCACCTTCTACAACTTCTTCTCGATGAAGCCGCCCGGGGAGCACACGTGCGTCGTGTGCATGGGCACCGCGTGCTACGTGAAGGGCGCCGGCCAGATCCTGCAGGCCCTCGAGCAGGAGCACGGCATCAAGGCGGGCGAGACGACCGCGGACGGGAAGGTCTCGCTCGTCACCGCGCGCTGCCTCGGCGCCTGCGGCCTCGCCCCTGCCCTCGTCTTCGACGGCGAGGTGGCGGGCAAGATCGGGGTGGAGGAGACCCTCGAGCGCGTCCGTCCGTGGACGCGGGAGTCGTCGCGCACCGAAGAGGCCCAGCCATGAGCGCAGAAGCCCGTCGTGAGATGGAGGAGGCCGAGAGAGAGCGCCTCGGAAAGAAGCGCTGCCGCGTGGCGGTGTGCTCCGCCGCCGGGTGCCTCTCGAACGGCGGCCAGGCGGTCAAGGACGCCCTCCTGAAGGCCGTGAAGGAAAGGGGCGCGGAGGGCGAGGTCGAGGTCTTCGGCACCGGCTGCCTGGGCCTGTGCGACGCGGGCCCGCTCGTCCAGGTGGAGGCGGAGGGCGAGACGCGCCTGTACGAGAAGGTCGACCCCGCGGGCGCCGCCCG
>CAZLRF010000034.1:0-56486 GCA_964561785.1 uncultured Acidobacteriota bacterium | reverse complement strand
CGACGCGTCGCAGGCGCTGGTACGAGCGCGCGGCGTGACGCACTTTGTTGTGGCGCGAAGGACGTTGCGCCCCTACATTGTGCGCAGTGGCGAGCGAGAGAGACTCCATCCCAGAGCCGCGTGCCCTGGCCGAGGCCAGGGAGATCATCGCCACTCTGCACCGCAGCCAGCGGGACCTTGCACAGCGTCTCGTCTACGCCGAGCGCAAGACGCTTCGCCTGCAGCACGAGCTCGGCTCGCGCGCGATCGTGGCTCACCGGCACAGGTCCGTCGCGACCTGCTTGCCTCGTCGGTGGCCGCGTGAATAGAGTCTTCAGGCTGTCCACGAAACCGGGGGCGGTTCACGTTCTCCGTGTGGGTCGCTCTTGGCGAGCAAAGGTGGTCCGTTCTTGGCGAGGGGCGAAGCCTCGGGAGACCAGGTGGGGTAGGCGAGGGAGTCGCCGGGAGGGCTGCCGGGTTCCCGGGGAAGCTCGACGTCGAGGGCGCTCCAGCGCTCTCCGCGGGCGTCGCGTAGCTTGAAGAAGACCCGATCGCGCCCGAGAGCCTTCCGGTCGTGGTCGCGTGATGAGACGCCGGCCGATCACCGGCACCTCCCGCAGAACGGGTGAGGAAACGGTGGAGCGAAGGGTGGCACGGTCCCGCCGGGTGGGTCGACCGACTGAGTTCGAGCTACGAGGCGGAAGAACGGCGGGAGCTCAGTCGGGCCGTACCGGCCGGGCACTCACCAGCGCCGGAACGGCAAGCCGGGCCAGGCGGCTCCGAAGCGGATCTCGACAACGCCCGCACCGGAGCCCTCGCGCGCCTCGAGAGCGAGGAGTGCCGGCTCGTCGCAGGCCCTGTGCCGCAAGACGGACCGCGCTCGTCGCGAGCCCGGGGCGTGCGCCGCGTCTTCGTCTGCAAGACGTTCGCGGAGGTCCAGCTCCGTCAGCCGGGCGTTGCCGAGAGCATGGTGATCCACGAGATCTTCCACACCCTCGGCCTCGGCGAGGCCCCCATGGCCGGCCAGCCGACCAGCCTCGAGATCACGCAGCGCGTCGAGGCGCGCTGCCGGTCGTCCGAGGAGAGGGCGGAAGGAGCGCCCGCGGCAGGAGAAGGCGAGCCGCACACCCTGCCACGTGCGGGCGCGGCCGGTGGAAGGCCGGGAGGATCGGTCGTAGCATGCGGGTCTGCCGGGCGCGGCCCCTTCGCGCCCCTTCGGAGGAGACTTGGCCGAGATCCAGCCCTTCGCGGGCATCCTGTACCGTGGCGTTCCCCTCGAGAAGGTGCTCGCCCCGCCGTACGACGTCATCCCCCCCGCCTACCAGGAGGAGCTCTACGCGCGCGACCTGCGCAACATCGTGAGGGTCGTCCTCAACCGCACGCCCGGCGACGCCGGCTACGAGGAGGCCGGGGAGACCTACCGGCGGTGGCTCGCGGAGGGCGTGCTCCAGGCCGACTCCGCCCCCGCCCTCTACGTCCTCGAGCAGTCGTTCGCGGGCCCCTCGAGGACGCTGCGGCGCTTCGGGGTGCTCGCGCGCTTCCGCGCCGAGGACCCGGCGAGCCGGGTCATCCTGCCCCACGAGCACACGCGCGCGGCGGCCAAGGAGGACCGCTGGCGGGTGCTGCTCGCGACGAAGGCCAACTTCAGCCCGATCTTCCTCATGGTGCCGGACCCCGGGGCGCGCTTCTCGGGGCTGCTCGCGGAGGCGATCTCCCGGCCGCCGGCCCTGCAGTACGCCGACGACGCGTCGGTCGGCCACCGGGTGTGGCGCGTGGAGGAGCCGTCGTTCGTCGCGCGGCTGAGCGCGCTCCTTGGTGGAGCGAAGGCCTACATCGCGGACGGCCACCACCGCCACGCGACCGCCCTGCGCTACCGCGACGCGGTCGGCCCCGACGGCGCCTTCACCCTCGGCTACTTCACGCCGATGGACGCCCCCGGCCTGCTCGTCCTCCCGTACCACCGGATCCTGTCGGAGGGGCCCTCCCTCGAGGAGGCGGCGCGGCGGCTCGCCGGCCCGTTCCGGCTGAGCCCGCGGCCGGACGCCGCGTCCGCCGCGTCCGCGGTGGCGGCCTCCGCGGCGCCGTGGGCGTTCGCCCTCGCCGAGCCGGGCCGAGGGGCCCTCGTCGTCGAGGCGGAGCCGGCCGCGGAGCGCCTGCTCCCGGGCGACGCTCCCGCCTGCCTGCGTGCGCTCGACACCTACTTCCTCCACCACGCGGTGCTCGGGCCCCTGCTCGGTGTCCCCGAGACGGCCGTGCGCTACGTGCACTCCCTGGCCGAGGCCGAGGAGGCCCTCGCGGCGGGCGGCTGCCGCCTCGCCGCCCTGCTGCGCGCGACGCCCGTCCGCCAGATCGTGGACGTGGCCGAGGCGGGGGAGTCGATGCCGGCCAAGAGCACGTTCTTCCACCCGAAGCTGCCGTCGGGCCTCGTCATCCACCCGCTCGTGGCCTGAGGAGCTGCGATGAGCCTGCCCCTGCCCCCGTTCTTCGACCCCGCGGCCGTGGGAGGCGTCCGCCGCGTGCCGTACGGGGAGCGGGCGGCGCAGGCCCTGGCCTGGGCCGCGCAGCACCACGTCCGGCCGGCGCGCGGGGACGAGCGGCGCACCGCTCTCCTCCTCGTCGACGTGCAGAACACCTTCTGCCTGCCGGAGTTCGAGCTGTTCGTGGGCGGGCGGTCCGGCCGGGGCGCCCTCGAGGACTGCGCCCGCATCGCGTCCTTCCTCTACCGGCACCTCGACCGCATCACGCAGGTCGTGGTCACGCTCGACACGCACACGGCGGCCCAGATCTTCCACCCGCTGTTCTGGGTGGGGCCGGACGGCGCCCACCCCGCGCCCCACACGGTCATCACGGCGCAGGACGTCGAGAGCGGGCGGTGGCGGGTCAACCCCGACCTCGCGAGCGCGCTCGCCCCGCGCCCGGGCTTCGACGTCGCGGCGTGGGCCCTGCACTACGCCCGCCGCCTGGAGGAAGGCGGCAAGTACCCGCTGGTCGTCTGGCCCTACCACTCGATGGTCGGCGGCATCGGCCACGCGCTCGTCTCGGCGGTGGAGGAGGCCGTCTTCTTCCACGGGGTCGCCCGCCTGTCCCCGACCCGGGTCGAGGTCAAGGGCCGGAACCCCCTGACCGAGAACTACTCGGTGCTGCGCCCCGAGGTGGCGCAGGACGCACGGGGCGCGGCGATCGACGCCCCGAACCGCGCCCTCGTCGAGCACCTGCTCTCCTTCGACACCGTGATCGTCGCCGGCGAGGCGAAGAGCCACTGCGTCGGGTGGACGGTCGAGGACCTGCTCTCGGAGATCCGTGCGCGCGACGCGAGCCTCGCGCGAAGGGTCGTCCTCCTCGACGACTGCGCCTCGCCGGTCGTCGTTCCCGGCGTCGTCGACTTCACCGACGCCGCCGAGGCCGCCTACGAGCGCTTCGCCGCCGCCGGCATGCGGCGCGCGCTGTCCACGGCCCCGACGGACGGCTGGCTGTAGGGCCGAGCGTCGCCCCCGACGCGGGGCGTGGAGACCACCTGCCGCTCCGACCGGGCGCGGAAGCCTCGCGAGCGGGCCGGGGGCGGTCCTCAGATCCCGCCGAGGGTGAACAGGTTGTAGCCGACGCCGCTCAGCTTCTGGTTGGCGCGGTAGAAGCGCGACTCGTAGCGCGCACGGGCCGCCGCGGTGTCGACCGCGTTGCGGTCGTGCCAGATGCGGACCTTGCCGTCGCGATGGTAGCTCAGCATCTGCTCGCCCGCGTGCCGGGTGAACTTGGAGTTGATCGCCGTCAGCCCGCCCGTCTTGCCGAGCACCCGGCCCTCGCGATCCATGACCGTGCCGTCGCCCTCGAAGTAGCCTTTGACGAGCTCGTGCACGCCGTCTCCGTCGAGATCCACCGGGATCGTCGTGTAGACGTCGAAGCCCAGCTTCACCGGTTTGCCGGTGAAGGCCTCGAACGTGAACTCCTCCACCGTCGTGCGATGCTCGCCCTCCGCGGTGCGGACCTTCTGCCCGATCCTCACGCCGAGCACGATCGGCTCGCCGTGCGGCCCGAGGCGGGCGGCCCAGCCCGTGTCCATGTGGCCCCGGTCGACGGCCTGCCACACGGTCCGGCCGCGGTCGTCGAAGAACGCCAGCCGAGGACCACGCTCGGGATCCGTCTCGCGGCACGTCCAGAGATACCACCGCTTCTGCGCACGGTCGAACACCGGCTGCACGATGTCGGAATGTCCCCGCCAGGCCTGCCGGTCGCAGCAGAAGAGCTCCCGCCCGTCGCGCAGGCTGAGGCAGCGCTCGCCGATCATCAGCTCGTCGTCGCCGTCGCCATCGATGTCCACGACCGGCGTGACATGGCTGCCCAGCGCCCCGCCCACCTCGGCCGGATCGAAGCTCACCTGCCAGAGGGGCTGCAGCCCCGCCCCGAAGGCGTGGAGCGTGTGCCGGCCGTAGGTGCCCTGGATGGCGACCACCATGGGTTTCCCGTCGACCTCACCGCCGACGATGAAGTGGCGGTAGGTGTCCGAGAGCGACGCGGGCTCGTGCGGCCGCGGCCAGGGGCGCTGCGCGAGCGTCGTCCCGGTGACGGCGTCGATCTGCTCCAGGACGTAGTGACGATAGTCCAGCGGATGCGCCGGATCCTGGTTGCCGACGAGGTAGATCTCGTCCCTCCCGTCCTGGTCCAGGTCCCACGCGAAGATCGGGCTGAACCACACGCCCGGCACGACCCCCGGGCCCAGGTCGCGCCGCCAGTGCACGCGGCCGGTCTCGTCGAACACCACGAGCTGCAGCGTGCTCTTCGGGAAGAAGAACATGCCGATGTAGGGATCGATCTCGGCATCGGCCGCATGGAGCGCCGCGACCGCCTTCGGCTTCCCGGGGCCGAGCTCCACCGGCACCGCGCGGAGCTGGCCGATCGGCTGCCCGAGATCGATCTCGGCGAGGACCGCCAGGTCGACCGCCGCGCCGGAAGGACCGGGCGAGGCGGGACGCGGGCTGGCCGCACGGCCGGGGAGAGCCGTCACGGCGGCGAGGCTGACGAGGAGGAGGGAGAAGGAGCGCGGGCTCATCGATCACGTGCCTCCAGGGCTTTCATCGAGCTGCCGGCTTCGGCGGTCGTAAGGTGGCGAATCACATGGTGTGGTGCGGTCTCGAATCAACAGCGAGTCTAGCGCTTCCCCTGGGAGGGGGACAGGCCTCGGCATCGCGGCTCTCCAGGGACCACTGCGTCGAGCAGCTGGTCCTGACCCTGCTCGCCATGGCGACGTATCCGGGCGGGATCAGGTCAGGCGGGGCGCCCGCTGCGCTCGGATCTTTACAAGCGCGCGCGGCTTGGGCAAGACTCAGCGCTTGGGGGATGAGGAGAAGAATGGGCTTGGCAAGATGGCGTGGCGGGGCGGCGTGGGCGGTGGCGCTCGGGCTGGGGCTCGTCGGCGCGGGCTGCGGCGGCGGCGAGTCGTCGTCCCCGACGCAGGCGACGACGCCCGCCGCGCTCGTCGGTCCGACCTGGCGCCTCACGCAGCTCGACGGACGGCCCGTGATCGACGGCACGACCGTCACGGCGGAGTTCAGCGACGAAGCGCGCGTGGCGGGGAAGGCGAGCTGCAACCAGTATTTCGGCAGCGCGCGTGCCGAGGCGAGCGGCCGCCTCGCGGTCGGATCTCTCGCCTCGACGATGATGGCCTGCTCGCCCCAGGGCGTGATGGACCAGGAGCGGCGCTACCTCGCCGCCCTGCAGGCCGCGACCACGTTCTTCGTCAGCGGCGGCGAGCTGCGGCTCGGGCCCGAAGGAGCCGACGCGACGCTCGTGTACACGTCGCGCTAGCCCGACCTTCGACCGCCGACCGGTGGGGCGAGCGGCCAAGGCCCGTCCTCGGCATCACCTGCGCGCCCGCGGCCGCGGGTCTCCGCGCCAGAGGGGACCAGGCTGGCGCGCGGGAGAGCCCGTGCCCCGTCGCGCGGCCACGAGGAATCGCCTATCGTCCAACCATGAACCTATCGCCTTGGGCTCTGTTGATGCTCATCGTCCTGACCATACTGTCCCTGTCTGCCGTTCCGCCGTCGTGGGCCGCCGAGCGGCCGCGACTGGCCGTGTTGACTGATATCGGTGGCGACCCGGACGATCAGCAGTCGCTGGTGCGTCTGATGGTATACGCCAACGAGCTCGAGATCGAAGCGCTCATCGCCACCGCCTCCGGCACGCCCGGCGAGCTGAAACACGCCGTCACCCGGCCGGACCTGATCCGCGAGGTCATCCGCGGCTACGAACGCGTGCTCCCGAATCTCGAGAAGCACGCCAGCGGCTGGCCGGAGGCCGACTCTCTGCGGCAGCGGGTCAAGTCCGGCAATCCGCAGCGTGGTTTGGAGCACATCGGCGAAGGACACGACACGGAAGCTTCGCGGTTTCTGCTCGAACGGATCGACGCTGGCACGCCGGAACGTCGCTTGAACATCGCCATCTGGGGTGGCCAGACGGACCTCGCCCAGGCCTTGTGGCGGGTGAAGCAGGAGCGCGGTGACGCGGGTTTCCGGGACTTCGCCAGGAAGCTCCGCGTGTTTGACGTCAACGACCAGGATGGGATCGCCGACTGGATGAGGCAGAAGTTCCCCGGCATGTTCTACGTCCTCTCCAAGGCCCCGCCCGGCCGGGACAAACGGCAGGGGACGTACCGCGGCATGTACCTGACCGGGGACGAGTCGCTGACCAGCCGGGCGTGGGTCGAGTCGAACGTGCGCTCGCGCGGGCCGTTGGGCGCGTTGTATCCGCTGGAGACCTGGACCGCGCCGAACGAGCACGGCTGCCTGAAGGAGGGCGACACGCCGTCCTGGCTCTTCTTCCTGCCGCAGGGCGGCAACGATCCGGACGACCCGACCCGGCCCGGCTGGGGCGGCCAGTACCAGCGCCAGCCGGACGGCTGGTACCGCGACCTGCCCGCCGCGGGCGCCTTCGACCCCCGCACCACCGTGAGCCGTTGGCGTTCCGCCTTCCAGGCCGACTTCGCAAGACGCATGGCCTGGTGCGTGGAATAGGCCGGGTCATCAGCCGCCGGGGGCTGGCCCCCTACCGCCCGTCCAGCAAGCCGTCGGCGATCGCGTCGAGGAGGACGCCGGGGCGATTCGAGCCCACGCCGTAGAGGCCGAACCGCGCGAGGCGCCGCAGCTCCTCCGGCTCGTCCACGACCCACGTGGCGAGCTTGAGGCCCGCCGCGTGGACGCGCTCGGCGAGGCGGTCGGTGATCTGGCTCTTGTGGGGCATGACGAGGTCGCACGAGGCGTCGCGCGCGGCGGAGAGGACCTCCTCCGCGCTCGTCCGCCCGAACAGGCGCCCGCGGGCCATCTCCGGGGCCAGCGAGCGGAGCCGGACGATCGCCCGGTGGTCGAACGAGATGAGGGCGACCCGCTCCTCCATCCCCGCCCGCCGAACCTCCTCCACGACCCGCGCCTCGATGCCCCCCTCGGGGTCGTCGGTGACCGACTCGCTCTTGATCTCGACGAGGACGCGGGCCCGCCCCCGCATCAGGGCGAGGGCCTCGGAGAAGAGCGGCACGCGCTCGCCCCTCCAGGCGTCGCCGAAGCGCTCGGGGTAGCCGGCCGAGACCGCCCGGACCTCCGCGAGGGGCAGGCGGCGCACGTCGCCTCGGCCGCTCGTCGTGCGGTCGAGCGTCGCGTCGTGGAGGACGACGACGTGCCCGTCCGCGGTGAGCTGCACGTCGAGCTCGACCACGCTCGCCCCGACCTCGAGGGCGCCGGCGAAGGAGGCGAGCGTGTTCTCCGGCCGGTGCGCGGAGTCGCCGCGGTGGGCGATGACGAGGAGCGGCGGGGCGGTCAACGTGCCGAGGCCCGCGGCAGCAGGAGCGCCTTGAACGCGGGCAGGTCGAAGACCCGGGCCTCGACGAAGACCTCGAGCAGATCGCGGTCGAGGCGGCCCTGCCTCGCCTCGTCGCCCAGGATGTCGAGCGCCCTCTCGACCGAGACCGCCCGCTTGTAGGGACGGTCGAGGGCGACGAGCGCGTCGTAGATGTCGGAGATCGTCATCATCCGGGACTGGACCGGGATGTCCGGGGCCTTGAGCCCCCGCGGGTAGCCGGACCCGTCGAGCTTCTCGTGGTGGGCCCACGCGATCTCGGGGATCGCGCGGAACTCCCCGGTCCAGGGGATCTTCCGGAGGAACTCGTAGGTCTGCTGGACGTGGCTCTCGATCTCGAGCCTCTCCGCCCGGGTGAGCGTGCCCTTGCGGATCGAGAGCGCCTCGACCTCCCCCGCGCTGAGGTGGGGGGCGCTCGCCCAGTCCTCGACCGGGAAGCTGTCCTCTGCCTCGTGGGAGGGGAAGCGCCGGGCGGGCAGGTCCATGAGGGCGGCGAAGCTCTCCTCCTCGACGACCGTCGGCTCGTTCGCCTTGAGGACGGCCTCGAGGACGCGCTCGGTCTCGCGGCGGCGCCGCCGCTCCTCCTCGTCGATCGCGTCGAGGGCCTCCGCCGTCGCGCGCCCGGAGGAGACGAGCTCGAGCCTCCGCCGCAGGTGATCGGCTTCGATCGACTTGAGGATGTAGGCGAAGCGCTGGCGCACCGCGAGGAGCTTGGTCGCGTAGAGCTTCTTGCGCTTGCCGAGCACCTTCTCCTGCACCGCGACCTTGCCGAAGTCGTGGAGCATCGAGGCGTAGCGCAGCTCCTGGAGCTGGTCGCGCGTCAGGCGGACGCCGGCGAGGGGCCCCGAGGACACCGCGTCCACCCGCTCGGCGAGGGCGCAGGTCAGCTCGGCCACCCGCGCGGAGTGGTTCGAGGTGGGGGGGTCGCGCTGCTCGACCGCGGAGACCGCCGCGTTCACGAACTCGTCGAAGAGCCTGCGGATGCGCCGGATGAGGTCGGCGTTCTCGAAGGCGACCGCCGCCTGGCTGGCGAGGGAGGCCACGAGCTTGCGGTCGACCTCGGTGAACGAGATGACCTGGTCGTCGACGAGCGAGGCGGACTGGAGGACCGCGCCGGCGTCGCGCTTCTTGTTGATGAGCTGGACGACCCCGATGACGACGTCCTTGTGGTCCTTCATCGGGACGGTGAGCACCGACCGCGTGCGGTAGCCCGACTTCTCGTCGAACGCGCGGCTGAAGCTGTAGGGGGCCCCCGGGGGGAGGCTGTAGACGTCGGCGATGTTCGAGGGCTCCCCGGTGAGGGCCACGTAGCCGGCGATCGACGTCGGGTCGAGGGGGACCGTGTACTCCTGGAAGTCGGAGACGCCCAGCGAGTCGTTCTGCGGCAGCTTGAAGCGCAGCCGGCGCGGCTCCCCGTTTCCGTTCTCCGCGCCCTCGACGAGGTAGAGGCTGCCCGCGTCCGCCACCGTGATCTCGCGGCTCTTCTGCAGGATGAGCGTGAGCAGCTTGTCGATGTCGCGCTCGGCGGTCAGCTTGACCCCGATGTCGTTGAGCTGGCTGAGCTCCTCGCCCCGGCGGTTGTAGGCCCTCTCGAGCTGGCGAATCGTGCTGCGCTTGCCCAGGGCGTCGATCGCCCTCTCGAGCTTGTGCCGCAGGCGTCCCGGGGTGACCGGCCGCAGGAGGACGTCGTCCACGAACGGAAGGCGCCGCAGGACCTCGTCGCCGTCCGTGGCGTCGGCCACGGCCACGAGCGCGGCCTTGTCCCCTCCGCCCGCGAGCAGCCAGGACTCGGTGGCCTTCGCCTCGGCCTCGAGGAGACGGGGGTCCGCGACGACCAGGGCGGACCGCTTGCCGTCGAGCGACGCCTGCAGTGCGGCCAGCGAGCGCACCTCCTCGGGCCGAAGGGCCGCCGGCAGGTCGCCGGGGAGCAGCTCCCGGGAGTCGCCCCAGATCAGCAGATAGGCCATGGCTCGCAGGGAGGGAGGGGGCAAGCGTAGCACAGGGCCGCAGTGGGGTCGCTCACGCGAGGACGAGCCCGGCGAGGTCGGCCGGCCGGTCGATGAGCCGGTCGGGGCCGGCCGCCCGCAGCGCGTCGGGGTGGAAGCCCCACGTGACCCCCGCGACCCGGACCCCGGCCGCCCGGGCGGCGCCCACGTCGGTCGCCGAGTCGCCGACCATCCAGGCGTCCGCGGCGTCTCCTCCGAGCTCGCCGATCAGGGCGACGAGGCCGGCGGGGTCGGGCTTGCGGGCGGACACGTCGCCCGCGCCCCACACGCGCGCGAACCGGCCGGAGGCCCCGAGGCCGTCCAGGATCGCCCGGCTCATGTCGCCGGGCTTGTTCGTGAGCACGGCGAGCGTCGTCCCGCGAAGCGCGGCGAGGGCCTCCTCCACCCCGGGGTAGAAGCGGGTCGAGTCGAGGAGGCGCTCGCGGTAGCAGTCGAGGTAGACGGGCAGGACCTCGTCCGCCCCCGCGGCCAGGCCGGCGTGGGCGAGGCAGCGCTCGACGAGCAGCCGCGCCCCTTCGCCGACGAACGAGAGGACCGCCTCCAGGGGAATCGGCGGGGTCCCGGGCGCCACGGCCGCGAGGGCGGCGTTGGCGGCGGCCGCGATGTCCCGCGACGAGTCGACGAGCGTCCCGTCGAGGTCGAAGACGATCAGGCGGGACACCGCGACGCCTAGTTCCCGACGTAGCCGAGCGCGCGCAGCCGCTCGCGCGACTCCGGGTCGAGCTCCTGGATCGACCGGCCCGGCGGCAGGGCGAGCCACAGGCGGACGCCCGGCGCCTCGTCGCGGGGGGCGGCGAAGAGGTTGATGCCGCGGTCCCGGTCGGTCTCCGATTCGATGTCGGGCAGGCGGAAAGGCAGCTCCTTGGGGTGGAACGACCCCTCGCCCACCGCCACGTCCGCGCCCCGCAACGGCCGCCCGTCGCGGGTCCCCGACAGATGGACGGGCGCCCCCACCGGGCGCACGGTGAAGCCGATCTCCCGCGGCGCCCCCGGCCGGGGCTGGAGCACGAGGTCGAGCCACCGCCCGTTGCCCCCGAGCGTCTGCCGCTCCTGGGGCCCGAGGCCCGTCGCCTCGACGCCCTCGAGCCAGCCCCGGGTCTCGAGGCGCAGGGCGAAGCGGCCCGAGCCGGCCGCCTGCAGCACGTAGCGGAACGGGTTCGGGGCCATCCCCGCCTCGACCTGGGCCTGCAGGAACCGCACGCGCTGCGGGTTCGAGGCGGCGATGCTCGTCGTCTCCCCCGGGTCCGTCCGCAGGTCGAAGAGAAGCTCGTCGTCCTGGGGGCTGAAGCGGCGGATGAACTTGTCGCCCTCCGTCCTCACCCCGTGGGCGACGAAGCCGCGGTGGGAGATCTCGGCGAGGGCCGGCCGCGGCTTCGCGTCGCCGGGGAGCGCCCGCTGCAGCGGCTGGCCCGCGAGGTCGCCCGGGAGGGGCACCCCCATCGCCTCGAGCACGGTCGGGACGACGTCGATCCCCTGCACCTGCTCGGCGACGCGCGTGCCCGCGCCGCGGTTGCCGGGGAACTTGACGACGAGGGGCACCCGGATGAGCTCGTCGAAGAGGGTGCGTCCGTGCAGCCACCCGCCGTGGTCGAGGAACTCCTCGCCGTGGTCGGCGAGGAAGACGACCAGCGCGTCCTCGTAGAGCCCCGCCGCCTTGAGCTCTCGCACGAACCGGCCGAACTCCCGGTCGCCGAACGCGATGTCCCCGTCGTACTGCGCGATCATCCGCTCCCGGTCGAGGGGCTCCTTGTAGTCGGTGCGCGGGTCGCGAGCCGGGTGCTCCGGCGTGGGGTGGGGCTCGAACATCCGGTCGAAGGGCGGCGGCGGCTCGTAGGGGACGTGGGGGTCCATGGTGTGGACGTAGAGAAAGGTCGGCAGGCCCCGGCGCGAGCGGAGAAAGGCAAGAGACGCGTCCACCACGACGTCGGCCCCCACCAGCTTGCTCCTCCGGTCGTCCTCCCCGTGGAGCCCCGCGAACACGTTGAAGCCGCGGTCGAACTCCGACTCCGCCCCGTAGATCACGGAGTTGGCGATGGCGGCGCCCGTCGCCCAGCCCCTCTCGTCGAGCCGCTGCGCGAGCGTCACGTTGGCCGGATCGAGCGGGTCGCGCAGCTGCACCGCGCGGTGCTGCCCGGGCAGCCGCGAGGTGAGGATCGAGGCGACCGACGGCTTCGTCCACGAGGCGTGGACGACCGCCGCGTCGAACACCACCGCGTCGCGCGCGAACGCGTCGAGCTCGGGGGTCGTGTTCCGCGCGTAACCGTAGACGCCGGTGTGGTCGGCCCGCAGGGTGTCGACGAGGTAGACGATCGCGAGCTTCGCCCGGGCCGCGGTGGAGAGCACGGGCGCGCCCCACCACGCACGCTCCGCGTCGCCGGTCTCCTCGTAGCCCCGCGTCTCGAGCACCAGCTCGCGCCCGGGCCCCGCCCAGCGCGCGAGGTCCACGTCCGCCTCCACCCAGGCGCGGTGCTCGGGGCGTGTGATCGGGTCGAGGACCTGGCTCCAGACGATCTCCTCCTTGCCGTCCTTCCCCAGCTTCACCACGAACTCGACGCCCGGCCGGTCGTGGAAGCGGGGGTCGATCGCGCGGGCGAAGCGCAGCCGCGCCCCCTTCGGCACGTCGAGGGCGAAGCGGAGCCGGCCGGGGGGGCCGGCGGGGAAGCCCCGGCGGACGACGTCGTTGAGCCGCAGGCCGCGCGCCCCGGCGGCGAGGACGTCCTCGCGGGACGCGCCCGCGGCCCGGACCTCGACGAGGCGCTCGCCGGCCCCGAGCAGGTCGACGCCCGGCGGGGAACCGCCGCAGCCGGCGAGGAGGAACGCGGCGGTCGCCGCCAGGGGAAGGAGCGGTCTCATCGTGCCAACCGGCCACGCTAGCACGGCCGCGCGGTGGCGCCAAACCGGGTTGTGCTATGGTCGCCGCCGTGTCCGGCTCCTTCCGTCGCGGCCTCCTCCGGCTGACCCTGGCCGGACTCGCCGCCCGCCTCCTCTGGGTCGCCGTGGAGCCGACCACTTTTCCCGTGGCGGACGAGACGATGTGGCTGACCTGGGGGACGAGGATCCTCCCCTCGCCGGAGGTCGGCTTCTCCCCGCTGCGCCTGCGCTTCGTCTTCCACCCGCCGCTCTACCTCTACTTCCTCGGCGTCCCCTTCGCGGCCTTCGGGGGCCTTGCCGCCGTGAAGGTGGCCCAGGGCCTGGCGGGCGCCCTCCTCGTTCCCGCGCTCGGCCTCGCCGGGCGCCGGGCCTTCGGGGAGACGGCGGGGCTCGCCGCCGCGGGCGCGGCCGCGTTCTACCCGGAGCTCGTCTGGTTCGCGTCCCACTTCTGGGCGGAGACGCTCTTCACCGTCCTCCTGTGGTGGGCGCTCGAGCGGCTGCTCGCGGCGGACGCGGCCCTCTCGACCCGGACCGCGGCCGTCTCGGGTCTCGTCTTCGGGCTCGCCGTGCTCACCCGCGAGACCGTGCTCTACTTTCTTCCCTTCGCCGCGGCGTTCCTCGCGTGGCGCCGCCCCGGCGGCGCGCGCCGCGCCGCGTGGCTCCTCGCGGTGAGCGCGCTCGTCGTCGTGCCGTGGACCGTGCGCAACTTCATCGTCTTCGAGGCCTTCGTGCCCGTGTCCACGTCGGGCGCCCTCAACCTCTGGCAGGGGAACACGAGGCTGTCGCGCCAGCAGGTCTACGAGGAGTACTGGGCGGTGCCGGGAAAGATCGACAAGTACTGGCACGCGCGGCGCCGGGCGGCGGAGGCGATCCTCGAGCGGCAGCCGGCGTGGATCCTCGAGAAGCTGCGCGACGAGATGCCCGCGCTCTTCGCGGCCCACGGCCAGCCGATCGTCCACCTCGAGCGCGGCGCCTACGGGCAGGTGCCGCGCCCGGCCGCGGCCGTGGCCATCGCCGTGGTCCTCGTCCCGTACCTCGCCTCCCTCGCGCTGTTCGTCGCGGGGGTCCTGTGGCTTCCCCGGGGCCGCGGCCCTCTCCTCGTCCTCGCGTTTCTCGCCTTCTACGTGCTCCTGCACGTCGTCGCCCACGGCTACCCCCGCTACCGCCTCCCCGCCATGCCGGCGGTGTTCCTCGTGGCCGCCCACGGCTGGGCCGTGCTGCGGTCGAGGCCCCGGCCCCGCGCCGGCCGCGCCCACCGCGTGGCCGCCGCCGCCGCCGCGCTCGTGCTCGCGCTGTCCGTCCTCCCCAGCCTGAGGTCCTGGGCCCGGGACCCCTGGCCGCCCCCCTGGTTCGCCGCTCCCGCCGGCGACGACCCCGTCGACGCCACCCCCCCCGCGGAGCCGGAGCGCCCGTGAGGCCGTCGCGCGCGGTCCCGCTCCTCCTCCTGCTGGCGATCGTGGTGCGCCTTCCGTTCTGGATCGAGGCGCTGCGCACGCCCGTGGACGGGGACACCGCGATCGTCGGCCTCATGGCCCGCTACCCGGGGGTGGGGACGACGCTCTGGGGTCAGCCCTACGGGTCGCCGCTCGACTCGTGGGTGGCTCTGCCGTTCGTCGCCGCCTTCGGCAGCACGACCGAGGCGCTCCGCCTCCCGTACTTCCTGCTGTCCCTCGCGCTCGTGCTGCTCGCGTGGGCGCTCGCGCGCGAGCTGCACCCGGCGGCCGGCCTGCCCGCCGGCGTCCTCGCCGCGTGCGCGCCCCCCTACGTGCTCCTGCTCTCCGCCCTGCCCCCGCCCTTCTACCCGACGGCGCTCGCGCTGTGCGGCCTCGTGCTGCTCCTCGCCGCCCGGGCCGGGCGCCGGCTCTCGGAGAGAGACGCCGCGTCCCCGCGGGGCACGCTGCTGCTGCTCGGTGCGGCCTGCGGCCTCGCGCTGTGGACCCACCTCATGTCGGCGAGCGCGGTCGCCGCCGCCCTCGCCTGGGTCTTCCTGCGCTCGGCGGGGAGACGCCGATTCCTCGCGTGGGCGCTCGTGCCGCTCGCCGCGGCGAGCTCGCCGCTGTGGACGCGGGCGGTGCGCGATCCGGAGGCGACGCGGATCGTGCAGGTCTCGGACCGCGACGAGACGGTCCTCTCTCACCTCGCGGCGACCCTGCCCCGGCTCCACGAGCCGCTCGGCGGCGTCCTCGGCACGCACGTGCCGGTCCTCGCGGACGACGAGGAGCACGTGCTGCGCGCCCGCGGGGGGGCCGCCTTCCTCACCGTCCTGCTCTACGGGATCCTCCTCGTCCTCGCCGTGCGCGCCTCGAGGGCCGGCCACCCCTCGCGCCTCTACCTGCTCGCGGCGCTGCTCGCCCTCGCGGCCTTCCCGCTCCCGCTGCGCGCGGCCCCGCACACGATCCGCTTCCTGACCCCGCTCTTCCTGCCCGTCACCGCGCTCGTGGCGTGGGCGGCCGCGCCCACCGGCGCCACGCGCCGCGCGTGGGTGGCGGTACTCGCGCTCGCCACCTTGCACCTCACGCTCGGGACGCGTTTGCTCGAGACGTGGCGGCAGACCGACCGCAAAGACGCGCCCTTCCTCCTGCCCGACCTCGACCCCGTCCGTCGCCGGCTCGAGGAGGGCGGGGTGCGCCAAGCCTACGCCTCCTACGGTCCCGCCTTCCGGCTGACGTGGGAGACCGCCGAGCGGATCACCGTCTCGCCCCCGTGGAACGACCGCTTCCGCCACTGGCCCCTGCCTTTCCTCGACGAGGTCCGCTTCGCGAAGAACGTGGCGTGGGTGCTCCTCCCCGGGGTGCCGAGCGGCCTCCCCGAACCCGAGGCCTTCGAGCGGAAGCTGCGGGAGCTCGGCGGCCGGTGGCGCCGGAGCGAGGCCGGACCCGCGGTGGTGTTCGACGGCTTCGTGCCCCCCTTCGACCCGCAGGTCGAGCCGTGGCCGGGGGCGGGCGCGGCGGGCGACGCCGACCTGCGGACGTTCTTCGAGGGAGGGCCCGGCTCGCCGCTCGAGCTGCGCCTCCCCGCGGCACGGCCGCTCGAAGCCGTCACCCTCCTCGCGCCGCTCGACGGCCCCCGCCTGCCCCGCAGCGCGGACGTGGAGGTGAGCGCCGACGGCGTCTCGTTCGGGACGGTGGCCTCCCGAAGGCGTCGCGAGGAGCGCGCCGACCTGCGCTGGGTGAACGGCCACCCCCAGGCCGTGATCGACCACGACGTCCTCGCGATCCCGCTCCGCGGGCGGCCCGTCGTCGCGCTGCGCCTCGCCCTCGTCGCCTCGGACGAGCGCTTCCGGGTCGCCGAGGTCCTGCTGCACGAGGCGCCCGGCCGGGCGGCGTGGGACGAGTGGCTGCCGAGCGGCCTCGGGTGGGACGAGCGCCGCCGGGCCCTCGTCGAGTCGCCGCGGCCGGACCGCGAGGACTGGTACTCGCGCCTGCTGCTCGCGGCGCGGCACCGGCCCCCGCCGTAGCCGGCGGGCCGTGGAACAATAGCCGCATGGCCGACCTCGAGCCGCTGTTCCTCGGGAAGACGTTCGACGACTTCCTCTTCCGCCCGCAGCACAGCCCGGTGAGGACGCGGCGCGAGGTGTCGCTCGAGATGCCCCTCGTCGAGGGCGTCCCGCTCGCCCTGCCCGTGCTCGGCGCGAACATGGACACGGTGGTCGGCGAGGAGATGGCGAAGACGCTCGCCCTCGAGGGCGGGATCGGCTTCCTCCACCGCAACGCGTCGATCGCCGAGCAAGCGGCCCGGGTCCGCTACGTCAAGACCCGCCACTCCCACGTGATCGACTCGCCGCTCTTCCTCGAGCGGACGGCCACGATCGCGGAGGCCCGCGCCGCCATCCGCAAGCACAACGCGAGCAGCTTCCTCGTGGAGGAGGAGAAGGGCAGCGGCCGCCTCGCCGGGATCCTCTCCCACCGCGACATGCCTCTCGACGCGCGAGGGGACGCGCGGCCCGTCTCCGACTTCATGACCCCGCGGGAGAGGCTCGTGACGCGCCCGCCCTCGGTCTCGCTCGAGGAGGCCGAGCGGGCGATGTTCGACCACCGGGTCGAGAAGCTCCCCCTGGTGGACGAGCAGGGCCGGGTGCGGGGCCTCGTCACGATGCGCGACCTGAAGCTGTACAAGCAGAAGCCGCACTCGACCAAGGACGCCCGCGGGCGGCTGCGGGTGGGGGCGGCGGTGGGGGCGACCGGAGACTTCGTCGAGCGCGCGGCGGCGCTCGTCGAGCAGGAGGTGGACGTGCTCCTCCTCGACGTGGCCCACGCCGACTCGGACGTCGTGGCGGAGGCGGTGTCCCGACTGCGGGAGCGGTGGGGGGCCGTGCCCCTCGTGGTCGGCAACGTCGCGACCGGGGAGGCGGCGCGCTGGCTGGCCGGCCTCGGGGTCTCGGCGATCAAGGTCGGGGTGGGGCCGGGCCGCGGGTGCCGCACGCGCCTCGAGACGGGGGCCGGGGTGCCCCAGCTCCAGGCGGTGCGCGAGGCCTTCCTCGCCACGGGCGGGCGGGTGCCGATCATCGCGGACGGCGGGGTGCGGGACGACAAGGACCTGTTCCTCGCGATCGCCTGCGGGGCCTCGACCGTGATGCTCGGCAGCCTCCTCTCCGGCACCGACGAGGCGCCGGGGCTGCTCGTCGAGGACCCCGCCACGCGCCAGAAGATGAAGCTCTACCGGGGCATGACCTCGCCCGAGGCGGTGGCGGAGGGGGCCGAGGAGGACGAGCTCGCCGAGGCCCTGCGCACTCCCGCCGAGGGCCAGTCGGTCCGGGTGCCCTACGTCGGGAGCGTGGTCGGCATCCTCGCGCGCCTGCGCGGGCACCTGCAATCCGCGGTGAGCTACGCCGGCGAGTCGAGCCTGGCCGCCGCCCAGGCGAAGATCGCGCGCGCCCCCGCGCGGTTCCTCGTCCCCCTCTCGGAGGCCTCGCGGCGCGAGTCGTTCGTGCGGTAGCCGCCGCCGGGGTCGATCCGGTAGCCGGCCGGGTGCTAGCATCGGAGAACGACCTTCCGGGAACGTGCGGGGCGCGGTGCCGGCGGGGGAGGAGAGCATGGCACGGGTGTACGAGGACAACGCGGCGTCGATCGGGCGCACGCCGCTCGTTCGGATCAACAACCTGACCAAGGGGGCGGGGGCGACGGTGCTCGCCAAGATCGAGGGTCGCAACCCGGCCTACTCGGTGAAGTGCCGCATCGGGGCGTCGATGGTGTGGGACGCGGAGAAGCGCGGGGAGCTCGGGCCGGGCAAGGCCATCCTCGAGGCGACGAGCGGCAACACCGGGATCGCCCTCGCCTTCGCCGCCGCCGCGCGCGGCTACGAGTGCGTGCTCACGATGCCGGAGACGATGAGCATGGAGCGGAGGAAGGTGCTCGTCGCCCTCGGGGCGAAGCTCGTGCTCACGCCGGGGCCGCAGGGGATGAAGGGCGCGGTCGCGAGGTCGGAGGAGCTGGCGGCGGCGGAGCCGGGGCGCTACGTGATGATGCGGCAGTTCGAGAACCCGGCGAACCCGGCGATCCACGAGCAGACGACGGGCCCCGAGATCTGGGACGACACCGACGGGGCGGTCGACGTGTTCGTGAGTGGCGTCGGGACGGGGGGCACGATCACCGGCGTGAGCCGCTTCATCAAGAAGACGAAGGGGAAGGCGATCACCACGGTCGCCGTCGAGCCCGAGGTGTCGCCCCTCATCAGCCAGACGCTCGCCGGCCAGCCGCTCACCCCGGCGCCCCACAAGATCCAGGGCATCGGGGCCAACTTCGTCCCGAAGAACCTCGACCTCGGGGTGGTCGACCGGGTCGAGCGGGTGTCGAACGAGGAGGCGATCGCGACCGCGCGGCGCCTGGCCCGGGAGGAGGGGATCCTCTGCGGCGTCTCGTGCGGGGCGGCGATGGCGGCCGCGCTGCGCCTCGCCTTCGACCCCGCCTTCGCCGGGAAGACGATCGTGACCGTGCTGCCCGACTCCGGCGAGCGGTACCTCAGCGGTCCGCTCTACGAGGGGCTCTTCGCCGAGGTCGAGAAGGCCACGGCCTCGCCGGCGAAGCCGTGAGCGCCCCCGGCCTCGGGTCCCTCGTCGAGGGGATGCTCGCCAGCTACCGCCGCGACCCCCGGGCGCAGCACGTCAACCGGCGCTTCCTGCCCTCGCGCGACGAGATCCTGCAGATCGTGAAGCTGCTGCTCGAGCTGTTCTACCCGGGTTACTTCGGACGGCAGGACCTGACCGACGAGAACCTCGCCTTCCACGTGGGCAATCTCCTCTCGACTCTGCGGGAGAAGACCGAGCGGCAGGTCGAGACCTGCCTGTGCTTCGCCGCGGAGTGCGAGGGGAGAGAGCACCACGCCTGCGCCGCGGAGGCCCGCCGGGTGACGGCCGCCTTCCTCGAGCGGCTGCCGGCGGTGCGCGACGCGCTCGTCCTCGACGTGCAGGCGGCCTACGACGGCGACCCCGCCGCCTCGAGCCTCGACGAGGTCATCCTCGCCTACCCGGGGCTGCTGGCCGTCACCGTCCACCGGGTCGCCCACGAGCTGCACGTCCTGGGCGTGCCCCTCATGCCCCGCATCATGAGCGAGTGGGCGCACTCGAGGAGCGGGGCCGACATCCACCCCGGGGCGAGGATCGGCAAGAGCTTCTTCATCGACCACTCGACGGGCGTCGTGGTGGGCGAGACGACCACGATCGGCTCGAACGTCAAGCTCTACCAGGGCGTGACCCTCGGGGCGCTGTCGATCCCCCGCGACGAGCGCGGCCGCGTCATCCGGGACACGAAGCGCCACCCGACGGTCGAGGACGGGGTGACGATCTACGCGAACGCGACCGTCCTCGGCGGACAGACCGTCATCGGGCGGGACGCGGTCGTCGGGGGGTCGGTCTTCGTGACCGAGAGCGTGCCGGCGTCGACGCGCGTCGCGCTGCGGCCGCCCGAGGTCACCGTGCGCTCGAAGGCCGACGCGGGCGACTTCGCGATCTGAGCCCCCTCGTCACGCCGCCACCGCCCGGTGCTTCGGGGCGAGCCTCTCCACCGTCGCGTACGCCCTCGCGATCTTCTCGCGGTAGCGCGCGACGGAGTACTCCCGCTCGATCAGGTCCCGCCCCGCCCGGGCGCGCCGGGCCGCTTCCTCGGGCCGGTCGAGGGCGGCGTGGATCCCCGAGGCGAGGCCTTCCGGCGTCGGCTCGACGAGGAACGCGGTCGTGTCGTCGAGGAGCTGGGTGTGGGTCGGGATGCGGGTGGCGACGAGCGGCTTGCCCGAGGCGAGGTACGTGAAGACCTTGAACGGCGTGTTCTCGCCCTTCGCGCGCGGCGAGACGAGAACGTCGGCGAGGGCGAAGAACAGGGGCAGCTCGGACGGGGGGCGCCGGCCGGAGAAGACGCATCGCTCGCCGACGCCGCGGCCTCGCGCCGCAGCCTTCATCCGCGCCACCTCGGCCGGGGAGCCGCCCATCAGCAGGAGCTGGACGTGGGGGACGAGGGCCATCGCGTCGAGCAGCAGCTCGACGCCCTGGTACGGCTCGAAGTTGCCCGAGTAGAGGACCACCGGCCAGTGGCCGAGAGTCAGGTCGCGGCGAAGCGCGGCGACGGCCTCGGGGGCGGGGGCCGCGGCGGGATCGACGAGCGGCGGGTCCTCGATCTGGAAGACGGGCAGCCCGGGGGCGCGCTCCCGCACCCCGTCGGTGAGGCTCCGGCAGACCGTGATCGCGGCGGCGGAGTGGCGCAGCGCGTGCCGCTCGAGGGCCTCGGCCAGCGCGAGGACCGGTCCGCGGGTCGCGAAGCCGGAGTAGCGGAGCTGGTCGGGGATCGACGAGTCGACGTCCATCACCAGCGGGACGTTCAGCCACCGGGCGAAGGGCGCGACGAGGTGCGCGGCCTCCTCGACCGCGTGGACGACGTCGTAGCGGCCGGAGCGCAGCCGCCACGCCGCCTCGAGGACGAACGGGACGTCGAGGGCCATCTTGGCGAGCGACGGCCCGGCCTTCACGCGCCCGACCGGGAGGCGCAGGCTCCGGAGATGACGCACGCCCTCGGTCGGCTCGTCCTTCCCCCGGGGGAACGTCAGGAGATCGACCTCGTGCCCGAGCGAGGCGAGCGCGCGCGTCATGTGGAGCACGGCGAGCGGGGTGCCCCGCACCTCGAAGAAGGGCTGCGGGGCGAGGAAGAGGATCCGCAAGGGGCGGTGGGCCACGGCGTCAGGTCCGGAACGGATCGACGACGGAGCAACCGGCCTTCTCGAAGTCCGTCACGTTGCGGGTCGCAACGGTCATCCCGTTCGCGAGAGCCGTCGCCGCGATCAGGCTGTCCTTGACCGGCATCGCTCGTCCCGCCGACCGGAGGCGGGCCAGCAGCTCGGCCCAGCGCAGGCCCGTGTCGGCCTCCCACGGTACGCAGTGGAGTCGGCGGACGCCCTCGTCGAACCACCGCTCCAGCCGGTTCCTCCTCCGTCCCCGCGGGAGGAGCAGGATCCCGTACCGGACCTCGCCCAGGATCACGGGGTCGACGGCGAGGGAGGGCTCGTGGCGGCGCAGCCACTCGACGACCGACGGGTGCGGCGAGGGGCGCGTGGGCTCGCTCAGCACGTTCGCGTCGACCAGGTACCTCACAGGGAGTCGGTGGACTCGGACGGTACCGGGACGAAGAAGCCCTTCTCGGGGCAGGCGAGCAGCCAGTCGACGAGTCCCGCGTTCTCTCGCGAGGCGCGCCTCACGAGGCGGTAGTCGCCCCGGTCGATGCGCTCGATCTCGAACTCCGCGCCGGCCTCGATCCGGTCCTGCCGCCGCAGCTCGGCCGGCAGCACGATCTGCCCCTTGGACGAGACCCGGGTCCTCACTGGAGTAAGATACCGTCTTACCTGGACCGGATCAACCGCCGGATGCCGCGCGGCGTCAGTGGCTCAGGAAGCGCTCGGCGTCGATCGCGGCCATGCAGCCGCTGCCCGCGGCGGTGATGGCCTGGCGGTAGCGGTGGTCGGCCACGTCGCCCGCGGCGAAGACGCCGGGCACGCTGGTGGCGGTCGTGCCGCCGTGCAGGAGCAGGTAGCCCTGCTCGTCGGTCTGGAGCTGGCCGGCGAAGACGGCGGTGTTCGGCGTGTGGCCGATCGCCATGAAGATCCCGCCGCAGGGGACCTCGGAGACCTCGCCCGTCTTCACGTTGCGGACCGTGGCGCCGGTCACGCCCTTGCCGGGGCCGCCGAGGATCCTCTCGATCACGCTGTCGAGGAGCCACGCGATCTTCGGGTTCGACCTCGCCCGGGTCTGCATGGCCTTGCTCGCCCGCAGCTCCTGGCGGCGGTGGACGATCGTCACCTTCGAGGCGAACTTGGTGAGGAAGGTCGCCTCCTCCATGGCGGTGTCGCCGCCGCCCACGACCAGGACCTCCTTGCCCTTGTAGAAGAAGCCGTCGCAGGTCGCGCACGCGGACACGCCGCCGATCTTCGTGCGGAACTCGAGCTCCTCGGGCAGGCCGAGCCACTTCGCGCGGGCGCCGGTGGCCACGATCAGGGTGTCGGCGGTGATCTCCGTCTCGGCGAGGGAGAGCCGGAACGGCCGCTCGGTGAGCACGGCCCGCTTGAGCTCGCCGGTGGCGAACTCCGTTCCGAAGCGCTCGGCCTGCTTGCGCATCCTGTCCATGAGCTCGGGGCCCATGATCCCCTCGGGGAAGCCGGGGTAGTTGTCGACCTCGGTGGTCAGCATGAGCTGACCGCCGGGGACGTCGGTCGAATCCTCCCCGCCCCCTCCCTCGACGACGAGCGGGCGCAGCTCGGCCCGCGCGGCGTAGACCGCGGCGGTGAGGCCGGCCGGCCCGGACCCGAGGATGACGACGCGATAGCGGCTCTGGCTGGGCATGGCGCTTCTGCTCCGGTGTCGACGAACGGCCCAGTATAATCCCGGGGATGTCCTCCCCGCCCACGATCGACGTCCTGCTCGCGACGCTCAACGCGTCCGAGGTCGGCAGCCTCGACGCCATCGCCGAGAAGATGGGGCAGGTGCAGCAGGGCCTCGAGGCGCTCGGCCAGCCGGAGCTGGCCGCGGCGGCGGGGGGGGCCATCCGGTCCCTGCGCCAGGGGGACGTCGCGGAGTGGAAGCGGGCGCGCGCCTTCCTGCAGAGCAAGATCGGCCACCTGCGGTAGCCGTGAGTCCACAGGCGGCCCCGGTGCGTCAGAAGCGGGGGCGCTCTTCCGCCCCGCGAGAAGGGAGCCATGTCTCGAACCGACGTCGACGTCGCGAAGCTCAACGAGGCGGTCCGCGAGGAGTCGCTGCTGGTCCAGGCGGCGGTGGACGAGGTCCGCAAGGTCATCGTCGGCCAGAGGTCGCTGGTCGAGCGGATGATGGTGGCGCTCCTGTGCCGGGGGCACCTGCTCGTCGAGGGCGTGCCGGGGCTCGCCAAGACCCTGGCGGTCAAGACGATGGGCCAGGTCCTCGACCTGCAGTTCGCCCGGATCCAGTTCACGCCGGATCTGCTCCCCGCCGACCTCGTGGGGACGCTCGTCTACCAGCAGAAGAGCGCTGAGTTCGTGGCCCGCAAGGGCCCGGTCTTCACGAACCTCCTGCTCGCCGACGAGATCAACCGCGCCCCCGCCAAGGTGCAGTCGGCCCTCCTCGAGTCCATGCAGGAGCGGCAGGTCACCCTCGGCGACGCCACCCACCCGCTGCCCGACCCCTTCCTCGTCTTCGCCACCCAGAACCCGATCGAGCAGGAGGGCACCTACCCCCTGCCGGAGGCGCAGGTCGACCGCTTCCTCCTCAAGGCGAGGGTCGACTACCCCACGAGGGCGGAGGAGCGGCAGATCCTCGACCGGATGGTCTCGGGGGAGGCCCCGCCGGTCTCGCGCGTCCTCTCGGGCGACGCGGTGCGCCGTCTCGCCGGACGCGTGCGCGAGGTCTACATGGACGAGCGGCTGCGCGACTACATGGTGGCCCTCGTCGCCGCCACGCGCCGCCCGCGCGAGGTGGGTCTCGTCGACCTCGCCCCGCTCATCGCGTACGGGGCCTCGCCCCGCGCGACGCTCGCCTTCTCGGAGGCGTCGCGGGCGGTGGCGTTCCTCCGCGGCCGCGGCTACGTGGTGCCCGAGGACGTGAAGGAGATCGCGCGGGACGTGCTGCGCCACCGCATCCTGCTCACCTACGAGGCCGAGGCCGAGAACGTCACCAGCGACACCGTGGTGGATCGGATCCTGGAGCGGGTCGAGGTGCCGTGAGCCTCGACCGGGACACGCTCGGGAAGATCCGGCGCATCCAGATCCGGACGAAGGTCATCCTCGAGTCCGGGATCGGGGGGGCGTACCACGCCGTGTTCAAGGGACGCGGCATGGAGTTCTCCGAGGTCCGGGAGTACGCCCCCGGCGACGAGGTGCGCGCCATCGACTGGAACGTCACCGCGCGGATGGGCGCGCCCTACGTCAAGAAGTTCGTCGAGGAGCGCGACCTCACGCTGCTGCTCCTCGTCGACGTCTCGGGCTCGCAGGAGTTCGGCTCGCAGTACCTGAGGAAGAAGGACTACGCGGCCGAGCTCGCCGCGGTGCTCGCCTTCTCCGCGGTGGCCAATCACGACCGGGTGGGCGCGGTCCTCTTCTCGGACCGGATCGAGGGCTACGTGCCGCCCGGGCGCGGGCGCGACCACGCGCTGCGCATCGTGCGCGACCTGCTCGCGCGCGAGAGCGCGGGAGGGGGCACCGACATCGCCGGCGCGCTGCGCTTCGCCCAGCGGGTCCTGCGCCGGCGCGGGATCGTGGCCGTCCTCTCCGACTTCCAGGCCGAGGGCTGGGAGAGGCCGCTCGGCGCGCTGCGCCGGCGGCACGACGTGGTGGCGATCCACCTGCGCGACCCGCGGGAGCAGGACGTGCCGGAGGCGGGGCTCGTGGCGTTCGTGGACCCCGAGACCGGCGAGCGCGTCGTGGCCGACACCGCGCGGCCCGAGGTGCGGCGCGCGCTGCACGCGCCCGCGTTCGAGGCCGCCCAGGCCGTGTTCAAGAAGACCCGGACGGACGCGCTCGCCCTCGTCACCGGCGAGCGGTACGACCGCCCGCTCGCCGGCTTCTTCGAGGCGCGCGAGAGGAGGCGCTAGCGTGATCGCGCTCCTCGCCCTGCTGCTCGCCCAGGCCGCTCCGGCCCCCGGCGCATCGCCGTCGCCGTCGCCGGTGTCGGTCGTGGCCACGGCCGACGAGGCGGAGGTCACGGTCGGGGAGCCGTTCGCCGTCGTGGTGAGGGCGACCGGCCCCGCCGGGACCGAGTTCGTGTTTGCGGGCGAGGCCGAGGGGGACGCCTTCGCGCTGCGGACGCCGCCCCCCGACCCGAACGCCGCGGCCCCGGTGGAGCCGGGCGCTCACCGGTACGAGGCGGAGGTCTACGCGCTCGGCGACGCGACGATCCCGCCGATCCCCGTGCGCTACCGTCTGGCCGATGGCACCTCCGGCGAGGCCACGTCCCTTCCGATCACCGTGAAGGTCGTCTCGCTGCTCCCGAAGGATCCCCGGGAGCGGAAGCTGGCCGACATCCGCCCGCCCGAGCCGGTGTCGATCGGACGGGCGTTCTGGATCGCGCTCGGCGCGGCGCTCGCGCTCCTCGCCGCGCTCGCGGCCTCATTCCTCCGGCGCCGCCGCCGGCCGGAGGTCGGGGGAGCGCCCGCCGCGCCCGCCCTCGCGCCCGACGTCGAGGCGCTGCGGGCGCTCGACGCCCTCGCCGCCTCGGGCCGCCTCGCCCGCGGCGAGCTGCGCCCCTTCTACATCGAGCTCACGGCGGTCGCGAAGCGCTACCTGGAGCGGCGGCTCCTCGCCCCCGTGCTCGAGATGACGACCGCGGAGACGCTCGCGTTCCTGCGCGCCCACCCGCACGGGAGAGACTTCGTGCCGGTCGTGCGCGAGGTCGCCGAGTCCGCCGACCGGATCAAGTTCGCGAGAGGGCAGGGCCTCGCGGAGGAGGCCGGGCGCCACCTGGCCGCGGTGCGCGCGCTCGTGGGCGCCCTCGAGGCGCGCCTCGCGCCGCCGCCCGCGGCCTCGGGGAAGGCGGCCTGATGGACTGGGCGGGCCTGCGCTTCCAGGACCCGGCGTGGCTGTGGACGGCGCTCGTCTCCCTCGCCGTGCTCCTCGCGGCGTGGCGGCGCGAGCGCGACGCGCGCGCCCGTGCCGTCGCCTTCCCCGGGGCCTCGCGCCTCGCCCGGGTCCCCCGCGGGTGGCGGGAGCGGCTGCGCCACCTGCCCCTCGTTCTCGCCGCGCTGTCTCTCCTCGCCGCCTCGGTGGCCCTCGCCCGGCCGCAGCACGGCACGCTGCGCGAGGACGTGACCACGCAGGGCGTCGACATCGTCGTCTCCCTCGACGTCTCCGGCACCATGGCCGCCGAGGACTTCCAGCCGCGCAACCGCCTCGAGGTCGCGAAGGAGGTGGTGGCGGAGTTCGTGCGGCGCCGCGCCTCCGATCGGGTGGGCCTGGTGGTCTTCGCGGGCCGCAGCCTCACCAAGGCCCCGCCGACCACCGACACCGCCGTGCTCCTGCGCCAGCTCGACGACGTGCGGCTCGAGATGCTGCCCGACGGCACCGCGATCGGCAGCGGGCTCGCCACCGCCCTCACGCGGCTGCGCCGCTCGGAGGCGAAGAGCCGGGTGGTCGTGCTGGTCACCGACGGCGACAACAACGCGGGCGAGATCGACCCCGCGACCGCGGCCGACATGGCGAAGGCCATGGAGGTGCGCGTGTACACGATCCTGGTCGGCCGCGGCGGGCGGGTCCCGATGCCGGTCCGGGCGCGCGACCCCTTCACCGGCGCGGTGGTGAAGGACACCGTGATGGCCGACGTGAAGGTGAACCCGGAGCTGCTCCAGCGCATCGCGGAGCGCACGGGGGGCGAGTTCTTCCGGGCGGGAGACCCCGAGGCCCTGCGCCAGGTGTTCGACCGGATCGACCGCCTCGAGAAGTCGGAGATCAAGACGGCGGCGTTTCGACGCTACCGGGAGCTGTTCCCGCCGGTCCTGACGCTCTCGGCCCTCCTCCTCGCCGCGGCCGGGCTCGCCTGGGCCTCCGGCCTGCGCGTGGTGCCGGCGTGAGGGGGCGCGCGTGATCTTCGAGGCCCCGGCCTGGCTCTTCGCCCTCGCCGCGCTGCCCGCGCTCGTAGCGGCCGAGCGGTGGCTCGCCCGCCGCGACCAGGACCGCCTCTCGCGCCTCGTCTCGCGCCCGCTGTGGGGGAAGGTCGTCCGCCGTCCCGGCGGGCGCTGGCGCGTCGTCCGCCTCGCCCTGCTCGTCCTCGGCGCGGCGGGGGTGATCGTGGCCCTCGCCCGCCCGCAGTGGGGCATCGTGCGCGAGAAGGTCGAGCGCGAGGGGGTCGACGTCGTCCTCCTCCTCGACACCTCCGGCTCGATGGCCACCGCGGACGTCGCCCCGAGCCGCTTCTTCCTCGCCCGCCAGGCGCTGCTCCAGCTCATCGCGCGTCTCGAGGGGGACCGCTTCGCCCTGGTGGCCTTCGAGGGGGAGGCCTACCCGCTCGTGCCGCTCACCCTCGACGCCGACGCGCTCGGCCTCTTCCTCGAGACGGTCGAGCCGGGGATCGTGCCCGCGCCCGGGACGTCGCTCGGGGTCGGCCTCGCGAAGGGGCTCGAGGCCTTCGTGGACGAGGAGCGGCGGAACAAGGTCATGGTGGTGGTGTCCGACGGGGAAGACCTCGAGGGGGAGGTCGAGGCCGCGGTCCGCAAGGCGAAGGAGAGGGGCATCGTCGTCCACGCGGTGGGCGTGGGCACCGAGGGCGGGCAGCCCGTGCCCGAGGTGGACCCCGAGGGCAACGTCCGGGGCTACAAGCGCGACGAGGGCGGGGCGGCGGTCGTCTCGCGGCTGAACATGGCGACCCTCGAGGCGATCGCGGGAGGAACCGGAGGCAAGGCCTTCCGGCTCACCCCCGCGGACACGAGCCTCTCCGCCCTCGCCGCCGCGATCGAGGGGATGGAGCGCAAGGCCCTCGCCCGCGAGTACTCTTACCGGAGGAAAGAACGCTTCCAGGTGCCCCTCGCCATCGGTCTCCTGAGCCTCGGCCTCGCGCTGCTGCTGCCGCCGCCCCCGCTCCGCCCGGGCCCGCGACGGCGCGGTGCGGCCCCTCGTGTCGTCGCCGCCGCCGCGGTCGCCCTGCTCGCCGTGTCGCCGGCCCGGGCCGGAGAGAAGACGGGGACGGTGCTCGACGAGGTGCTGCTGCGACCCCGCCGGGCGACCGAGGAGGGCCGATCCGAGTACCGGAAGGGGAACCACCCGCAGGCCCTCGCCGCCTTCGAGCGCGCCGCCGCCGCCCGGCCCGGGGACCCGCGCACGCGCTTCAACCTGGCGGGCGGCCTCTACAAGAGCGGCAAGTACGACGAGGCGGCCGCGCTCTACGAGTCCCTCGGCCGCGACGCGGGCTCGCCGGTGGCCGCGGCCGCGCGCTTCAACCGCGGCAACAGCCTCTACCAGAAGCAGGACTACCGCGGCGCCGTCCAGGCCTACCGCGACGCCCTGCGCCTGCGGCGCGGAGACGAGGAGACGCGGCGCAACCTCGAGCTGGCGCTGCGGGCGCTGCAGGAGCAGGAAGAGCAGCGGAAGAAGCAGCAGCAACAGCAGGACGAGAACCAGAAGGACCGGCAGGATCAGAAACAGCAGGGCCAGGACCAGCAGAAGCAGGACCAGAAGGCCCAGGGCCAGCCCTCGAAGCCGCAGGAGCCACCGCGACCGCAGACCCCGCAGGAGCGCGAGGACGAGCGCTTCCGGCAGGAGACGGGGATGCCCAAGGAGCGGGCCATGCAGCTGCTCGACGCGCTGCAGCAGAACGAGAAGGCCGAGCAGAAGAAGCTCCTCGCCCAGAAGCGGGCGCAGAAGAGGAAGGGGAGGGACTGGTGAGGCGGGCCGTCCTCGCCCTCGTCGCCTTCGCTCTCGGGGCGCCCGCGGCCCAGGCGGCCTTCACCGTGCGCTCCGAGGTGGACGCCCGCCGGGTCGGGGTCGAGGACCAGCTCCAGCTCACGATCACCCTCGAAGGGTCCGGCGCGCCCGACGACGTGCCTCTCCCCGCCCTCGTGAACCTCGAGGTCGTGGGCGGCCCGTTCCAGTCGAGCCAGATCTCGATCGTCAACGGCCGGATGTCGCAGTCCCGGACCTACACCTACGTGCTGCAGCCGAAGGCGGTGGGGAAGGCCGAGGTCGGCGCGGTGGTCGTCGGCGACCACTCGGCGCCGGCGATCGCGGTCGAGGTCGTGGCCGGCCGCCTGCGCGAGCCCGCCCCCCAGCGGCCCGACCCCTTCGCCATGGACCCGTTCGCGATGGATCCCTTCGAGGAGATCTTCGGGCGGCGCCGGGGCCGTGCGGCGGCGCCCCGGCTCCTGATGGAGGCGTCGGCCTCGCGGACGCGGCTGCGCGTCGGCGAGCCGCTCGTCGTCACGTACTCGCTCCTCACCCAGACCTCGGTCTCCGACCTGCAGTTCAAGGAGGCGCCGCAGTTCTCGGGCTTCTGGGTCGAGGAGCTGGAGCGGCCCTCGGTCGGGCCGCAGGGCGAGGCGGCCACGGTCGAGGGCGAGGCCTACCGGCGCTTCCCCGTCCTGCGCAAGCTGCTGTTCCCGACGAAGGCGGGCACGCTGACGATTCCCGGCGCGACGTTCCGCATCGGGCTCGCCCGGCAGGGCTTCTTCGACGCGGGGGGCGTCGTCGAGCGCTCCACGAAGCCGCTCAGCGTGACCGTGGAGCCGCTTCCGGACGCCCCCGGCTTCTCCGGGGCGGTGGGACGCTTCAAGGCCTCGGCGAGCCTCGACCGCGACACCGTGCCCCTCGGCGAGGCCGTCACCCTCCGCTTCCGGGTCGAGGGCACGGGCAACCTGAAGTGGATCGAGCGCGGCCCCGAGGTCGCCCTCTCCGGGGCCCGGGTGTTCCCCCCGCAGGCGAAGAGCGACCTGCGGGCGACCGCGGAGGGGATCGCGGGCTCGCGGACGTGGGAGTTCGTGGTCGTGCCCGAGACGAGCGGCACGGTCGAGGTCCCCGCGCTGCGCTTCGCGTACTTCGATCCCGGCGCGGGCCGGATCGTCACCGCCGAGACGGCGCCGCTGGCGCTGCGCGTTCTCGGCGGGACGGTGGCCGCCGGGCTTCCCGCTCCCGCCCCCCTCCCGGGGGCGGCCGCGGGGTCCCTGCCCCTGCGCTCCGCCCTCGACCGCCCCGCCTCCTCCGGCCTCTCCGGCCGCGTGCTCGCGATCCTCGTCGGCGCTTCGCTCCTTCTCCACGCGGGACTCTGGGGGGCCGCGCGCCTGCGCCCGGGCGCGGGCCGGGCGGGCCGGACAGCCTCCCCGCGGGCGGTGCGCGCCGCCCTCGCCGGGCTCGAGCGCGCCGGCCGGGAAGCCATGAGCAAGGAGCAGGCGGCCTCGCTCGTCGAGAAGGCGCTCCACGACGCGTTCGGGGAGGTGCCCGACGCGGACGAGAGCGACCGCGCGCGCGCGGTGCGGGCGCTGCTCGACGAGGTCCGCTTCGTGCGCTACGCGCCCCAGCTCGGCGACTACTCGGACAAGGTCAGGGACCTCGCGGCCCGGGCCGCCGAGGCGGTGAGGAGGTGGGCGTGAGGACCGGCGTGCTTCTCGTGGCCGCGCTCGCCCTCGCCGCCTCCCTCCGGGCCGACCCCGCGGACGAGCGCTTCACCGAGGCGAACGGCCTCGCCCGCGGCGGCGACCTGCCCAAGGCGATCGCTCTCTACGCCGATCTCGCGGCGTCGGGCCACGAGACGGCGTCGCTCTACTGGAACTGGGCGCAGGCCGCGAGCGCGCGCGGAGCGGCGGGGGAGGCCCTGTGGGCGCTCCTGCGTGCGCGCGAGCTCGACCCGGGGGACCGCGCGGTCGGGCGCGACGTCGATCGGCTTCGCGAGTCGCTCGACCTCGACCCGGCCGAGATCGCCCCCGAGCCCCTCGCGGCGGCCCGGCGGTTCGCCCGACGCTTCCGCCTCGACCTCGTCGCGGCCGCCCTGCTCGGCGCCTCGGTCCTCGCGCACGGCCTCGCCCGCCTCCGCCCGCGCTCGCGCTGGCCGGGCCCGCTGGCGGCCTTTGCGCTCTGTCTCGGCCTCCTCGCCGCCGCGCTCCCCGCGGTCGCGTCCTTCTCGCGGCCGACCGCCGTCGTCGTCCGACGCGGAGCGCCGCTCTTCGACGCCGCCTCGCCGACGGCGGAGGCGACGGGCTCGCTGCGGGAGGGCGAGGTGGTGCCCGTCCTCGAGTCGAGCGGGGCCTGGCTGCGGGTCGAGGACAACGCGGGGGCCCGGGGATGGGCCCACTCCGCCGACGTGCGCCGTCTCGACGCCCCGCCGCCTCGCCCCGCGGGCTCGATGGGAGGCCCCGCGTGAGCGCGAGCCGGCGGCTTCTGGGAGGCGCTGCCCCAGCCGACTGACCGCGATCCGGCTAGCGTGCGATCGGCAGGATCAGCAGCTCGTTCTCGGTGAACTTCGGCACGAGGAGCCTTCCCCGGCCGGGGTCGATCCCGATGTCGGCGGGGGCCGCGATCCCGCCCGCCATCTGTGCGAACGGCCCGCTGGCCGGTCCCGCGTAGACGGCCTGCCCCTCCCAGCTCGACACCGCCCAGCGGCCGTCGGGAAGCCGCGCGAGGCCGTCGAGCCCGCCCTTCGGGAGGGACGCCAGGACCTTCTTCGCCCCGCCCTCGATCGTGAACAGCTCGCTCGCGCCGAACGTCACCACGAGGACGCGCGCGCCGTCGGACGCCACCCCGTTCGGGCCCGGCAGCGACGCGTCCTGGAGGAGCGGCTCGACCTTCCCGTCCGCGTGGACGTGGTAGACGGCGGCGCTGCCCGACGGCTCGAACCCCGACGCGCCGGCCTTGAGCCCGCTGTCCGTCAGGTAGACGCCGCCCGCGGGCGCGGAGGCGAGGTCGTTGAGGAAGCTCGCGCCCTCGATCGCGATCTCTCCCTTCGGCGCGCCCGTCGCGCGGTCGAACAGGCGCAGGGTGTCGATGTCCGTCACGTAGAGGGTGTCTCCGGCGATCGCCATCCCCTTGGGCGCGTTCAGCGTGACTCCTTCTCTCGCGCCGTCGATCCACTTGAGGTCCAGGACCGCGCCGTCGGGCGAGACGCGGGAGACGAAGCCGTTGTCGTCCTTCTCGAGCGGCGAGCCGTTGATGTTGCTGACCAGGTAGACGTCCGCCGCGGCGTCGTGGAGGACGGACTCGGGGGTCGCGAAGCCGACGCCGGACACGCGGACCGGCGCGGCGGGAGAGGCCGCCGCCTTCGTCTGCGGGGACGGGGCCTTGGCCTGGCAGCCGAGGGCGGCGAAGGCGAGCGCGACCAGGAGAGTGTCGAGACGCGTGGGCATCGGGGGCTCCTTTTCCGGGGAGTATGCCACGGCGCTTCGGGGCCCGTTGCCGGGCCACGAGGGCACGTGGTCCGGACTTCAGGAAACAATCGTCCGTGTAGTGGTTGATTTTCAATCATAGAGCAGACGATAATCCGCTATGCTCGTCCGTCACCTCGCCGGTCGCCTGCGTGAGGCACTCCGCCACTCGCGAGTGGTCCTCCTGAGCGGAGCGCGGCAGGTGGGTAAGTCCACCCTCGCTCGACAGATCGCCCAGGAGTCCGATCCCGCTCGTGAGTACCTGAGCCTCGACGACGCTGCCGTCGCCGCTGCTGCCGCCGCCGATCCTGTCGGATTCGTCGAGGGCCTCCGCGGCCCGGTCGTCCTCGACGAAGTTCAGCGCGTGCCCACCCTCCTGCCCGCCATCAAGCAGTCCGTCGACCGGGACGGCACGCCGGGCCGCTTCCTCCTCACCGGCTCGGCCAACGTCCTCCAGGTCCCCAGGGTGTCGGAGTCGCTGGCGGGTCGGATGCAGATCCTGACCCTCTGGCCCCTCTCGCAAGGCGAGATCGAGGGGCGCCGCGAGACGTTCCTGGAGGCCGTCTACGCGCCCGAGCTACCCTCGTTGCCGACGGCCGCGTCGGACGGGGGCCTCGCCCGGCGCGTGGCCCGTGGCGGCTACCCGGAGCTCGGCACGCGGCGCGACGACGCGAGCCGAGACTCCTGGTACGGCTCGTACGTCACGACGATCCTGCAGCGCGACGTTCGCGACCTCGCCGCCATCGAGGGGCTGGTGACGCTGCCCCGGCTCCTGGCCCTCGTGGCCGCGCAGCCGCTCGCCCTCCTCAACTACGCGGGCCTGGCGCGTGGAGTCGGGCTGCCCCAGACGACGCTCAAGCGCTATCTCTCGTTCCTCGAGGCCACGTACCTGGTCACGACCGTGCCGGCCTGGTTCCGCAACGTCGGCAAGCGCCTGACGAAGTCCCCCAAGCTGACGGTGGCCGACAGCGGGCTCGCGGCGTACCTCCAGGGCGCCGACGAGCGGCGGCTCGAGGAGCGCAGGGAGACGCTCGGGCCGCTTCTCGAGAGCCTCGTCGGGATGGAGCTTCGGCGGCAGGCGGGCTGGAGCCGACTCCAGCCTCAGCTGTTCCACTTCAGGTCCGCTGGCGGACAGGAGGTGGACTTCGTGCTCGAGACCCGCTCGGGCCGAGTCGTGGGCGTGGAGGTGAAGGCGTCCGCGTCGCTCGGCCCCGCCGACTTTCGGGGCATCGACGCGCTCGCCGAAGCGGCGGGCCCCGACTTCCACCGCGGTATCGTGCTCTACGCGGGCCGCCACGTGGTTCCGTTCGGCCGAATCAGACATGGGGTACCTCTGCGAGCGCTCTGGGAGTGGTCCGAGTGATGCGTCGCCGGCGGTCGTGAGCGAGCGGCCGATTCGGACCAGAGTCAGGGCCGCACGGTGAGGCGGAGGCGGCCGTCCGTCCCCGCCTTCTTCGACAGGACGACGGTGAAGGCGTGGGAGGTACCGTCGCTCCACGTGCCCTCGCGCCACCCCCCGGTGATCGGCCTGCCCGAGGACAGGGGGATGAACTCGGTGAGGTGGCGCGGCAGGGAGAGCGCCGCGCACTCGTCGAGGGTGAGGCGCAGCTCGGTCGGCGGGAACCATGCGTCGAGCGGCTCGTGCACCTGCAGCCCGAGCGCGTGCAGGGGAACGCGGCGCCGCTGCAGCGTGCGCGCGAGGTCGAGAAAGCGCCTCCGCACCTCGGCCGGCCAGCGCACAGGCCTCGGGTCGGTCCCGACCGCCCGGGGCGTAGAATCCGGGTATGAGCGCGAGCGACGGCCTTCCGACGTTCCACTCCTGGGTGGGGGGACGGGAGCGCGTCGGTCGCGCGGGCCTGCGGCCGACGGTGAGCCCGGCCACCGGCGAGGCTTTCGGCCAGGCGAGCCTGCTCGACGCCGCACAGGCGGGAGAGGCGATCGCGGCCGCGCAGGCCGCGTTCCCGGCCTGGAGCCGGACGAGCTTCCGTGAGCGCTCGCGCCTGCTCGACCGCCTCCGACAGGCCATCGTCGACGAGGCGGACGACGCGGCCCGGCTCATCGAGCGTGAGCAGGGCAAGCCCTTCGTGGAGGCCCACGTCTCGGACATCCTCCCCTCGCTCGACGCCTTGCAGCACCTCTCGGCGCACGCCGAGGACCTGCTCCGTGACGAGGCCCTGGAGCCCCGGCAGCTCCTGCTCGCCCACAAGGAGACGCGGCTCGTCTACGAGCCGATCGGGGTCATCCTCGCCATCAAGCCCTGGAACTACCCGTGGGGCCAGTCCGTGCCGGTGGTGGGAGCCGCCCTCGCCGCGGGGAACACGGTCGTGCTCAAGCCCGCCCCGGCCACGACGCTGTGCGGCCTGCGGATCGGCGCTCTGGCCCGCAAGGCCGGGTTTCCCGACGGGGTCGTGAACGTCGTCGCCACCGACGACGCGGTGGCCGCCTCGCTGGTCGAGGACCCGCGCGTGGGCAAGATCGTCTTCACCGGCAGCGTCGCCACCGGGAAGAGGGTCATGGCCGCGGCGGCGAAGAACCTCACCCCGGTCGTCCTCGAGCTCGGCGGCAAGGACTGCGCGATCGTCTGCCGGGACGCCGACCTCGACCGCGCGGCGAAGGGGATCGTGTGGGGGGCGTTCGTCAACGCGGGGCAGACCTGCGCCTCGGTCGAGCGGGTCTACGTCGAGCGAGGGGTCGCGGAGCCGTTCCTGGCGAAGCTCCTGGAGGAGGCGCGCCGCGTCCGCCTCGCCGACGGGCCCGGCCGCGGCGTGATGGGCCCCCTCACGCTGGAGCGCCAACGCCGGCTCGTCGAGGCGCAGGTCGAGGACGCGGTGGCGAAGGGTGCCCGGGTCCTCCTCGGCGGGTCCCGGCCCGAGGGGCCGGGCATCTTCTACCCGCCGACCGTCCTCGTCGACGTCGACCACTCGATGGAGGTCATGCGCGAGGAGACGTTCGGCCCCGTTCTCCCGGTCCGGGTCGTGGACTCCCTCGACGAGGCGATCCGCCTCGCCAACGACAGCCCCTACGGGCTCACCGCCAGCGGCTGGACGCGCTCGCCGGAGACCGCCCGCCGGCTGCAGCGGGAGCTGTCGGCCGGCGTCGTCTCGATCAACGACCACGCCTCGAGCTTCGGCGAGCCCACCGCCCCGTGGGGCGGCATCCGCCAGAGCGGCATCGGCCGGATCCACGGGCTCCTCGGCCTGCGCGAGATGGTCCACCCCAAGTACGTGAGCCTCGACCGCGGGCGCGGGGCGGAGCTGTGGTGGTACCCCTACGACGCCGAGACGGACCGGCTGATGTCGCGGGCGGCAGTCGCCCTCTACTCCACCTCCTTCGCCCGCCGCCTCGCCGCCCAGCTCTCGCTCCTGCGCTTCCCGCGCCTGTGGCGCCGCTTCGGCCCCTGGCGCCTCCTCTCGAACCTCGACAAGCTGTTTTAGGCCGTGGCCGCCTCCCAGCTCTCGCGCTCCCGCCGCCCCAAGTGGCACTACCTCGCGGTGGGGGTGGGCCTCATCGTGGTCGCGGTCGCCCTCACCGTGGCCTGGCAGATCCTCGCCGCCCCCGAGGCCGCGGGGCCCGGGGCGGTCGGCCCCGCCCGCGCCGTCGCCTACTTCTTCGGGAGCCTGCTGTTTCTCCTCCTCATCGCCGGCCTCGTCCTCATCGTGATCCTTCTCCTGCGCGAGGTGCGCCTCAACGAGAGGCAGTCGAACTTCGTGAGCGCGGTGACCCACGAGCTCAAGACCCCGGTCGCCTCCCTCAAGCTCTACCTCGACACCCTCGAGTACCGCCAGCTCCTGCCCGAGCGGCGGGCCGAGTTCTACCGGACGATGCGCAAGGACATCGACCGGCTCGACGCCACGATCAACAACGTCCTGAGCGCCGCGATGTACACCGATCGCCCGGTGGCCGACCCGCGCCCGCTCGACCTCGCGCGCGTCGCCCGCCACGCCGCCGAGCTCACCCTCACCCGCTACCAGCTCCCGCGGGAGGCGATCCGCTGCGAGGGACAGGAGTCGCTGCGCGTGATGGGCGACCCCCAGGCGCTCGAGACCGCGATCCTCAACCTCCTCGACAACGCGGTCAAGTACTCGAGGGACCGGATCGCGATCGAGCTCGAGACCTGGGGCGACGCCGACGGGCAGGCCCACGTCAGGGTGCGCGACCACGGCATCGGCATGAGCCGGACCCACCTGCCGTTCATCTTCACCCGCTTCTACCGGATCGGCTCCGAGGTGCGCCGCAGCCGCACCGGCACCGGCCTCGGCCTCTTCATCGTGCGGTCGATCGTGAAGGGCCACCGGGGCACGATCGTCGCCGACAGCCCGGGTCCGGACCGCGGCTCGACGTTCACGATCAGCCTGCCCGGGCTCCTCGAGCCGGAGGCCGAGGTCGAGGCGGCGGCGGAGGCGAAGCGTGCCTAGGATCCTGCTCGTCGAGGACGAGGCCCACCTCGCCGCGGGCATCCGCTTCAACCTCGAGCTCGACGGCTACGACGTCGAGACGATCGACGACGGCCTGCGCGCGGTCGAGCGGCTCGTCCCCCACGCCGGCGGGCCGCTGTGGGAGGCGCTTCCCGTCGACCTCGTCCTCCTCGACGTCATGCTCCCCGGCCTCGACGGCTTCCGGATCGTCGAGCGCATGCGGGCGGCGGGGAACTACACCCCCGTCCTGATGCTGACCGCGAAGGGACTGCCCGAGGACGTCGTGCAGGGCCTCGAAGCGGGGGCCGACGACTACCTCCCCAAGCCGTTCGACCTGCCGGTGCTCCTCGCGCGGGTCCGGGGACTCATCCGCCGGCGCGACTGGGCGCGGGGGCCCGCGGAGGGGGCGTCCACCGCGAAGGTGGGTGCGACCGAGATCGACTTCGCGAGCTTCGAGCTGCGACGCGGCGGCGAGGTCGTGAGGCTCACCCTGCTCGAGGCGATGCTGCTCAAGCTGCTCGTCGAGCGGCGGGGCCAGGTGGTCACCAAGGGCGAGATCCTCGAGAAGGTCTGGAACCTCCACCCCGACACCGAGACCCGCGCCGTCGACAACTTCGTCATGCGGCTGCGGCGTCACCTCGAGGAGGACGCGCGGAGCCCCCGCCACCTCGAGACGGTGCGCGGCGTCGGGTACCGCCTCGCCGCGGAGTAGCCGCGCCCGGCATGCTATCCTCCCCGGCCGCGATGAGCCGATCTCGATCCGCCCTCTTCCTCCTCGCCTGCCTCGCCCTCGCCCCCGCTGTTCCCGCCGACCCGGTGGCCGTGCGCTCCCGGGCGGTGCCCCTCGACCCGACCGACTCCTCCCGCAGGGTCGTCGGTCGGCTCGAGTACCGCGGGGGGCTCGAGCTCGTCTCGGACGATCCGCGCTTCGGCGGCCTCTCCTCGATCCGCGTCCTGCCCGGGGGCGAGCGGCTCGTGGCGGTGAGCGACGAGGGCTTCTGGCTCACGGCACGCCTCGTCCACGAGCGCGGGGTCTTGCAGGCCGTGGCGGACGTGGAGATGGGGCCGCTCCTCGGGCCGGACGGGCGTGTGCCCGAGGGGAAGGACTCGCGCGACGCGGAGTCGCTGGCCGTTCTCCCCTCCGGCGACTTCCTCGTCGGCTTCGAGCGAGAGCATCGGATTCTCCGCTACCCGGGGGCGAGCGGCCGCCCCGACAGCGTCCCCGTGCCCGTGGCGCCCCCGCCGGGCCTCGAGACGGCCCCCTTCAACGGGGGGATCGAGACCCTCGTCGTCCTGCGCGGCGGCGACCTGTTCGCGCTCACCGAGTACTGGATCGAGGGGGACCAGGTGGTGGGATGGACGGGCGGGCCGGACCGCTGGAAGCGGCTCGGCCTGCGGTTCGAGGGCGCGCTGCGGCCCGCCGACGGCGAGGCGCTCCCCCGCGGGGACGTTCTCGTCCTCGAGCGCGCGTACAGCCCCGGCCGAGGCGTGCTGCGCGTGAGGATCCGCCAGGTCCCCCACGGGGTCGTCCGGCCCGGGGCCGCGCTCGGCGGCCGGCTCGTCGCCGAGTTCGCTCCGCCCCTCACCCTCGACAACTACGAAGGCATCGCCGTGCGCCGGGGGGAGGGGAGCGAGACCCGCGTGCTGATCGTGTCGGACGACAACCTCGACCGCACCGGCCAGCGGACGCTCCTGCTCGAGTTCGCCCTGCGGCGCTAGCCCGGCCCGGAGCCTCGCCTCAGCCCCCGCTCACCGGGGGGATGAAGACGACCTCGTCCCCGTCGCCGAGGGCCGTGTCGAAGGCGGCGTAACGCCGGTTGACCGAGGCGAGGAGGCTCGCCCGGCGCGGGGCGAGGGCCGGGTGTGCGGCGCACAGGCGCTCCCACGCCGCCTCGGCCGTGGAGCCCGGAGCGAGATCGAGCTCGACCGCTCCCGTCCCCGCTGCCTCGCGGAGCGAGGCGAACAGCCGGACCTTGACGCGCACCGCACGAGAGTGCCCCGGAGTGTGGACCGGCGTCAACCGCGCCGGCGTGGCGCGCCGGGCGCGTCTCCGCACCGCGCTCCACGGTCGCCGAGGAGGTCAAGGCGGGCCGTGTCCGCCACGTGGGGCCCTCCGAGACCGGCGCGGCCACGATCCGCCGCGCCGCGGCCGTCCATCCGATCGTGGACGTGCAGATCGAGTACTCGCTCGTCTCCCGCGGGATCGAGGCCGAGATCCTGCCCGCGGCCGAGTCCCTGCGCGCCCTCGAGCTGAAGCTCACCCCGGAGGACCTCGCCCGGATCGAGGCGGCCGTCCCGGCGTGCCCGAGCGGGCCCGTCCCCCCCGGGGCCCGCCTCGGCTAGACTGTCGCGAAGGCCATGCCGAGAGACCGGTTCGGACGGGAGATCGACTACCTGCGCCTGTCGGTCATCGACCACTGCAACCTGCGGTGCGTCTACTGCATGCCGCTCCGAGGCCTGACGTTCGTGCCCTCGGCCGAGCTGCTGAGCGCGGCCGAGATCGAGACCGTGGTCCGGGCCGCCGTCTCCGTGGGGTTCCGTAAGTTCCGCCTGACCGGCGGGGAGCCGACCCTGCGCCCGGACATCGTCGAGATCACCCGCCGGATCGCCTCCGTGCCCGGGGTCGAGGGCCTCGCGATGACGACCAACGGCATCCTCCTGCCCCGGCTCGCAGCGCCCCTGCGCGAAGCCGGCCTCACCCGCCTCAACATCCACGTCGACACGCTCCACCCCGAGCGGCTCAAGAAGCTCATGCGCTTCGCCTCGATCGAGGAGATGGAGGCGGGCCTCGCCGCCGCCGAGGCGGCCGGGCTCGTCCCGATCAAGATCAACTGCACGGTGACCCGGGACTACAACGACGCCGACGCGGTCGACCTCGCACGCAGGGCGAGAGACGACGGCTGGCACGTCCGCTTCATCGAGCTCATGCCTCTCGGCGGAGGGGAGACCGCGCACGTGGCGCTCTCGCAGTTCGTCCCCTCCGCGGAGACGCGCCGGCGCATCGAGCGAGAGCTCGGCCCGCTCGAGCCGCTTCCGAAGGCGCACCCCTCCGACGAGGCCGTGAACTTCCGCTTCGCGGGGGGCAAGGGGGTCGTGGGCTTCATCTCGCCGGTGAGCGAGCCGTACTGCGGGGCGTGCAACCGGATGCGCCTCACCGCCGACGGCAAGCTCCACCTCTGCCTGCTCAACGACGACGAGCTCGACGTGAAGCAGGCCCTGCGCTCGGGGGGCGGCGAGGCGGAGGCGGCGCAGATCCTCCTGCGGGCGGTGAGCCTGAAGCCGACCGGGCATCGCCTCGACGAGGGCCTCTCGACCCGCGCCCGCTCGATGTTCCAGATCGGGGGCTAGCTCCCGACCTGGAACTCGGCGCGGCAGCCCTGGTCCACCCAGATCCCGTCGCGGTCGAAGCCCCAGGAGACGCCCTCGACGCAGGCCTCGCGGCTGAGCTGGCGGTGGAGCCGCACCCCGCCCTTCGTGCTGGTCCGCTTGTAGACCCGCTGCATCCCCTTCGACTCGACCTTGACCGTCTTCGGCCCGCCGAACGGCGAGCCCCCGCTCGCCGGCGTGGCCCCGCCGATCTCGAACTCGGCGCGACAGCCCTGGTCCACCCAGATCCCGTCGCGGTCGAAGCCCCAGGAGATCCCTTCGACGCAGGCCTCGCGGCTGAGCTGGCGGCGCAGGCGCACCCCGCCCCGGGTGCTCACGTGGCGGTACTCGCGCTGCATGCCGAGCGACTCGATCGTCACGACCCGGCCGGTGGCGGGCGCCCACGCGCTCACCGCCTGGCCCGTCTCGAACTCGGCGCGGCAGCCCTGGTCCACCCAGATCCCGTCGCGGTCGAAGCCCCAGGAGACGCCCTCCACGCAGGCCTCGCGGCTGAGCTGCTTCACGAGCCGCACCCCGCCCCGGGTGCTCGTCCGCTTGTAGGTGCGCTGCATGTCCTTCGATTCGACCCTGACCGTCCCCGCCGAGGCGGGACCGGCGGGCGCCAGGAGAGCGAGCGCGGCGAGAGAGAGCGCGGCGACGGCAGCACGTCCGGGCATGCTTCTGCTTCTCCTCCGGTCAGGGCCTCGGCGGCTCGTCGAGCCAGGCCGAGCCGTCGGCGTAGATCTCCTTCTTCCAGATCGGCACGCGAGCCTTGAGCGTGTCGATCGCGAAGCGGCAGGCGGCGAACGCCTCCGCCCGGTGCGGCGAAGACACGGCCACCGCCACGCTCGCCTCGCCGACCGCGAGCGGCCCGAGGCGGTGCACGATGCGCACCTCGGTCACCGGGAAGCGCTCCCGCGCCTCGGCCGCGATCGCCTCCATGAGCGGCAGGGCCATCTCCTCGTACGCCTCGTACTCGAGGCCTACGACGGTGCGCCCCCGGTTCTCGTTGCGCACCACGCCGACGAACAGGCAGGCCGCCCCGTCCGTCGGCGTCGTGCCGGCCAGGGACTTCAGGTCGATCGGCTCCCGCACGAGGCGGGCGAAGGCGCGCATGCGAGCCGACGGTAGCACAGTCGCGCCCCCGCCGGCGGGAGCCACCGGCGCTTCCGCTCCCCCGGCCGGGGGCCGGCTCGTCCGGCATGAGCCGCACTCGCAGTGATTCTATTCCTTGCATCGACAGAGGAATAAACGCTAGAATCTCATCCGCTACTTTAGGTTGACTCTGGGCTGATGTCCCTGGGGGCGACGCTGCGGCGTACCGGCGGGGGTATGGCATGCGGGTTGCTGTGCCGGACAGGGCGGAGGTATCGTGTCCAGGACGAGGGTTCGGTGAGCCAGAGCGACGAGGCGGCAACGTGACAGCCAACCGCCGCTCGGGTCGGGGCGAAAGCCTGACGTGCCTCGCCGTGGCCGCGCTTCTCTCGGCGGCGAGCGCCGCGAGCGCGACCTCGGTGATCGCCACCGTCCCCGTGGGGTATCGCCCTCACGGAGTGGCCGTCAACCCCCTGACGAACCGCATCTACGTGAGCAACGCGGGCGACACCGGGCTCGGCAACAGCAACACGGTCTCCGTCATCAACGGTGCCGACAACACGGTCGTCGCGACCATCACCGTCGGGAGCGAGCCGTTCGGCGTGGCCGTTCACACCGGCCTCAACCGGGTCTACGTCTCGAACCGCTTCGACGGCACCGTGTCCGTCATCGACGGCGCGACGAACGGTGTCGTCGCGACCATCCCGCTCCCGGGCGCGGTCCAACCCGAGGAGATCGCGGTCAACAAGGCGAGCGGCAAGATCTACGTCGCCAACTGGAGCTCCTCCAACGTCTCGGTGATCAACACGGCGACGAACGCGTTCCTGTACAACATCGCGGTGGGATCGGGCGCGAACGGCGCGACGGTCAACGCGGCCGCCAACCGGATCTACGTCTCGAACTTCTACTCGAACTCGATCTCGATCATCGACGGCAGCACGGACACCGTCGTGGACTCGATCGCGGGAGTGAACAGCCCGAACGGCCTCAAGTACGACGCCCTCACGAACCGGCTGTACGTGACGAACTTCGGCCCCGACACCCTCACCGTCTTCGACGCGACGACGAAGGCCGTCCTGTCGTCCACGACGCTCGGACCTCCCGCGGACAACCCGAACAACAACCCGGACGGGGTCGCGGCGAGCGTGCTCGGGAACAAGGTGTACGTCTCGCTCTCGCGCAGCGCGCTGCCCACCGGCCGCGCCTCGGTGGTCAACCTCGTCACGGGCCGGGAGGAGGAGACCCTCACCCTCCAGAACCAGCCCCGCGAGGCCGACATCAACACGGTCACGCGGCGCATCTACATCCCGAACTTCGGATCGAACGTGGTGTCGGTGCTGGCGGACCCCTCCGAGTGCTGCGACCTCGTCACCAGCCAGAACGACATCGCGGGCCCCCCGGCGGACCGGCTGATCCGCGTCGTGGGGACGAACCGCTTCGTGCTGGACTTCCGCGCCCTCACGGGAGGCAGCATCGTGAGGCTGGCGGACCTGGAGTCGGACCCCGGGGGCACTCTCGACCTGGCGGGGGGCGAGCCCGCGTGGAACAGCTACCCCGGCCTCTTCTTCGATTCGATCTGGTACGGGAGCTTCCCCGCCGGCGCGGTGCCGACGGCGTGGTACGGGTGGTCGGCGGGCGACGCGACGACGCCCGACACCCGGCTGGACCTGATCGAGGCGACCGCGACGCGCACCCGCGTGAGGTCCGAGGTCTTCTTCCACCATTCCCTGACGCAGGGCGCGGACCTGCGCATGCCGGGGATGAAGGGCTTCGGGGACTACAGCATCTACGGCGTGGGGCGTCTCGCCCTGAAGTGGAAGCGGCAGACCACGATCCCGGTCACGTGGGGGGGAGGCGCGGGGGCCGTGGGCTCCGCCGACCTCGACTGGACCATCCACAAGGACCCGTCCGTTCCCGAGCTGAACACCTGGTCCGCCTACCGGCCGGGCGGCGCCCTCCCCCCCAACACGAACGGGGGGGCGGGGAGCGGCGCCGACGACTTCCTGCTCCTGAAGAGCGACTACACCGCGACCACCCCCAACGTCAGGGCGGACCTGCTGGCGACCCTCTACACGGACTGGGCGGACGCGCAGGTCACCGCCCACAACGACACCTCGGCCGGCAGCGACAAGGCGGCCTGGGTGGCGTGGGACGACACCCGGACGGGCGCCGCGGGGCCGCACATCCGCAACTGGGTGGCCGGGCAGAGCGAGACGTTCAACTTCCTGACGTCCTTCCGGCCGACCAGCCTGCTCGACCACACGGACACCGCGGTCACGACCCGCGCTTCCGACTACCGGTCGCCGGCGACGATCACCCTCACCTACGGGACCCGCTGGGCCGACGCGGACGAGAACACGCCGACCGGCTCGCCCTCCGACTACTTCAACGAGTCCGAGGGGGCGTATCTCTTCGACTTCGACCCTTCCCAGGGGCTGAAGTTCGAGGTCGCGGGGAGCCTCGCGGCCCCGCGGTACAAGCCGTTCTTCAAGGTCCGGCAGTGGCGATCGCTCCAGGACCCGACGGTGGTCGCCCTCGGGAGCGTGCCGCTCGTCAACGGGGTGGACTACAGCGCGGACGTGAAGCCGGTGTCGCGGGCGTACAAGACGAACAGCCTCTCCTGGCACTGCACGCTCCAGGACGCGGCGTCCTGTGATTCGGCGAACATCGACGTGGGAAGCGGCGGCGGCCTCGTCCTCGGCTCGAGCAGCATCCAGCCGGGGCGGTACGGCAACGGCTTGAGCATCACTTCGAACGACGCGTACGTCTTCGCGCCCGCGACGGACTTCGACTTCGGCGTCGGCGCCCTGGAGTTCTGGTACCGGCCGAACTACGACTCCACGAGCGGCTCCGCGAACATGCTCTGGCAGAACGTCGGCGGCACCGTCGGCGACTACGACTGCTTCTGGCTCGAGCACACGGGAGGCAACCTCGTGCTGCGGGCCTACCGGAGCGCGAACGACCAGAACTGCAACCTCGGCGGCTCCGCCGTGTTCACCATCACCGCGACCGGCGCCGACTACTACTGGAAAGCGGGGGACTGGGTGCACATCCGGGCCGAGTGGGACAGCGGCTCCTACATGCGGCTCTACGTCGAGGGGCGGCGCGTCGGCAGCGCGGGCGGCTACAGCACAAACCTATGGGACGCCGGGCAGACCCGCATCGGCTCCTGCCAGATCACGTGCCCGGGCGGCGGCGGCTCGAGGAATGCGGACGGGACGATCGACGAGCCGCACCTCTACGTGGGCATGGGCGCCTCGGGCAACCCCGAGACCCTCGCCTACGGGGGGCTCGTGGGCGACGGCCGCGAGCTGCTCGCCGACCCGGCATCCAACCTGACGCTCCTGACCTTCAGCGTGGGCGCGGGGAGGAAGGGCCAGTATCTCTACCTGGGGGCGGACTCCCGGTTCCGCGGCCTGAACGTCGACCTCTCGAGCCCGGGGGGCGGGATCGCCCCGGGCGCGCTCGTCTGGCAGTACTGGCGCGACAACGGCGCCGGGGGCGAAGGTTGGGCCGACCTGGAAGGGGTCGCCGGCTTCAGCGACGGGACGCTGGACTTCACGCAGGACGGGGCCGTGTCCTGGAACGCCGACCCCGCGGACTGGAAACCGTACTCCGTCAACGGGGGGCCGGACCTCTTCTACGTGCGGGTGTACCTGTCGGGCTACCCGGTCGACTACTCCCCGTCGCCGGTGGAGAGCGTCGTCAAGACCGACATCCTGCTGTTCCAGTACTGCGGCGACGTGACGTCCTCGGTGACGTTCACGATTCCGTCGCCCGCGACGACGGCGGTGAAGCTGATGTCGTTCGCGGCGGTTCCGGGCGACGCGTCGGTGGTGCTGGAGTGGCGGACGGGGTCGGAGCTGGACAATCTGGGCTTCCACCTGTACCGCGGCCTGTCGGCCGACGGCCCGTGGACGCGTCTCACGTCGACACTCATTTCGGGTCTCGGCTCCTCGCCTTTGGGGCAGGCGTACTCGTGGCAGGACACGGGTCTCGTGAACGGGACCCGCTACTACTACCGCCTGGAGGACGTGGACACGGCGTCGAAGTCGACGTTCCATGGACCTGTGTCAGCCACTCCAGACAGCGCGTCAACTCCGCCGGGGGAAGGCGGAGGTGGCGACGGGGGTGGTGACGGCACGGAAGGCGGTGAAGGAGAGACGGCGCCCGGTTCCTGTCCCTCCTGGGTCCTCGCGGCGGCTCCGGACGCGGTCTCTCCGACCTGCACGAAGCACGGCGACCCCGACGCGACTTCGTTCCAGGTCCTCGCCCGCGGCGCCTCTTCGGCGACGGTCGAGCTGCGTACGGGTGGTTTCTGGGCGCTGCGGGAGGCCGCGGGCGAGGTGGGGGGCGAGGTGCGTGTGTTCGTGCCGGGCCTCGAGTTCCCCTCTGACCCGAAGGCCGCGGCGTTGCCGGTGCGCCGGGCTCTGGTTCCCGCGGTGGTGGGGAAGCAGGTGCAGCTCGTCTCGGCGGAGGCTTTCGATCTTCAGTCGTTCCCGGGGCTTCGGCCCTCGGCGGTGGGCGCATCTGAGATGGCGGTGGGGCGGGACGGGACGGTGCGTCCGGCGCGGCGTGCGGTTGCGGCGCGGTTTCTCTCGCGGGGTTATGTCCCGCAGCGAGTGGCGCGTCTTTCGGGGACGGTGTTCCAGGGGGAGAGCAAGAGCGCGGTCGTGGAGATCGTGCCGGTGCGCGTCTCCGTGTCGCGGAACGAGCTGGTGCTGGCGAGCCGAGTGCGGGTGAGGCTGCGCTTTGCGGGGGAGGCGGCGGGGGAGGTTGCGACGGGTGAGGGGGGCCGGGTGCTGCTGCGCAGGCCGCGGAGGGAGCAGCGGGAGGTTCTGGCGCAGCTGCACACGTCGAGGCGGGGTCTTCACGCGGTGAGGTACGAGGAGGTGCTTCCGACGGACCGGCGTGGGGTCTCCACGACGCGGCTGCGGCTGCAGCGGCAGGGGGAGGCGGTGGCGTTCCGGGTGGAGCCGGCGGGAGCGGTCTTCGGGCCGGGGAGCGTGCTGTACTTCCACGCCGATCGGACGGCCGGATCGACGGAGTACTCGGGGGAGGTGGCGTACGAGCTGGTGAGGGGCAGCGGGGCAGCGATGGGCGTGGTGACGGCCGCGCCGGCGGGTCCGCCGGTCGTGTCGTCGTCGAGGGGTTTCGCGTCGTTCGAGACGAACCGGATCTACCAGCCGGGGCTTCTGGAGGCTCCGGACATCTGGCTGTGGGAGGGGATGTCGTCGGGGGTGGTTCGGGCGAAGCCGTTCACGGTGGAGGGGGTGGCGAGGGACTCGGGGCGGGCGGTGAGGCTGGCGGTGGAGCTGCAGGGCGGGTCGGACGCGGTGGGGACGGAGTCTGAGCACCACGTGCGGGTGAGCGTGAACGGGGTGGACGTGGGGGAGGCGTCCTTCGGGGGAAAGCGGCCCTACCGTCTGGAGGCGGAGGTGTCGGCGTCGGTGCTGAGGGAGGGGGGGAACGAGCTTTCGGTGGCGAACGTGGGGGACACGGGTGTGTACTCGCTGGTGTTCCTGGACCGGTTCGAGCTGAGCTACCCGCAGGTGTCGACGACGCACCAGGGTGTCTTCGAGGGTGTCTGGACGGAGGGCGGGACGGTGGAGGTGGGGGGGCTCTCTGGCCGGCCGCTCATCCTGAGGGGCTGCGTCGGGGGCGTTCCCGGGGGATCCAGTGGGGGGACGGCGACCGGCAAGGGGGCTCCTCGGGATGACAGCGTGTCGTGGGTCACGGGGTTCGAGGTGAGCGGCTCCTCGGTTCGCTTCCGGGCCGACGGGGGCTGCCGGTACACGGTGGTGTCCGCGGACGCGCTGCTCAAGCCCCGTGTCGAAGGGGTTTCTCCTTCGACGCTGAAGGCGGGGACGAACCGGGCGGAGTATCTGGTGATCGCGCCGAGGGAGTTCCTGGGGGCGGCGCAGGGGCTCGTGGAGCGTCGGCGGAGCCAGGGGCTGGTCGCGCGTGCGGTGAGCTTCGAGCAGATCGCTTCGGAGTTCGGGCACGGGCAGGCTTCGGCGGACGCGATCCGGGGGTTCCTGAGGCACGCGTACCACTCGTGGCAGCGTCCCTCGCCGCGGTACGTGGTGTTGCTGGGGGACGCGACGTACGACCCGCGGCGGTTCCTGACGACGTCGTGGGCTTCTCCGCTGCCGGCGCTGTGGATGAAGACGAGCTACCTGTGGACGGCGTCGGACCCGGCTCTGGCCGCGGTGAACGGCGAGGACCTGCTGCCGGACCTCGCGATCGGGCGGCTTCCGGCGACGACGGTGGAGCAGGCGGAGGCTCTCGTCTCGAAGCTGCTGGCGTGGGAGGACTCGGGGCAGGATCTCTTCGGAAACGCGGTTCTGGTGGCGGACACACCGGACGTGGCGGGGGACTTCGAGTGGGACGTGGAGGACATCCGCCGGAGCTTCCTCTCGGATCGGAGCACGACGACCTTGAGGGTGAGGGAGCTCGGGTCGGCCACGCGTCCGGCGATTCTCGGGGCCTTCGACGAGGGGGCCTCGGTGATGAGCTACGTGGGCCACGGAGGGGCGGCGGTGTGGTCGAGTTCGAACGTTCTGAGCTCGTGGGACACGCCGTCACTGCGAGCGCAGTCCCGCCAGCCCTTGCTTCTGACGCTGAACTGCCTGAACGGGTACTTCGTGGCGCCGAACTTCGACTCGCTGTCGGAGTCTCTGGTGAAGGCGGAGGGACGGGGAGCGATCGCCGCGGTCTCTCCCAGCGGTCTGAGCCTGGACGGGCCGGCGCACCAGTACCACAAGGCGGTGATGGCGGAGCTCGTGAGCGGCCGGCACGAGCGGCTGGGCGACGCGCTCCTCGCCGCGCAGGCCGCCTACGCGCAGACCGGCCTCATGCCCGAGTTGCTCGCCGTCTACCAGCTCCTCGGCGACCCGGCAACGAGGGTTCGGGCGGCCCCGTGAGCGGCTGTCCCGCCCGTCCGTGAGAGGGGATCACGGGAGGGCCCCTCGCAGGCTCTCGAACATCCGGTAGGTCAGCCCCCAGATGACGAGGCCGTCGAGGCGCAGGCACGGCAGCTCGAGGACCGCCTCCTCGTGCTGGTACCGGAGGGTGGAGCGCGTCTGCGGTTCGAGGAGCCGGTCGAGGCCCAGCCAGTGCAGGCTCACGACCTCGTGGCTGGGCGCGCCCTCGAGGGGGCGGCGCAGCCCGAAGACGAAGGGCGCGATGACCAGGTCCACCGGCCGGCCGCGCGCGAGCGCGCGCAACTCGTCGAGCGCGCCGAGCCTCTCGCCCTCCGCCCGCAGGTCGAGGCCGGTCTCCTCGAGCGTCTCGCGGACCGCCGTCGCCTCGAGCGAGGCGTCGCCCGGCTCGGCGCGGCCGCCCGGGAAACCCATGTGTCCCGACCAGGGGTCGCGCTCGTGCTCGGCCCGGCGGATGAAGAGCAGCTCGCGGCCGCCCGCGGCCTCCCGCAGGACGAGCGCCACCGCGGCCCGGGGACCCTCGCCGCCTTCGCGCGCGGGCTCGCGCCGGGCGAGCGCGGCGGCGAGGTCGTTCCAGCCGGTCACGGCTGCGTCCCGGCGAGCGCGAGAAGGGCGCGCGCGTGGGCGAGCCAGAGGAAGGCCATGTTCGGGGCGAGCTCGCCCCGCACGAGCATCGCGTCCACCTCCGTCGCGCCAAAGTAGCGCAGACCCGCGATCTCGTCCCCCCGGGGACGAAAGCCGTCGAGCGGAACGTCCGTGCGCCCCAGGTAGACCGCCACGTGGTAGACGACGTTGCGGATCCCCTCGCCCCCGGGGGCGAGGCGCACGTCGCGCAGGCCGAGCTGGAGCGAGGCACGGGCGAACGCCACCGCGCTCTCGAGCCCGCCCGCCGCGGCGAGTCGCACGACCTCGGCCTCGTCCCGCGCGAGGCGCACGCGAGGGCTCCGCCCGTCGTCGAAGAGCTCCTCGCCCGCCTCCCGGACCGCGGCCTCGTCGAAGCCCTCGCCGGCGTCGACGTGGCCCCCGACGCTCTTGTCCCAGCGGCCCCCGTTCTCCTTGTCCGCCGGGCGGCGCTGGAGCAGGACCTCGCCCCGTCCGTTCAGCAGCAGCACGTTCACCGCCCCGAGGGCGTGCCCGGAGCGCTTCGCCTCGCCCCGGGGGAGGGCCCCCGTCGGGCGGCCCCGGGCGTCGAAGACGGCCACGATCTCCTCGTGTGGCTCGCCCACCCGTCAGGCGCGCAGCAGCTCGAGCTGCCGGCGGGCGCCGCCCGCGATCAGGCCGTAGGCCAGGACGAAGGTGGCGTGGACGAACGGGTCGAGGTGGGCCTCGCCCAGGGACTGGAAGTAGGCGAAGCAGATGTCGCCCGCGCAGACGAACGCGAAGCCCGTGAGCAGGAGCAGCCAGACCTCTCCCGCGCGGCTGCCCCGCAGGCGCAGGGTGATGCGCAGCAGCAGGGCGAGGGGCAGCAGCAGCACGAGGTCGAGGACGGGGTAGGCGACGGTCAGGATGCGCTCGAGGAGCGGCCCCCCCGTGGCCGCCACCGGCTCGAGGATGGGGCCCACCAGGAGCGCGGCGAGGAGCGCGACGGCGCCCACGATCGCCGTCCGCTCCACGACCGACCCCGTCGGCAGGCCGGCCTCGCGGTAAGCGTGGAGCAGGACGAGCAAGGCGGCGATGAGGAGCGGGTAGGACAGGAGGAAGAAGATGTCCGCCGTCGACGGGAAGGGCGTCTCGTTGCGGGCCACCTGGAACGGCGCGAGCGAGAGCTGACCCGCGAAGGTCGCGAGCAGGCCGAGCGAGAGGAAGAACCAGGCGGGACGGGCGGGGTTGTCCGGCTCCAGGCGGTCGCGGCAGGCGAAGGCCCACGCCGCGCCGGCGAGGAGGTAGGCGAGCTTCAGGAACGAGGCGAGGACGAGCAGGCGGTGCGGGGTCAGGACCGCGGTGTAGAGGGCGCTCCCCGGGAAAACCGCCCAGCCGACGAAGAGGGCCAATGCCGCTCCCAGGATCAACGAGGCAAGCGTCGCTCCGCCCTTCCTGCTCATCGCGAGCCCTCCTGCGCGGCGAGGGCCTGGCGCGCCTGCGCCACCACTGCCGCCGCCTTCTCTCGCCCGAGGAAGATGTTGAGGCCGCTGCCCAGCTTGCCGAGGAGGGCCTCGAGCTGCTCGGGGGTCGGCGTGCCCCCGGCCAGCCCCAGCTTCCGGACGTGGGCCTCGGTCGCCGAGCGCGCCATCGTCTCTCCGATGTGGGGGGACATCACCCGGACGATCGCCTCCGTCGCCTCGCTCGTGGTCATGCCGGAGTCGAACGGTAAGGAACGTCCGCCGGCCTGTCAACGGGCCAACGCGCCCCGGTCGCTTGACGGCGTCCCGCCGCGCCACTAGCGTTAGGCACGACGGCCCGAACCCTCCCGGGGCGCCCATGAGCGAGCAGCTGGCACGGGGTCTTCCCCCGATCGACGACGAGTACCAGGGCCCGTCCTGGTGGCACCTGTCCCGCCTGGCCGACGCCCGGACGAACCCCGGCATGCGAAGGATCGCAGTGCTCGGGATCGCCGTGCTCGCCGTGACCCTCGTCACCGGCGTCCTCAACGTGACGCTCGAATGGAACGGCATCCCCGTCCCCGTCGGCCCGTGGCAGGTCCCGGTGACGGTCTATCCCCCGTTCGTCCTGAGCCTTCTCGCCGCGGTGTGGCTCGGTCCGACCTGGGGCCTGGTGCCCGCCTACACGGCCAACCTGGCGAGCGCAGTGGTCAGCGGGATCCCGCCCTTCGTCGCCGTGCTGTTCGCCCTCGCGGGGGCCCTCGAGATCCTGATCTTCTGGGGCTCGATGGTGACCCTCAACATCAACCCCGAGCTGCGTCGCGGGCGGGACCTCACGCGCTTCGCGCTCGTGTGCCTCATCGCCCCGATCACCGCCTCGCTCGCCATCCTCATCTGGAACACGGCGCACGGCCTCGACACCACGCAGGGCCTCTTCCTCTGGCGCGCGTGGGTCATCGGCGACGTCCTGCAGGCCCTGCTCGTGGTGGCGCCGCTGCTCCGCTTCGCCGGCCCCCGCGCCCGCGCCTGGGTCGACCGACAGTTCGCCGCCCCGCCCCGCTACGAGGTCACCTACACGCGGGCCGCCCTCCTCGCCGCCGTCACGTTCAGCCTCATCGCCGGTCTCGTCTTCGTCGGGATCTACATGCTGGGCGAGTCGCTCGACCTCGACCCCCGGGCCCGCACGGCGAGCGGCCACCTCGTGGCGGAGCGTCTCGCCGAGATGCAGCTCTACCTCGGCGTGCTCGTGGCCGCCCTCACCGTGGCCGCGAGCGTCTTCTCGAACGTGCTGGCGCGGATGGGGGAGCGCCAGCGCGGCCTCTCCCGCCGGGAGAGCCTCACCGGCTGCTTCAACCGCCGCGCCTTCTACGAGCTGTTCCCGCGCGAGGTCGAGCGCGCGCGCCGGCTCGGGCAGGGCGTGTCCCTCGTCTTCCTCGACATCGACCACTTCAAGCGCATCAACGACCGCTACGGCCACGAGACCGGCGACCGTGTGCTGCAGCAGCTGTCCTCGCGGCTGCGTGGGATCATTCGCGAGACGGACCTGCTCTTCCGCTGGGGGGGCGAGGAGTTCGTGATCCTGCTGCCCCACAGCGCCTCCGCCGAGGCGCCGGTCCTCGCCGAGCGCGTGCGCGCGGCGGTGGCGGAGCGGCCGTTCGCGGGGAGCGACGCGCACCCCGCCGTGCCCGTCACCGTCAGCGTCGGCGTCGCCGGGACATCCGCGTGGCCGGTCGACCCCGACGCGCTGCTCGCTCGCGCCGATGCCGCGTGCTACCGCGCGAAAGAGAGCGGGCGCAACCGCGTCGAGGCCGAGGCCGCGTGAGCCGTCGCGCCGCGAACCCTCCGGAGAACGCCCCATGATCCGAGCTGTCGCCCGCCTCGCCCTCGCCGCCGGCGCCGTCGCCGTCTCGCTGTCCACCCTCGCCGCCTCCCGGGGCAGCGGGCGGCCCACGGCGGACGGCCTCGTCCTTCCCGTGGCGGGGGGCCACCTGAAGGTGGCCTTCTGCGCGGAGAACGTCGTCCGCGTGGCGTTCGCCCGGGACCCCGCCTTCTTCGACCGCCCGAGCCTCGCCGCCGGGGTCCGCCGCTGCGAGGTGGTGCCGTTCGAGCGCGCCGACGCGAAGGGGCAGGCCACGCTCTCGACGGGCGCCCTGAAGGTGCGGGTCGACCTCGGCACGGGGCGCGTCGCGTTCCTCGACCCGCGGGGGGAGCCGGTCCTCGTCGAGAAGGAGGGCGGGCGGTCGCTCGAGCCGGCCGAGGTCCAGGGGGAGAAGACGTTCCACGTGCGCCAGCAGTGGGACGAGAGCGACGGCGAGGCCCTCTACGGCCTCGGCCAGCAGCAGCTCGGCGTCCTCGACCTCAAGGGGCTCGACCTCGAGCTGTGGCAGCACAACGTCGCGGTGGTCGTGCCGTTCCTCGTGTCCAGCCGCGGGTGGGGGATCCTCTGGGACAACCCCTCGCTCACCCGGTTCGGCGACCTACGCCCGTGGTCGCCGATTCCCGCCGAAAGGCTGCTCGACGCGACGGGGAAGAAGGGCGGCCTCACCGCGTCCTACTTCGCCGGCGAGAGCTTCGACCGGCCCGTGGCCACCCGCGTCTGCGCGGTCGAGGAGATCGCGGTCCCGGGGGGAACGAAGGAGCCGAACCTTCGCATCCACGCGGCGCTCCCGCCGGAGGGCCCGGTGAGCGTGCGCTGGGAGGGCGCGGTCGTGGCGGCGGAGGAAGGGGACCACCTCTTCCAGCTCTTCTCGAACGGCGGGATCCGGATGTGGGTGGACGGCCGGCTCGTGGCGGACCACTGGCGCCAGGGCTGGCTGCCCTGGTACGACGTCGCGCGGGTGCGCCTCGACCCGGGGCCCCACCGGCTGAAGCTCGAGTGGCGCAAGGACCAGGGGATGGAGACCCTGCGGCTCCTGTGGAAGACCCCGGCGAGGGAGCGCTCCACGTCCCTGTGGTCCGAGGTCGGGGACGGCGTCGACTACTACTTCGTGCGCGGCCCGGCGCTCGACCGGGTGGTCGCCGGCTACCGGCGGCTGACCGGCGAGGCGCCGATGATGCCGCGCTGGGCCTTCGGCCTGTGGCAGAGCCGGCAGCGCTACGAGACGCAGGCGCAGAGCCTGGACGCGGTGGACGGCTTCCGCTCCCGCCGTATCCCGCTCGACAACATCGTGCAGGACTGGTTCTACTGGCCGGAGACGGAGTGGGGCTCGCACCGCTTCGACCCCGCCCGCTTCCCGGACCCCGACGCCTGGGTCCGTGCGGTCCACGAGCGCAACGCGCGCCTCATGATCTCGGTCTGGCCGAAGTTCTACCCCGGCACGGAGAACTTCGAGGCCCTGCGCGCCGGGGGCTTTCTCTACGAGAGCACGCTGCGCTCGGGCCTCAAGGACTGGGTCGGGCCGGGCTACCCTTACGCCTTCTACGACGCCTTCAGCGCCGGCGGACGCGCGCTCTTCTGGGCGCAGATGGAGCGCGAGCTGTTCCGGCGGGGGATCGATGCGTGGTGGATGGACGCCACCGAGCCCGACCTCGTCCAGCCCGCGCCGTACCTCGAGGCCCAGAAGACGCACATGCACCCGACGGCGATGGGCACCGGGTCGCGGGTGCTCAACGCCTACTCCCTCGTGAACAGCCAGGGCGTCTACGAGGGCCAGCGCAAGGCGGCCCCCGGCCAGCGCGTCTTCCTCCTCACGCGCTCGGCCTGGGCCGGGCAGCAGCGCTACGCGGCGGCCACGTGGTCGGGGGACATCACCTCGACGTGGACGGCCCTGCGCCAGCAGATCCCGGGCGGGCTCAACTTCTCCCTGTCCGGCATCCCCTACTGGACGGTCGACGTGGGCGGCTTCTCCGTGCCGGGACGCTTCTCGCGGACGGACCCCGCGCCCGCGGACGCGGAGGAGTGGCGCGAGCTCAACGCCCGCTGGTTCCAGTACGGGACGTTCCTGCCGCTCCTGCGCGTCCACGGCGAGGCCCCGAAGCGCGAGATGTGGGAGATGGGCGGCGAGGGGCACCCGGCCTACCAGGCGCACCTGCGGTTCGACCGGCTGCGGTACCGGATGCTGCCCTACGTCTACTCGCTGGCCGGCGCGGTGACCCACGAGGCCGGCACCCTGCTGCGCCCGCTCGTGATGGACTTCCCGTCCGACCCCGCCGTCCGGCGCCTCGCCGACCAGTATCTGTTCGGCCCGGCGTTCCTCGTCAGCCCCGTGACCGAGCACCGGGCGCGCCGCCGCAGCGTCGTGCTCCCCCTCGGGGCGTCGTGGTACGACTTCTGGACCGGGGCCTCGTTCCCCGGCGGGCAGACGATCGACGCCCCCGCGCCGCTCGACGCCATGCCGGTCCACGTCCGCGCGGGGTCGATCGTGCCCTTCGGCCCCGAGCTGCAGTGGACCGGGGAGAAGCCGGCCGATCCCGTCACGCTCTTCGTCTACGCGGGCGCGAGCGGGACGTTCACGCTCTACGAGGACGACGGGCTCAGCTACGGCTACGAGAAGGGCGCCTTCGCCCGCATCCCGATCGCGTGGGACGACGCGACCGGAACGCTCACGATCGGCCCCCGCGAGGGGTCGTTCCCGGGGATGCTCGCGTCGCGCACGTTCGAGGTCGTGCTCGTCGCGAAGGGCAAGCCCGTCGGCTTCTCGTTCGAGCCGAGGCCCGACCGGGTCGTGCGCTACGACGGCTCCGGGATCGATCTCGACCTGCGGGACGTCGCCCGCAGCCCCGGGGAGCGGCCGAGCCGCCGGTCGAGGTCGCGCGAGCGGAGCCGGGCCGTTCAGGCCATCGCGAGCAGCGCGTCCACTGCCTTGTCGATGCCGTCGGCGACCTCGCAGATGCGCGTGCCGAGCATGTAGGCCGGGGTCGAGACGAGCTTCTTCTCCCGGTCGACCGCCAGCTCGCGGACCGAGCAGGCGAGGTGCCGTGCCCCCATCCTCTCGAGGCCGGCGGCCGTTCCCTCGTCGGTGCCGATCGTGAGCGTCGGGCTCTCGTCCCCGAGCACCCGCGCCACCAGCGCCGGGGCGATGCACACGGCGCCCACCGGCTTGCCCTGGGCGTGGACCTCGCGGACGAGGCGGGCCACCTCCGGGTGGACGCCGCACTCGGGGCCCTTGACCGCGAAGTCGCAGAGGTTCTTGGCCGCGCCGAAGCCGCCCGGGAGCACGAGGCCGTCGAGCTCGTCCGCGCTCACCGTGGCCGTGTCGCGGATCTTCCCCCGCGCGATCCGGGCCGACTCGACGAGGACGTTGCGCGTCGCGCCCGCCTCGACGGCGCCGCTCACGTGGTTGACGACGTGCATCTGCGGGGCGTCCGGGGCGCACACGACCGCTTCGGCCCCGCGCCGGTCGAGCGCCAGCAGGACGAGCACCGACTCGTGGATCTCGGCCCCGTCGTAAACGCCGCAGCCCGAGAGGACGACGCCGATTCTCTTCGCCATGGGGCTCCCTCCGTCCCCACGATTGTACCGGCGGGGGCCCGGCGCGCGCCGGTTGGAGGTTGGAAAGCCCTTGGACCTTCGTTTCTCGTTGAAATCCGCGGCGGTCGGCGTAGTGTTGCGGTGGGAGCCCCAACCATGCGCGTGCGATTCGGCAGTTTCGTGCTCGACCACGAGGCCCGGCAGCTCGAGCTGGGCGGCCACCCGGTCCACCTGACGCCCAAGGCGCTCGAGCTGCTCGAGCTGCTCGTGGAGCGCCGGCCGAACGCGGTCTCCAAGGCGGAGATCCACGACCGGCTGTGGCCCGACACGTTCGTGGCCGAGGTGAACCTGCCCGTCCTCGTCCACGAGCTGCGCGAGGCGCTGCAGGACGAGCCCCACGAGCCGCGGTTCCTGCGGACCGTGACCCGCTTCGGCTATGCCTTCTGCGGCAGCGCCCGGCCGGAGCCGGAGGCCCCGGAGTGGGCGGCGGCCTGCCCGTTCGAGTACCGGCTCATCTGGGGGGTCCGCGAGATCGCGCTGCAGCCCGGGGACAACCTGCTGGGCCGGACCCACGACGCCACGATCTGGGTCGACCACGCGAGCGTCTCGCGCCGGCACGCGCTGCTGCGCGTGGCCGAGGAGGGCGCGACGCTCGAGGACTGCGCGAGCAAGAACGGGACGTTCATCGGGGGTGACCGGGTGGACGAGGCGGTTCCTCTCCGGGACGGCGACCGCATCCTTCTCGGCAGCGCGCTGCTCGTCTTCCGCTGCTTCGCCCGCGACAAGACCTCGACCGCGACCGACGCGTCGGGCGTCCAGACGGCGCCGCTCCCGGACGCCGGCGCTCCGCCGCCGCACGCGCACGTGTGACGGCCGGGCGGAGCGGCGCCGTCAGGGGGCCGGGACCAGCCGGGCCACGCGGTCGGGGTCGTTGAGGGCCACGTAGACGAGGCCGTCGGGGCCGGCGACGACGTCGCGCACGCGCCCGATCCCCTTGAAGAGGACCTCCTGCTTCGTGACCCGGGAGCCCTCGAGAACGAGGCGCCGCAGCTCCTCCGCGGCGAGCGAGGAGACGAGGAGGTGGTTCTTCCAGCGGGGGAAGCGGTCGCCGGCGTAGAAGTCGATCGCGCACACCGCGATCGAGGGCGTCCAGTGCACGACTGGCTGCTCCATCCCCTCCTTGGCCACGAGCTCGGTGATCGGGGAGCCGTCGTAGTTCATCCCGTAGGTGATGACCGGCCAGCCGTAGTT
>CAZLRF010000033.1:0-57449 GCA_964561785.1 uncultured Acidobacteriota bacterium | reverse complement strand
CGACCGGGGCCCCCGCAACGGCAGGTCCTTCGCCTTCCCGCTCGGCGAGCCGGGCGGGAAGGCGAAGGGGCTAGTCGCTCGCTCTCTCCTCGAGCTGGGCCTGGGCCGCCGCCAGCCGAGCGATCGGCACCCGGTAGGGCGAGCAGGACACGTAGTCGAGGCCGACCTTGTGGAAGAACTGGATGGAGGCCGGGTCGCCGCCGTGTTCGCCGCAGACGCCGATCTTCAGCTTCGGCTTCACGCTGCGGCCCTTCTTGACGCCGATCTCGACCAGGAGCCCGACGCCGGTGGCGTCGAGGGTGACGAACGGGTCCTTCTCCAGCAGCCCGTGCTCCTGGTAGTAGAGCAGGAACTTGCCGGCGTCGTCGCGGCTGAGGCCGAAGCCCATCTGGGTGAGGTCGTTGGTGCCGAACGAGAAGAACTCGGCCTCCTTCGCGATCTCGTCGGCGGTGACGGCGCCGCGCGGGACCTCGATCATGGTGCCGATCAGGTACTCGACGCCCGAGCCGTCCTTGCCGAGGACCTCCCGGGCGGCCTCGAGCACGATCGCCTTCTGGCGCTTGAGCTCCTCGACGTGGCCGACGAGCGGGATCATGACCTCGGGCTTCACCGGGATGCCCTTCTTGGCGACCTGGAGGGCCGCCTCGAAGATGGCCTTGGCCTGCATCTTGGTGATCTCGGGGTACGTGATGCCGAGGCGGCAGCCGCGGTGGCCGAGCATGGGGTTGAACTCGTGCAGCTCCTCGACCGCGCGGAGCAGCTTCTCCTTCGCCTCGATCGTCTTCTTCGGGCCGCGCTTGGCCTTCAGCGTGGCGATCTCGACCATCAGCTCCTCGCGCTTGGGCAGGAACTCGTGCAGCGGCGGGTCGAGCGTGCGGATGGTGACCGGCGAGCCGTGCATCTCCTTGAAGAGCCCGGCGAAGTCGGCCTTCTGCATCGGCTCGAGCTTCTTGAGGGCGGTCGTGTAGTCCTTGACGTACTTCCCGTACTCCTTCTGGACCTTGGCGAGCTCCTTGCGGAGCTCGGCCGCGCGGTGCCCCTTCGCCTCCTTGAGCTGCTCCTTGATCCGCTTGGTGAGGTCGATCCCCCGCTGCCCGCGGGCGGCGGAGAGGATCATCTTCACGACGTGGGGCAGGCGCTTCTCGCCGAAGAACATGTGCTCCGTGCGGCACAGGCCGATGCCGCGGGCGCCGAAGCCGAAGGCGATCTTCGCGTCCTTCGGGACGTCGGCGTTCGCCCGGATGCCCAGGCGGCGGACCTCGTCCGCCCACGAGAGCAGCTTCTCGAACTTCTGGTAGATGGGAGACTTCTCGGCCTTGAGCTTGCCTTCGACGACCTGGATGACCTCGGACGCGCTCGTCGGCACCGCGGCGAGCATGACCTCGCCGGTCGAGCCGTCGATCGAGATGGGGTCGCCCTCGTTCAGGGTCTTGCCGCCGACCTTCAGCTTCTTGGCCCGGGCGTCGATGTGCAGCGCGCCGCAGCCGACCACCGAGGGCTTGCCCATCTGGCGGCCCACGACCGCCGCGTGGGAGGTCATGCCGCCGGTGGCGGTGAGGACGCCCTGCGCGACCGACATGCCGTGGATGTCGTCCGGCACCGTCTCCATTCGGACGAGAACGACCTTCTTGCCCTTCGCCGCCCACGCCACCGCGTCGTCGGCGGTGAAGACGATCGAGCCCGTGGCCGCGCCCGGAGAGGCGGGAAGGCCCTTGGCCGCGACCTCGACGCCCTTGCGGGCCTTCGGGTCGAAGATCGGGTGCAGAAGCTGGTCGAGGGCCTGCGGCTCGACCTTGAGCAGCGCTTCCTTCTTGGTGAGGAGGCCTTCCTCGGCCATGTCGACCGCGATGTTGATCGCGGCGAGCCCCGTCCGCTTCCCGTTGCGGGTCTGGAGCATGTACAGGGTGTTCTCCTGGATGGTGAACTCGAAGTCCTGCACGTCCTTGTAGTGCCGCTCGAGCCGCGTCGTGATCTCGCGCAGCTGCCGGTAGGCGGCCGGCATCAGCTTCTCGAGGTCGGCGATCGGGTGCGGGGTGCGGACGCCGGAGACGACGTCCTCGCCCTGCGCGTTCTGGAGGAACTCGCCGTAGAACTCCTTGGCCCCGGTCGAGGGGTTGCGGGTGAAGCCGACCCCGGTGGCCGAGGTGTCGCCCATGTTGCCGAACACCATGGTCTGCACGTTGACCGCGGTGCCGAGGTCGTGGGGGATGTCGTTGAGCTTGCGGTAGGTGATCGCGCGGGGGTTCATCCAGGACTTGAACACGGCGTCGCGGGCGCCCACCAGCTGCTCCCGCGGGTCCTGCGGGAAGGGGTGGTGGGTGTTCTTCTCGACCACGACCTTGTAGCGGGCGATCACCTCGTCGAGCGCCTTCGCGTCGAGCTCGACGTCCGTCTTCGCCTTGTACTTCGCCTTCACCGCGGAGAGCTCGTGCTCGAACTTGTCCTTGTCGATCCCGAGCACGACGTTGCCGTACATCTGGATGAAGCGGCGGTAGCTGTCGCGGGCGAAGCGGGGGTTGCCCGTCTTCCTCTCCACGCCGAAGACCGACCGGTCGTTCATCCCGAGGTTCAGGATGGTGTCCATCATGCCCGGCATCGAGAACTTCGAGCCCGAGCGCACGGACACGAGCAGCGGGTCGTCGGGGTCGCCGAGCCGCTTGCCCTGCAGGGCCTCGAGCTTCGCGAGGGCGGCGTCCATCTGCTGGTCCACCTCGGCCGGGAGCTTGCCGCCGCTGTCGTAGTAGGCGTTGCAGGCCTGGGTGGAGATGGTGAAGCCGGGGGGGACGGGGACGCCGGCGTTGGTCATCTCGGCGAGGCCCGCGCCCTTGCCGCCGAGGACGTCCTTCATGTCCTTGTTGCCGTCCGCCTTGCCGCCGCCGAAGAAGAAGACGTATTGGGTCACGAGGTACCTCCGAGACTGGAAATGTCTGCGATGCGATAGAAGAGCGAGAGCGTCTGATTGAGGAGGGCCAGGCGGTTCCCGCGCACGCGCGGGTCCTCGGCCATGACGAGCACGTCGTCGAAGAAGCGCCCGACCGGGGCGCGGAGAGACGCGAGGCCGCGCAGGCGGTCCTCGTCTTTCCCCGCTGCCGCCGCGAGCCGGGAGGCGGCGTCGTGGAGCGCCCGCTCGGCGTCTCTCTCGAACAGCTTCGGGTCCACCGAGCCGGACGGCTCCGCCTGGGCGAGGATGTTCTTCGCCCGCTTGAAGGCCTCGGCGAGGGCGGCGAAGTCGTCGGGCCGCTCGCGCCTGACGCGCTGAAGCGCCCCCGCGCGGCGCAGGGCGTCCCCCGGGTCGCCGAGCGGCCGCGCGAGCGGGGCCGCGAGCACGGCCGCCACCTCGCCGGCGGCGAAGCCGCGGGCGGCGAGCACGTAGGCGAGGCGGTCGAGGAGGAACGCGGACACGGCCGCGGCCGTCTCCTCGGGCGATCGCTTCAGGGGCCCGTGGCCGGCGGCCGCCGCCGCGGCCAGGGCCTCGAGGTCGGGCCCGGGCTCGCCGTCCTTCGGCCGCCAGAAGTCGAGCACCGCCCGGACCGCGCCCTGGCCCGCCCGGCGGAGCCCGTAGGGGTCGCGGCTACCGGTCGGGCTCTCGCCGAGGCCGAAGTACCCGGCCAGGGTGTCGAGCTTGTCGGCGAGCGCCACCGCGGCGAACACCCGCGCGGCGGCGTCGTTCCCCGCGAAGGCGGCCGCCGGCTCGGCCTCCGGCTCGACCGCGACCGGGTGGTAGTGCCAGCGCACCGCGTCTCGGACCGCGGACGAAGCGCCCTGCTCGCCGAGGTAGATCCCGCCCATCACGCCCTGCAGCTCCGGGAACTCGCGGACCATGAGGGTCACGAGGTCGGCCTTGGCGAGCCGCGCCGCCTGCGAGGCCGCGGCGAGGGCCTCGCCCGAGAGCAGCCCCTGCCGTCCCATCTCCCCGACGAGGCGCTCCATCCGCGCCGACTTGTCCCGGTAGGTGCCGAGCCCCTGGTGGAACGTCACGCCGGCGAGGTCGGCCACGCGGTCGGCGAGGGGGCGCTTCCTGTCCTCGGCGAGGAAGAACGAGGCGTCGCGCAGGCGCGCCACCACCACCCGCTCCATCCCGCGGACGATCTCGGCCGACGAGGCGAACTCGCCGTTCACGACCGCGGCGAAGCGGGCGATCGCGCCCTGCGCGTCCCGGAGCGAGACGTACTTCTGGTGGTGGACGAGGACGGTCTCGAGCACCTCGGCCGGCAGCGAGCGGAACTCCGCCGGCACCTCGCCCACGAGGACGCTCGGGTACTCGACGAGGTCGCGCCACTCCGAGCGCAGGCCGTGGTCACGCACCGCGCCGCCGCCCGCGGCGGCGCGGAGCTGAGTCTCGATCCGCTCCTCACGTTCCCCGGGCGAGACGATCACGAAGGCCTCACGAAGGCCGGCGCGGAGCTCTTCGAACGACCGTACGACGATCTCGTTCCTCACCGCCCCCTTCGGCAGGAAGCGGTGCCCACGCGTCGAGGCCCCGCTCTGCACGATCACCCGCCCCTTCGCTCCCCCCTCCATCTCGTGGATCCGGAAGGGCACGATCTCCCCGTCGAGGAGGAAGACGAGCCAGCGAATGGGCCGGCCGAACGGGAAGGCCCCCTTCCCGTCGTCGAGCCACGCGTCCCAGCTCATCCGCTTGGGAAACGCGAGCGCGCGCAGGACGGACGCGAGGAGGCCGGGAAGCACCTCCCCGGCCGGGCGACCGGCCACCTTCCGGACGTGGAGGAGGAAGAGCTCGCCCGGCTTCGCCCCGTCCTTCGCCGCCTGCGACAGGGCCTCGACCGCGACACCGCTCTTCTTCGCGAAGCCGTGGGCGGCCCCCGTCCACTGGCCCGCGGCGTCCTTCGCGACCTTCAGGGAGGGCCCCCACACCGGCTCCTCGCGGTCGGGCTGCCGCGCGGGCACCTCGGCCGCGAGCACGAGGCGACGCGGCGTGTGGAGGACGCGCACCGCCTTCGGATCGAGGAGCTCTCGGGACGCGGCCTCCTCGAAGCGCGCGCGCAGCTGCTCGGCGAGGCCGCCCAGCCAGGGCGCCGGCATCTCCTCGAAGCCGACCTCCAGCAGGAGCTCAGCCACGGCCGGCCTCCGGCGCCTGTGACGCGGGCGACACGGCCTCCACGTAGGCCTTCGCCACCGCGCAGGCGAGCTTGCGGATCCTCAGGATCATTCCCGCGCGCTCGGTCACCGAGATCGCGCCGCGGGCGTCGAGCACGTTGAAGGCGTGCGAGCTCTCGAGCGCCCAGTCGTAGGCGGGCAGCCAGGTGCGCCCCCCGCCCGCCTCGAGCAGCCGCCAGCCCTCGGCGAGGGCGGAGTCGAACGTCCGGCGGTGCAGCTCCACGTCGGCGAGCTCGAAGGAGTAGCGCGAGAGCTGGTACTCCTCCTCGTGGCGCACGTCGCGGTAGAGCGTCGTCTTCGACCAGCGCAGGCGGTAGACGTCCTCGACGTCCTGGAGGTACATCGCGATGCGCTCGAGGCCGTAGGTGATCTCGCCCGAGATCGGCGCGAGGTCGATCCCGCCCGCCTGCTGGAAGTAGGTGAACTGGGTGATCTCCTGGCCGTCGAGGAGGACCTGCCAGCCGATCCCCCACGCCCCGAGCGTCGGCGACTCCCAGTTGTCTTCCTCGAAGCGGACGTCGTGGGCGGCGGGGTCGATGCCGATCGCCTCGAGCGAGGCCAGGTAGAGGTCCTGGATGTCGGCCGGGGGCGGCTTCAGGATGACCTGGAGCTGCTCGTGCTTGTACAGGCGGTTGGGGTTCTCGCCGTAGCGGCCGTCGGCGGGCCGGCGCGAGGGCTGGACGTAGGCCACCCTCCACGGCCGCGGAGAGAGCACGCGGAAGAACGTCTCGGGGTGCATCGTGCCCGCCCCGACCTCGGCGTCCCAGGGCTGGTGAACGAGGCAGCCTCGCTCCGACCAGAACCGCTCGAGGGCGAAGACGATCTCCTGCAGGGTCAACGGATCGCCTCCCGCATCTCGCGGATGACGCGCGGGGCGCGCAGGTCCCGCTCGAGGTGCGCCGCGATCAGGTCCCGGTGGAGCGACTCGAGCGGCCTCGCCCCGGCCCCCGCCTCCGGGGCGAGCGCGTCGGGCGGGCGGGAGAAGAACGCGGCGAGCATCCGGCGCGACTCGGCCGGGAGGTCCGGCCCCGAGGCGGGAGAGCAGCCTTCGCAGACGAACCCGTGCGCGGGGCGGTGGTACACGAGCCCCCCCGTGGACGGCAGCGCGCCGCCGCACGCGGCGCAGCGGTCGATCGGCGGGTAGAGGCCGTGGAGGCGCAGCAGCCAGGCCTCGAGGTAGCGCGCGAGCAGCTCGGGGCTCGCCCCCGCCTCGGCCGCGCGGACGACCGCGAGCGCGAGCCGGTACACCCGGTCCTCGGCCTCGCCCTCGGGCGAGAACGCGTCGAGGAGCTCCGCGCAGCCGGAGAGGAAGAGGGCCGCGTCGAGGCTTCGGGTCCCGGCCCGAAAGGCCGAGTGGAGCAGCTCCGCCTGGCCGAGGCCCAGCAGCTCGGCTCCCTGCCGCCCGTAGAGCGTCACGCGGACCTCGGAGAGCGGCTCGAGCGCGGACTGGTAGCGCGGCCGGGCGCCGCGCGCACCCCGGGCGACCGCGCGCAGCTTCCCCCGCTCCCGCGTCAGCAGGACCACCACCTTGCTCGTTTCGCCCAGCTTGTAGCCCCGGAGGACCAGGGCCTCGGTGGAGAGAAGGGCCATGGGAAGAACGCCGCCGCTCCGCAAACCCGGCTAAAGTAGCACAGGGCACCCGGCATTGCTTGATGCATCGGGAGGGTGCGTGCTAGTTTCGCGATATGTCCGTTGACTGGAAGCGATTCATTCTCATACTGCTTACCGGCGTCGGCGCCGGCCTCCTGTGGAACGCGGCGAGCGGCCGGGGCTTCGCCCTGGGCCGCAGCGTCCTCGTCCAGGCCGGGGACGAGCTGGTGCGAGCGGCCGACGCCGGGGCCCTCCTCGACCGGGGGGCCCTCTTCCTCGACGCGCGGCCGCGGGACTTCTGGAGGATGAACCGCATCCCGGGGGCCCTTCCCCTCCCCGAGGACGACTTCGACCGCGCGCTGCCCGAGGTGGAGCCGCTCCTGCGCCGGGCGAGCGGCATCGTCGTCTATTGCTCCGGCTTCGGCTGCGAGGCCTCGCACGTCGTGGCCCGCAAGCTGCGCGAGCGCGGCCTCATCGCCGCCATCCTCGACGAAGGCCTCCCCGCCTGGGAGGAGGCGGGGCTGCCCGTCGACCGGGAGCCGCGGTCGTGAGCGGCCTCCTGCGCCACCCCCGGCTCCACCTGCTCGCCCGGGTCGTCCTCGGGGGCCTCTTCGTCTACGCGAGCCTCGACAAGATCTGGGACCCCGCGGGCTTCGCGAAGATCGTCTACCAGTGGCAGGTCGTGGGCCCGGTGGCGTCGAACCTCGTCGCGGTCACCCTGCCCTGGGTCGAGCTGGTGGCCGGCCTGCTCCTCGTCGCCGGCGTGTGGCGGCGCGAGTCGGCGCTGGTCATCGCCCTCATGCTCGTGGTCTTCCTCGCCGCCGCGGCGTCGGTCATGGCCCGGGACATCGACGTCGAGAACTGCGGCTGCGTCTCGGTCGCGAAGGAGGCGGCCGAGGCGGCGTGGCCCCCCGCCTGGACGAAGGGCGTCGGCTGGTTCCTCGTGGGGCGCAACCTCCTGCTGCTCGCCGCCGCCCTCGGCCTCGCCTTCGTGACGCCCCTCCCGCCGGCCGGCGCCCGGGCGGCCTCGAGCCGGGCATGAGCGACGTCACCACCCGCGGGGTCCGGGTCGAGGTCTTCCCCTTCTACGTGCCCGAGCGCAGCTCGCCCCGGGACGGGCAGTACTTCTTCGCCTACCGGGTGCGCATCACGAACACGGGCGAGCAGACCGTGCATCTCGTGAGCCGCCACTGGGTCATCACCGACGGAGACGGGCGGGTCGAGCACGTGCGCGGGCCGGGCGTCGTGGGCGAGCAGCCCGTGCTCGCCTCCGGGCAGTCCTTCGAGTACACGAGCTTCTGCCCGCTCCCGACGCCGATCGGCTCGATGCACGGCAGCTACCAGATGGTCGCCGCGGACGGTGGCCGCTTCGACGCCGAGATCGGGCTCTTCTCGCTCGCGGTGCCGGCCGCGCTCAACTGAGCCACTCCCCCTCGTAGAGGACCTCGGCCTCGCCGGTCTGGAGCACCGGCCCGCCCTCGGCCCACTCAACGTCGAGCGTCCCCCCGTCGCAGACGGCTCGCACCCGGCGCCCGGTCCGTCCGGTGAGGATCGAGGCCACCACCGCGCTCGCGGAGCCCGTGCCGGAGGCCGTGGTGTAGCCGACGCCCCTCTCCCAGAAGCGCACCCGGATCTCGTCCGGCGCTCGCACGGTCACGAACTCCACGTTCGTCCGCCTCGGGAAGAACGGGTGTCTCTCGAGGGCCGGCCCGAGGGAGAACAGCAGCTCGTCCCCCGCCGGCTCGTCGAGGAACACGGCGCAGTGCGGGTTGCCCATCGAGGTGGCGGTGACGCGGAGGTCGCGACCCGCCGCCTCGAGCGGGTGATCGATCACGAGGGCCGCCGGCGGCTCGAGGGCCACGGGCACGTCGCGGCTGCCGAGGGCCGGCGGGCCGAGGTCGGTGAGGACGCGGTAGACGCTCCCGCGGACGTGGGCCACCTCGACCGCCTTCTCTCCCACCACCGTGGTGACGACGTGGCGGGGCGCCGCCCAACCCCCGCGCACGGCCCACGCGGCGAGGCACCGCACGCCGTTGCCCGAGATCTCGCCGGGGAGGCCGTCCGCGTTCACGAGGCGGAACGAGACGCCTCCCGCCGTCCGGCCGAAGAGAACGACCCCGTCGCCGCCGATGCCGCGGTGCCGGTCGCAGAGGCGGACGGCCCACGGCGACACGTCGGCCGGCGCCAGCTCCCGCGCGACCAGGATGAAGTCGTTGCCGAGGCCGTGCGCCTTCGCGAACCTCATCGGCGCGGCTTCTTCGAGGGCACGGGCTCGGGCGGCGGGAACGTCGCCACGACGAGGACCTCCTGGCCCGCGAAGCCCGCCGGCTGCCAGTGCTCGCCGGCGTCGACCGTGCGGAACAGGCCCCGGTCCGTGGCGAGGAAGGCCTCGAGGCCCGCGGCGGGGGCGAGCGGGAACACGAGGCGCAGGGGCCGGCCGGGGCTCGCCGAGAGCGGGGTCCAGCTCGCGCCAGCGTCCTGGCTGCGGTAAAAACCCCTCTCGCCCGCGGCGTAGAGGAAGGGGCCGAGCCAGACCAGGTCGCCGACGAATTCCCCGGGGAGGCCCGACGCGGCCCACGTCGCGCCGCCGTCCGAGGAGCGGAACACGCCGCCCGTGTCGGGCGCCGCGAACATCACCGGGTCGATCGAGAAGAACGAGGAGAGCGCCATCGCGCGGACCGGCCCCTCGGGCAGGCCCTTCCCCGGCCCCTCCATCCGCTCCCCGAGGTCGCGGGTCAGCAGCAGCCCCCGGTCGCAGGCCACGACGAGCGCTCCCGCCGGCCACTCCAGGCGGTGCACGGCGGCGCCGGAGAGGGCGGTGGGCCCGAAGGTGCGCCCCCCGTCGGCCGAGCGCAGGAGGCCTCCGGGCGTGCCCACGAACACGGTCGGGTCCGCGAGCGGCCAGCGCGAGGCCACGACCGAGCGGACGCCGGGGGTGAGCGAGAGCGGCGCCCAGGTCTCCCCGAAGTCCTCGGAGGTGTAGAGCCCCCCGTCGCCTCCCGCCCAGACCTGGCTCGCGAGGAGGAAGAGCGCCCGCACGCCGCCGAGGCCGTCGAGGCGGACGCCCGACGTGCGGCCGACGACCCGATGCCACGAGGCGGCCCAGTCCGTGGAGCGCCACAGGCCCTCGGCGGTGCCCGCGAAGAGGGTCAGGGTCGACACGATCGCGCCCTGCTGCTGCGCGGGCCCGGAAGCGGGCATCAGGAGCGCGACGGCGAGCCCGGCCGCGGCGAGAGCGGGGAGGCGCCTCATCACGCGAAGTACGGCCTCAGGCGCCGGCAGGCCTGCTCGGGGTCCTCGGGGATCACGCGTGTTCCCGCCACCACCGTCATGAAGTTCGTGTCCCCCGTCCAGCGCGGCACCACGTGGAGGTGGATGTGGTCGGCCACCCCCGCCCCCGCCGGGCGGCCGAGGTTCATCCCGACGTTCACCCCGTCCGGGCGGTACTCCTCGCGGAAGGCCGCCTCGAGCCGGCGCGCGAGAGCCATCATCTCCGCGAGCTCCTCGAGCGTCGCCTCGCCGAGCGAGCCCACGTGGCGCAGGGGCGCGATCATCGCGTGGCCGCTGCTGTAGGGATAGAGGTTCATGACCACGAAGTTGCGCTCCGCGGCGTGGACCACCAGACGCCCGGCCCCGCCCTCGCCGTCGCGGGCGCGGCACAGCACGCAGCCGGGGACCTCGTCGGCCGTGGTCACGTAGGCCATTCTCCACGGAGTGAAGAGCCGCTCCAAGCCTCAGCCCCTCGGGAGGTGCTCGACCGCGTAGACCGGGAAGCTCGAGCGGACGCCCTTGAACTTCGCGTCGCCCGCGTAGCGGAGCAGGATGCGCCGGTCGATCACCTCGTCCTCGTACTCCAGGGCCCCGTCCTCCCCCCGCACGAGCGCGAGGTGCGCCTCGAGCTGGGCCACCCCGTCGCCGCTCACCGCGATGCCCTCGTTGAAGAGGGTGCCGTCGGAGTCGACGCTCACCCCGCGGCCCGCCACCGGCAGGGCCTCGACGAGCGCCCCGAAGAACCCCTCGTCCTCCTCGATCGGGCGCTTGGCCGCGGAGGAGAGCCGGCCCGCGATGTTCACGTTGCGGCCGATCACGGTGGAGTGCAGCTCCCCCGGCCCCGCCACGAAGCGCGCGAGGTAGACCCGCCCGTGGTGGATCGCGACCCCCATCTTGAAGAACGTGCGGCCCTCCTCCCGCTTGCGACGCAGGGACTCCTGGCACAGGATCGCGGTGCGCACGGCGTTGAGCGGGTCGAGGGGGTCCGCCCGGTGAGTGCCCCAGGTGACCATCATCCCGTCCCCGAGGTACTTGTCGACGCTGCCCCCGAAGCGCTCCACCACCGGCACGAAGTCGTCGAACACGCCGTACAGCTCGCGGGCGAGGTCGCGCTCGGAGATGTGGCCCTCGGAGGTGCGGGTGAAGCCCCGCAGGTCGAGGAAGAGGACGGTGGCCGAGACCGCGTTGTTGAGGACCTCGGCCGACTCGCCGAACTCGTAGACGCGCAGGCCCTGGCGGGTCTTCTCCTCGAGCTCGAGCGAGCGCTCGGCCCCGAGCGACTCCACCCGCTCGCGCAGGTGGCAGACGATCTCGAACCGCCGCAGGGCCGCCGACAGCTCGAGGAACGCGTCGAGGACCTCGGGGCCGCGGCGCCTTTCGGCTTCCGCCTTGAGCGCGGGGGCGGCGAGCAGGCGCGGCCCCGTCGTCCACGGGTCGCCGAGGAGGTAGGCCTGAACCGCGGCGTTCAGGACGATCCGCACGAGGACGGCGGGCCGCAGGTACTGCTCCCGCGGGACGAGCGGCAGGTGCCTCGCCACGCGGGCGAGCAGCCCGCGATCCCCCTCGCGCAGGCGCCGGTCCGCCTCCCGCACCAGGATCTGCTGGATCTCGAAGAAGGCCTCGGGGGTGATGCGGTAGCGCTTGTTCGCGGCGAGGAAGTTCCCGAGGTCGAGCGAGGCGGCCGAGGTCTCGGTGAAGGCGAACCCGTCGTCGATGATCGAGGCCACGAGGGCGGGGTTCTCGCCCCAGACGATCGGCTCCTCGCCCGGGCTCGGCCGCCGGCAGTCGGCGTCGATCCGGCGATAGAACGACTGGATGAGGGGGTGGAGCGACTGCTTGCCCTTTCGCAGCGACTGGCTGCGCGCGGACAGGGCGCCGAGGTGCTGCGCGGCGTCGAGGCTGTGGGCCAGCCAGAAGAGGTTGAGGAGGCCCTGGCGGCGGTCGGCGTGGCGGACGGACCGTACGACGCGCACGAGGGCCGCCTCGTACTCCGCGAAGTCACGGGCCGGGTCCCCGGTGCGGAGGGTGAGGGCGCCGATCTGCCCGAGCTGCCCCTCGAGGAAGCGCTGCTGGAGGATCCGCAGCCGCGAGTGAACGTGGACGAGGAAGACCTCGCGCCCCTCGTCCCGCTCGGGAGCGGGCAGGTCGGGCAGGGGCGAGCCGAAGAGCTCCTCCACCTCGGCCAGCCCCCCCGCCGCGTAGCGCGCGGAGGAGGGGTCTTTCAGGAAGAGCGCGGCGGACATGCCCGCTGCTACTCCCGGTTGATCAGCTCCCGCAGCTCCTTGCCCGGCTTGAAGTGGGGCACCCGCTTCGGGGGCACGACCACCCCCTGGCCGGTCTTGGGGTTGCGGCCGGTCCGGCTGCCCCGCCGGCGGATGCGGAAGCTGCCGAAGCCCCGCAGCTCGATCTTGTCGCCGCGCTGCAGGGCCTCGACGATGGACGAGAAGACGGCGTCCACGATGACCTCGGAGTGCTTGCGGGTGAGGGCGGCTTCCCGGCCGACCTCGTCCACCAGCTCGGCCTTGGTCACCGCCTACTCCTCCTCCCGCTTCTCCCGGGCCGCGGCCGCCGCCTGCGCGGCGCGGAACACGTCGCCGAGGGTCGAGCGGTCGGAGCCCGTGGACTCGCGGTAGGCCTGGAAGTCCTTCTGGAACTCGTCGCTCTTCACCGCGCGGATCGAGAGGCCGATCTTCTTCTCGCCCTCCTGGACCTTGATGATCTTCATCGGGAAGACGTCGCCGGGCTTGAACTGCTCCTCGGGCCGCTCGACGCGCTTTTCGTCGAGCTCGGAGACGTGCACGAGGCCCTCGACCCCCTCCGCGAGCTCCACGAAGGCGCCGAAGGTCGTGAGGCGGACGATCTTGCCCTCGACCACGTCGCCCACCTTGTGGTGCGAGAAGTAGTCGTCCCACACGTCGGTCGCGAGCTGCTTGAGGCCGAGCGAGAGGCGCTGGTTCTCGGCGTCGATGTTGAGGACCACCGCCTCGACGGTGTCGCCCTTCTTCAGGACCTCGGAGGGGTGCTTGACCCGCTTCGTCCAGGAGAGGTCGGAGATGTGGATGAGCCCGTCGATCCCCTCCTCGACCTCGACGAAGGCGCCGAACTCGGTGAGGTTGCGGACCTTGCCGGTGAGACGGGAGCCGATCGGGTACTTTTCGGCGAGCTGCTCCCAGGGGTTGCTCTCGACCTGCTTGAGGCCGAGGCTGATGCGGTGCGCCTCCTGGTCGAGGCCGAGCACCTGGCACTCGACCTCCTGGCCGACGCTGAGCAGCTTCGAGGGGTGCTTGATCTTCTTCGACCAGGACATCTCGGAGACGTGGATGAGGCCCTCGACGCCCTGCTCGAGCTCGACGAACGCCCCGTAGTCGGTGAGGCTGACGACCTTGCCCTTGACCCGCGCGTTCACCGGGTACTTGATGGTGGCGGTCGTCCAGGGGTCGGCCTGCAGCTGCTTCATGCCGAGCGAGACGCGCTCGGAGTCGCGGTCGAACTTCAGCACCACGACCCGCAGCTCGTCGCCGACGTTGATGACCTCGCTCGGATGGTTGATCCGGCCCCACGACATGTCGGTGATGTGGAGCAACCCGTCGATCCCGCCGAGGTCCACGAAGGCGCCGTACTCGGTGATGTTCTTGACCGTCCCGGTGAGGACCTTGCCCTCCTCGAGCGTGGCCAGGGTCTCGGTCTTCCGCTCGGCGTTCTCCTCCTCGAGGACGGCCTTGCGCGAGAGCACGATGTTGCCCCGCTTCTTGTTGACCTTGATGACGCGCATGCGGAGCTCCTGCCCCTTGAGCGCGTCGAGGTTCCGGACGGGGCGCACGTCGACCTGGCTGCCGGGGAGGAAGGCGCGGACGCCGATGTCGACGGCGAGGCCGCCCTTCACCCGCTCGATGACCCGGCCCACCACGACGCGGCGCTCCTGGTAGGCGCGCTCGACGTCGTCCCAGACCTTCATCTTCTCGGCCTTCTCCTTCGAGAGGACGACGTAGCCCTCCCGGTCCTCGGTCTTCTCGATGAGGACGTCGACGGAGTCGCCCGGCTTGACCGCGATCTGGCCGTTCTCGTCGCGGAACTCCTCGAGGGCGATGACGCCCTCGGACTTGTAGCCGACGTCCACGATGACCTCGGACTCGGAGACGCGCAGCACGACGCCCCGCACCACCTCGCCCTCGGCGAAGTTGCGGAAGCTGACGTCGTACATGTCGAGGAGACGCTCGTACTCCTCGGCGTCGAAGGCGGCCTCGGCCGTCTCCTCGGGCGCAGCGGCGAGGGAAGCGGAAGCGCCCTTGGGCGCGATCGGGGCGACGGGCTTGTCGGTCTTATCGGTGTCCGGCATGTGGGAGACGGGTCCTCCGAGATATCGAGATTTGTCCGGCGGGGGGACGCTGGGCGCTAGACGCGCCTCGACGGCGCGACGACAACATCCTCGGCCAAACAGTGAATGGTAAACGAGTTACTGAGAACGTGTCAAGGGCGCGAAGCGGCCCGAGCGGCCCGTCCGGCCCGAGAGGGCCTCTTCGGCGGCCGCCACGAGGCCCTCCCCGGTCGAGGGGCGGGCGACCGCGAGGACGCGCATCCCGCACCCACAGGCCGCCGCCTCGGTGGTGGGACCAATGACGGCAGCCGGGAGGCCCCGGGCCGCCTCGCCCGCGGCTTGGGCGAAAGACTCGACGGCTGAGGGGGATGCGAAGAGAGCGAGGTCCAGCCCGGCGGCCAGGCAACCCCTCACGGCGTCCGCGAGGCCGGGCGGCTCGACGACGTCGTAGGCGGCCACGAGGTCGACCTCGGCCCCCTGCGCCGAGAGGCCACGGTAGAGCTCGTCGCGGGCCCGGGCGGAGGCGGGGACGAGGACCCGCGCCCCGCGCAGGTCCTCCCGCGCGAACGCCTCGACGAGCCCTGCGGCGCGGAAGTCGGCGGCCGGCTGGAGCGACACCCGGTCCGCCGGAAAGGACGCCGAGAGCGCCGCCGTCGTCGAGGGCCCCACCGACGCGATGCGGCGGCCGCGGGCGCCCATCCGCGGCGCCAGGCCGAGGACGGCGATCCGGCCGAGGACGGCGGAGACGGCGTTCGGGCTCGTGAACACGACCCAGGCGTAGCGCTCGAGGGCCAGCAGGGCCTCGTCGAGGGGGCCGGGGTCCGCGGGCGGGACGACCTCGATCGCGGGCACCTCGATCACCTCGGCCCCGAGCCCCCGCAGCCGCTCGACGAGCTCCGCGGAGGAGCCCCGGCGGCGGGTCAGGACGACGCGGCGGCCGGAGAGGGCGCTCACGTCCGGCCGAGCAGGGCGAGCGCGCCCCGGGACAGGAGGTCCTCGGCGAGCGTGCGCCCGACCTCGTCGGCGTCCTCTCCCCGCGACGCGCCGCGCAAGAGCCGGGGCCCCTCCGGCTCGGCCACGAACCCGACGAGCTCGATCCCCCCGCCCTCGTCGAGGAAGGCGTGCGCGCCGAGGGGCACGTTGCAGCCGCCCCCGAGCGCAGCGAGGAAGGCGCGCTCGGCGCGGACCGCGCGCGCGGTGGGGGTGTCGTCGAGCGGGCGCACGGCCGCGCGGATCGCGGCGTCGCCCTCGCGGCACTCGAGGGCGATCGCCCCCTGCCCCACGGCGGGAACGAACGTCCGGGGATCGAGCGCCTCGGTCGCCTCTTCGTCCCGGCCCAGCCGCACGAGCCCCGCCATCGCGAGCAGGATCGCGTCGAAGCGCCCCTCGCGCAGCCGGCCGATACGGGTGTCCACGTTGCCCCGCAGGTCGGCGAGGCGCAGGTCGGGGCGCAGGGCCCGCAGCAGCGCCTGGCGCCTCAGGCTCGTGGTGCCCACCGTCGCCCCCGCCGGCAGCTCGGAGAGGCGCGGTCCGGCGGACAGGAGGGCGTCGCGCGGGTCGGCCCGCTCGAGCACCGCGCACAGCGAGAGCCCCGCGGGGAGGGCGACGGGCACGTCCTTCAGGGAGTGGACCGCGAGGTCGACCTCGCCCGCGAGCATCGCCTCCTCGATCTCCTTGAGGAAGGCGCCCTTGCCCCCGACCGACTCGAGCCGACGGTCGAGCAGCCGGTCCCCGGTCGTCGTGACGATCCGCAGCTCGACGTCGTGACCGAGCGCGAGGAGGCGCGCCTTCACGTGCTCCGCCTGCCACAGGGCGAGGGCGCTGCCGCGCGTGCCGATCCTCACGCGGCTCACAGGCCGAACAGCCTCCGCACGAGGCTCACCTGCTCGGGCCGGCCGTCGCCCGCCATCTGCTTGAGCTCCACCGTCGGCGCGTGGAGGAGCTTGTTCACGATCGCGCTCGTGGCCGCTTCGAGCGCGCTCTCCTGCTCCGGGGTGAGCGGGCCGAGGCGCCTCCTGGCCTTGTCGACCTCGGCGCGACGGATCTCGTCGGCCCGCCGCCGCAGCTCGACCAGGAGGGGGACGACCTCGAGCGAGCGGCGCCACTCGAGGAACTCGCGGATCTCCTCCTCGAGGATGGCCTCGGCCGCCGCCGCCTCCTTCTTGCGCTCGCGCAGGTTGGCCTCGGCCACTCTCTTCACGTCGTCGAGGTCGTAGAGGAAGACGCCCGGGACCTTCCCCGCGTCCTCCGCGACGTCGCGGGGCACCGCGATGTCGATCACGAACAGCGGCCGGGAGTGCCGCGCGGCCTGCGCCGCCTCCACGTCCGCGCGATGGACCACCACGCCCGGGGCGCCCGTCCCGCTGATCACGATGTCGGCGCGGACGAGCTCGTCGCGCAGGGCCTCGAAGGGGGCGGCGCGGCCCCCGAGCGCGGCCGCGAGCTGCTCCGCCCTCTCGAAGGTCCGCCCCCCGAGCACCGAGGCCCGCGCCCCGTCGTGCACCATCTGGCGCGCGGCGAGCTCGCTCATCTTGCCCGCCCCGACGAGGAGCACCCGCCGCTCGCGCAGCGAGCCGAAGATCTTCCGGGCGAGCTCGACCGCCACGTGGGACACGGAGACGGCGTTGCGGCCGATCGCGGTCTCCGTCCGGGCCCGCTTCGCCGCCGCGACCGCGCGGTTGCGCAGCGCGTTCATCACCGAGCCGAGGCAGCCCGCCCTCTCCGCCGCCTCGTAGGCCTCCTTCACCTGCCCGAGGATCTGGGGCTCCCCCATCACCATCGAGTCGAGGCTCGCCGCCACGCGGAACGCGTGGCGGATCGCCGGGTCACCCTCGAGGCGGTACAGGTGGGGCGCGATCTCGTCCGCGGTCTTCCCGTGGAAGCGGGCCACGAAGGCGGCGATCGCGTCGAGCGAGGGCTCCGGGGCGCGGCCGTAGACCTCGACCCGGTTGCAGGTGGACAGGATCATGGCCTCCGCGAGGCCCGTCTCCTCCCGGACGCGCGCGAGCGCCTCCGCGAGCCGCTCCTTGGGGAACGCGAGCGCCTCGCGCACCGCCACCGGCGCCGTCTCGTGGTTGAGCCCGACGACGACGATCACCGGCCGGCCACCGCCGTCGCGGGCACGAGCGTCGCCCAGGCGAACGTGAACACCACCACCGCGAAGCCCGCGATCGCCAGCCACGCCGCGCGACGCCCGCCCCACCCGCCCCGCCCGCGCGCGACGAGGATCGCGACGTAGATGAGCCATGCCACGATCGCCGCCCACTCCTTGGGATCGCCCGTCCACCACCGCCCGAGCAGGCTGTGGTTCCAGAGGAACCCGGTCAGGATCGCGAGGGTCAGGAAGCCGAAGCCCCCGAGGACCGCGCGCCAGCCGAGCGTGTCGGATCGCTCGAGGCTCGGGATGAGGTAGTAGAACCGCCCCGGCCGGCGCGAGAGCAGCTCGCGCTCCTGGAAGAGGTACAGCACCCCCATCGTGAACGCGGCGAGCAGGGCGCCGTAGCCGAACACCGCGAGGAAGAGGTGAATCGGCAGGTAGAGGCTGCGCAGCACCGGGTCGGGCCGCTCCGAGGCCGGGGTGAGGTTCGCGACGAAGACGAGGGCGAACGAGAGCGGGTAGGCGAACAGCCCCGCGGCGTCCACCCGGGTCGAGACGTAGACGAGCAGGAACACGAGCACGATCGCCCAGGCGAGGAACGAGGCGCCGTCGCGCAGCCCCACCGCCGGGAAGTGCCCGGCCTCCGTCCACCGCTGCGAGAGCGCGGCGGTGTGGAAGGCGAAGCCGAGGAGGGTGGCGGTGAGGCTCACGGTCGTGAGCACGCTGCGCCGGACGACGGCGTGGAGCAGGACGTGACCCCCCCCCACCGCGTAGCAGAGGAGGGTCAGGACGAGATAGGCGCGGGAGTCCATGCGGGGCTGACGGGACAATCTAGCACGCGGGGACGGGCCCGGGGGTGGCCGCCTACCTCTCGCGCCAGCGGCCCCCGCGCCAGACCATGAGGCGCACCCGGGCGCTGCCCCCGCTCACGCGGACCGCGGCCTGGCCGGCGTCGCCCGCGAGGTAGAAGGTGCCGGGCGTCGCGGTGCCGATCGGCGAGAAGGACAGGATGTCCGACACGCCGAAGCGGATGGGGTCGCCGGACAGCGTGCCCCGCTCCGGGGGCAGCGCGGGGACGCCGGGGTTGATGCCGACCCGGACGCCGGGAGCGCCGCCCGTGAGCGGGAAGGACCCCGCGACGAGGCGATCGCGCCCCGACGCGATGTCGTTCGAGCGCACGCCGTCCTCGTCGCCGTCGGCGTACACGGCGTACCACACCTCGCCGTCGTCCCGGCGCTCGAAGCGGATCGCGGTGTAGACGCCGGAGCGGACCGCTGTCGACCAGGCGAGGCGGAACTGCGACTTGAACTGCCGGCCCGCCCCGACGAGGTGGGCGTCGGCGAAGTGGGCCCGGAAGGCGGGGAAGGCCACGGCCGCCGTCGTCGTGACGATCGCGACGGCGACGAGGGCCTCGACGAGAGAGAAGCCGCGCTCGCGCATGGCAGTCGCGGGGCGGCCCGGGAGCCCGGGCCGCCCCGCCGGCCTCACTTCGCGGCCGCCCTCGGCGCGTCGGCGACGACGAGCCAGGACTCGATCTTGGCGAAGTTCTTCTCGCCCACGCCCTTCACGTTCATGAGCTCCTGGGGCGAGCGGAACGGGCCCGACTTCTGGCGGTACTCGACGATGCGGGCGGCGAGCTTGGGGCCGACGCCGGGCAGCGTGGTGAGCTGGTCGACGCTGGCGGTGTTGATGTTGACCTTGGCGGTCGGGGCGGGCTTGCCCGCGGCGAGCGCGGGGCCGGACGCGACGAGGGCGGCCATCGCGAAGGCCAGGGCGGCGGCGACGATGCGGCGGAGCGTCATGTCAGTCCTCCTTCGGGAACGGTGCGTCGGTGGAGCGTCGGTTTCGCCGCGCGGCGGCCGCCCCGGGCGGAAGCGCGCGGCCTCGCGGACCGCCCTTCCGTCCCCGCCCGGGGCGTCCCGGCGCCCGGTGGCCGCCTCTCCCTACGGCCACCGGGCGCCGTTCCGCCGCACGACGAGCTCCCCGGGGGCAAGGGTGGTGCCGGCCGCGCCGCACCGACGCAACGCACTGATCCGAAGAGGTTTGGCCAGGATGGAGGAGCGGGGTGTCCGCCCCGGCGCGTCAAGGGCGCCTGACGCCCGCGGGTGCTCGGGCGGCCAAGCTCAATGCGGGCAGAACGATGCGGCCGTCAGCGGGCGGCGACGCGTTCGTCGCGCAGGCCTCACTCGCGCGTGAAGCGCTTCAGCCAGCCCTCGACGTCGGTCTCGCGCTCGGGCTTCTCGCCTCGGGGCGCTCTTCCGCGGCGGGCGGGGGCGACGGCCGCCCCCCGCGCGAGGGCATTCCACTCGTGGGCGCGGAGGACCTGCGCGCCCCGCGTGCGGGCGTAGGACCAGACCGACTTGTCGGAGGACACGACCACGAGCTCCGCGGGCCGCGCGGCGCGGTCGACGATCGCGCGGATGAGCGAGTCGGCGTCTTCACCCTCGCCCGGGAAGCGCACGCTCACGCCGCCCAGGGACTGCTCGCCGAGGTCGGGCCGGAACGGGGCGCCGTCGAAGACGACCGTCGCCTTCGCCCCGCGAGCGCGGCAGAAGGCGGCCACGCGGCGCACGACCTCCATGCGGCCGTCCCCGGGGACGGCCGGGCCGCCCCACGACCCGAGGAGGTTGTTCCCGTCGATCAGGTAAGGCACACGCCGCCCGCCTCCGCGGGCGCACCCGGCCTCTAGATGCGCAGGAGCCGGCGCATGAAGCTCTGGCGGTGCGACTGTCCCTTCTTGAGGAACAGCTCCTCGATCTCGCCCTGGTCGAGGAAGAACCCCTCGCAGAACGTGCAGCGGTCGATCTCGATGCCCTCGAGCGTCTCGGTCTTCATGTCGTGGCCGCACTTGGGGCACTTCATCCAGTGCAGCTGCTTGAGCTTCGCCCGCTGCTCCTCGGTCTCCTTCGCGAGCCGCTCCTTCTCCCGCTTCTCCCGGGCCTTCTTCGCCTCCTCGAGCAGCTTCTTCTCGTTTTGCAAGAACCAGTCGTCCTCCCGCTGCCGGCTCCGGTCGTCCACGGGCACCTCCCCCGGGCAGTCTAGCGAAGCCCTAGAATTTGTGTCAACAGATGTAGCAGAACATGCTATAGTTCCAACGGATTTTTGGCACGCCGAGCCGGGCGGTAGCCGGTTCGAGCGGGCGGTGGAGGGCGGATGGCGGAAGCGTTCCCCGTCAGCGGGAACATCGAGCCGGCGTCGTTCCCCTACCTTCTCGTGGACCTGCACCGTCACGGGGCCACGGGCTCGCTCAAGGTGACCGGTCCCGCGCACCGCAAGGACCTCTACTTCCGGGGCGGCCGGATCCTGTTCGGCTCCTCGAACGACCCCAAGGACCAGCTCGGCACGATCCTGACCGAGAGCGGCCGGATCACGAAGGCGCAGCTCGACGAGGTGAACGCCAAGGTCGGCCCGGGCAACCCCCTCGCCAAGGTGCTCGCCGAGAGCGGCTTCGTGAACCAACGCGAGATCGGCGAGGCGGCGCGCGACAAGCTCGAGCGCATCCTGGCCGACGTGATGGCGTGGAACGCCGGCACCTACGAGTTCGAGGACGGCGTCCTGCCGAAGGGGGCGGTGGACCTCAAGCTCTCCGCCGAGCGGCTGCTGCTCTCCGCGGTCCTGCGGGTCGAGGATCGGGCCTTCGCCCTGCGCCACGTGGACATGGCCACGGTGCTCGAGCCCGTTCCGGAGGGCGAGGCGGCGCTCAGCGAGATCCGCGCGGACGTCTGGCCGCTGCTCGAGAGGCTCGACGGCCGCCGCACGCTGAAGGACGCCGTGAGCCTGACGCGCCTCGACGAGTTCGAGGCGGCCAAGACGGCCTGCGCGCTGCTCTTCCTCGGGGCCGTGCGGCCGAAGGCCCCCGGCGGCGAGGAGCTGGATCTCGCCCAGGAGGCCCAGATCGGCTTCTCCGCCGAGCCGCCGATGTACACCGTGCCACTCCCGGCCGTCACCCCTTCCGAGGCGACCGGCTTCGCGTTCTCGGAGCCCGAGCCCCTCCCGTTCCCCGTCGTCGAGCCCGAGCCCGTGCCGGAGGCCGCGGCGGAGACCGTGATGTTCCCGTTCCCGCAGGCGTTCCCGCAGGCCGTGCCCGAGGGGGCGCCGCCTCCCGCGCACGTGGCGCCGGCGGCGCCCGCAGAGCCGGAACCCCCGCCGTTCGCGCCCACGTTCCGCCCCACAGTCGCGCCCGAGCCGGAGCCGGAGCCGGAGCCGATGAGCTTCGAGGTCGACGTGGCACGGCGCCCGGGCGCCGACACCGTCCCCGGCGACCGGCCGGTCTACGAGCCGCCGCCGTCCTACCCGGCGGCGCCGCCGCCCGAGGCCGCGGACACCGAGTCGGCTCCACCGCCGCCGACGTCGCGCCCGACCCAGGAGGACCTCGCGGCGCTCGATGCGCTGCTCAACCCGTCCGCGTCGGCTCGGCTCGGCCGCAGCCCCGTCGAGAGGCCGAAGACCGAGACGTGGCAGCCGGGCTCGCGGCCCCCCACGACGCCGCCCCGCAAGGCCCCGGCGCGCCCCGCCGGGGCCGGCCCGTCCCGGGTTCCCCTCATCGCGACGGGCCTGCTCGCCGTGGTCGTGACGACGGTCGCGGCCTGGTACTTCCTCCTCCGGTCCCCCGCCTCGCCCACGGCCGCGCCCCCGACGACGGTGGCCGCCGCGCCGCCGCAAGAGGCGCCCGCGCCGGTCGAGCCGATCCTCGAATCGTCCCCGGAGCCGGTCGAGGCGGCTGCTGCGGAGCCCTCCGCCGCCACTCCCGCGCCGACGATCGTCGCGACGCCCCTCCCGACGCCGACGCCCACCCCCGCGGCGCCCCCCCGTCCGACTCCGGTCCCCGCGGCCGCCGCTCCTGCACCCGCCGCCACCGGCGACGCGCGCGCGCTGCTGCGGCAGGGCGACTTCCCGGCCGCCGCCCGCTCGTTCGCCACGAGCCTGTCCGCGGGCGCGGGCGGGCGCTTCACCCTCCAGGTGGCGGTCGCCTGTGCCGCCGAGAACGTCCAGAAGGCGGTCGCGGCCGTGCCCGCGGAGGAGTTCTTCGTCCTTCCCGTGAGCGTGAAGGGCAGGGACTGCTACCGCCTCGCCTGGGGCGTCTTCGACAGCCGCGCCGAGGCCGAGGCGGCGCGAGCCGGCCTGCCCGCATACTTCCGCCAGGCCGGGGCCGCGCCGCGGATCGCCCCGCTCGCCGAGCTGCTGCCCTGATCGTGCGGCGGCTGCTGCCGGGCGTGGCCTGGCTCGTCTTCGCGGGCGCCGCCGGGGCCGACACCGTCGTGCTCACCAGCGGCCGCGTGCTCGAGGTCGAGCAGGCCTGGTTCGAGGGGAACGAGCTGCGCTACCGCCAGAAGGGCGGCGTGTTCTCCGTGCCCCGCGCGCTGGTGGCGCGGGTGTCGCCCCGGGACGGGGGCCTCCTCGTCGACCCGGACGTCGCCCGCAGCCGCGAGCGGCTCGCGGCGGGCGACGCGTCCGAGGCGCTGCGCCACGCCCGGCTCGCCCTCTTCCGCGAGCCCGCCTCCGTCCCCGCGCTGCAGGCCCTCGCCGCCGCGCAGCTCGCTCTCGGCGACGCGACGCGGGCCCGGGAGACCGCCGAGAGGGCACTCAGGCTCGACCCGGGCGAGGCGCGCTCGCTCGAGCTGCTGGGCGACGCCCTCGCCGAAGGGGGCGACTTCGCGGGGGCACGCGAGCGCTACCGCCTGGCCGCGGCCGCGGCCGACGAGCCGCGCGTCCGCCGCAAGCTCGAGGCGCTGGGCGAGCAGCCCGCCTCGGTGTCGAGCGCGCGCTTCAGGGTCCGCTACGACGGGGCCGCGGACGAGCCGCTCGGCCTCGCCGTGCTCCGTGCCCTCGACGCGGCGTGGGAGGAGTTCGAGGGGCGCCTCGGCTTCGCCCCCGGCTTCCCGGTCACGGTGGTGCTCGAGACCGAGAGCGCGTTCCGCGACACGACCCGCGGGCCCGGCTGGGCGGCGGGCCTGTGGGACGGGTCGATCCGGGTGCCGGTCGCCGGCCTCGACCACCCCACCCCGGAGCTCCTGCGCGTCCTGCGGCACGAGCTCGCCCACTCGTTCGTGGCCGCCCGCGCGGGCGAGAGATGCCCGACGTGGGTGCACGAGGGCATCGCCCAGTGGCTCGAGGGCGGCGACCCGCGGCGGGAGGACGACTCGCTCGCGCGGCGCTCCCGCGCGGCGCCGCTCCCGCGCCTGAGCGCGCTCGAGGCCCCGTTCGTCTCGATGGACGAGAAGGACGCGACCGTGGCCTACGCCCAGAGCCTTTCGCTCGTCGCACACCTCGTGCGCCGGGGGGGCGAGGACGGCATCCGCCGGCTCCTCGCCGCGCTCGGCGAGGGGCGCTCGGGCCCGGAGGCCCTCGGGGAGGCGTACGCGGTCGACTACGCCGCGCTCCAGCGCGAGTGGGAGTCGGGCCTGCGGGCGAAGCGTTCGGAGAGCGGGCCTGTAAGCCGGATTCTGTCCCCGCCTCGCGGCGGGTGGCGGTCATTCCTCTAGCCCCGCGGTTACCCGCGGGGTCCAGCAACCTACCCGGGGGCTTCGGCCGGGCCGGCCTCGGACGCCCCCCTATTCGGTCTTGCTCCGCGTGGGGTTTTCCCTGTCCCGCCGTGTCGCCACGACGGCGGTGCGCTCTTACCGCACCTTTTCACCCTTGCCACCCGCGGTCGCCCGCGAGTTCGGCGGTGTCGCTTTCTGTGGCACTGTCCCTGGGGTCGCCCCCGCTGGCCGTTAGCCAGCACGCTGCCCTGTGGAGTCCGGACTTTCCTCCCCGGCTGGTCCGTCGCCGCGGCGATCGCCCGGCCCGCTCCCCGAACCCTTCTAGGGTACCACCTCGAAGACGGAGTGGGCTTTCATCGGGGCTTTCCAGAAGCGGCCTTCGTCGGGGCTTTCGAGAACCCTGGCGAAGCGGCGTCTCGTCCGCCGCTTCGCCAGGGTGTCACGCATCCCTCTCCTGCGAGATGCCGTAGGCCTCGAGCTTCTTGTAGAGGTTCGAGCGGGGCGTTCCGATCGCGGCCGCGGTGGCCGAGATGTTCCACGCGTTCTCGCGCAGCTTCCGGACGAGGAAGGCCCTCTCCGCCCCCTCCTTGAAGTCCCGCAGGGTCCCCGCGGGGGCCGCGGGCGAGCCCGCCTCCTCCCCCGGGCGGCGCAGGACCTCGGCGAGGTGCTCGGGCCGCACCTGATCGTCGTCGATCATGATGAGCAGGCGCTCGACCGCGTTCTTGAGCTCGCGCACGTTGCCCCGCCACGGGTGGCGGGCGAGGGCCTCGACGGCGGCCGCGGTGAAGCCTCCCGGCCGCACGTTGTTCTCGGCGCGGAACTGGCGCGCGAAGTGCTCGACGAGAGGGGCGACGTCCTCCGGGCGCTCGCGCAGGGGCGGCACCCGCACCGGCACCACCGAGAGGCGGAAGAAGAGGTCCTCGCGGAAGCGGCCCTTCTGGATCTCCTCGTCGAGGTCCTTGTTCGTGGCCGCGATGACCCGCACGTCCACCTGGATCGTGCGCTGGGACCCGATCCTTTCGACCTCCCCCTCCTGGAGGACGCGCAGCACCTTGGCCTGCGTGCGCAGGCTCATGTCCCCCACCTCGTCGAGGAAGATCGTTCCCTTGTGGGCCAGCTCGAACTTGCCGATCTGCTTCTCCGTGGCGCCCGTGAACGAGCCTTTCTCGTGGCCGAACAGCTCGCTCTCGATGAGGTCCTCGGGAATCGCCGCGCAGTTGACCTGGACGAAGCCCTCGTCGCGGCGGGTCGAGTTGCGGTGGATCGCGCGCGCCACGAGCTCCTTGCCGACGCCGCTCTCCCCGGTGATGAGGACGGTCGCGCTCGTGGGGGCGGCGCGCCGCACCGCCTCCCACACCCGCTCGAGGGCCGCGCTGCGGCCCACCATGCGGTAGCGGTCGTCGAAGACGAGCCGCAGGCGGCGGTTCTCCTCCGCGAGCCGCCGCTGCCCGAGGGCGTTGCGGGCGGCGATCAGGATGCGCTCGCTCTCGGGCGGCTTCTCGATGAAGTCGAAGGCCCCGAGCTTGACCGCCTCGACCGCGGCCTTGACCGTGCCGTGGCCGGAGAGGATGACCACCGGCAGGCCGCCGTCCCGCTCCTTCAGCCGCCGCAGGACCTCGAGCCCGTCCATCTGGGGCATCTTGATGTCGACGAGCACGAGGTCGGGCGCCTCCCGCTCGGCCAGCTCGAGGCCCACCGGGCCGCTGGCCGCTTGCAGGACCTCGTAGCCCTCGTACTCGAAGATCATCCGCAGCGAAGAGCGGACGGCGTCCTCGTCGTCGATGACGAGCACGCGCGGCTTCACGGGCGGCCCTCCGCCTCGATCCGGGTCAGAAAGGACTCCCGCGCCCGCGGGCGAAACACGAAGAGCCACGCCGGCTGCCCCGGCGGGATGGCCGCGAGCGCGCGGCGGTAGGCGGCGAGGTCGGGAGTGGGCTGGCGGTTCACCTCGACGACCAGGTCGCCCTCCTCGAGCGCGTCGGTGCCGGGGTCGGCGCCGAGGACCTCGCGGATGACGACGCCCGTCCTCTCGCGGGGAACCCGCAGCTCGGCGCGGGTGGCGGCGGGCAGGTTGGCGACCCGCAGGCCGAGGGCGTCGCCCTTCGGGGCGGGCGAGGGGGACGGGGCCACGCCTTCCTCCTCGTCGGGCGCCCGCTCGCCGAGCCGGGCCGTGAGCGTCACCGGCCGCCCGTCGCGCAGGACCGCGAGGTTCACCTCCGACCCCGGGCGCAGGGCGGAGATCGTCCGCACGAGCGCGTCCGCGTCGGCGACCGTCCCCCCGGACACGGCGGTGATCACGTCCCACCGCCGCAGCCCCGCCGCGGCCGCCGGCTCGCCCTCGACGACGTCGAGCACGAGCGCCCCCCGGGCCTCTTCGAGCCCGACGAGCTTCGCGAGGTCGGGGTCGAGCTCCTGGAGCTGGATGCCGAGGTACCCGCGGCGGACGCGCCCGCTCTCGCGCAGCTGGCCGATGACCGCCCGGGCCACGTTCGCGGGCACCGCGAAGCCGATGCCCTGGGCCTCGCTGCTGACCGCGGCCGAGATCCCGACCGCCTCGCCCTCGAGGTCGACGAGCGGCCCGCCCGAGTTGCCGGGGTTGATCGCGGCGTCCGTCTGGATGTAGGCGTCGAAGGACTGGTTCCAGATCTTGCGGCCCTTCGACGACACCACGCCCACCGTCACCGTGTGGTCGAACTCCAGGGGGTTCCCGATCGCGCACACCCAGTCGCCCACCCGGAGCCGGTCGGAGTCGCCGAGGCGCACGGTCGGGAGGCCCCTCGCCTCCACCTTGAGCAGCGCGAGGTCGGTGCTGGGGTCGGACCCCACGCGCCGCGCGGGCAGCTCGCGGCGATCCGCGAAGCGGACCCTCACCCGGCCCTTGCCCGGCACGAGGTGGTGGTTCGTGAGGATGTAGCCGTCGGGGTCGATCACGAACCCCGAGCCCTCGCCGCGGCGGGGGATGTCGAGCGGCGGGGCGTCGAGGATCCCCTCGTGGGGGTTCTCCCGGGCGTCCTCGATCACGTCGACGTGGACGACCGCGGGGTTGACCCGTGCCACCACCTCCGCGAAGGAGGGCGGAGTCCCCCCGAAGCCCGGCGGCCCGGTGGGCGCGCCCACGCGCCCGCCCCCCGCGGCCTGGAACCCGAGCGCCGCCGCCAGCGCGACGGCGAGCAGCACGCCGAGGACCGAGGCCGCGCGCGTCATCGGCCCAGTATAGCTCTCACCCCTCGGCGACGAGCTCGCGGAAGGCCGCCTCGTCGATCGTCCGCACGCCGAGCTCACGCGCCTTGTCGAGCTTCGAGCCCGCGTCCCGCCCGGCCACGACCACCGAGGTCTTCTTGGACACCGAGGAGGTCACCCGCCCCCCGCGGGCCTCGATCGCGGCCTTCGCCTCGTCGCGGGTCATCCCGTCGAGCGTCCCCGTGAGGACGAACGTCATGCCCTGGAACGCCTGCGACGACGGACCCGCCGCCGCCTCCGCGAGGCGCAGGCCGGCCGCCTCCAGCCGCTCCAGGAGCCGGCGGTTGGCGGGATCGCGGAAGAAGGCGTGGACCGACTGGGCCACGGCGGGGCCGATCTCGTAGATGTCGTCGATCGCCTCGACGTCCGCCGCGGCGAGCGCGCGCAGGCTCCTGAAGTGGCCGGCGAGCAGCATCGCCGCCCGCTCGCCCACGAAGCGGATCCCGAGGCCGAAGAGCAGGCGCCGCAGCTCGCGGTGCCGGCTCGCCTCGATCGCGGCGAGGAGGTTCTTCGCTCCCAGCGACTCCCCCTTCTTCGCCTTCGGGGCGAACAGCGGCGCGAGGTCCTCGAACCTCAGGCGGTAGAGGTCGGCGAAGTCCCGGACGAGGCCCCGCTCGACGAGCTCGTGCACGACCACGTCGCCGAGGCCCTCGATGTCCATCGCCTCCCGACGCGCGAAGTGCTTGAGGCGCTCCTCGAGCTGGGCGGGGCACGAGGCGCTCGGGCAGCGCCGGTCCGCCTCGCCCTCGGGCTTGACCGCGGGCGTCCCGCAGGCGGGGCAGCGCTCGGGGGGCGACCACGGCCGCGCCCCCTTCGGCCGCTCCTCCTCCAGCACCCGCACGACCTTCGGGATCACCTCGCCGCCGCGCTCGATGAGCACGGTGTCGCCCACCCGGACGTCCTTGCGGGCGATCTCCTCCTCGTTGTGAAGGGTGGCGCGGCTCACCGTGGCCCCGGCGAGAGCGACGGGCCGCAGGCGGGCGACCGGGGTCAGCTTGCCGGTCCGGCCGACCTGCACCTCGATCGCCTCGACCACCGTCGCCGCCTGGGCCGCGGGGTACTTGTACGCGATCGCCCAGCGCGGGAACTTCGACGTCATCCCGAGCTCCTGCTGGAGGGCGAAGTCGTTCACCTTGACCACGACCCCGTCGATCTCGTACTCCAGGCTGTCTCGCCTGCCGCCCCACTCCTCGACGAACGCGAGCACCTCGCCGAGGCCCCGGCACAGGCGCGAGGCCGGGTTCGTGCGCAGGCCCCACGCGCGCAGGCGCCCGAGCGCCTCCCACTGGCTGCGGGGCGCGGCCCCTCCTCTCGCGTGGGCGACCGAGTACACGAACGCGTCGAGGCCTCGCCGGGCCACCACCCGGGGGTCGAGGCTCTTCATCGTCCCCGCCGCCGCGTTGCGGGGGTTGGCGAACGGCTCCTCGCCCGCCTCCTCGCGCTCGGCGTTGATCGCCTCGAAGCGGCTGCGCGGCAGGTAGACCTCCCCGCGCGCCTCGAGCTCGCTCGGCACGTCCTCCCCCCGCAGCACCAGCGGGATCGCCCGGATCGCGCGGGCGTTCGGCGTCACGTCGTCGCCGCGCACCCCGTCGCCCCGGGTGACCGCGCGGACGAGCCGCCCGTCCTCGTAGTGCAGCGCCATCGACAGCCCGTCGATCTTGAGCTCGGCGGTGTACTCGATCTCGCGGCGGCCCACCTGCCGGAAGATCCGCTCCTCGAACTCGCGCAGCTCCTCCTCGGAGTACGTGTTGTCGAGGCTCAGCATCGGCACGCGGTGGAGGAACGTCGGGAACTCCGAGGACGGTCGCTCCCCCACCCTCTGGGTGGGGCTGTCCGGGGTCACGAGGTCGGGGAACTCGGCCTCGAGGTCCCGCAGCTCGCGCTCGAGGGCGTCGAACTCCCGGTCGGAGATCTCGGGCCGGTCGAGCGCGTAGTAGAGGTGCTCGTGGCGGCGGATCTCCTCCCGCAGCGCCGCGATCCGCTTCTCGGCCCTCTCCCGGGAGCTCATCGGCGGCGCCCCGTCCGCCTCAGTGGTCGCGGGCGAGGATGAAGCCGGGAAGCGCCTCGAGGGCCTCGCGGTAGGGCGAGGGCTCGAAGGCGAGGAGCTCCCGCCGGGCGCGCTCCGCGTAGCGCTCGGCCAGCTCCCGGGCCTGGTCGAGCGCGCCCACCTCGCGGGCCATCCGGACGAGCTCCTCGCGCGACACGCGGGAGAAGTCCCGGTCGTCGAGGACGGCCTTGACCTTCTCCGCCGCCGACCGCCCCCCGCGCTTGAGGAGGTAGATCATCGGCAGCGTGACCTTGCCCTCGCGCAGGTCGTTCGCGACCGGCTTGCCGAGCGTCTTCTCCTCGGCCGTGAAGTCGAGCAGGTCGTCGACCATCTGGAAGCACAGCCCGAGGTTGAGGCCGTAGGCGCCCAGCGCGCTCTCCTTCTCTTCGCCGACGTCCCCGAGGATCGCCCCGATCCGGGTGCAGGCCGCGAAGAGGTCGGCGGTCTTCCTCCGGATCGTGTCGAGGTGGTCCTGCTCGGTCACGCGGAGGTTGCCGTTGCGCTCGATCTCGAGGATCTCCCCCTCGATGAGGCGCAGGGTGACGTCGGAGAGCAGCCGCAGGATCCGCAGGTTGTCCTGCGAGAGCGCCATCGCCATCGACTTCGTGTAGAGGAAGTCCCCGAGGAGCACCGTGATGTCGTTGCCCCAGCGGGAGTTCACGCTGCGCCGGCCGCGGCGGGTGGTGGCCTCGTCGATGATGTCGTCGTGGAGCAGGCTCGCGGTGTGGATGAACTCGACCGTGGAGGCGAGGGTGACCGCGCGCTCGCCCCGGTAGCCGCACAGGCGGCCCGCGAGGAGGAGCAGCGCCGGGCGGACCCGCTTGCCCCCGCCCTCCTGCACGTAGCGCCCGATCTCCACGACGAGCGGCACGTCCGAGCGGACCTGGGCCCGGAAGACCTCCTCGACCCGGGCGAGGTCGTCCTCGACGAGGCGGACGATGTCCTTGAGGCCCAGGACGCCCTGCCGGCCGATGGGGTTCACCGCGGCCACGGCTACCTGTAGTTGGTGAACTGCATGTCGATGCCGAGGTCGACCGACTTCAGCACCCGGATGACCGCCTGCAGGTCGTCCTTGCTCTTGCCGCTGACCCGGAGCTGGTCGCCCTGGATCGCGGCCTGCACCTTGAGCTTCGTGCCCTTGACGAGCTTGACGATCTCCCGGGCCTTCTCGGTCGGGATCCCCTTCTGCAGCGTGACGCGCTGGCGGACGGTTCCTCCGAGCGCCTGCTCGGTGGCGCCGAACGTGAGGGCCTTGAGCGGCACCCCGCGCTTCACGAGCCGGCCCTCGAGGACGTCCCGGACCGCCTTCAGCTTGAACTCGTCGGAGGAGGCGAGGAGGATCTCCTCCCCCTGCAGCTCGATCGTCGAGCCGCTCCCCTTGAGGTCGAACCGCGTTCCGATCTCCTTCGTCGCCTGCGCGATCGCGTTCTTGACCTCCTGGAGGTCCACGCTGCTCACGATGTCGAAGGACGCGTCGGCCATGAAAGCTCTGCTCTTCGGGGTACGGGGGAATTGGGCGCGAAACCGAGGCCTCGCTCCGGGCTAAAGTGACGGATTCGAAACGCGTTGTCAAACGCCGGTGAGGTCACAGGGGCCGCCGGAACAGCCGCGCGTAGTTGGCCCCGGCGACGCGGCCGACCTCCTCCGGCGTCGTCCCCCGCAGGGCCGCCACCTTGCGCGCCACGTCGACGACGAAGGCCGGCTCGTTCCTCTTCCCCCGGTGCGGCGGAGGGGCGAGGAAGGGCGCGTCCGTCTCGATCAGGAGCCGGTCGTCCGGGGTCTCCCGTGCGACCAGCTGGATCAGCTCCGCCCGCGGGAACGCCACGATCCCGGAGAACGAGATCAGGAAGCCGAGGCCGAGGGCGCGTCGAGCCAGGTCGAGGCCCCCCGTGAAGCAGTGGATCACTCCCCCCGCCTCCCGCGCGCCCTCCTCCTCGAGGATGTCCGCCGTCTCGGCGTCCGCCTCGCGGGTGTGGACCACGATCGGCAGGGCGACCTCCCGGGCGAGCCGGATCTGCCGCCGGAAGGCCTCCCGCTGCGCGTCGCGCGGCGAGTGGTCGTAGTGGAAGTCGAGGCCGATCTCCCCGATCGCCACGATGCGCCCCTCCCGGGCGAGGCCCCGCAGCTCGTCGTAGACGGCCTCACCGGCGAGGCGCGCCTCGTGGGGGTGGACGCCGGCGGTGGCGGGGAACGAGAAGCGCTCCGCCACCGCGAGCGCGCGCCGGTGTCCCGCGCTCTCGTCGACGCCGCCCACGACCAGCATCTCGGCGACGCCGGCCTCCCGCGCCCGCGCCACGACCGCCTCGCGGTCGGCGTCGAACTGCGGCATGTCGACGTGGCAGTGGGAGTCGATCACCGCCCCTAGCTTAACCTCGCGGGACCGCCCAGCGGGCGGTCCCGTCGACGAGACGGTCGGTCGCGACGGTGCCGACCCGGGGTGCAGCGGCCCTCGAGCCGGGAGCACGTTCACGTCCAGCGTCCCGTACCGGGTCGCACCCAGCCCGCCGAGCACGTAGGGCCGGACCGTGGCGTCCGGGTCCCCGAAGTCGTAGGCCGGGTGCGCGTGGTAGTTGCGCACGCTCACGTCGCCGATCTCGAACGTCGCGGTGCCGCCGAGCTCGTACTGCCCGCCCCGAGAGCCTTCTGCTGCTGGTCCCGGGCGGCGCTCATCCGACGTTTCAACGCACCTCGACGACGGGCGGCGGCTGCCACGACCCCTCGCCCGGCGGCAGGATCGAGGGCGGCTCGGTGCGCGGCCAGTAGAGCCGCATCACCAGGTACAGCGGCCCGTCCGGAGCGGGGAGCCAGTTCGCCTCGCGCTCCGGGCCCGGCGAGTCCTTCTGGATGTGGAGCGTGAGCGATCCGTCCGCGTTCTTCTTCAGGGACGGCAGCATGGGCGCGTTGATCAGGTAGCGGCCGATGGGGTTCTCGATCAGCAGCTGCGTCTTGCCGTCGTACATCGTCACCGACCAGAACGCGTTCACCGGCGGCAGCTCTCCCTTCGCGAACGTCAACGTGTAGCGGCCCTTGCTGGCGTCGAGCGGCGCGCCGTCGGCCGTCGTCGTGGTCATCGGGTACATCGCCTCGGCGGCGTCGTTCCCGTAGATGCCGGCCTTCGCGGCGGCTGCGCGCAGCAGCCAGTCGCCGCCGTAGAACGCCCGGTCGCCGAAGAGCCCCGCGATGTTCCAGCCGTTGACCTTCTTTCCGAGCGACGCCGCCCGCTCCTCGACCTTCTTCTCGCCCGCCTTCATGCCGAGGGCGATCTCCGCCTTGTGCGCGGGCGAGAGCTCCTTCCACTCGAAGAGGCGCCCGGGGCCGACGCCGATCCGCGCGAGACTCGCGCGGATCTCCCGCTCCTCCGGCCCCGGCGGCGCGAACTGCAGCGCGAAGTCGAGGTAGCGGAAGAACTCGGTCTTCGCCAGCTCCTTGTCGATCCGCGGGAACTCGACCGAGGGCGGTGGGGGCGGAGCGGGCTGCTTCAGGTAGGCGGACAGCGGCTGCACCATGTAGCCAGCCTGCACCGCCTTGACGTTCTCGATGTCGGCCGCGTCGAAGAGCTGGGTGCGAAAGATCGCGAGGCTGAACGGAGTCGTGGCGGCGAACGTCTTCCGGATGCCCGCCGGAGTCTCGCCCTTCCAGTCCGGGCCCGCGATCAGGTAGTCGCCCTTCTCGTTGCCCGTCGCGCGGCTGCCGATGTAGCCGTAGTTGAAGGTGTTGCCGTCGTTCAGCATCACCGAGTAGTAGCGGCCCTTCTCGACCGCGGGCACGGACAGCACGACGGGCTCCGCGCGCAGGTCCAGCCACGCCATCGAGTACGGCGTGTCGCTGTTCGGCGTCACGATCGTCGTGTCTTCGTACGTGAAGACCCTCGCCTCGTTGTGGATCTGGTTGAACGGCGCCTTGAACTGGCCGGAGCTCCTGTCCACGGCGTAGTCGTGCATCACGGCGTAGTTCGTGACGATCGGCAGGCCGTAGACGAAGCCCTCCTCGGCGATCGCGCGCACCTCGGCGGGGCTCGGGACGTCCTTTCCGGCCTTCGAGATCGCGTCGTTGCCGTCGCCGCAGGCCGCGGCCAGTAGGCCGGCCCAGACGGCGGCCGGCGCACGCCGGACCTTCCGGTGGCTGTCGCTCTTGCGCATCACTCTCTCCTCTCCCCCGCCAGGGCCGTCGAGCGACGTCACGCCCGACCGCCAGGCGCCGGGGAGCGGACATGCCGCCCCCGGCGCCGGAGTTCGCATTGTGGGCTAGCTAGAAGCGGAGCGTGATGCCGCCCGAGAGCTCGAACTGGTTCGCGTACTGGGCGCTGCCGACCACGTAGCAGCCCCAGAAGGGGTCGCACCACCAGCCCGCGGCGTCGGACTTGATGTAGGTCGGAGTCCAGCGGCCCTCGAGCCGGAGACCGAACCGGGGGCTCGGGAACAGCTTCACCCCCAGGGCCCAGGTGCTGGAAAACTGGGTATCGCCGTCGACGCTGCGGTCGACGCCGCCCACGTTCACGTCGATCGAGCCGTACTGCGTCGCGCCGAGCCCCCCGAGCACGTAGGGCCTGACCGTGGCGTCCGAGTCGCCGAAGTTGTACGCGAGGTACCCGTGGTAGTTGCGGACGCTCACGTCGCCGATCTCGAACGTCGCGGTGCCGCCGAGCTCGTACTGCGTCGACTGCTGGTTGAACAGGAAGCCCGCCTCGATGTTGGGCGTCACGTTGAAGCCGAGCCGCGCGCCCCACGAGAAGGCGTCCTTCGGGTCGACCCGGTCGAACGAGCCCACGCCCGGCACGGTCCGCGCCTCGCCGCTCACGCCGTCGCTGAACGTCCAGCCGGCCGTTCCGCTGATCTCCACGCGCGGGTCCTGCGCCCACGCCGCGCTGCCCGCCACCGCCACGAACGTCGCCGTCAGAATCGTCTTTCGAATCAAGTTTGGCTTCTATTCAAAACCTATTCTGAGTATACCTCACTTCGAGCGTCGGGCTCGGCGCGTGGCTGTCGCACGCCGTCAGGCGGCCGGGACCAACTCCAGCCGGAACGGCCGCACCGCCTGGATGGCTCGGAAGTGGCGCTCGTTCTGCGTGACGACGACCCCGCCGATCGCTCGTGCGGAAAGGGCGATCAACACGTCGTTCACGATCCCCTGGCTCGACCGCAGGTCGAAATGCCGCTCCGACTGGAGGCGCCGCAGCGTCTCTCCTGCCTCGTCGAAGACGCCGGCCGTCGGCACGAGCAGCCTCCCCGCCTTCACGAAGGTGGAGGAGAGCCGCCCCAGCAGGCGCCGGTCCGGAGGAGTGAAGGCCCCGGCCTGCAACTCCATCAGGACGACGGCGCTCAGGTACTTGACGGCTCCTCTCTCGAGCAGGACGTCCTCGTGGCTCCCGGCGTTCAGCCAGTCGACGAGAACGTTCGTGTCGACGACGAGCCGGCGCACGTCAGGGGAAGACCTTCCGCAGCTTCGCCCGGCCCCTCGCCCGGCGCAGCTCGGCGTCGATCTCCTCCTCGGCCACCACCACCCCGAGGGCCCGGTCGAGGGTCTCCGTCTCCGTCTCGGCCTCGAGGATGCGGCGCGCGCGGTCGAGCTTCGTCTGGTCGATGCGCAGGTGCTTGTGTCGGAACGTCGGGCTCGCGGCCATCAGCTCACCTCGGCATGAGTGTACATACCATGAGCTGCAATGTACATGCCCTCACCGGCACTCGCCCTGGATGTAGCCGAGCGACCTGAGGTTCTCGCACTGCTCGCGGGAGAGCTCGGCCGTCTCCCCGCCCGCCGCCCCCCGCTGCGCGAGCCGCAGCGTCCACGCGTGGAGGGCCTGGCGGTAGTACGCCGTGCGGAGCGGCTCGGCGGCGGCGAGGTCCTTCGACTCCCCCGGGTCGGCCTCGAGGTCGAAGAGCCGCTCCTCGCCGGTGCGCGTGTCGTAGAAGAACTTGAAGCGCTCGTCCCGCAGCGCGTAGCGCGGCCGGTCCCAGACGGTGCGGGCGAGGAGCGCCGGCTTGCCCGGCGCGCCGAGGGCCACCGGCAGGAGCGACCGGCCCTGGAACTCGCGGTCGGAGCCGCCCTTCCCGCGTGCGCCGAGGACGTCGGCGATCGTCGGCGCGAGGTCGAGGAGGTCGGCGAGGGCCGCGACGCGCGTGCCCGCCGGCCCCGTCCCCTTCGGGAAGCGGACGATGAGCGGGACGTGGACGCTCGGCTCGTAGAGGTGGACGTTGTGCCCGATCCACCCGCGCTCGAAGAGCTCCTCGCCGTGGTCGGCGGCCACGATCACCACGGTCTTCTCCCAGAGCCCCTCTCTCTCCATCGCCTGCCGCAGGGCGCCGACCTCCTGGTCCGCGAAGGCGAGGTTGCCGTCGAAGAGGCGCACGAGGTGCTCGCGCTCCGCCTCGCCGAAGGGACGACGGCCCTGGTTCACGTCCGTGAAGAAGCCGAAGTCGCGGCGGGCGGCCTTCGGGATCGGGCCGTCGGGCCCGAACTTCGTGTCGAACGGCGGCTCGGGGTCGTACGGGAAGTGCGGCTCGCGGAAGTGGACGTAGGCGAAGAAGCGCCGGCCGCGGTTCGCGGCCAGCCACGGGGGCAGCACCTGGCGGAAGACGTCGCCGCGGCTGCCGAGCGTCCGGAAGACCTCCACGAAGTCGACGAAGCCCCGGTCGAACCCGAAGCCCTTCCCCGCGACCGCGTTCGCCACGAAGCCGGCGGTGTGGAGGCCCTGCGCCGCGAGCAGCTCGGCGAGCGTGAGGCGGTCCTTGGGCAGCCGGGCCGAGAAGGAGACCGCGCTGTGGTGCCGGTCGGGGTACTGCGAGGTCCACACGGACGACATCGCCCCCAGGGTGTAGACCGCCGGCGTGTAGACGCGCTCGAACACGACGCCCTCGTGCGCGATCCGGTCGATCTCGGGCGTCGTCGGCCGGGAGTAGCCGTACGCGCCGAAGGACTGCGCCCGCCCCGCGTCGAGGATGATCAGCAGGACGTTCGCCGCCGAGAGGCCCTTCCGCAGCCCGTCCGCCCGCGCGTCGTCCTCGGGCGAGACCGGCGCCGGCTCGAGCGGGTCGCCGCCGCCCGTCCCGAGGACGCGCGGCGCGACGAACCGGCCCCAGGCGAAGCGCGGGCGGCCCGCCTCCCCCACCGCGAGGCCGACGCGGACGACGTCGCCGGGAGCGCCCGGCAGGCGCACGGCCTGCTCGCCGGGCGGGTTCGCCCTGGCGTCGAGGACGCGGCTCCACACCTCGCGCTCGCCGCCCGTCGTGCTCTCCACGGTGACCCGGAACGAGGCGGCCCCCGCCGCCGCGCGCGCCGCGGGCAGCAGCTCGGGCGTGAAGCGCAGCTCCGCCGAGGGGGGCAGCTTCAGCGCGAAGCGCACCACCGAGGGGCCGAGCAGGGTCAGGCCCGGGACGCCCTCCGCCTTCTCGACCACGAACGGCCGGGGGGCGTCGCGCCCGAGGAGGTCGTCGAGCGAGGGGTCCGAGGCGAGGCCCGTCACGAGCGTGTAGAAAGCCGCGGCCAGGTGGCGCTTGTCGAGGCTCTTCGGGTCGGCGTCGGCCGGCGAGGCGGTCGCGGCGAACACGAAGCGCAGGCGGTTGTCCCCCGCCCTCTGCGCCGCGGCCGGCAGGGCGATGCGGTATCGGTGGCGCGTGTCGTTCAACCGGAAGCCGTCGACTCTCGTCCCGTTGAGCCTCACCTCGACCGACTGGTCCTTCACGCCGCGGTAGGGGGCCGCGTCGAGGACTGCGACCCGTGCGACGGGCGCGTCCCACTGGAAGACGACCTCGGCCTCGCCCTTCGACCAGAGGAACGGCTCCTCGGCCCCGCCCGCCTCGCGGTGGAAGCCTTCGGCGAGGCGGGGCTCGGCGGCCGGGGTCCCGAAGCGCAGGACGTCGGCCGCGGACCAGGTCTCGGCGACGCTCGCCCGCGCCGCGAGGTCGTAGACCACCGGCTTCGGCCGGCCCGGGCAGCCGCTCCCGAGCACGACGGCGAGGAGGCTGATCGCGGCGCGTCTCGGGCGGCTCACTTCACCTTGGTTCCCGGCTCGACGGGGCCGTCGAACGTGCACAGGATCGCCTTCCCCTCGGCCGACCCCGCCAGGACCATGCCGTTCGACTCGACACCCATGAGCTTGGCCGGCTTGAGGTTCGCGACCACGACCACGGTCTTGCCGACGAGGGCCTCGGGCGCGTAGGACTCGGCGATGCCGGCCACGACCTGCCGCGTCTCGGTCCCGAGGTCGAGCTGCAGCTTGACCAGCTTCTTCGAGCCGCTCACCTTCTCGGCGGCGGTGACCTTCGCCGCCCGCAGCTCCACCTTCGCGAACTCGGCGATGTCGATCCGCTCGCCGGCCGCGACGGCGGGCGCGGCGGGCGTCGCCTCGGGCTTCGGGGCGGCGGGAGGGGTCGTCTCGGCCACGGGGGTCTCCTTGCGGTCGTTGGTCCTGTCGACGCGGGGGAAGAGGGGGGCGATCGCTCCGAGCGGCGCGCCCGGCACGAGGCGGCCCCAGGCGAGGTCGTCCTCGGCCGGATCGCGTTCGCCGAGGCCGAGCATGGCGTGGATGCGCGCGGCGGCGCGCGGAATGACCGGCGAGGCGAGGACGGCCACGAGCCGCACGCCCTCGAGCAGCCGGTAGAGGAACGCGTCGAGCTCGCCCCGGCGCGCGGGGTCCTTCGCGAGCGACCACGGCTCGACGGCGACGATCCGCTGGTTGAGCTGCGACACCCACGACCACAGCTCGCCGAGCGCGCCCGCGAAGTCGATCTGCTCGTAGCGGTCGAGGACGCCGCCGCGGAGGCTGCCCGCCTGCCCCGGCGCCGGGTCGCGCTCGAGCGCCGCCTCGATGCCCGCCCCCTCTCGTCCCGGCGCCCCCCTCGGCGGCACCTTCCCGTCGCCGTACTTGGCGGCCATCGTGAGGGCGCGGGAGACGAGGTTGCCGAGGTCGTTCGCGAGGTCGGCGTTGTAGCGGACGACGAACGCGGAGTCCGTGAAGTCCCAGTCGGCCCCGTAGGGGGCCTCGCGGAGCAGGAAGTAGCGGGCGGCGTCGGGGCCGAGCCGCTCGACGAGGGCCACCGGGTCGATGACGTTGCCGGTCGTCTTGGACAGCTTGCGCCCGTCCTTCGTGATGAAGCCCTGGGCGAACTCCCGGTTCGGCGGCCGGACGCCCGCCGCGTGCAGCACCGCCGGCCAGTAGAGGCAGTGGAAGCGGATGATGTCCTTGCCGAGCAGGTGCAGCCGCTCGTCGCCCCCCGCCCAGTACCGCCGGTAGTTCTCGCCCTCGTCGGCGAAGTCGAGGGCGGTGACGTAGTTCGAGAGCGCGTCGACCCAGACGTAGAGCACGTGGTCGGGCTGCTCGGGGACCGGGATCCCCCACCTCACGCGGGCGCGGCTGACGCTGAAGTCCTTGAGGCCCTGCTTGATGACGCCCAGGATCTCGTTTCGCCGCGACTCGGGGCGGATGAGGAGGCGGTCCGACCCGATCTCGTCGCGCAGCCAGCTCTCGTAGGCCGAGAGGCGGAAGAAGTAGTTCTCCTCCTCCGTCCACTCGCAGGGCCGCTCGTGGTCGGGGCACACGTTTCCCGGCTGGCGCAGATCCTCCTCGTCCTTGAAGCCCTCGCAGCGCGGGCAGTACCAGCCGGCGTACTTGCCGAGGTAGACGGCGTCGCTGCCGTCGGGCGTCTTCGCCGCCCGCAGGCGCTCCCACAGCTTCAGCACGCCCCGGCGGTGGACCTCCTCGGTCGTCCGGATGAACCGGTCGTAGCGGATGTCGTAGCGCCGCCAGAGCTCTCGGAACGCGGCCGAGACCCGGTCGCAGTGCTCGATCTCGGAGATCCCCTTCTCGCGGGCGATCCGCTCGATGTTCTGGCCGTGCTCGTCGGTGCCGGTGAGGAAGAACACGTCGTGCCCGGCGAGGCGACGCGCCCTCGTCAGCGCGTCGGCGGCGACCGTGGTGTAGGCGTGCCCCACGTGGGGCAGGTCGTTCACGTAGTAGATGGGCGTCGTGACGAGGAGGCGGCGCTTCGAGCTGGTCATGCCTGCTTTCCCGCCGCGGCGCGCCAGGCGGCGAGGGCGGCGGCCAGGACCTCCTTCACCGCGACGCCCCGCTCGCCGGCCGCGCGCTGGCAGTCGTCGAACTCGGGCCAGGCGTTGGCGACCGCCCCCGCCCGGCGGCCGATCTTGACACGGATCGGCCCGTAGGCCGTCTCCACGGTCACCGACTCCCTCTCGAGCACGGTGCGGTCCCACTCCTGCCGCCGGACGCCGAGGGTGGTCGTCTCGCGGAAGAGCAGCTCCTCGAGGGCCTCGCGCCGCGCGGGCTCGGCGATCACGCTCACCAGGACGCCGGGGCGGCCTTTCTTCATCTGCACGGGGGTGAAGAAGGCATCGAGCGCGCCCGCGTCGAGGAGCCGGTCGAGGAGCGGCCCGAGGAGCTGCGGCGGCGCGTCGTCCACCTCGGTCTCGAGGACGAGCACGCGGTCGCTCCCCGCGACCGCGCCCTCCTCGCCCACCACGAGGCGCAGGACGTTCGGACGGCCCTTCGTGTCGCGGCCCCCCGCGCCGTGTCCCGTCCTCTCGATCCGCATCGGCGGCAGGCTGCGGTACTCCGTGGCGTGGGCGGTGACCAGGAGGGCGCCCGTGGGCGTGAGCAGCTCGCCGTCTCCCTCGCCGTAGACCGGGACGCCGGCCACGAGCCGCGCCGTGGCCGGCGGGGGCACCGGGAACGTGCCGTGGGACATGGTGACCGTGCCGGAGCCGACGTTCAGGGGAGACGCCGCGAAGCGGGAGGCCCCCAGCCAGGCGAGGGCGAAGGCCCCCCCGACGATGTCGACGATCGAGTCGATGGCCCCGACCTCGTGGAAGTGGACCCTCTCGGGGTCGGTTCCGTGGACGGCGGCCTCGGCCTCGGCCAGGCGGCGGAACAGGCCGCGGCAGCGCTCCTTGAGGCCGGGCTCGAGCGACGAGGCATCGAGCATCTCGACGATGTGGCGCAGGTGCCGGTGCGCGGGCTTCTGCTCCTCGACCACCACGTCGACCTTGGTGGCGGCGAGGCCGGAGCGATCGACGCGGCGCGCTTCGAGCCGCCAGCCGCCGAAGGGCAGCTTCCCCAGCTCCTCGCGCAGCCGCTCGATCGGCAGGCCGAGGTCCACGACCGCCCCGAGCACCATGTCCCCCGAGGCCCCGCTCGCGCAGTCGAACCAGACGATCCGGCTCACCGCCTCCTCCTCACAGGACGCCCCGCTCCTTCAGGCTCACGTAGCGGCCGGCGCCGAGCACGAGGTGGTCGAGCACCTCGATGCCCATGAGGGAGCCCGCGGCGGCGAGGCGGCGGGTGAGCGCGAGGTCTTCGGCCGAGGGCTCGGGGTCGCCGGAAGGGTGGTTGTGGAACAGCACGAGGGCGGCCGCGCGCGAGACCACCGCCTCCTGGAAGACCTCGCGCGGGTGGACGAGGCTCGCGGTCAGGCAGCCGACCGAGACGACGGCCTCGCGGCGGAGGCGGTGGCGCGCATCGAGGGCCAGGAGGCCGAAGGTCTCGACCGGCCGCGCGGCGTAGCGCGGGAGCAGGTAGCGGGCGGTCTCCCCGGGGGACTGGAGGGCCGGGGGCGGCGTCCCGCCGTCCGAGGCGAGGCGCGCCCCGAGCTCGAGGGCGGCGAGGAGGCGCGTGGCCTTGGCGCGGCCGAGGCCCCGCACGGCTTCGAGCTCGGGGAGGCTCCGGGAGGCGAGGCCGTGGAGGCCCGAGCCGAGCAGCTCCCCGGCCAGGTCCAGGGCCGAGGCGCCGCGGGCCCCCGTCCCGAGCAGGGCGGCGACGAGCTCCCGGCTCGACAGGGCCGACGGGCCGAGCCGGGCGAGGCGCTCTCGGGGCCGCTCGGCGAGCGGCATCTCCTGCAGGTTCACGGTGTCTCCTCTCGACGGTCGCCGAAACATCACATGGTAACGGCCCGGCCGCGCGGCGTCCAAGCCGGGCCGGGGCGCGGGAGAGGGCTCGCCCGGGAACGACGCATAATGGCACCCCGATGAGCCACGACGGGTCCGCTTCCCCCCGCCCCCTGCCCGCCCCCCTCGCCGTCGCCGCGACGGCCGCCGGCGTCTTTGCCATGTTCGGGGCCGCCCTGCTGGGCCCCCGTCTCGGGCTCGGGGTACGGGGCCAGATCGCCCTCGGCACGGTGCTGCTCGCCCTGCCCGCCCTCGCCGTGCTCGCTGCGCGCCGCGGAGCCTGGCCGGCGGCGCTCGGGCCGGGCGTTCTCACCGGGCGCGTCGCCACGCTGGCGACGCTCCTCGGGGCGGCCCTGTGGGTGGGCAGCATCGGGCTCATGGAGATGCAGTCGCTCGTCGCGCCTCCCCCCGAGCGCTACCTGGAAGCGTTCCGGGCTCTGCACGAGGCCCTGACGCCCGACGGCCCGCTCGACATGCTGCTCTCGCTCGCCGTCATCGCGGTCCTCCCCGGCCTGTGCGAGGAGCTCGTCGTGCGCGGCGTGCTCCTGCCCTCCCTCCTCCCCTCCCTCGGCCCCGCGAGGGCGGTCGGCGTCTCGGCTCTCCTCTTCGCCGCGATGCACGGCGACCCCTACCGTTTCCTCTTCACGCTCGCGATCGGCCTCCTGCTCGGCGCCCTGCGCCTGCGCACCGGCTCGCTCTGGCCCTCGATCCTCGCCCACGTCACCCTCAACGCCCTGACCTTCGCGATCGCCCCGCTCGTCGACGACCCGACCCGGCCGTACTCGCCCCAGCCCCTCCTCGGCCTCGCCTGCCTCGCCGCGGGGGCGGCGGTGGCCGTCCCGCTCCTGCGCGCGCTCTCTCCCGGCAGGGACGAATCCGCCTGATTGCCCTTCGGCCGGGCCCTGGGCCCTGCTATCCTCCAGGTATGAGGATTCCCACCGCCGCCCTCGCCGCGACGCTCGCTCTCGCCGCCCAGGCCGCCTCCCTTCCGGCGGAGGAGGGGGACGTCGTCAAGGCCGTCCGCACCGTCCGGGGCCCCGCCGCGCCTCCCGCGTGGCGCGAGGGCCAGGTCATCGTCGCCTTTCGCGCCGAGGCGCAGGAGAGGGACCGCGAGCGGGCCCTGCGCGCGGGAGGCGCTGCCGACGTGCGCGTCTCCCGCTCGGGTGGCCGCGTCCTCGTGACCCTCGAGCCCGGCACGCCGGTGGCCGAGGCGGTCGCTCGCTTCTCGCGGATGAGCGAGGTCGAGTACGCGGAGCCGAACGGGGTCTTCCGCCGGAGCCAGGCCGCGACGTTCCGGCCGGACGACCGCTTCTACCGCTACCAGTGGAACCTCACCCAGGTGAACGCCGAGCGCACCTGGGGGATCCAGAAGGGCCAGCCGTCGGTCGGGGTGGCCGTCCTCGACAGCGGCGTCGCCTACGAGGACTACACGGACCCGCGGACGCGGCAGGTCTTCAAGAAGGCCCCGGACTGGGGGGACACGAAGTTCCTCCCCGGCTACGACTTCGTGAACGGCGACGCGCACCCGAACGACGACGAGTACCACGGCACCCACGTGGCCTCGACGATCGCGGAGGCCACGAACAACGCGATCGGGGTGGCCGGCCTCGCGTTCGGCTGCGCGATCATGCCGGTCAAGGTCCTCGACCAGTTCGGCGAGGGCACGTTCTTCGACGTCGCGGAGGGGATCGACTACGCGGCGGAGTACACCGAGGGCGGCACGAAGCCGGTGAAGGTCATCAACATGAGCCTCGGCTCGGAGGGCTTCTCCCAGACGGTCAAGAACGCGATCGACCGCGCGTACTCCGGGGGCGTCCTCGTGGTGGCTTCGGCCGGCAACTCGGGCAAGGCGATCGTCGAGTTCCCCGCCAACCAGCCGAACGTCCTCGCGGTGGGGGCGACCGACGCCCGCAAGGAGCGGGCCTTCTACTCGAACACCGGGACCGACCTCGACTTCGTGGCGCCCGGCGGGAACTGCGACCGCGACGACAACAACGACGGCGTCGGCGACTGCGTCTTCCAGCAGATGCCCGACCCCGACTACCTCGAGGTCGGCCGCCACGACCAGTTCTGCTACTGCGGCCTCGACGGCACCAGCATGGCCGCGCCGCACGTCGCGGCCGCGGCGGCGCTGCTGTTCTCGCAGGGGTTCACCGACCCCGCCTCCGTCCGCGCCGCCCTCGAGCAGACGGCGGAGCGGCTGGGCGGCGCCCCGGAGAACGGGCGCAACGACACGTTCGGCCACGGGCTCGTCCTGCCTGCGGCGGCCCTGCCCGGCCTCGGCCTCAACGTCGGACCGAAGAAGTAGCGGCGGAGGACATCCGATGACCACTCGCCACGCCCTCGCCACCGCGCTGTGCTGCCTCCTCGGCGCCCATGCCGCCGCCGGGGAGCTCGCCGTCGAGGCCCACGGCGGCTACGCGAAGATGGCCGCGGAGAACTCCGCGAGCGCGCTGTTCGACTCGACCGGGGCCGGGACCTTCGGCGGCGCCGTGCGCTACACCTTCTGGAAGGGCGCCTTCGTCACCGGGGGGGTCCGCACCTTCTCGCAGGAGGGCGAGCGCGTCTTCGTGAACGGCGTGAGCGGCGCCGTCCAGAAGCTCGGCTTCCCGCTCTCCATCCGCGTGACCCCGGCCTTCCTGATGGCCGGCTACCGCTTCTGGGACGGCCGCATGATCGTGCCCTACGTCGCGGCGGGCGGCACCCTCGTCTCCTACGAGGAGCAGAGCGAGGTGGCGGGCGAGACCTTCGACGACGACCGCTCGAAGACGGGCTTCGTCGGGGCGATCGGGTTCGAGGTCGGCCGGGGCCTCTTCCGCTTCGGCGCCGAGGCGGGCTACTCCTCCGTGCCGGACGCGGTCGGCCTCGGGGGCGTCTCGAAGGTGTACGGCGAGGACGACCTCGGCGGGACCTACGTCGTCGGCAAGGTGGTGGTGGCGTTCTGACGCACGGCCCGCGCGAAAGCGCGGGCCGATCTGTCCGTTCCGCAGAGCCCCGACGAAGGCCGGTCTCGCAGGGCCCCGACGAAGGCCGTTACTCCCTCCCCCCGCCCCGCTCCCCGAGCCCCATCTCGCCGAGGATCCCCTCGTTCTCCCGCCAGTGCTCGCGCACCTTCACGAACAGCCCGAGGAACACCTTCGTCCCCAGGAACGCCTCGATCTGCTGGCGGGCCTCGGTGCCGACGGTCTTGAGCATCGAGCCGCCCTTCCCGATCAGGATGCCCTTCTGGTTCTCGCGCTCGACGAGGACCGCGGCCCGGATGCGGACGAGGCCCTCGTCCTCCTCGAACGACTCGATCACCACCCCGGTCACGTAGGGGATCTCCTCCCGCGTGTGGTGCAGGATGCGTTCGCGCACCATCTCGGCCACGAAGAACCGCTCGGGCAGGTCGGTGAGGAAGTCCTCGGGGTAGAGGGCCGGCCCCTCGGGGAGCCGACCCAGGAGCACCTTCTCGAGCCGGTCCACGTTGTCGCCCTTCAGGGCCGAGACGGGGACGATCTCGGCGAAGTCGGCGAGGTGCCGCCAGGCCTCGATCGCGGGGAGGATGCGCGGCTTCGGGACGCGGTCGATCTTGTTGAGGGCGAGGACCACCGGGAGGCCCGACCGCCTCAGCAGCCCCTCGATGAAGCGGTCCCCGGGCCCCGGCGGCTCGGTCACCTCGGCGAGCCACAGGACGACGTCCCCCTGGCCCACGCTCTTCGTGGCCGTCTCCACCATCCGCCGGTTCATCTCGTGCATCGGCTTGTGGATCCCGGGGGTGTCGAGCAGCACGAGCTGGGCCCCGGGCCGGTTGACCACCGCCAGGATGCGGTTGCGCGTCGTCTGGGGCTTGTCGGAGACGATCGCGACCTTCTGGCCGACCAGCCGGTTCACGAGGGTCGACTTGCCGACGTTCGGGCGGCCGACGACCGCCACGAAGCCGGCTCGGAAGGGGACGAGCACGTCGGCGCTCACGCCGGGCTGCCGACGGCGACCCGCCGGAAGCGCACCCGGCTCACGCGCTTTCTCTCCGCCGCCACGACCTCGACCTCGAAGCCCCGGTAGCGCTTGCGGTCCCCCGGGCGCGGGATCTGCCCGAAGATCGAGGTCACGAGGCCGCCCACGGTGTCGATCTCCTCGTCGAGCAGGAGCTCCGTCTCGAGCGCCTCCTCGAGCTTGTCGACCGCCAGGCGGCCGTCCGCGACGACGCTGCCGTCGGGCTCGACGGCGAGCGGGTCGCCCTCCGAGTCGTACTCGTCCTGGATCTCCCCGACGAGCTCCTCGACGATGTCCTCGACCGTCGCGATCCCCGCGGTGCCGCCGTACTCGTCGATCACGACCGCGAACGTGAGCCGGCGGCGCTGCATCTCCCGCAGGAGCTCGGCGATGCGCTTGGTCTCGGGGACGAGGTGCGCGGGGCGCACGAGCGAGCCGACCGTCGCGTCCTCGGGGTCCCCCTGGAAGTCGAGCAGGTCGCGCACCTCGACGATACCCTGCATGTCGTCGAGGTCCTTCCCGTACACCGCGATGCGGCTGTACTTGGTCTCCCGCATGAGCCGGCGCAGCGCGGAGACGGGGGCGCTCGCCGCGATCGCGACCACGTCGGGGCGCGGGGTCATGACCTCGCGCACCAGGGTCGTGGAGAAGCGCTCGAGCGCGTCCACGAGCTTCTCCTCGTCCGCCTCCTGCACGGGGGGCGGAGGGACCTCGGGCAGCGCCCCCGCCGCCTCCTCCTCGGGCTCCGCCCCCGCCCGGCGCCGGAGGACCGCGACGAGCGGCTCGAGCGCCTGCGCCCAGAGGTGGAAGGCGGGCAGGAGGCGCAGGAAGGTCCCCTCGGGGTCCTGGCGGACCAGGATGTAGGGGATGCTGACCCGGAACAGCAGCAGGTACGCGATCATCACCCCGAAGGCGGTGAGCATCGCCCAGTGGTCGACGAGCCGGAACGCGAGCGACGTGATGATGACCGTCATCCCCACGTGCGCGGTGTAGGTGCCGAGGTGCACGGGCATCAGCATCCGGGGCGGGTCCTCGAGGTAGCGCTGCGCGAGCTCGACCCGCGCCTCGTCGTGGAAGCCGATCTGGGTGAGCCGCCGGCGCTTGAGCAGGTGGAACGAGGCCTCGACGGTGGCGAGGAAGACCGAGAGAAGGGCGAGCAGGACGACGAGGAGGGCCTGGAGGGTGATCACGCGCGTCCGAGCAGCCGCCGGCGCAGCCGCCCCTCCAGCCGGTCCATCGTCCCGTCGTCCGTCTCGTGGTCGTACCCCAGCACGTGGAGGAAGCCGTGCAGCGCGAGCACGTCCAGCTCCTGCCCCAGCGTGCGCCCGAGGCCGCGGGCGTTTCGCTCGGCCGTCTGCACGCTGACCACCACGTCGCCGAGGCCCGCCTCCCCCCCGTCGCCCGGGAACGACAGCACGTCCGTGGGGCGGTCCTTCCCCCGGTAGTCCCGGTTGAGTCGGTGCAGGAGCCGGTCCCCGGCGAGGACGAGCGCGAGCTCCCCGCGCACGCCGAGCGCCGCCGCCGCGCCCCGCAGGACCCGCCGCAGCCGGCCGGCGTCCACCCTCCGGCGGCGGAGCCGGTCGACCACGAGCACCTCGAGCGAGCCCCCCCGCGCCATCCTCAGCGCCCCGTGCCCTTTTCGCCTCCCCACCGCTCGTAGGCCTTGATGATCGACTGCACGAGCCGGTGGCGGACGACGTCCTTCTCGTCGAAGTAGCAGAAGGCGATGCCCTGCGTGCCGGAGAGCACCGAGATCGCCTCCACGAGGCCCGAGATGCGGCCGGGGGGCAGGTCGATCTGGGTGATGTCCCCGGTCACGACCACCTTCGACCCCAGGCCGATCCGGGTGAGCACCATCTTCATCTGTTCGGTGGTCGTGTTCTGCGCCTCGTCGATGATGACGAACGCGTCGGACAGCGTGCGGCCCCGCATGAAGGCGATGGGGGCGACCTCGATCTGGTTGCGCTCGAACAGCCGCTCCACCTTCTCGAACTCGATGAGGTCGTAGAGCGCGTCGTACAGCGGCCGCAGGTAGGGGTCGACCTTCTGCTGCAGGTCCCCGGGCAGGAAGCCGAGCTTCTCGCCCGCCTCGACCGCGGGCCGGGCCAGGATCACCCGCGTGACCTGCTTGTTGAGGAGGGAGGAGACGGCCTGGGCCACCGCCAGGTAGGTCTTGCCGGTGCCGGCGGGGCCGATCCCGAAGACCATGTCGTTTCTCTCGATCTGCTCGAGGTACGACCTCTGGTTGAGGCTGCGGGGGACGACCACCTTCTTGCCCCCCCGCACCGCCGACTTCAGGAGGTAGTCGCGGAGGCGCGTCTCGCCGTCGCGGGCCAGCAGCTGCGCGGCGAGGCGCACGTCGGCCGAGCTCACCGCGTAGCCGTCGTTCATGAGCCCCGCGAGCTGCTCGAAGACCTGGCGGGAGAGGGCGGCCCCGCGCTCGTCGCCCTCGATGAGGAGCTCGCTCCCCTGGCTCTTGATGCGGACCTGGAACGTCTCCTCCAGGAAGCGCAGGTTCTCGTCCGCGTTTCCGAAGAGGGTCTCCTGACCCCGGTCCGGGACGGACACGCGCGTCATCGGGCGGCCCGGGGGGAGCTTAGCACGGGGCCGGCCGTCACTTCCTCACCGTGAGGAGCCCCAGCTCGCGCACCTGCTCGTCGCGCACGTGGGAGGGCGAGCCGGTCATGAGGTCGGTCGCGCTCGCGGTCTTCGGGAAGGCGATGACCTGCCGCAGCGACGTCTCCCCGGCCATGATCATCACCATGCGGTCGAGGCCGAGGGCGATCCCCCCGTGGGGCGGCGTGCCGTACTGCAGGGCTTCCAGGAAGAAGCCGAAGCGGTCCCGCGCCTCCTCCTCGGAGAGAGCGAGCAGGGAGAACACCTTCGACTGCATGGCGGAGTCGTGGATCCGGATCGATCCGCCCCCCACCTCGTAGCCGTTGAGGACGAGGTCGTAGGCCTTGGCCCGGACCTTTCCCGCCTCGGTGTCGAGGAGCGCCGCGTCCTCGTCGAGGGGGGCGGTGAAGGGGTGGTGCAGGCTGACGTAGCGGCCGAGCTCGCGGTCCATCTCGAACAGCGGGAAGTCGGTCACCCAGAGGAAGCGGTGGGCGCGCTCCTCGACCAGCTTCAGCTCCCGGCCCATCTCGAGGCGCAGGATCCCCATCGCCATCGCGACCGGGCCCGGCTGGTCGACGCCGACGAGGACGGTGTCGTCCTTCTGCGCCCCCGCCTTTGCGAGCAGGCGCCGGAGGACCTCGGGCGAGGCGCCCTTCTCCGCGAGCTTCTGCGCCTGCTCGTCGGTCGCCTTGAGCGTGAGCAGCCCCCGCTTCTCGCCGCGGGCGTCGGGGACGATCCGACCCTGCCAGAGGTCGTTGACCTTGCGCAGCCACGTCCCGGAGACGCCGGCCGAGGCGGGCAGGACGATCGCCCGGGCGCGCGCCCCCGCCTCGAGGAGCCCCGGGTAGTTCGCGAGGCCGAGCCTTGCGAGCTCGTCGCTCACGTCGCTGATCGGCATGCCGAAGCGCAGGTCGGGCTTGTCGCTGCCGTAGCGGAGGAGCGCCTCGGCGTAGCTCAGGCGCGGGAACGGCCGCTCGACCTTCACCCCCACGATCGCCATCACCCGCTGGAACAGCGGCTCGACGAGGTCGAAGACGGTCTCCATGCGGGGGAACGACATCTCGATGTCGACCTGGGTGAACTCGGGCTGGCGGTCGGCCCGCAGGTCCTCGTCCCGGAAGCAGCGGACGATCTGGAAGTAGCGGTCGAGGCCCGAGATCATGAGCAGCTGCTTGAACAGCTGGGGCGACTGCGGCAGCGCGTAGAAGCTGCCGTGGTGGACGCGGGACGGCACGAGGTAGTCCCGCGCGCCCTCCGGGGTGGACTTGCCCAGCATCGGGGTCTCGATCTCGTAGAACCCCTGCTCGTCGAGGTAGCGTCGGACCTCGAGGGCGACCTGGTGGCGCAGGCGGATGTTCCTCTGCATGCGCGGCCGGCGCAGGTCGAGGTAGCGGTGCTTGAGGCGGACCTCCTCGTGGGTGTCGATGTCGTCCTCGATCGGGAAGACGGGCGTCCTCGCCTCGGAGAGGATGCGGATCTCGCGGGCGAGCACCTCGACCCGGCCGGTGTCGAGGTTCGGGTTGACCGTCTCCTCCGAGCGCAGGGCCACCTCGCCCACGACGGCCAGCACGTACTCGGAGCGCACGCGGTCGGCCGAGGCGTGGGCCTCCTCCGACACCTCCGGCCGCGCCACCACCTGGCAGATCCCCTCGCGGTCCCGCAGGTCGACGAAGATGACCCCCCCGAGGTCCCGCCGGGTGGCCGCCCAGCCCATGAGCGTGACGGTCTTCCCGACGTCGTCCTCGCGCAGCTCGCCGCAGTAGTGGGTGCGCGCGAGGTCGCCGAGCGGCTCAGCCATTCGCCTTCTCCTTCAGGTGGTCGAGGATCCTCTCGTCCTCGACCTCGTGCTGCTCCGAGCGGGCCATGTCCCGCACGGTCCACGCGCCGCGGGCCATCTCGTCCTCGCCGAGGATGGCCACGAAGCGCGCCCCGAGCTTGTCCGCCTGCTTCATCCGGGACTTGAAGCTGCGCCCCTCGGGGTCGAGCAGGGCCCGCAGGCCCGAGCGCCGCAGCTCGCGCTGCAGGCGCAGGGCCCGGTCGAGGGCGTTCGCGGCGAGGGGCACCAGGAACACGTCGCAGCGGGCCTCCGCGTCGCCCTCGGGCAGGAGCGACACGAGGCGCTCCATCCCGACCGCGAAGCCGATGCCGGGCACGTCGGGCCCGCCGAGGTCCTTCACCAGCCCGTCGTAGCGGCCGCCGCCGAGGACGCTGCTCTGCGCCCCGAGCCGGCCGCTCGTGACCTCGAACGTCGTGCGGACGTAGTAGTCGAGGCCGCGCACCAGGCGGTGGCTGAGCCGATAGGGGATGCCGAGCAGCTCGAGCTGCCGGCGCACCTCGACGAAGTGCTCCGCGCACGGCGCGCACAGGTGGTCGACGATCCGCGGCAGCGTGTCGATCACGGCCTGGTCCGCGGGCACCTTGCAGTCGAGGACCCGCAGCGGGTTCGTCACTGCCCGGCGCTGGCAGTCGGGGCACATCGCGGGGGCGAGCCCGCGCAGGGCCTCGCGCAGGCGCTCGACGTAGGCGGGGCGGCAGTGCCGGTCGCCCACGGAGTTGAGCACGAGCTCGCACCGCGAGACCCCGCAGCGCTCGAGGTACGCGAGGGCCAGCTCGATCACCTCCGCGTCGATCGTGGGGCTCTCGAAGCCGAACGCCTCCACGTCCACCTGGTGGAACTGCCGGTAGCGGCCCTTCTGCGGGCGCTCGCGCCGGAACATCGGCCCCATCGCCCAGACCTTCAGCGAGGGGTCGGTGCTCGCCAGGTTGTGCTCGATCACCGCGCGCACGATCCCCGCCGTCGCCTCCGGTCGCAGCGTCAGCGAGCCCCCGTCCCGGTCGGCGAACGTGTACATCTCCTTCGAGACGATGTCGGTCTCCGCCCCGATGCCGCGGGCGAACAGCTCCGTCTCCTCGAAGACCGGCGTGCGGATCTCGCGGTAGCCGTAGCGCGCGAACAGCTCGCGCGCCGCGGCCTCGACCCGCTGCCAGGCCGGCGTCTCGTCGGGGAGGATGTCGCGGGTGCCCCGGACCCCCTGGACCGTCACTTGCCCTCCCCGGCCCGGTACTCGTCCTTGTACCGCACGTAGTTCTCGGCGTAGCGCAGGAGGGAGGCCCGCTCCTCCCCGGTCACCGCGCGCCGCACCTTCGCCGGCGAGCCCATCACCAGGCTGCGGGGCGGCACCACCATGCCCTCGGGCACGAGCGCCCCCGCGGCCACGATCGACTCCTCCCCCACCACCGCGCCGTTGAGCACGATCGCCCCGATGCCGACGAGGCACCGCCTCTCGATCGTGCAGCCGTGGAGGGTGACCGAGTGGCCGACCGTGACCTCCTCGGCGAGGGTCGTGGGGTGCCGGGCGGTCACGTGCAGGACGCACGCGTCCTGGACGTTCGTCCGGTCCCCGATGCGGATGCGGTTGACGTCGCCCCGCAGGACCGAGCTCATCCAGACGCTCGCGTCCTCGCCGAGCGTCACGTCCCCGATGACCTGCGCGGAGACGTCCACGAAGGCGCGCGGGCCGATCGTCGGTCGGATCCCCTTGTAGCTGCGGATCATGCGGGCCTTTCCGAAAACCGGCAGTTTAGCAGAGGGGGCCGGGTGTGTCCCGCCGCGGGCCCGGCCGTAAGATGGGGCGTGGGCCGGTCCCGGCGCAGCTTCCTTCGAGCGCTCGCGAGGACGGGCGGGGGCCTCGCCGCCGCGCCGCTTCTCTGCGGGGCGTCCCGGGCGGCGGCCGCGGACGTCGCGGTCCCCTGCCCCGCCTCCGACCTGCGCCGGCTCTTCCCCGACCTCGAGCGGCACTTCGTCTTCGAGTACTACCCGTGGTACGGCGGCCCCCCGGACTACGAGCACTGGGACTACCTCGGCCGCCGGCCGCCGCTCGACCTCTCGACCCGCTACGTGCCGAAGCTCGGGGCCTACGACGTGCGGTCCACGGCCGTTCTCGAGCAGCATGCCCGCTGGATCCGCGAGGCCCGGGTGGGGGCGGTCGCCCTGTCCTGGTGGGGCCGCGACAGCTGGCAGGACCGGGCGGTCCCCCGGATTCTCGACGTCTTCGCGGCCCACGACCTGAAGGTCACCTTCGCCCTCGAGCCCTACGCCGAGGACCGCGCGACGCGCTTCGCCGACGACCTCGTGTACCTGCTCCGCGAGTACGGCGAGAGGCGGCGCGGGGACGCCTTCCTGCTCCTGCGCGACGCAAACGACCGCCTCGGCCCGGTCTTCAAGAGCTTCCGTACGATTCTCCCCGAGACCGCGACCGACTGCCTCGGCGTGACCCGCCCGGTGCCGGACCACACGCCCGACGCCGTGTGGCGGCGCCAGACGGACGCCGTGCGCCTCACGCTGCGCGAGGACTTCGACCACGTGACGCTCCTCGCCGACTCGCTCGAGTTCGCCCGCACCCCCGCCTCCGGGTTCGACGGGATCGGCATCTACGACAACTTCGTCCCGCCGGAGGACTACCGGATCCACGCCGAGGGCGCCTCGCGGGCGGGGCTCGTCTTCTCGTTCAACGTCAACCCGGGGTACGACCAGATCGAGCCCCGGGAGACCGACGACCCGTGCTACGCCCCACGGGAGTTCGCGCCCCGGACGCCCGGGCTCGACTTCACGACGGCAGAGGGACGCGAGCGGGCGGCCCGCGCGTCGGAGGCCCGCATCCGGGCCTCGTGGGAGGCGACACTCGCCGTCCAGCAGGACCCGGCGCTCGAGAACCGGCGACGGGGGTTCTTCGTCGTGTACGTGAACTCCTGGAACGAGTGGCACGAGGGGCACGCTTTCGAGCCCATGAAGGACGCCTCCGAGCTCACCCCCGACGAGAGGGCCCTCGGCTACCGCAACCCGGCGCAGGGGGACTACCGCCTGAAGGCCCTGGCCGCGCTGCAGCGGTCGCTCCTCGACGACGAGCCCGGCGTGCCGGAGCGCCGCCACCCGCGCCCGTGAGGCCTCAGTACCCCCGCCGCCGCGGGAAGTCGGCGGCGCGGTAGCTCCGGCAGCTCGAGCCGGGGGGAATGGGCGGGCAGGGGAAACCCCGGGCGCAGAGAGCGTCCCGGGTCGCGTGGGCGGCGACCCGGTGGCCGAGCGGGCCCGGGTGGACCACGTCCACCCGCAGGTCGCGGAAGTCGTAGGCCGAGAAGCAGTCGAGGAGGTCGACCGCGGCGAGGCCCGCCTGCTCCGCCGCGGACACCACCGCCCGGTGCAGCTCGCGGTGGGGGTAGCGCTCGAAGCGGCTTCCGAGCACGGGAAAGACGACCACGACGCCGGGGATTCCCCGCGACGCGACGAGCGCCTGGAGGACAGCGAGCTTGCCCCGCAGCGCTTCCTCCTGCCGCTCGACCGCCTCGGCGTACAGCCGTCCCTCGAGTGGGTTGCGGGCGCGGGCGAAGGCCCGGCGCGCCTCGCGCTCGGAGAGGCGGTACTCGACCCACGCGAAGAGGAGCGAGCGCGAGACGAGCGCCTCGCGCAGCGCGCCGGGGACCGTGCGCCCGCGGGCCGCGCGGTCCTGGACGAGGCCGAGCTCGTAGGAGAACAGCCCCTCGAGGTCGTTGAGGCAGAAGGCCACCACGACGGCGTCGGGCGCGAAGGCGAGCGCCTTGGCGCGCAGGGCCTCGAGCTCCTGGTCGAGGTTGTAGCCGGGGACGCCGAAGTTCAGCACCTCGACGCGGGAGGGGGCGCCTTCGCCGTTCAGCAGGGCCTCGAGCTGGCGGGCGAAGCCCTCCTCGTCCGCCACCCAGTAGCCGAACGCGATCGAGTCCCCGAGCACCGCCACCCGGCGCACGCCCGCCGGCTTCTCCACGGAGATCTCGGGCCCGCGCAGTCCCTCGGCGTTCACGCGGTACGCGACCTCCGCCCGCACCGACCCCCGGGGACGCAGCTCGAAACGCAGGCGCGGGTTGTCGCTGCGGCGCACGGTGGCCCGATTGATCTGCACGGTTCCGACGCTCACGCCGGCGACGCGGAAGCCCGCCTCGAGGGCGAGAAGAGTCGCCACGGCGCTCGCCAGCGCCAGGCCGTAGCGGCCGAAGGCCCCCTCCCGCCCCGAGGGAGGGCGGGGTCCGGCCGGGACGCTAGCCGCCAACGATCTCTTCCAGCCGCGCGTCGAGCTGCCGGACCAGATCGGGACGCAGGAGCGAGAGGTCGTTCCTCTCGCCGGGGTCGGCCTCGAGGTCGTAGAGGGTCGGCGTGGCCGACCAGAGCCCGGGACGCAGGTACTTGTAGCGGCCCGACCGAAGGCCGCCGGGCCGGCCCCCGGCCTGCCAGAACACCAGCTCCCGGCCCCCGTCGACGCCCTGCCCTCCCAGCCGGTCCACCTCGCCCGTCACCAGGCGGGAGACGTCCTGCCCGTCGTACCGACGGTCGGGGAGGCTCGCCCCCGCGAGGGCGACGAACGTCGGGAACAGGTCGAGCGTCCCCACGGGCTCGCTCACCACCCGCCCGGCGGGGACGCGGGCGGGCCAGCGCGCGATGGCGGGCACGCGAACCCCTCCCTCCTCGCACGAGCCCTTGCCCCCGCTGAAGGGACCGGCCGAGCCCGGCCCCTTCGGAGGAATCACCGGGCCGTTGTCGCTCGTGAACAGCACGAGGGTGTTGCGGTCGAGGCCCTCGTCCCTGAGCCCCTTCATGAGGTCCCCCACGGTGGCATCGAGCTGCTGCACGACGTCGCCGTAGGCGCCCGCCCCCGACGAGCCCGCGAACTCCGCGGACGGATAGTTGTCGAGGTGGGGATCCCGGTGCGCGAGGTAGACGAAGAACGGCCGGCCCTTGCTCGCGCGGGTGAAGCGCAGGGCCTCCTCCGTGTAGCGGCGCGCGAGCTGGTCCGGCGGCACGCGGTCGGTGGTCAGCTGGTCCCCGAGGACGAAGTCGCTCTCGTCCTCGCCGGCGGGGATTCCGTAGTAGAAGTCGGAGCCGTAGTGGATCGGCATCTCCGAGGCTTCCCACCCGAGGTGCCACTTCCCGAGCATCGCGGTGGCGTACCCGCGGGAGCGAAGCACCTCTGCGATGACGATCTCGCCGTCCTTCAGCTTTCGGGGCGGGTTCCACGGTATGCCCACCCGCGGGGGGAAGCGCCCCGTCAGGAGGCCCGCCCGCGATGGGGCGCAGATCGGGGCCGGCACGTAGAAGCTACTGAAGCGCGTGCCCTCGCTCGCCAGGCGGTCGAGGTTCGGGGTCCGGATCCGGCCGTTCCCGTAGCTGGAGAGATCCCCCCAGCCGAGGTCGTCCGCGAGGATCAGCACGCTGTTCGGGGGCCCGAGGTCCGCGGGCGGCGGCGGCGAGGCCGGGGGGATGCGGGCTTGCGTGGGCGGCCCCCCCGGCGCTCCCCCGCAGCCGGCGGACGCGCCGAGGACGAGGAGCACGGCGGCCAGGGCGCGGGCGTTCCTCATCACGGGCTTCGATCATACAACGCGGTCGTTGTTGACGATGCCGCGGCGACCTGACTAGACTCACCGCTCCATGAGGACGGTACGGCGGGCGCTGGCGATCGCGGCCACGCTCGCCCCGGCCTGCCTGCCGGGGTGCGGGGGCGCGGCTTCGCCTGCCGCCCCTCCCGCCGCCGCCCCCGCCGCCGCGGCGGCCCCCCGCCCGAACATCGTCCTGGTCGTCGTCGACGACCTCGACGTGCCGAGCTACCTCGAGCTGCCCCTCATGCCCGACCTCCTGGCGGACCGGGGCCTCAGCTTCACGCGGGCCTACGCCACGCACCCGCTGTGCGGGCCGTCGCGCGCCTCCATCCTCACCGGGCAGTTCGGCCACAACCACGGCGTGCTGAGCCACGAGCTGCCGAACCAGGGCTTCGCGGCCTTCCGCCGCCACGAGGCGAGCAGCCTCGCCCCGTGGCTCAAGGCCGCCGGCTACCGCACCTCGCTCGTCGGGAAGTACATCAACAACTACTCCTGGGGCGTCGACCGGGAGTACGTCCCGCCGGGGTGGGACGACTGGCACGGGCACCTCACCGACATCGAGGACGGCCGGTTCTTCAACTACTGGGTGAACGACAACGGCGTCGTCTCACGCTACGGGGAGCGGCCGGAGGACTACAGCGCCGACGTCGAGGCGAAGCGGGCCGTGCGATTCATCCAGGAGGCGGCGGGACGACCGGAGCCGGTGTTCCTGCTGCTCGCTCCCCAGGCCCCCCACGTGCCGGCCACGTACGCCGATCGGCACGGGGCGGAGTTCCGCTATTCCCTCGCGCCCCGGGTCCCCTCCTTCAACCTCGAGGACGTGCGTCTCAAGCCGGCGTGGGTCCGCCAGCTCCCCCTGCTCGATGCGCGGGGAATCGGGGAGGCGGACCGGCTCCAGCGCTTCCGGCTGCGGAGCATGCGCGCGGTCGAGGAGATGATCGGGTCCGTCCTGCAGGCGCTGGCCGAGACGCGACGGCTCGACCGCACGTACGTCTTCTTCACCTCGGACAACGGCCTGCTGATGGGACAGCACCGGGCGGTCCGTTACAAGAACGTCCCGTACGAGGAGTCGGTCGGGGTCCCCCTGGTGGTGCGCGGCCCCGGGGTGCCGGCGGGCCGCACCGACGCGTTCGCCCTCAACATCGACATCGCGCCCACGATCCTCGATCTGGCCGGCGTCCCCGCGCCGGAGTCGGTCGACGGGAGGTCCTTCGCACCCTTCCTGCGAGGAGCGCCCCCCGCCTCGTGGCGCAGCGACGTCCTCGTGGACATGGGCGACACGCTCGCCCTGCGGACCCCGGAGTGGTTCTACATCCACCAGTCCACCGACGAGTACGAGCTGTACGACGTGCGCTCCGACCCCTATCAGCTGAAGAACCTCCACCGCGCCGCCGACCCCGCCCTCCTCGCCCGGCTCGACGCCCGGATGCGAGCGCTCGCCGCCTGCCGCGGCGCGACCTGCCGCGGCTGAGCGTCCCAGAAAGGACCCCACGGATGACCAGCGACTTCGGCTTCAACGGCTCCCGCCGCGTTCCCCCGCCCGTCAACGAGCCCGTGAAGGCCTACGCCCCCGGCTCGCCCGAGAGGACGGAGCTCAAGGCCCGCCTCGCGCAGGTGGCCGCCGAGCGGATCGAGATCCCCCTCGTGATCGGCGGGAGGGAGGTCCGCGGCGCGGAGACCGCGAAGGCGGTGATGCCGCACGACCACGCGCACGTCCTCGCCGACTGGCACAAGGCGTCGAAGGAGCAGGTCGCCCAGGCGATCGAGGCCGCCGCGGCGGCCCGGCGCGAGTGGGCCCGCTGGCCCTGGGAGGACCGCGCCGCCGTCTTCCTCCGCGCGGCCGAGCTGCTCGCCACCACCTGGCGCGCCACCCTCAACGCGGCCACGATGCTCGGCCAGTCGAAGACCGCCTTCCAGGCCGAGATCGACTCCGCGGCCGAGCTCGTCGACTTCTGGCGCTTCAACCCCCACTACGCCCAGGAGCTCTACGCCGAGCAGCCGCTCTCGAACGCGACAATGTGGAACCAGCTCGACTACCGGCCGCTCGAGGGCTTCGTCTACGCCGTGACCCCTTTCAACTTCACCTCGATCGCGGGGAACCTGCCGACATCCCCCGCCCTCATGGGCAACACGGTCGTCTGGAAGCCGGCCTCCTCGGCGATCCCCAGCGCGTGGTACATCCTGAAGCTGCTCGAGGCGGCGGGGCTGCCCCCCGGCGTCATCAACTTCGTTCCCGGCAACGCGTCCGCCGTCTCCGATGTCGTCCTCAACCACCGGGACCTCGCCGGGGTCCACTTCACCGGCTCGACCGAGGTCTTCAACTCGATGTGGAAGACGATCGGCGCGGACATGTCCCGCTACCGCTCGTACCCGCGGATCGTGGGCGAGACCGGGGGCAAGGACTTCATC
>CAZLRF010000032.1:53323-57585 GCA_964561785.1 uncultured Acidobacteriota bacterium | reverse complement strand
TGTTCTCCGGGTTCGTCACCGCCTGGCGCTTCGCGACCTGGCCGACGAGACGCTCCGAGTCCTTCGCGAAGGCGACCACGGAGGGAGTGGTGCGCCCGCCCTCGGAGTTGGCGATGACCTTGGGGTCTCCGCCCTCGAGAACGGCGACGACCGAGTTGGTCGTGCCCAGGTCGATCCCGATCACCTTGCTCATGTGTGCGCTCTCCTCGACTGGCGGGCCAGGTGGCCCGACTGACGATCGCAAGATAGCGTTCGAATTAGCGATTGTCAAGCAGAAAACATTAGTCACAACCGCTCATATTTTGACCCAGAGGGACTACACGTCGGAGTGGAGGCTCTAAATCGTTAAAGAATATGGGCTTTGATGCAGTTGCTCCCGGCCGGACCCTCTGCTACAGTCCTCCGCGGAGGCCTTTCGAGGTATTGGGCTCGCACAGCGGCGACGATGCCGTCCCGCCCCCGAACGGGAGTCCGCTCCTGCCTCGGCACCTGTGCCGCGTCATGGGGCTGAACCAGAACTTCCCCTCGAAGTCGGGGACGGCGTACCACGTGCAGATCGAGGACCGTGGCCCCGTCTTCGACGACGCGACCGAGTCGTGGGTCCGTCGGGTGAACGTGATCGCCTACGTGAACTACGGCGAGCCGACCGCGCGGATCGTCCACGGCAAGGACCACGATTTCCCGGACATCCGCACCCACGACCACAACCGCACGGTGGCGAGGCGCATCCAGGAGCTCGCGGCGGAGACGCGCGCCCTGCTCGAGCAGCGCGAGGAGCGCCACGTGGCCCGGCTCAAGGGGCTCCTCGAGGCCTACTCGAAGCGGCGGGACGAGCGCGCCCGGCAGGCGCTCGAAGAGGAGAACGCCCTGTACCCGTTCATCTTCGCCCGGGCGTTCGCGGAGCTCAAGGCCGGCCGGGCGGCGGTGCCGCCGGCCCCCGCGGCCGACGCCGTGGACACCGTGTACCCGCTCGACGAGGCGCAGCGCGAGATCGTGCTCGAGATCGAGAGGGTCGCCGAGGACCTCGTCCGTGACCTCGCCGCCCTCAAGGAGAGGGGCGCGGCCGACGACATCCTGCAGGCGACCTGCGCGAAGCTCCTCGCGCGGGCCCGGGAGAGCCTGACCCGCCGGGACGGCTCGAGCGAGTTCGCGACCCGCTACCTCGACATGACGCGCAACAGCCTGGTGACCGCCTACCGCCAGGTGCGGGCGCGGCTCACCCGGGCGGGCGGGTAGGGGGATCGTCCTTCGTCGAAGGCGGCTCCTCGGCCCTCGGCGCACGCGCGAGGGTGTCGGCGAGGTTGTAGCGCACCTCGGGGGCGAGCTTCGTGAGCCGCATCCCGTCGAAGCCCCGGAGCCGGCAGGCGAGGCCGACGTGCTCGTCGGGGTCGCCGGGGCGCGTGTAGTGGACCTCGCAGTAGCGGCACTCGGCGTTCCAGCAGTAGCGTCCCATGCCGACGTCCTCGGACACGTACTGGAGCTGGCGCAGGAGCAGGTTCTTCTCGGGCACCTCGAGCACCCTGCCGAGCACCACCAGGCGGATGAGCCGCTCCCAGGGCTCGTAGACGTCGGACAACGCGCACCCCCGGCAGGGATTACAGCACGCCCCGGCGGGGGGAGCCAACCGGGGTAGAATCCCGCCCGCCCCATGGTCAAGCTCGCCTTCATCGGGACCCACGGCGTGGGCAAGACGACGCTCTGCTACGACATCGGCGCCGTCCTCAAGAAGCGCGGCCTCCACGTGGACCTCGTGAAGGAGGTGGCGCGGCTGTCGCCGCTGCCGATCAACCGCCAGACCTCCCTCGAGGCGCAGATGTGGATCCTGACCACGCAGATCGCCGAGGAGATCCGCTCCGCCGCCCACCACGAGGTGGTCGTGTGCGACCGCAGCGTCCTCGACAACTACGCCTACCTCGTCTTCGCCGCCGGGCGCCAGCGCTGGCTCGAGCCCCTCGTCAACCGCTGGATGAAGACCTACGACCTGCTCTTCAAGGTCCCCATCTCCGGCCGCGCCGACGCCGACGGGGTGAGGGACACGGACGAGTTCTTCATGCGGCAGATCGACCGCCTGGTCGACGAGCTGGTGGCCGAGCGGGGCCTGCCCTGCGAGCGGCTCCCCGACGGGCGCCGGGAGGGGTGGGCCGACGTCGTCCGCGACCGGGTGCTGCGGCTGCCGGCGCTCGCCGAGCGGCTCTTCTGATCCTGATACGATCGTCCCGCCGTTTCCGCGAGGAGGACGCGAAGCGCCCATGAGCCACGAAGAGAAGCCGCTCGTTCCCCCCGGGGAGAGCCTGCCCGAGCTGACCCTGAAGGCGCTCCTCCTCGGCGTCGTCGTGGCGGCGCTCCTCGGTGCGGCGAACGCCTACCTCGGCTTCAAGGCGGGCCAGACCGTCTCGGCCACGTTCCCGGCCGCCGTCCTCGCCATCGCCGCCTTCCGCCTGCCGTTCTTCCGCGGGTCGGTCCTCGAGCAGAACACCATGCGCACGGCCGCCTCGGTGGGGGAAGCCCTCGCCGCGGGCGCCATCTTCACCGTCCCCGCCTTCGTCCTCGTGAACGTGGGGGGCGAGCGGCTGTGGACCGGCTTCAGCTACTGGGAGACGTCGCTCATCCTGCTCGTCGGGGGCCTGCTCGGGATCCTGTTCATCATCCTCCTGCGCCGCACGCTCACGGTCGACGCCGGCCTGCCCTTCCCCGAGAGCCGCGCGTGCGCGGAGATCGTGAAGGCGGGCCAGCGCGGCGACAGCGGAGCGCGCTACGTCTTCGGGGCGATGGGCCTCGGGATGCTGATCCAGATCTTCAAGGACTCCGCGGGCGTCCGTCTCTTCCGGGAGAGCCTCGAGGTGGTGCGGGAGTTCCCGGCCTCGGTCGTCCACCACTTCGACTCGAGCCGGGCCGCCCTCGGCGACGTGTCGCACCGGGGAGCCCTCGTGTGGGCGACGCCGTCCGTCTCGCCCGCCCTCGTCGGCGTCGGCTACATCATCGGCTTCGAGCTCGCCGCCATCAACTTCTCGGGGGGCGTGCTCGCGTGGTTCGTCCTCGTCCCGCTCGCCCTCTTCCTCAACCCCGGCCTCGGCGCCCAGCTCTCGACGGGCGGGCAGGCCCCGCCGCTCGGCGAGGTGGTCTTCTCGATCTGGTACAACCAGGTCCGGCCGATCGCGGTCGGGGCGATGCTGGTGGGCGCGGCGTGGACGCTCTTCAAGATGCGCGGGTCGATCGCCCAGGCCTTCCGGGGCTCGCTTCACAAGGGCAGCGCGGCGGAGGCGGTGCGCACCGAGCGCGACCTCCCGGCGCGCCCGGTCCTCTGGGGCATCCTGGCCCTCGCCGTCCCTGTCACCCTCATCTACCACCACTTCAGCGGGAGCGTGGTGGGCGCCGCGGTGGCGGCGGGCGTGATGATGCTGGCCGGCTTCCTCTTCTCGGCGGTGGGGGGCTACCTCGTGGGCCTCGTGGGCGGCTCGAACCAGCCGGTCTCAGGCCTCGCCCTGTCGACCCTCATCCTCGCGGCCCTGCTGATGGTCGCCTTCGGCGTGACCGGGCTGAGCGGCGTGGGGGCGGTCCTCGGCGTGGCCGCCGTCGTCTGCTGCGCCGTGTGCGTCTCGGGCAGCCTCATCCAGGACCTCAAGGTCGGCCAGATCCTGGGCGCCACCCCGTGGAAGATGCAGGTGGCCGAGATCGTCGCCACCGTCGCGACCTCCTTCGTCCTCGTCTTCCCGATCGTGATCCTCCACGAGGGCAACATCCGCATGGGCGGCATCGGGATCGGCGACCGGGCGCTGCCTGCGCCCCAGGCCGGCCTCATGGCCCAGATGGCCCAGGGGATCGTGGGGGGCGAGATGCCGTGGGCCCTCATCCTCTTCGGCATGGCCCTCGCCGTCGCCCTCATTCTGATCGAGGCCCCCTCCCCGATGCTCGTCGCGGTGGGGATGTACCTGCCGCCCGAGACGACGGGGGCCATCTTCCTCGGCGGCTGCCTGAAGGCGCTCCTCGACTGGCGCGCCCGTCGGGCCCGCCTGGACGCCGAGCGCTCGACCGTTCTCGAGAGCACCGGGACCCTCGTCGCGTCGGGACTCATCGCCGGGGAGTCGCTGACCGGCGTGGTGCTCGCCGGGCTCGTCCTCACCTCGGAGCGCTTCACCTCGCTCGCCGGGGCCCTGGGCCTCCCCGACCTCGCCTTCGTCGACGGCCCGGCGGGGGCGTGGCTGTCGCTCGTCCCCCTCGCCGCCCTCGCGTGGCTGCTCGTCAGGGTGCCCCTGCGCCACGCG
>CAZLRF010000032.1:17551-53223 GCA_964561785.1 uncultured Acidobacteriota bacterium | reverse complement strand
GTCAGGGTGCCCCTGCGCCACGCGCGCGAGGCCTGATGGGCGACCCGCCGGCAGCCTCCTGGACGATCGGCGCGCTCGCGGCCGCGGTGGTGGCCGCGGGGGCGGTCGGGCTCGTGGTGCGCTCGCGGCTCGCCGTGCGGCGGCGGGCCCACCAGCGGGAGGTCTTCTTCGCCGAGATGCTGGCGCGGCTCCAGGGCCCGGAGGGCTTCGCCCGCAGCCTCGGCACCGTGCTGCGCGAGGCCCGGGCCTTCTTCCGCGCCGGAGGCATCGCGGTGCCCGTGCGTGACACCGTGACCGGGCGCGCCTGGCTGTGGGCGGTGCCGGCCGGGGCGGCCCCGGGGACGCCCGCTCAGGCCGTGGAGCTCGGCGAGGGGCCGGCGGAGGACTGGCTCTTCGAGACGGGGACCGACGCGTGGGAGGCGGAGGGCGAGGGGCGCGAGTGGCGGCTGGTCGTGGGCGGTACGGGGTCCGAGGCGACCGGGCCGGGCGTGCCCCTCGGGGCCGTCCAGCGCCTCGCGCGCAGGCTCGGCGCCCGGCGTCTCACCGTCGTCGACTTCGGGCGGGGCCGCGACTGGGAAGGGCGAGTCGTCCTGGTGGACGCTCGCCCCGAGGGGCCCCGCGCGGAGGCGCTGCGCTTCGCCGAGAAGCTGGTGCGGGAGCTGGGGGGCGTCGTGCAGTCGCGCTTCGTCCTCGGTCGCCTGCGCTCGCGCATCGGTGCACGCGAGCGGGCGAGGGTCGCGCGCGAGCTGCACGACGGCACGATCCAGTCGCTCGTCGGCGTCGAGATGGAGGTGGACGTCCTGCGCCGGCGCGCCGCCCAGGAGGGCCTGGCCCTGGCGGGCGACCTCGCGCGGATCCAGGGCCTCGTGCGCAGCGAGATCCTCGAGCTGCGCGACACCATGCAGCGGCTGCAGCCGATCGAGATCGGCCCCCACGAGCTCGTCGGCTTCCTCGACGCGACCGTCGCCCGCTTCGGGCGGGACACGGGCGTCCACGCGCGCTTCGACTGCGCGGTCGAAGACGTCGACCTGCCCGCCCGCGTCTGCCGGGAGATCGGGCGGATCGTCCAGGAGGCCCTGCAGAACGTGCGCAAGCACAGCGGGGCGAGAAACGCGCTCGTCCGCTTCTCGAGGGCGCCCGGGGGCTGGCGGCTCGTCGTCGACGACGACGGCCGGGGCTTCCCCTTCGAGGGGACGCTCGCCCACGCCGAGCTCGACGGGGAGCGCAAGGGCCCGTACGTCCTCAAGGAGAGGGTGCGCGCCCTCGGGGGGGAGCTCACCGTCGCGAGCTCCCCCGGGGGCGGGGCACGGCTCGAGATCCTTCTGCCGCGGGAGGCCGAATGACGACGCCGGTCGCGCGCATCCGGGTCCTGATCGCCGACGACCACCCCATCCTGCGCGAGGGCCTGCGCAAGCTGCTCGAGGACGCGGGGGGCTTCGAGGTCGTCGGGCAGGCCGCCGACGGTGTCGAGGCCGTGCGCCTCGCCCGCGAGACACGCCCCGACGTCCTGCTCCTCGACCTCGCGATGCCGCGGGCCTCCGGCCTCGACGCCGTGCGCGAGCTGTCGACGGCCCCGAGCCCACCCCGGGTCCTCATCCTGACCGTGGCGATCGACGACGCCCAGGTGGTCGAGGCTCTCGAGCTCGGGGCGCGCGGCGTCATCCTCAAGGAGGCGGCGACCGAGCTGCTCTTCAAGGCGATCCGCAGCGTCGTGGTCGGCCAGTACTGGGTGGGACGGGACACCGTGACCGACATCGTGCGGCTGCTCCGGGAGCGCCGGGCGGCGGCGGCACGCCGGCGCCGAACCCCCGCCGAGCGCCTCACCGACCGCGAGCGGGGCATCGTCGCCCTCGTGGCGGCGGGCGCCTCGAACCGCGAGGTCGCCCAGCGCCTCGCCCTCGCCGAGGACACGGTCAAGCACCACATCTCGAACATCTTCGACAAGCTCGGGGTCTCGAACCGGGCGGAGCTGGCCGCCTACGCCGCGAGCCACGGGCTGGCGGAGCCCTCGACGGGGGAGTAGGCCGGCCTCGATGCGCGCGCCACGTCGCGCCGGGCCGGCTCTCGATCGGCCGGCACCCCTGGCCGTGATTGACCATAGTTTGTGACTATGGTCTGATCATCCGATGGAGACGATCGCGGTCTCGAAGTTCAAGGCGACGTGCCTCGCGGTCCTGCAGCGCGTGAAGCGCACCGGGCGGCCCGTGCGGGTGACGCGCTTCGGCAAGGCGGTGGCGGAGGTCGTGCCGCCGCGGGCGGCGGAGCCCGAAGGCGGGTGGATCGGCTGCATGGAGGGGCGGGCCGAGATCACGGGAGACGTGGTCTCGCCGGTCGTCGACCCTTCCGAGTGGCAGGCTCTCCGCAAGTGAAGCTCCTCCTGGACACGCACGTCTGGCTGTGGAGCCTCGTCTCTCCGGGGCGCCTGGGGAAGCGGGTGCGCACGCAGCTCGAGCGGAAGTCGAACGAGGTCTGGCTCTCGCCGATCAGCGTGTGGGAGCTCCTGGTGCTCGCCGAGCGCGGTCGCGTGAAGCTCGACGCGGACCCGAGGACGTGGGTGACCGAGGCCCTCGAGCGGAGCCCGTTACAGGAAGCAATCCTGAACCACGAGGTGGCGATGCGCAGCCGCGAGGTGTCGCTGCGGCACCAGGACCCCGCGGATCGGTTCCTGGTCGCCACGGCCCTGACGTACGAGCTCACCCTGGTGACCGCCGACGATGCGCTGATCCAGGCGAAGGCCTGTCCGATCCTGGCAAGCTGAAGTTCGCAGGGGCGCGGTCGGGTGGATTGACCCCCGGGACGCGCTCGCCATAGAATTGGTCAAGGTTGGTCAAGATGGCGAAGCGGCCGAAGACGGTCAACCTGTACGCCGCGAAGACGCACCTCTCCGAGCTGGTGGAGCGGGCGTCGAGGGGCGAGGAGATCGTGATCGCGAAGGCGGGAGAGCCCAGGGCCCGGCTCGTCCCTCTCTCCCGCCCGGCGAAGGACCGCCGCCCGGGGGCCTGGAAGGGGCGGGTGGTGATCGGCGCCGACTTCGACGCGCCCCTGCCCGAGGACGTGCTCGCGCCCTTCGAGGGGCGGCGGTGAGGCTGCTGCTCGACACGCACGCGTTCCTGTGGTGGTGCGACGACGACCCGCAGCTCGGCGAGGGCGAGAGGGCCGCGGTCCGCGACGGGGCGAACGAGGTCTTCCTGAGCGCGGCGTCCGTCTGGGAGATGGCGATCAAGCAGGCGCTCGGCCGCTTGAAGGTGCCGGAGCCCCCCTCGGTGGCGGCCCCCCGGATGGGGATCCTGCCGCTTCCCGTGGCCTTCACGCACGCGGAGGCCACGCTCCGTCTCCCGGCCCTGCACCGCGACCCTTTCGATCGGCTGCTGCTGGCCCAGGCGAGGACGGAGGGGCTCGTCCTGGTGACCCGGGACCCGGTCGTTCGTGCGTACCCGGGGGTGGCCTTCCTGCCGGCGAACTGAGGGAGACTAGGGCGCTATGACACTCGTGGAACGGATCACGCAGGAGCTCACGGCGGCGATGAAGGCGCAGGACGCGGCGCGGACGAGCACGCTGCGGATGGCGAAGGCCGCCCTCATGAACAAGCAGATCGAGAAGCACGGGGCCCAGGGGGCGCTCGAGGACGCGGAGGCGCTGCGGGTGCTGCAGGGGCTCGTGAAGCAGCGGGAGGACGCGGCCGAGCAGTACGAGAAGGCCGGCCGGCCCGAGCTCGCGGCGAGGGAGAGGGCCGAGATCGGGGTGCTCAGGGCCTACCTGCCGGCGGAGGTGACGGACGAGGAGATCGCGGCGGCGGTGGCCGCGGCGAAGGCCGAGACGGGCGCCTCCTCGCCGAAGGACATGGGGAAGCTCATGAAGGCGGCGATGGCCGCGCTCGCCGCGTCCGGCAAGAGCGTGGACGGGAAGCGGGTCAACGAGGCCGTCCGGAAGGCCCTGGCGTGAGAGAGGTCGTCCGGCGGGTCGGGCAGCGGTTCCTCGTCGGGTTCGAGGGGATGACCGCCTCGGCCGACGTGAAGGCGCTCATCCGGGAGTTCGGGGTGGGCGGCGTGGTGCTGTTCGCTCGGAACGTGGCGGGGCCGGAGCAGGTGGCGGACCTCGTGCGGGAGCTGCAGTCCCTGGCGCGCGACGCGGGGCACGAGCGGCCGCTGCTCGTCGCGGTCGACCAGGAGGGCGGCCGGGTGGCCCGGCTCAAGGAGCCGTGGACGGCGTGGCCGCCGATGCGGGCGCTCGGTCGCGCGGGGAGCGAGGAGACGGCCCGCAAGGTGGCCGAGGCGCTGGCGGAGGAGCTCCTGGCCTGCGGGATCCGCTACGACTTCGCGCCGTGCGTGGACGTGGACACGAACCCGCGAAACCCCGTGATCGGGGACCGCTCGTTCGGGGACGACCCCGACCTCGTGGGGCGCCTCGGCGCGGCGATGATCCGGGGCTTCCAGGAGAACGGCGTCGTCGCCTGCGCCAAGCACTTCCCCGGCCACGGGGACACGGACGTCGACTCGCACCTGGAGCTGCCGTCGATCGAGCACCCGCGCGGCCGGCTCGAAGACGTGGAGCTGCGGCCGTTCCGCAAGGCGATCGAGGCGGGGGTCGCGACGGTGATGGCCTCGCACCTGCTGGTGCGCGAGATCGACGACGCGCTGCCGGCGACGCTGTCGCCGAAGCTGGTGAAGGGGCTCCTCCGGGAGGAGCTGGGCTTCTCCGGCGTCGTGGTGACGGACGCGCTCGAGATGAAGGCTCTCGCGAAGCACTGGACGCCGGGACAGGTCGCGGTGCTCGCGGCGAAGGCGGGGTGCGACCTGCTCGCGGCCTGCGGCGGGCACGACGAGCAGGTGGAGGGGATGGAGAGCCTCATCCGGGCGTGCGAGTCCGGGGAGATCCCGTTCCGGGAGGCCGAGGCGGCCGACGCGCGGGTGCGGGCGCTGAAGGACCGCTTCCTCGCGGGCTATCGCGACCCCGACCCGAAGGAGGCGCGGCAGGCGGCCGGCCGGGGCGAGCACCGGGCGCTCGCGGAGACGATCGCGGTGCGGGCGGGGATCCCGGCGTGAGCGGGGCGCGTAAGCTCCGGGCGCTGCGGCCCGGGGACCTCGTCGGTGTGGCCGCCCCCGCCGGGCCGGTCGACGCGGAGCGGCTCGCGCGCGGCGTCGCGGAGCTCGAGCGTCTGGGGTTCGCGGTGCGCGTGGCCGAGGGCGTGCTCGACCGGACGGGGTTCACCGCCGGCAGCACGCAGAGCCGGCTCGCGCAGCTGCACGGGCTTCTCGCCGACCCCGAGGTGGCCGCGATCGTCTGCGCCCGCGGGGGTGCGGGAACGATCCACCTGATGCCCGACCTCGACCGCGAGCTGATCGCGGCGAACCCGAAGCCCATCGTCGGGTACAGCGACGTCACGCTGCTCCACCTGGAGGTGGAGCGCCTCGGCCTGACGAGCGTCCACGGGCCGATGGTGGCCCGGGAGCTGGCCGACGGCGAGGGGGCGTACGACCGCGGCAGCCTGTGGCACGCGCTGACGGGCGAGGGCTCTCCGTACGCGAGCGGGCCGGACGACCTCCTGCCGCTCGCCGACGGGACGGCCGAGGGTGTCCTGCGCGGGGGCTGCCTCTCGCTGCTGGCGGCCTCCGCCGGCACCGCGTGGGGGATGCGGGGCGGGGAGGAGCCGACGCTCCTGTTCGTCGAGGACGTGGACGAGAAGCCCTACCGGATCGACCGGATGCTCCGGCAGCTGCGGGCCTCGGGGGCGTTGCAGGGCGTGGTGGGCGTCGTGTTCGGCGACATGAAGGGGTGCGCGCCCGGCTACCACGAGGAGTACCTCCTCGAGGACGTTCTGCTCGCGGCGCTCGAGGGGCTCGACGTGCCGGTAGCGCTCGGGCTGTCGAGCGGGCACACCGCGCACCCCAACGTCACGCTGCCGTTCGGAGTGCCGGCGAGGTTGCAGTGCGGGGCGGGAGAGGCGCGTTTCGATATCCTCGAGGCCCCGGTCGAGTAGCTTGCGGTCTCAGTGAATCTGATCATCATAGAGTCATGAACACGCGCGTCACGGCGACGGAGGCAGCCCGGAATCTCTCCGACCTCCTGAACCGTGTCCGCTATCGCGGAGAACGCTTCACGGTCGTCAGGGGCGGGGAGGAGGTCGCGGAGATCGTGCCTGCCGTACGGACCGGCGCGGTCACGCTCTCCGACCTTCGCCGGATCCTCGCGGCGCTTCCGCCGCCCGACGACGGCTTCGCGGCCGACCTCGACCGGATTCGTGCGGAGCAGCCCCCGGCTGAGCCCGCGTGGCGATCCTGATCGACACCGGCGTGCTCGTCGATCTCGAGCGCCGCGCGCCGGCCGCGCCGCTCGATGCGCTCGACGCCGAGCCCGTCTTCATCTCGGCGATCACCGCGTCCGAGCTTCTCCACGGCGTCGAACGAGTGGCCGACGAGGCGCGCCGGGCGAGGCGCCAGGCCTTCGTCGAGCGCGTGCTCGACGCGGTCCCCGTGGTGGCCTTCGACCTCGACGTCGCCCGGGTGCACGCCCGGATCTGGGCGCGCCTGCTCGCCAGGGGCGAGCGGATCGGCGCTCACGACCTGATCATCGCCGCCACCGCTCTGTGCCGGGGTCTCGGCGTGATGACGCAGAACGCCCGGGAGTTCGCCCGGGTCGAGGGGCTCGTGCTGAGGGACTGGTCTTGAAGATCCACCTCTCGGCGATCTGCGGGACGGCGATGGCGTCGCTGGCCGGGCTGCTGCGGGAGCAGGGGCACGAGCTGACCGGCTCCGACCAGGACGTATACCCGCCGATGTCCACCCAGCTCGAGGCGCTCGGGATCCCGATCCGCTCGCCCTACGCGGAGGAGAACGTACCGCAAGACGCCGACCTCGTGGTCATCGGCAACGCGCTCTCGCGCGGGAACCCCGAGGTCGAGGCCGTGCTCGACCGGCGGCAGCGGTACACGAGCGCCCCCGCGCTGATCGCGGAGGAGTTCCTCCGGCCCCGCACGTCGCTCGTGGTCGCGGGGACGCACGGCAAGACCACGACCACGAGCCTTCTCGCCTTCCTGCTGCACCGCGCGGGGCTCGACCCCTCGTTCCTGGTCGGCGGCATCCCGGTCGACTTCGGCCGCAGCTACCGCCTCGCGACCGGGCGGCACTTCGTGATCGAGGGCGACGAGTACGACTGCGCGTTCTTCGACAAGCGGCCGAAGTTCGTGCACTACCTGCCGGACGTCGCGGTCGTCGGCAACCTGGAGTTCGACCACGCGGACATCTACCCGGACCTCGCCGCGGTGCAGCTCGCGTTCGTCCGGTTCCTGAACGTGATCCCGCGGCGGGGGCTGCTCGTGGCCGGCACCGAGAGCCCGGCCCTCGTCGAGATCCTCCCGAGGGCGCGCTGCCGCGTCGAGACCTTCGGGCTGCACGAGGGGGCGGACTGGCGGGCGGTGGACGTGCGGGCCGAGGGCCAGGGATCGCGGTTCCGGCTGCTGCGGCGGGGCGGGGACGAGGGCGAGTTCGCGCTGCGGCTGGGCGGCGAGCACAACGTCCGCAACGCGCTCGCCGCGCTGGCCGCGGCGGCGGAGGCGGGCGTCCCACCCGCGGCGGCGCGGGAGGCCCTCGCCGCGTTCTCCGGGGTCAAGCGGCGGCTCGAGGTGCGGGGCACGGCGGGCGGCGTGACCGTCTACGACGACTTCGCCCACCACCCGACGGCGGTCGCGGCCACGCTCGCCGCCCTGCGGGCGCTCGGGGGCCCGGGGCGGCTCGTGGCCGTGTTCGAGCCGCGGTCCTATACCTGCCGCACGAAGATCTTCCAGGACGACTTCGCCCGCGCCTTCCGCGGGGCCGATCGTGTGATCGTGGCTGCGGCCCACCTGCCGGGGAAGGTGCCGGAGGACCAGCGCCTCTCCGAGAGGGACCTGGTGGCCGGGATGCGGCGGGAAGGCACGGACGCGGCCTTCGTCCCGACGGTCGACGAGATCGTGAGGACGCTCGTCCGGGAGCTGCGCCCGGGCGACCGCGTGGCCGTTCTGTCCAACGGGGGGTTCGGGGGCATCCACGACAAGCTGCTCGTCTCCCTCGAAGCCCCCGAGAGGGGCTGACACCCCCGAAGCCGCCGAAGCGCTGGAACCCGCCGGGCGGTCGTGCTATAACCGCGCGTCATCCAACCGATTCAGCTTCTTGATGCGCTGCGTCATGGGATTTCGTTGCCGGCCCGCGCGCGGCCGGAGGGACCGGGTTCACATTCGAGGAGGACGACGATGACACGCAAGCTCCTGGCCGTTCTCGGCCTCGGGGTGATGGCTGCCACGCCGCTGCTGGCCCAGGAGCCGGGGCCGGCGCAGAAGCCCGAGGAGAAGGCGAAGGAAGAGGAGGCCGTTCGGCGGGCCGAGGAGGTGACGGTCGAGAGCGCGTCCAAGGTCGAGACGAAGGTCATCGACGCCCCGGCGACGATGAGCGTCGTCTCGCAGCAGGTCCTGGAGACGACGCCGGCCCAGACCTACGCGGATCTCCTGCGCTCGGTGCCGGGGATGAACGTCATCCAGACCTCGGCCCGCGACATGAACCTGACCACCCGGCAGTCCACCTCCACCCTCAACAACTCGCAGCTCGTCCTCGTGGACGGCCGCTCGGTGTACCTCGACTTCTTCGGGCTCGTGCTCTGGGACTTCATCCCGACCGCGAGCTCGGGGGAGATCAAGCAGATCGAGGTGGTCCGCGGGCCCGCGTCCGTCGTGTGGGGGGCCAACGCCCTCACCGGCGTCGTGAACGTGATCACCAAGTCTCCCCGGGAGAACGAGGGCTTCGGGGTCACGCTCACCGGCGGCCTGTTCAACCGCGACGGCGGCTCGCGGGAGGCGGACGGGGAGGGCGCGCAGTACGGCGGGAGCTTCTCGTACGCGAACGCGATCGACGACACTTGGTCCTACAAGCTGAGCGCCGGCTACTTCAACTCCGACCCGTTCTCGCGCCCGGTCGGGACGATCGCGCTCGACTGCCACCCCTACGGGATCGAGCCCTGCCGCAACGCGGCCGGCGGCGCCCTTCCCGGCGGCTTCCCGGTCGGCGGAGCCCCCTACCCGACGGAGACCGCGGGAGGGGGTAACTTCGTCAACAACGGCACCAGCCAGCCCAAGTTCGACCTGCGCTTCGACCAGGAGCTGTCGAGCGGCGGGCGGATCACGTACCAGGGCGGCTACGCCGGGACCGAGGGCATCATCCACACCGGGATCGGCCCGTTCGACATGGAGAGCGGGTCCTACATGGCCTACGGTAAGGCCGTCTACACGAAGAACGCCCTGCGCGTCGGCGTGTTCGGGAACTTCGTCGACGCGAGCGCGCCGAACCTCCTCCAGATCGACCCGGGCACGCTCGAGCCCGTCGTTCTGAGCTTCAAGACCCAGACCTACGACATCGAGGTCGGGAACACGAACGTCCTCGGGGGCCGGCACATACTGACCTACGGGGGGAACTACCGGCGGAACAACTTCGACATCACGCTCGCCCCCGGCTCCGAGGACCGCAACGAGCTCGGCGCCTACCTCCAGGACGAGTTCTTCGTCGACAAGTGGCGCCTCGCGGCGGGGGTCCGCGCCGACAAGTTCGGCAACCTCGACGACGTCGTCTTCTCGCCGCGCCTCAGCGTGATGTTCAAGCCGACGCCGGACCACGCGCTGCGCGCCTCGTACAACCGGGCGTTCCGCTCGCCCTCCACGATCAACAACTTCCTCGACCAGAACATCTTCAGCCCGACCACCGTGGACCTGCGCCCGCTCGGAGCGCTCGTGCCCCCCCTGGCCCCGCTCATCCCGAAGGAGCCGTTCTTCCTGGTGCTCAACACGTTCGGCAACCCGGACCTCAAGGAGGAGCACATCGACGGGTTCGAGATCGCCTACACCGGCGCGATCGGGTCGAAGACGACGGTGGGCCTCGCGGTGTACCAGAACGACACGGACGACAACATCAACTTCACCTACCTCCTGCCCGACGCGGAGAACCCGCAGGGGCTTCCGGGGCTCGAGTTCTACTCCGTGCAGAACCCGGCGAAGGGGGTGGGGGCGGTCTCCGGGCAGCCGATCTCCCTGTCTCCCGTGCTGATGGGCGCCCTCGCCCAGATCCCGCCGCCGTTCGGCCCGATCCTCCTGCCCTGGAAGGTGGCCACGTACCTGAACCTGGGCCCCATCCGGAACCGGGGATTCGAAGCCTCGATCGAGCACCGGGTGAACGCGCAGTGGCTCGTGAGCGCCAACTACTCGTACCAGGACGACCCGGAGATCCTCGACGAGGAGGAAGGCCAGCTGCGCTACCCGACCGCGGAGGTGGGCATCGCCGCGAAGAACCGCTTCAACGTGGGGGTGAGCTACAACGGCCGCCGCTTCATCGGGAACGTGAACGTGAACTACTCGGGCGAGGCGTTCTGGAACGACGTGCTCAACTCGCCCTACCACGGCTACACGGACGCTTACACCATGCTCAACGCCACGCTGGGCGTGAGGTTCGCCGACGGCAAGGCCACCTTCAGCCTGCGCGGCACCAACCTGACGAACGAGGCGATCCTGCAGCACATCTACGGCGACCTGACCCGCCGGTCGATCGTGGCCGAGCTGCGCTTCTTCGCGCGGTAGCTTCGCTTTCGCCTCGAGGGGCCCCCGCGCCCGTACCGGGCGGGGGCCCTCTTCGCTTCCGGAGGAAGGGCATGGCGGCAGGGCGGGGCGGGGCGCTCCCCGTGGCGGTCGTGGACATCGGCTCGAACTCCGGGCGGGTGATGGTCTACCGCCAGGAGGCGGGAGGGCACCTGCACGTGCTCGCCGGCCGCCGCGCGGCGCTGCGCCTGGTGCGCGAGCTGGACGAGACGGGCCGCATCCCGCCCGAGGGCCTCGAGCGGTGCTTCGAGGCGCTGCGCGACTTCCGGGCGATCGCCCGCGGCTCGGGCGTCCGGCGAATCGTCGCCGCCGGCACCTCCGCCCTGCGCGAAGCGGCGAACGGGCCCGCGTTCGTGCGTCGGGTGAGAAGGGAGCTCGGGATCTCCATCCGCACGCTCTCCGGCGTCGAGGAGGCGCGCTACGGCTTCCTCGGAGCCGTGGGCGGCCTGCCCGTTGACGACGGGGCGCTGTTCGACCTCGGCGGCGGGAGCCTCCAGGTGGCGCGATTCCGGGGCCGCCGCCTGCTCGGCGCGGTGTCGGTGCCCCTCGGTGCGCTGCGGGTCTCGGACGCCTTCCTGCGGTCCGATCCGCCGTCCTCGCGAGAGCTGCGGCGCCTGCGCGCCCACGCGAGGGACGTGCTGGCCGGCGCCGGCGTCGCCCCGCTCGGCGAGGGCGAGGAGCTGGTGGGGACCGGGGGGACGGTCCGGAACCTCGCCCGGGTGGACCAACGCGCGTCGTCCTACCCGATCCCGCGCCTCCACGGCTACGTCCTGACGCGCTCGCGCCTGCGCGAGGTCGTGTCGGGCCTCGCGACGGCGAAAAGGAAGCGGCTGGCGGGGGTCCCGGGCCTCAACGCCGACCGCCGCGACTCGGTGGTCGGGGGCGGGGCGGTGATCGAGACGCTCCTCGAGGCCCTCGGCGCCGACGAGGTCGTGGTCTCCGGGGAGGGGGTTCGCGAGGGGCTCGCCCGCAGCCTCGCGGCGGACCGCCTCGCCCCTTCGCCGGCGGTGCGGCGCGCCTCGCTCGACGCGCTGGCCGGGCGCTTCGCGGGGTGGTCGAGGGAGCGGGCGGACCGCCGCGAGCGTGCGACCGAAGCGTTGCGCGGCGCCCTCCTGCCCGCCGCGGGCGAGCTCGCCGAAACGCTCGCCCTCGCCGCGCGCGTGCTCGACATCGGGCGGACGGTGGACTTCTTCGATCGCCACGAGCACGTGGCGGACCTCCTGCTCGCGACCGACCTCGGCGGCTTCTCCCACCGCCAGGTGGCGCTGCTCTCGGCCCTGGTGCGGCGCGCCGGGGACGAGGACGCGCGGGAGCGGTCGCTCGCGCCACTCCTGACCCGGGAGGACCGCCGGCCGCTCGAGCAGGCGGCCGTCCTCCTCGCGCTCGCCGACGAGGTGACCGAGAGGTGCGCGCCCGGGTCGACGGCGACGCTTGCGGTGCGGCTCCGCGGAGACGAGGCGGTGGTCAGCGTCCCCGCCCTCGGGGCGTGGGGGCCGCCGGCGGTGGCCGAGCGCTTCAGCGCGGCTTTCTCCCGCCGGCTGCGGGTGGTCGCGGGAGAGCGGCGGCGTCGATAGCGGCGGCGAACGCCCGGGCTACGGCGCGCCGGCGGCCGTGGTCGGGGCCGACTCGGGGCGCAGGACGCGCTCGAAGTGCGCGAGCACGGCGCGGTCGCGGAAGATGCGGTCCTCCTTCGGCCGAAAGCCGTGCCCCTGCCGGGGGTGGACCTGCAGGGAGTAGGGCTTGCCCGCCTTGACGAGCTCGGCGACGAACGCGAGCGTGTTGGCGAGGTGGACGTTGTCGTCGCCCGAGCCGTGGACGAGCAGCAGGTCCGCGTCGAGCCGGCCGGCCCGGCGCAGCGGAGAGCTCGTCTCGTAGCCCTTGGGGTTGTCCTGGGGCGTGCCCATGTAGCGCTCGGTGTAGATCGAGTCGTAGTGCTTCCAGTCGGTGACCGGGGCCCCGGCCGCCGCCGCGCGGAAGACGCCGGGGGCGTTCGTGACCGCGTAGAGCGTCATGTAGCCGCCGTAGGACCAGCCGGTGATCCCGATGCGGGAGGCGTCGACGAAGGGCTGCGCCCGGAGCCAGGCGACCCCCTCGAGCTGGTCCTCGAGCTCGACCCGGCCGAGGTCGCGGTGGATGGCGGACTCGAACGCGGTGCCCCGGCCGGCGCTGCCGCGGTTGTCGAGCGACCAGACGAGGAAGCCGTGGCTCGCGAGCAGGTGCTCGAAGGGGGACGCGAGGCCCCACGCGTTCGTCACCGTCTGCGCGTGCGGCCCGCCGTAGACGCTCACGATCACCGGGTAGCGCCGCGCGGGGTCGAAGCGGGCCGGCTTGAGCAGGGCGCCGTGGAGCGTCGTTCCGTCCTTCGCCTTCACGTCGACGAGCTCGACCGTGCCGCGCTCGAAGCTGAGGATCGGCGGGTCCGCGTTCTCCTCGACGGGGAAGCGCCTCGCGCCGTCCGTGCTCGCGACCCAGATCCTCGGGGGGGTGCGGGCGTCGGACCAGGTGTCCGCGTAGAAGCGCCCGCCGGGGGAGACCACGGTGCGGTGCGTCCCGTCCTCCCGCGTGAGGCGCGCGAGGCCGGTGCCGTCGAGGCGGACGCGGTAGAGGTGACGCTCGCGGGGGTCCTTCTCGGTCGCGGTGAAGTAGACGAGGCCGGCGGCCTCGTCCAGAGCGAGGCCGGGGCCGGCGCCCGTGAAGGAGGCGCGGCCGTCCACCATCCAGCGCCCGCGGGTGACCGCGCGGCAGGCCCCGGTCGTGTCGCACAGGTGGACGTGCGCGAAGCCGTCCCGCTCGGACATCCAGAGGAAGCGGCGGCCGTCGGCGAGGAAGAGCGGCGCGAAGAAGGTGTTGACCCAGGTGGGCGAGCGCTCCGCGAGCACCGTGCGGGGCGTGCCGAGAGGGGCCGCCGCCTCTTCCGGGACGGGCAGCAGCCGCAGCTCGAGCTGGTCCTGGGCGCGGTTCATGTGCTGGAAGGCGACGTGGCGCGAGTCGGGGGTCCAGCCGAGCTGGGGGAGGACGTAGACGTCGTCGGGCTCGAAGGAGACGAGCCGAGCCGGGCCGGGGGGGCCGTCCGGAGGGAGAGCGACCACGCCGAGGCGGACGACGGAGTTGGGGGCGCCGGCCTTCGGGTAGCGCTGCCACGTCACCTCGTTCTGGACGGGGACGAAGTCGACGATCGGGAACGGGGGCACGCGGGACTGGTCGAGCTGGAGGAAGGCGAGCTTGCGGGAGTCCGGCGACCACACGAAGGCCTGGCCGGAGCGCGAGGCCAGCTCCTCCTCGTAGACCCAGTCGAGCCTGCCGTTGAGGAGCGTGTCCGAGCCCCCCTCGGTGAGGCGCGTCTCCCGGCCGGTCGCGACGTCCACGACGAAGAGGTCACCCTTGCGGACGAAGGCCACGCGTCTGCCGTCGGGCGAGGCCTCGAAGAACTCCTCGGTCTCGGGCGTCGCGAGCAGGGTGCGCACGGCGCCGCTCGCGGGGTCGACCACGTGGAGGTCGCCGCCGGCCGGGACGAGGAGCGAGCGGCCGTCGGGCAGCCAGGACGCGGAAGCGAGCGAGAGAGGGCGGGGAGCCTCTCCCCCGGGGAGGCGCACCCTCGCGCCGTCGAGGAGCGTCGTCGTCGTCCCGGTCGCGGTGTCGAGGGCGTAGAGCGAGGTCGCCTCGCCGGTCCGGCGCAGAAAGCTGAGCCGCCGTCCGTCGGGGTGCCACTGGAGCCGGGTGGGGAGCGTTCCCGCGAGGGGGGGCTCGGAGTTGATCCGCTCGACGGTCAGGGGGGGGAGGGAGGCCGCGGGGGTCTCCGCCGGGAAGAAGGCGAGGAGGGAGAGGGACACGAGAGCGAGGGTGGGGCGGAGGGGGGGATTGGCTTTCATCGGGGCTTTCGAGAACCGACGGCACGCCCGCGTCAGGACGGGCGGGCGTGCCGTCGGTGGCTAGAACAGCGTGTAGATGAACGGGGCGACCGCGGAGCCCTGGGTGAACACGACGAGCAGGCCGAGCAGGGCCAGCATCAGGACGATGGGTCCCAGCCACCACTTCTTGCGGACCTTCATGAACGCCCACAGCTCGGCGAAGATCCCGAGCTTCTCCCTCGATCCCTCGAACGCCATCGTCTCTCCCTCCGCCCGTCAGTCCAGCTCGTACAGCGAGCGCCAGTCGACGTCCTCGCGCAGCGGCGGCTGCTCCTTCTTGTCGAGCAGGTGGTGCCCGAGCACGAGGTGGTCCATGTTCGTCCGCATGAAGCACAGGTACGCGTCGCGGGGGGTGCAGACGATGGGCTCCCCGCGCACGTTGAACGACGTGTTGATCACGATCGGCACGCCGGTGATCCGCCCGAACTCGCGGATGAGGTCGTAGTAGAGCGGCGCCTCGTCGCGAGTGACGGTCTGGAGGCGGGCGGAGTTGTCGACGTGGGTGACCGACGGGATCGTGCGCTTGCCCTCGCGCACCTGGGCCACGAGCAGCATGTAGGGGCTGTCGCAGTCGATGTCGAACCACTCGGACGCCCGGTCCGCGAGGACCGAGGGGGCGAAGGGCCGGAACCCCTCCCGGAACTTGATCTTCATGTTGAGGGTGTCGCGCATCTTCGGGTCGCGCGGGTCGGCGAGGATGCTGCGGGCCCCCAGGGCCCGCGGCCCGAACTCCATCCGGCCCTGGAACCACCCGACGACGTTGTTCTCCGCGATGAGCTTCGCCGTGCGCTCGACGAGCTCCCGGTCGCCGAGCGACCGGTACTTCGCCCCCGCTCCGTCGAGGAACTGCGCGATCTCGGCGTCCGTGAAGTGGGGGCCGAGGTAGGCGTGCGTCCAGGCGCCCTTGCGGGGGCGCTCGTGGATCGTGTTGTAGATGTAGTGGGCGACGCCGACCGCGCCGCCCGCGTCGCCGGCCGCGGGCTGCACCCACAGCTGCTTCATCGGGGTCTCGCGGATCACCCGGCCGTTGGCGACGCAGTTGAGGGCGACCCCCCCCGCCAGGCACAGCCGCGTGAGGCCGGTCTCCGCGTGGAGGTGGCGGGCCATGTGGAGCACCACCTCCTCGCACACCTTCTGGACGGACGCGGCGATGTCGAACTCGCGCTCGTTCATCCAGGTCTCGGGCTTGCGGGGCGGGCCCCCGAAGAACTCGTCGAAGTGCCCGTTCGTCATCGTGAGGCCGTAGTCGTACGCGAAGTACTTCATGTCGAGCTTGAAGGAGCCGTCCGGCAGCAGGTGGACCATCTCCTTCATGATCCGGTCGAAGTGGACGGGCTTGCCGTAGGGGGCGAGGCCCATCACCTTGTACTCCGCGCTGTTGACCTTGAAGCCGAGGTAGTAGGTGAAGGCGCTGTAGAGCAGCCCCAGGCTGTGGGGGAAGCGGATCTCCTTGAGCATCGTGATGTCGGTGCCGCGTCCGACCCCCCACGAGGCGGTGGCCCACTCGCCGACGCCGTCCACGGTGAGGATCGCGGCCTCCTCGAACGGGGAGACCAGGAAGCACGAGGCGGCGTGCGACATGTGGTGCTCGGCGAAGAGGATCGGGCCCCGGTAGGGCTTGAGCTCGCGACGGATGATCGAGGGCACCCACAGCTTCTCGTGGAGCCACACCGGCATCGCCTTGCGGAACGAGGCGAACGAGCGGGGGAAGGTGGCGACGTAGGTGGAGAGCATCCGCTCGAACTTGAGCAGCGGCTTGTCGTAGAAGCCGACCGCGTCGAGCTGCTCCGGCCGGATGCCCGCCTCGTGGAGCACGTACTGGATGGCGCGGTGGGGGAAGTCGGAGTCGTGCCGCTTGCGCGAGAAGCGCTCCTCCTGGCCCGCGGCGACCACGACCCCGTCCTTGAGGAGGGCGGCGGCGGAGTCGTGGTAGAAGCAGGAGATCCCGAGAACGTAGGTGGCGTCCCGGCCCATCAGAACTGGTGGCGGGCGGCGCGCTCCCGGCCGAGGGGGTTCGGCTCGTGCGCGCGCCAGAAAGAGGGTTCCGGGGCGAGCCGGCGGTCGAGGGGGTCGTGGCCGACGAGGCGCATGACCAGGGCGACCGGGCCCACCGAGAGGAAGTAGACGATCGCGAGGATCACGGCGGTCCACACCTTGCCGATCCCCTGGAAGAACGCGGTCCAGCGCCGGTAGGCGGCGGACTTCGGGGCGAAGCGCCGGAAGGCGAGCTCGACCAGCACCACCGCGGTGGCGAAGGCGAGGATCTTGAAGCGGAGCGGGAGAGCGACGAACCAGGCGAGTGCGTCGTGCGGGCTCAAGTGACTGAGGCTCCTCCAGATAACAGCCTTTCATGTTAAGCGGAGACCCCGCCGGCGGTCAACGCGGGTGGAGCGGGGCGTCTATAATCGGCCCGGATGCCCAGGGAGCCGCGCGAGGAGGGCCCGAGGGTCGCGAGCGGGGGACGCTCCGACCTGCTCCAGGGCCAGCTGCGCCGCTTCACGGAGCAGGTGGCGGCCTCGGGCAAGGCGGCCGAGCTGTTCGAGCTCGAGATGTGGCTGCGCAGCTTCGAGCGGTTCTTCCGGGTCGGGGCGCGTCCCCTGTCCGAGCGCGAGTCGCGGGCGCTCGCCTCGCGCGACTGGTCCGAGGAGCTGCGCCTCGTCGACAACGCCATCGTACGGGTGCTGCAGCTCGCGAACTCGATCCTGACCGAGGACCGGCTCGACCTCGACCGCTTCGACCGCTACGTCGAGTCGAGCCTCGCCGCGGAGGAGGGACTCGATCCGTACATCGAGAAGCTCGTCCGCAGCGCGACCCCGGAGACGGCCCTCACCCTCCTGCGCGAGTCCTTCGAGAACCTGCACCTCGTCCTGCTCGACCTCGTGAAGCTCTCGCGCCTCCCGTATCCGACGTTCCAGGCGGTGGGACAGATCGTCTACCGGGAGGTGCGGCGGAGCGACCTGCTCGCGGCGCTCGTGGACCGGAAGTGGAAGCCGGTCCACGACCGGATCCGGAACCGGGCGGTGGTCCGGGTCATCCGGGGGATCCCCGAGCCGGGGGAGCGCCGGCAGGCGGCCAAGGTCTTCCTCGAGCTGTTTCGCCTCCTCCACTACCTCGACTACGCCGATCCCGCCCGCCTTCCCGAGGAGCAGCTGCGGGACACGATCCTCGTGTTCGCCCTGGTGGTCTCCGAGACGCGGCTCCTCCTCAACTACGTCGAGAAGCGGGTCCTCAAGGGGCGTGACGCCACCCAGCCGCTCTACCTCGTCTACGACTCGTTCGTGTACTGCATACCGCTGGAACTGCGCAAGGTGGTGAGCACGGAGCTGACCGAGATCTCCGCCGCCCGCCACGTGGAGAGCGTCCGCAGCCGGGTCGAGAACTCCCACGGCATCCTCAAGGACTGCTTCCAGCAGTCGATCGTGCAGCTCGCGCAGGCCCTCGACCCGGCGATCGACGGGTCCCGCATCTTTCCGGATTTCACCGCCCGGCGCGAGCAGTCGATCCGGCTGCGCGACGCGCTCGCCGCTGCGGTCGAGGCCCTGCGGGAGTTTCAGCGGAGGCCCGACGAGGCCGCCGCCGCCCGGATGAGGGAGCGGGTGTCGGACTTCTACGACCACCACATCAAGTACCTGATGTACCGGGACTGGTCGGGCTTCGAGCTGTTCTACATCGAGGTCCTCAAGTGCACGAGCCTCACCGCCCTGCAGCAGATCGCCCACCGCTTCGAGACCTTCCTCGTGACCCTCCTGCGCGAGGTCCAGAAGCGCTCGCTCCTCCAGGGCGCGCCGGACCGCCCGGCCGTCCGGGCGATCCTCGGGAGCTGACCGTTTCTGCTACACTCCCCCCGGCACGATGAGCGCCGAAAAGGACTCCTTCGCCCGTTTCCTCAAGCACTTCCCGAAGGGAACCGTCCTCTTCAACGAGGGCGACGAGGGCGAGGAGATGTACATCATCCGCGGCGGCAAGGTGGCCATCAAGAAGCGGGTGCCCCACGGCGAGATCGTGGTGGCCCTGCTCGAGAAGGGCGACTTCTTCGGAGAGATGGCCATGCTCGAGCGCATCCCGCGCACGGCGGGCGCGGAGATGGTCGAGGACGGCGACCTCGTCGTCATCAACAGCGAGACCTTCGGCGAGCTGGTGACGAAGAACCCCGAGGTCGCGGTCCGCATGCTGCGCAAGTACTCGCTGCGCCTGCGGGAGACCACGAAGCAGATCGAGGAGCTCGCGGCCAAGGCGGAGGCGGCGGGCGGGGCCTCGCCGACGCCCCTGCCCGGCTCGACGATGGAGCGGCCGGCCGAGGTCCCGAAGCCCGCCGCGCCGCAGCAGGCGGAGGCGCTCGCCTACTTCATCTCCAAGGCGAGCGGGAACGTGTTCCCGGTGTTCAAGCCGGACGCGCTGATCGGCCGGTACGACTCCGTGACGGGGCAGACGCCCGAGGTGGACCTCACGAACGAGGACTCCGCCCGCAACATCTCGCGGCGCCACGCGCGCATCGTGATCAAGGACGGCAAGCCCTTCGTGGCCGAGGAGATCGGGACGATGAACGGCACGTTCCTGAACGGGCAGAAGCTGCCCACGGGGGTGCTGACCCCGATCAACGACGGGGACGAGCTGACCCTCTGCCGCCTGACCATCACGTTCCGGCTGCCCGCGCCCCCGAAGTAGCCGGTCCGGCGGCCGGCGGAGCCGCGCGGCCCTCCCGGATGGCCTCGTCCAGGGGCCGAGGGACCCAGCCCAGCTCCTCCCGGGCCCGAGTCGCGTCGAGCGAGACGTCGGGGGGGCGGCGATCCGGGCCCGCGTGCTCGGCCTGCCGCGCCGCCTCGACCCGCGAGGCGTCGAGCCCCAGGACGGAGGCGACGCGCTGCCCGAGGGCGTGGCGGCTCAGGCGCTCGGGGCCGCCGAGGTGGAAGCGGCCGGCGGCGGAACACTCGAGAAGGCGCGAGACCGCGTCGGCCACGGAGGCGGCGTCGACGGGGGTGCGGTGCTCGTCGGTGAAGAGGCGGACGGGCCGGCCGGCGGAGAGGGCCCAGGCCACGGACTCGGTGGACGTGCCGCGGGGGCCGTGGCCGCGTCCGAGGACGAGGGCCACCCGGACCACGGCGGCCTCGGGGCAGGCGTCGAGCACGGCCTCTTCGCCGAGGAGCTTCGTCCGGCCGTAGACGCTGACCGGGCCCGCGGGGTCGGTCTCCCGGGCGAAGGGCCGGTCGCCCCCGAACACGAGGTCGGTGGAGAGCGCGACGAGGCGCACGCTGCGGCGGGCGCACTCCCGGGCGAGGGTGCGGGGCAGCTCGACGTTGACGCGCTCGGCCTCCCCCGGCCGCGCCTCGCACAGGTCGGCCCGGCCGAGGACGGCCGCGTGGACCACGGCGTGGGGGCGCTCCTCCCCGAGAGCGGCGGCGACGGCGCCTTCCTCGAGCAGCTCGAGGGCGCGGGCGCGCGGGCCCGGGGGCGGCGCCCCCCGGCGGTGGAGGGCGAGGACGTCGAGGCCGCGTTCGTGGAGAAGGGCGGCGAGGCGCCCCCCGAGGAGCCCTCCCGAGCCGGTGACGAGGACCCGCAGGAGCGTCAGCCCGCCATGACCGCGCCGCCGTTCACCGAGAGGACCTCGCCGTGCATGTAGCCCGCGAGGTCCGAGGCGAGGAAGGCGACGGGGCCGGCGATCTCCTCGGGGGTGCCGGGGCGGCCGAGGGGGATCGCCCGGCGCACCGCGTCGCCGGGGGCGGTCTCGATGGCCTCGCGGCTCATGTCGGTGGCCACCCACCCCGGGGCCACGCAGTTCACCCGGATGCCGCGCGGTCCGAGCTCGGAGCCGAGCGAGCGGGTGAGCGCGATGATCGCTCCCTTGCTCGCGGCGTAGTGGGAGTGGAAGGGCTCTCCGCGCTGCCCGGCGGTCGAGGCCACGAGGACGATCGCCCCGCGCCCGCGGGGGACCATGCGCCGCGCGGCCTCCGCGCACAGCTCGCGGACCGAGCCGAGGTTGGTGCGCAGCGTCTCGTCCCACTCCTCCGCAGTCATGGTGTCGATCGGTGCGCGCTTCCAGATCCCGTGGTTCGCGACGAGGACGTCGAGCGGCCCGAGGGCCTCCTCGGCGCGCGCGACGAGTCGGGCCGCTTCCCCGTCCCGGTCCAGGCGGGCGCCGAGGGCCACGGCGACGCCGCCCTCCGCCTCGATCTCGCGGACCGCGTCGCGTGCCGCGGCCTCGTCGCGGGCCCAGGCGAGGGCGACCCGCGCGCCGAGGCGCGCAAAGAGGCGGGCGGTGGCCCGGCCGATGCCACGGCTGCCCCCGGTCACGAGGGCGGTCCGGCCGGCGAGCTGGAGCATGGCCTTGACGCTATCCGCGCTCGGCGGGCCCGTCAAGGCTGCGCGGGCGGCGGCTGATAGAATCCGCCGGATGCCGTTCATCACGTTCGAGGGGATCGAGGGCTGCGGCAAGACCACCCAGATGCGGCGCCTCGCGGCGCGGCTCGGCGAGCGCGCGGTGCTCACGCGCGAGCCCGGCGGCACGGCGATCGGCCGCTCGATCCGGGACGTGCTGCTCGACCCCGCCAACCGGGCCCTCGTCCCGGTGGCCGAGCTGCTCCTGTACTTCGCGGACCGCGCGCAGAACGTGGCCGAGGTCGTGCGGCCGGCCCTCGCCGCGGGCCGGGTGGTGCTGTGCGATCGCCACGTCGAGTCGAGCCTCGCCTACCAGGGCTTCGGCCGCGGCCTCGACCTCGGCGCGATCCGCTCGCTCGCCGCCCTCGCGACGGGCGGCCTGCGGCCCGATGCGATCGTGCTCCTCGACGTGCCCGTGGACGTGGGCCTCCTGCGGGTGGGCCGGCGCGGCGGGGCCGACCGGCTCGAGTCCGAGGTGCGGGAGTTCCACGAGCGGGTGCGGGAGGGCTACGAGGCTCTGCGGCGGGATGAGCCGTCGCGCTGGCTGCGGCTCGACGGCACGGCGAGCGAGGACGCGGTGTTCGAGGCGCTCCGCCGGGGCCTCGCGGGGCGCGGGCTGCTCGAGGAGTCGGACGCGTGAGGCTCTCCGACGTACGCGGGCACGAGCGGGTGCGGGGGATCCTCGCCCGGGCCCTCGAGCGGGATCGCCTTCCCCCGGCGCTCCTGTTCACCGGGCCGGACGGGGTGGGGAAGAAGACCCTCGCCCTCGCGGTCGCCCAGGCCGCGCTGTGCGAGCGGGCCCCCGCCCCCGAGCCCTGCGGCGAGTGCCGCCCCTGCCGGAAGGTCGGCGGGGCACTCGCCGCGGAGCGGCTCGACGCGCTGCGCGCGGAGGCGGACGAGCACCCCGACCAGGACGTCTTCCGCAACTTCCGCCTCCACCCCGACCTCGTCCTCGCGGAGGGGTGGTGGCTGACCAAGGCCGGCAAGCCCCGGTCCGAGCCCGAGATCCGGGTCGACCAGGCCCGCGAGCTGGTGGGCGAGATCGCGGGCGCACCCTACGAGGCCCGCCGCCGGGTGGTCGTGATCGACGACGCGCACACCATGAACGACGCGGCGCAGAACGCGCTGCTCAAGAGCCTCGAGGAGCCGCCGCCGCGCTCGCACGTCGTCCTGATCTCGTCGGCGCCGGCCGGCCTGCGGCAGACGATCCGCTCGCGGTGCCAGACCTTGCGCTTCGGGCCGCTCTCGCGGGCGGTCGTCGAGGCGCTGCGCGCCTCGCGCGACACGGCGTCCGAGGACGAGGAGCGGCGGGGGCTCGAGGAGGAGCTGGTGGCCCTCCTCGAGCGCACGCCGTCCCTGTCCGCCGCGGCGCGGATGAGGGAGGCCGAGGCCCTCGAGCAGGCCGAGGACCCCGTGCGGCTGCTCGACGTCCTGCGCTCGCTCCTGCGCGACGTCGCGGCCCTGCGCTCGGGGGCGGGGGCGGCCGTGCTGCTCCACCCGGCCGCCGCCGCGCGCCTCGCGCCCCTCGCCGCGGGCCCCCTGGGGGATCGGGCGGTGGAGCTGGCCGCGGAGGCGGCCGACGCGCGCTTCGCCCTGAGGGGCTTCGCGAGCAAGCTCCTCACGTTCGACCTCCTGCTCGACTCGCTCGCCGGCGAGTGAGGGTCGCGCTCGCCGGGGCGCGCGGGGGATGAGCCGTTCGATCCTTGCGCCCTTTCGAAGCCGTGTGCTACTAGTACGCCCAGAGAACCCGCCGCTCGACGAGCCGTGGAGGTCGCTCGGAGGGGTTTGGCGCGCCCGCCGAGCCCGGGCGAGAGAGAGGGAGGCCGCGGAGATGAACCGCAAGCTGATCCGCCCGGACCTGACGGAGATCAAGGAGCACCGCCACCCGACCCCCGTCACCACGCCGAAGTACTTCCGGCAGCGGCGGGCGATCCCCCCCGACCAGACGAACGCCGAGGGCAACTACTACCTCAAGCAGATGGCCAACCGAACGCGCATGGTCATCGTCTTGAAGGACGGCGAGGAGCTGCGGGGGACGATCGAGTGGTACGACAAGGCGGCCCTCAAGGTCCACCGCCCGGACGCGCCCAACATCCTCCTGATGAAGGACAACGTCAAGTACATGTACAAGGAGAACGAGTCGCAGGGCGGCGACGAGGACGAGTAGCGCGCCCGTGACCCGCTGGCTCGACGCCCTGCCCTGGACGGTCGTCGTGATCGCCTGCGCGACGCTCGGGCTCGCGCCGTTCGTCCCGCTGCTCCACGTCGTGGAGAAGCTGGGGATGCTGGGGCGGGGCCGGCTCGTGCGGCCGATCGACTGGTTCGATCTCGTGCTCCACGGCTTTCCCTGGGCGCTGCTCGCCGCCAAGGCGGCCGCGGCGCTGCGGGCGGCCCGGTGAGCCTCTCGCGGGCGGAGCTTGCGGGATGAGGCAGCCCTCGTCGCGGTCGTGCTTCGTCTGCGGCCGGGAGAACCCCGTCGGCCTGAAGCTCGTGTGGGACCAGGACGCCGCGGCGGGGGAGATCCGCGGCACCGTGACGATCCCCGACCACTTCGGCGGCTATCCGGGCGTGACCCACGGCGGCATCGTCGGGGCGATCCTCGACGAGACGGCCGGGCGCACGGTCCTCCTGGACGGGGGCTTCGACGAGCTGATGGTGACGGCGAAGCTGGAGGTCGTGTACCGGAGGCCCACGCCGACCGGCGTGCCGCTCGAAGCCGTCGGACGGCTGCTGAGACGGTCGGGCTCTCGGGCCGAAGCGGAAGCCGAGCTGCGCCTGCCCGACGGCACGGTGACGGCCCGGGCGACGGTCCTGCTCGCCCGGCCGCCGGCGGAGATCACGGATCGCTGGGAGGCCGAGCGGGAGCACTGGCGGGTCTAGCCCCCGAGGGACTCCCGTCGGGCGGGTCCCGAGGGAGGCCGTTTCGCTCCGGAAGGCCGGCCGCTCCCGAGTGGCCAGGGAGGGCCAGGCCGCGCGGCCGAGAGGTGCTCCGGTTTGCGCCACCCGAAGGGGCCGTGATGGAATCGCCGTGGCAAGGAGGTCCGATGCCGAGCAACCGGCTGCTCTACTACGGCATCCTGATCGTCGCGGCCTCGGCGAGCATCTGGCTGGGGGCCGAGCTGACCCGCCGCATCGAGTGGATCACCCCCTGGACGGGCGGCCTCGGCGCTCTGCTCATCCTGCTCGGCCTGGCCCAGGAGGCCAGGCGGCGGCGCGGGTCCACGGTCGAATCGGGGACCAAGGCGTCGTTCGTCTTGTCGAGGGCCCCGGGGGTGAGGTCGAGCTCGACGCCCTCCTCCTCGGACTTCTCCCGCGACTGCTGCTCCGGGTCCACGACCTCGATGCCCATGGACCCGACCAGGGGCCCTTCGTGTCGTCGCCCTCCTCCGGCTTGCCCACCCGAACAGCCCGTGATGGAATCCCCGTGGCGAGGAGGTTCGATGCCCAGCAACCGGCTGCTCTACTACGGGATCCTGATCGTCGCAGCCTCGGCGAGCATCTGGCTGGGGGCCGAGCTGACCCGCCGCATCGAGTGGATCACCCCCTGGACGGGGGGCCTCGGCGCCCTGCTCATCGTGCTCGGTCTGGCCCAGGAGGCCAGGCGACGTCGCGGGTCGGCAGTCCAATCCGGGACCAAGGCGGCGAGCCCTCCGCTCTGACGACGCGGTCCCTCCCGAGAGCCACGAAAATGGGCTCCCCCGACGCCCCCGTCTCCCATGGATGGATCGGCCGCTTCGAGAGGGTCATCATCTACAGTCTGACCGTCCTGATGATCACAACCGTACTCTTCGCCACGATCGAACTCGCCTACCTGCTGGTGCGCGATCTCCTGTCCCCACCCCTCTTCCTGCTCGAGATCGACGAGATGCTGGAGGTCTTCGGGTGGTTCCTCATGGTCCTGCTCGGCTTGGAGCTGCTCGAAACGATCGTGGCCTACGTCAGGGAGCACGTCATCCACATCGAGGTCGTCCTCGTCGTGGCGATCATCGCGGTGTCACGCAAGGTGGTCATCCTCGACGTCACCAAGCTGCCCCCGCTGACCCTGGTGGGCATCGCCGCGATCGTCACCGCGCTCTCCGCCGGCTACTTCCTCGTCAAGCGGTCTCCCGGCCCTCCCGGCCCGGCCTCCCCGTAGTGGCGGGAGATCCCCCACGCCGGCGGCCGGCCTACCGCTGGGGCTGCCCGGCCAGGAGGTGCTCGGCGATCAGGGCCGCGGCCTCTGGCGAGGGGCCGAAGTGGCCCTCGAGGAAAGAGCCCAGCTCGGCGCGGGCGGCCGCTCGGTCGGCCGCCGCCCGGTAGGTGCGCGCTGTGCCGGCCTCCTCGTGGCAGGCCGCGCAGTGCCTCTCGAAGAGCGCGGCGCCGCCGGGGCCGGACGACTCCTGCGGGGGACGGGCGTCCGGCGCGCCCCCGCGCCGCACCGCCGCCCCCGTGAACGCGAGGATCGCCGCCGCGCCGAGCACGGCCACCGACGAGACGACGCGGGTCACGATCACGTGTCGCATGGTTCACACCATGTCGAATCGCTCGGTGTGCACGGAGGAGGGGGGAACCCCGAGCTCGACGAGCGCTCGCTCCACCGCGTCCATCATCGGCGCCGGACCGCACACGAAGTACTGGGAGCGGCGGTGCTGCCGCGGGAGATGGCGGCGCAGGAGATCCGCGGTCACGAAGCCGCGCTCGCCCGTCCAGTTCTCGTCCGGGGCCTCGAAGACGTACACGACACGGAGGCTCAGGACCCGCGAGAGCGCCTCGACCTCCTCGCGGAACGCGAGGCGTGAGGGGTCGTGGGCGGCGTGGACGAGCAGCACCGGCCGCACGTCCTCGCGGTCGCGCATCGTCCGCAGGATCGACATCATCGGCGAGACGCCGACGCCTCCCGCAACGAGCACGTAGCCCTGGGCCGGGCGCCCCTCGGGAGTGAACGCCCCGAAGGGCCCATCGACCCACACCCGCGCCCCCCGGGCGAGCGCCGGCACCACCGTGCCCGACCAGTCGCCGAGAGCCTTGATGCCGAATTCGACCGCGCCGTCCGGAGGGCGCTCCGCGCTCGACGCGAAGGAGACCGGGTGCTGCTCCGACCACAGCGCAGTGCCTCCGGTGGCGATCCAGGCGAACTGCCCGGGCTCGAAGGCGAAGCCGCGGTGGCCCACCGGCCGCAAACGCAGCCGGCGGGTGTCTCCCCCCGTGTCTTCGTTCGCGACGACCTCCCACGGTCGGCGGAGGAGCGAGAGGGGCCGGACGATCCGGTAGTACAGCAGGAGGGCCAGGGCGAGGGCAGCGTACGCGACGACAAGGGACCGCGTGGCGGGCTCGGAGGCGTAGCCGGGCGCGGAGAGAACGTGCACGACCATGGCGCCGGTCAGGAGGACGGCGAGGGCGAGGTGCAGTCGCTGCCAGGCCTCGTAACCCAGGCGCAGCCGGCGGCGGAAGAGGGACGTCGCCGCGATCAGCACCGTCCCCCACAGGGCGATCGCCCCCGTCTGGAGCAGGCGCGGACCGGCGAAGGGGTTCCACGCGCCCAGGGGGACACCGTGGCGAAGGAGCAGCGCCGGGTGGACGACCGCCGCGGCGAGGGCCACGAGGGCGATCTGGGAGTGGAACTGCATGAGCGCGTCCGAGCCGAACGGGCGCGAGGCCGGCCCCAGGCGCGACACGAGGGCGAACTGGAAGACCATGAGGGGCAGGGCGAGGAGGCCCGTGGCCACGCTGGCCTCGACGAGAGCGGCCCGAGGCGGCTCGCCCGACCTTTCCCACGCGGCCACGGCCAGGGGGGCGAGCGTCAGCGCCACGTACAGGCCGAGCCAGACGAGACCCCGGACGAGGAGGCTCACGGGTCCCTGCCTACCAGCGCAGCAGGCCCGACGCGGAAGCGCCCCCGGGGAGGCGGCCGGCGGGCACGGCGAGGACGTCGCCGCCGCGGACGAGCACGTTCTCGGCGAGGTCGTCGAGCACGTCGTCGTCCCGCGCGTCCTGCTGCCCCTCGGCGAGCCGGACGGCGCCCGTCTCGGGGTCGAGGCTCCCCCACGCGTGGGCGCCGTCGGCGAGGAGCAGCCGCCGGACCCGACCGTGCACCACCATCTTCCCGATCGTGACGAGGTCCTCGGTGGCGAGGCCCCGCTCGGCCGCCCGGGCCCGCTCGGCGAGAGCGTCCTCGACGCGGGAGGCGAAGGCTTCCCTGATCACCGGCCAGACCCGCGCGTGCAGCTCCTGGGGGGACGCGCCGTCGAAGCTGCCCTCGACCGCCCGGTCGAGGAGGCCCCGGTATCGGCTCACCTCGCGGTAGAGAGGGAGGTAGTAGGCGACCCCGGCCAGGACGAGGGGGACCGACTCGTCGCGGAGAACGCTCCACAGCGCCCGGTCCACCTCACGGAAGAGCCGCCGGAGATCCTCCTTGCGGGACTCGTCCGGCGCGCCGTGGCCGTGGAAGAGGGCGGGGCTGCCCGCGGCAGGCAGGGTGCGCAGGTTGAGGACGCCAGCCGAGCGGTCGACGCCGAGGGTGTCGAGGAGCGACGTGGGCATGTCGTCGACCGTCACCGGCGCGAGGGCCTCCGGCGTCCCCTCGTAGAGGCCGATCTCCTTCTGGGCGAGGGCGAGGACGTAGTAGCGGCGGTGGCCCTGGAGGAAGCGGACGAGCGGCCGCACGTGGAAGGTGTCGGCCACGACCGCGAGCTCGGCGAGGACGACGGGGAGCCGGTAGTGGACCAGGATGTCCTCCGAGCGGAAGAGGGCGAGGCCGTCCTTCTGGCGGCTCCAGAAGAGAGGTCCGGCCATGTCCTCGACGGGCTCGAGCAGCTCCCGGGCGGCCTTCGCGCCGTGCTCGACCCCGATGAGCTCGCCCGCCCGACGGAGCAGGTTCTTGAAGCGGATGGGGTCCTGCTCCGAGCCCGGGTGGTGCCGGTGCGTGGGCATGTAGAGCGAGACGCAGGGGCGGGAATGGGGCGAGAGCAGGAGCTCCAGGTCCTCGCGTCCGAGAAGCGGCATGTCTCACCTCCTCGGCTCCCCGGAAGCGAGGGCCGCCCGGAGAGCGCGTCGATCTTCCACCGCCACCGGACGGGCGATGTCGCGGAGCAGGCGGCCGAGCAGGTCGGAGCCGGTGACGATGCGCCGGCCCGCTACCACACTAGCATGAGATCCTCGTCGACGACGTCGTCTCCCGGGCGCGCGGGCCGCACCGTGAGCCCCGTGACAAAGGGGCAGCGCACAGGGGCGCCGGTGCGCTCGCCACGAGGCGCGGCTCGTCCGCCTCGTCGACGACGACCACCCACTTCTTCGCCGGGGCGGCGAGGATCGAGCGGTCGCTCCCGTGCGGCGCGGTATGATCGCGCGAAGCCGCGAGGGGCTACATGGCCAGATCCGAGATCGACCCCGCCGACTACCGCGTCCCGCCCGGGAGCGCGGTGGACCTCTCCCGCTGGCCGACCCGGGTCGCGCCCTTCTACCACTCGAAGCGGTCCTATCGCGAGGCCCTCGCCGCCAGCACAAAGGGGTTGAGACGCCAGCAGCGCCTGCTTTACGCCCACGATCGCTACGCCCTGCTGCTGATCTTCCAGGCGATGGACGCGGCGGGGAAGGACGGGGCCATCCGGCACGTGATGTCCGGGGTGAACCCGCAGGGTTGCCAGGTGTTCAGCTTCAAACACCCGAGCGCCGAGGAGCTGGACCACGACTTTCTGTGGCGCACGCAGCGGGCGCTGCCCGAGCGGGGGCGGATCGGGATCTTCAACCGCTCCTACTACGAGGAGGTCCTGATCGTGCGGGTGCGCCCGGAGATCCTCCGGGCGCAGAAGCTGCCCGAGTCGGCCTTCGAGGGGGGCGACGTCTGGGAGGGACGCTACCGGTCGATCGTCGAGTCCGAGGCGCACCTCGTCCGCAACGGCACGCGCATCGTGAAGCTCTTCCTGCACCTCTCGCGCGAGGAGCAGCGCCTGCGCTTCCTCGACCGCATCGACGACTCGGACAAGAACTGGAAGTTCTCCGACGCCGACGTCGAGCAGCGCGAGGCCTGGGACGAGTACCAGCGGGCCTACGAAGCCTGCCTGGGCGCCACCAGCACGGCCGACGCGCCGTGGTACGTGGTTCCCGCCGACGACAAGAAGAACGCGCGCCTGATCATCTCGCGGATCGTCCTCCGGACGCTCGAGGGCCTGGACCTCTCCTACCCGCGCCTCGACGACGCGCGGCGCGAGAGGCTGCAGGAGATCCGGCGCCGGCTCGAGCTGGAGGCCGACCGGCCCGAGCAGGAGGAAGAGAAGCCATGAGTTCCCCCGACGGCCGCCCCTTCCGCGTCGAGAAACCGCACGCCCGACCCGCGGAGGAGGTCCTGCGGGAGCTCGACGGCGGCCCCGAGGGTCTCAGCGCCGGGGAGGCCGCGCGGCGGCTCGAGGCGGTCGGCCCCAACCGCCTGCCCGCTCCGCCCAGGGAGGGGCTGCTCCGGCGGTTCCTCAAGCACTTCCACGACCTGCTGATCTACATCCTGCTCGTCGCGGCCGCTGTCACCGCCGCCCTCGGGCACTGGATCGACACCGGCGTCATCCTCGCCGTCGTCATCGTGAACGCGGTCATCGGGTTCGTGCAGGAGGGCAAGGCCGAGCAGGCGCTCGAGGGCATCCGGAAGATGCTCTCGCCCCACGCCCACGCCCGGCGCGACGGCGCCTGGGCGGAGATCGAGGCCGACGATCTCGTGCCCGGCGACGTGGTGCGGCTGCGCCCGGGGGACCGCGTGCCCGCCGACGTCCGGCTCCTCGAGGCGGCCAATCTCCGGGTCGAGGAGTCGGCCCTCACCGGCGAGTCGGTGCCGACGGAGAAGCGCACCGAGCCCGTCCCCGAGGACGCCGGGGTGGGCGACCGGCACGGCATGGTCCACTCGGGCACGCTGGTCGCGGCCGGGCAGGGGGTCGGCGTCGTGACCGCCACCGGGCCGCTCACCGAGATCGGCCGCATCAACCGGATGATCGCGGAGGTCGAGACGCTGGCGACGCCGCTCACCCGGCAGATGAACCGGTTCGGCAAGGTCCTCTCCGTCGTCATCGTGGTCCTCGCCGCGCTCCTCTTCGCCGCCGGGCGGGTGCTGCACGACTTCACCACCGAGGAGCTCTTCCTCGCCGCGATCGGCTTCGCGGTGGCTGCGATCCCCGAGGGCCTGCCCGCCATCCTCACCATCACCCTCGCCCTCGGCGTGCAGCGCATGGCCCGGCGCAATGCGATCACCCGCCGGCTGAACGCGGTCGAGACGCTCGGGTCGGTCACCGTGATCTGCTCGGACAAGACCGGCACCCTCACCCGCAACGAGATGACCGCCCGGCGCGTCGTGACCCCCGCCGGCGCCTACGACGTCGAGGGCACCGGCTACGCGCCCGAGGGCCGGGTCACGCGGGACGGGGCGGAGGCGAGCCTCGACGCCCACCCCGACCTCGCCGCCCTCGTCGAGGCGATGGCGGTGTGCAACGACGCCGGGGTCGCGGAGACCGACGGCCAGTGGACGTTGACCGGAGACTCCACCGAGGGGGCGCTCGTGGTCCTCGCCCGCAAGCTCGGGTTCGAAGCCGGCGCGTACGAGCGGCTGGCCGTCGTGCCGTTCGACTCCGAGGCCAAGCTCATGGCGACCCTCGACCGCCTCCCCGGCGGCGGCACTCGCATTCTCGTCAAGGGCGCCCCGGACCGCCTGCTCGACCGCAGCTCGAGCCAGCGCGACGCGCAGGGCGCGACCGGTCCCCTCGACCGCGAGGCGTGGGAGCGGGCGATCGAGGAGCTGAGCGGACAGGGGCTGCGTGTTCTCGCCGCGGCGGCGCGGGACGACGACGAGGGACGGAGCGACCTCTCCCCGGAGGACCTCGAGCGGGACCTCGTCTTCCTCGGCATCGTCGGCATCGTGGACCCGCCGCGCCCGGAGGCGATCGAGGCGATCGCCGCCTGCCACCGGGCCGGCATCCGCGTGAAGATGATCACCGGCGACCACGCGGGCACGGCCCGGGCCATCGGAAAGGAGATGGGCATCGGCGACGGCGGCCACGCGGTGACCGGCGCGGACCTCGAGGCGGCGTCGGACGAGGAGCTGCGCCGCATCGTCCGGGAGAGCGACGTGTTCGCCCGCACCAGCCCCGAGCACAAGCTGCGCCTCGTCACCGCCCTGCAGGCGAACGGCGAGGTCGTGGCCATGACCGGCGACGGGGTCAACGACGCCCCCGCCCTCAAGCGGGCCGACGTCGGAGTCGCCATGGGAATCAAGGGCACGGAGGCGACCAAGGAGGCGGCCGCGATCGTCCTCGCCGACGACAACTTCACCTCCATCGAGCGGGCGGTGGAGGAAGGCCGCACCATCTACGACAACCTGCGCAAGGCCATCCTGTTCATCCTGCCCACGAACGGGGCGGAGGGGCTGGTCGTTCTCGCCGCGGTCGCCCTCGGCCTCGTCCTCCCCCTGACCCCGGTGCAGATCCTCTGGGTCAACATGGTCACCGCGGTCACCCTCGCCCTCGCCCTCGCGTTCGAGCCTGCCGAGACGGGGGTGATGGACCGGCCCCCCCGCCCCCCGGGGGCGCCCATCCTCGGCGCGGTCTTCCTGTGGAGGATCGGCTTCGTCTCGGTCCTCATCGGCGGGGCCACCCTCGCCGTCTTCCTCGTCGAGCAGCGGCTCGAGATGCCCCTCGACCTCGCCCGGACGGTGGCGGTGAACGTGCTCGTCTTCGGCCAGGTCTTCTACCTCTTCAACAGCCGCTACCTCGCCGACTCGAGCCTGCGGCCGGGGCGGCTCTTCGTGAACCGCGTGGCCTGGCTCGCGGTCGGGGTGCTGGTCGCACTGCAGCTCGCCTTCGTCTACGCCCCGCCGATGCAGCTGTGGTTCGGCTCGGCCGCGCTCGCCCCGCGCCACTGGCTGGTGCCCCTCGGCATCGGCCTCGGCGTCTTCCTCGCCGTCGAGGCGGAGAAGGCGCTCCTAGGGCGGGTCCGGCGTAAGGCCGGACCGGGCACAAGCGCCATCAGTTGAGGCCGTCGGGGGCGGGGCGGCGATCCTTCGCTTCCCGGCGCGCGCGCCGACGTGCGCCGGGCTCGGTCGAACGATGTGGCCGGCGACCCGATGGCACGGCGGGCGTGGTAACTTAGCCATCGTCGCGTTGGCTTTCGCCCGCCCGTCCGCGGGCGTCCAGACTCAGAAAGATCGGCCGGGAAGGAGGGGGACATGCCTCGTGTGCAGTGGCTCTGGGTGATCGTCGGCGTCGCGTTCATCTACGGATCGCAGGTGCTCCTCGGGCTCGTCGCCAGCACGTTCGGCGCGGGGGTCGAGCAGCTCCTGGGGTTGCAGGCGCTCTACCTCGCCTTCACTCTCTTCGCCTTCTTCCTCGGCGGCTTCGTGGTTGGACTGCTCTCCCCGGGCTCCACCGTCCTCGAGCCCCCGCTCGCCGCGCTCCTCGCCGGTCTCCTCGACATCGTGCTCCCCCCGGCGACGGCCGCGCAGCTCGCCCCGGGGCGCTGGCAGGTCATCGTCATGACCGGCGTCCTCCTCGCGTTCGCAGGAGGCTGGATCGGGGAGAGGATGCCCACTCCTGCCGAAGGGGTCGCCCCCCGGTTGCTCTTTTGGCTCGCCGTGCTCGTCCTCGCCTTCGGGCTCCCGGCCGGGATGGTGGGCCTGGGGCTGCCGGCGTGGCTGGCTGCCCTCGTCGTGCTCGCTCTCGGTGGCGGGGTGTACTGGCGGCTGAGCCGGCCATAGGCGGCGTCCCGGCCCGTCGCCGGACGATCGACGCCTCATCCGACGCTCGAAGAACCCCGTCCGCCGCACGGCCGCGGCGGTTTCGAGAGGGCCGTCCTCGGCGCGCTGACCGGCAAGGTCATCCGCGGGGCGGCGTGCTCCGTCCTGACCGTGCCCCCCACGGCTGAGCCGCGGCCTGAGGGTCCGCCATTCAGGCGGATCCTGTGCCCGATGGACTTCTCCGAGGCCTCCTTGCCCGCTCTCGAGCTGGGCTTCGAGCGGACCGCCGACCTCGACAGGGACCACGATCGAGGGGTCTGCCGCGAAGGCGTCGACCGTGTGGAGCACGGTCAGGAGGGTGGTGATGGGAGCCTGGGGCGGGAGCGCGCGCGAGCGGCCCCGCTTCGGTCGGACCGCCCAGACCTTCTCGCACGAAGCGCGCTGCCCCGTCCTGACCGTCCGGCCGGGCGTCCCGCCGGCGCCCGGCGTGCGACCGGAGTGAAAACGCGGTCGTGCTCGGCCGGGAGGCCCTCGCGCTCGGGCGTAACCAGCGAGTGGCCAGCGGCCTTGACGCCGGGCGCGGCGCAGGGCAACATGAGCGAAGAAAAAGCGAAACTCGTTCGCCATGCCCGTCGAGCTCCACGCCGCGTCGGCCTTCTCGTTCCTGCGCGCCTCGTCGCTCCCGGAGGCGCTCGTCGAGCGGGCGGCCGAGCTCGGCTACACGGCGCTGGCGCTCGTCGACCGGGACGGCCTCTCGGGGGCGCCGCGCTTCTTCAAGGCGGCGCGGGCCGCCGGGATCCGGCCGATCGTGGGGGCGGCCCTCAGCCTGCCCGGCGGGGGGGCCCTGCCGCTCCTCGTGGAGACGTCGCGGGGCTACCGCAACCTCTGCCGGCTGATCACCCGGATGAAGGCGGGCGTCGCGAAGGGGGAGGGGCGGCTGCGCTTCGAGATGCTGGAGGGGCTGACGGAAGGGATCTTCGCTTTGCCGGGGGTCGAGACGCTGGCCGGCCGCTCCGACGGCGAGAGCCGGGCCGGCCGGGCCCCGCTCGACCCGGACCGGCTGGCCCGGATCGTCGAGGCTTTCGGACGGGACCGGGTCTTCGTCGACGTGCAGCGGCACCGCCGGCGCGAGCCGGAGGCCGCGAACCAGGCTCTTCTCGACCTCGCCGACTCGCTCGGGCTTCCCGCGGTGGCGACGAACGGCGTCCGCCACGCGACGGCGAGGGGCCGGGCGCTCCTCGACGTGCTCACCTGCATCCGGGAGAAGCGGACGCTCGCCACGGCCGGGCGTCTGCTGGCCGAGAACGCCGAGCGTCACCTCAAGCGGCCGGCGGCGATCGCCGCGCTCTTCGCCGACCGCAAGGACCTGCTGCGCAATGCCGAGGCCCTCGCCGAGCGGCTGGCGTTCACGCTCGAGGACCTCGGCTACCGCTTCCCCGACTACCCGGTCCCGCCGGGAGAGACGCCGCTGTCGTTCCTCCGCCGGGTGACCGAAGCCGGCGCCCGCGGGCGCTACCGGCCGTACCACGAGAAAGCCCGCCGGCAGGTCGAGAGGGAGCTCGCGCTCATCGGCAAGCTCGGCCTCGAGGGCTACTTCCTCATCGTGTGGGACCTCGTGAACTTCTGCCGGAGGGAGGGGATCCTCGTGCAGGGCCGCGGCTCCGCCGCGAACAGCGCGGTCTGCTACAGCCTCGGCATCACCGCGGTCGATCCCGTGGGGATGGAGCTGCTCTTCGAGCGCTTCCTCTCCGAGGAGCGGGGGGAGTGGCCGGACATCGACCTCGATCTCCCGAGCGGGGAGAGGCGCGAGCGGGTGATCCAGCACGTCTACGAGCGCTACGGGGCGGCGGGGGCGGCGATGACCGCGAACGTGATCACCTACCGCGACCGCAGCGCCTCGCGCGAGGTCGGCAAGGTGCTCGGGATCCCGCCGGACGAGGTCGACCGGCTGGCGGGGCACATGCGGAGCTTCGAGTACGTCGACCCCGACGACACGCTCGAGAGGCGGCTCGAGCGGGCCGGGCTCGATCGCGCGGACCGCCGGATCGCCCTCTTCGCCCGCCTCTTCGAGGAGATCCAGGACCTGCCCCGCCACCTCGGCCAGCACTCGGGGGGGATGGTGATCGCGAAGGGGCGGCTCGACGAGGTGGTCCCGCTCGAGCCGGCGAGCATGCCCGACCGGGTGATCGTTCAGTGGGACAAGGAGGACTGCGCCGGGCTCGGCATCATCAAGGTGGACCTCCTCGGCCTCGGGATGATGGCGGCGCTCGAGGACGCGATCGCGCTGCTGCGGGACACGGGGGTCGAGATCGATCTCGCCCACCTGCCCCCGGACGACCCCGCCGTCTACGCGATGCTCCGCGAGGCCGACACGGTGGGCGTGTTCCAGGTGGAGAGCCGGGCCCAGATGGCGACGCTCCCGCGCATGAAGCCGGAGCGCTTCTACGACCTCGTGGTCGAGGTGGCCATCATCCGACCCGGGCCGATCGTGGGGAAGATGGTCCACCCGTACCTGCGCCGGCGGAACGGCGAGGAGCCGGTCGGCTATCTCCACCCCTCGCTCGAGCCGATCCTGGAGCGCACCCTCGGGGTGCCGCTCTTCCAGGAGCAGCTGCTGCGGATCGCGATGACGGTGGCGGGCTTCACCGGGGGCGAGGCCGAGGAACTGCGGCGGGCCATGGGCTTCAAGCGCTCCGAGAAGCGCATGAAGGCGATCGAGGCGCGGCTGCGCTCGGGCATGGCCGAGCGGGGGATCACCGGGGAGGTGGCGGACACGATCGTGCGCTCGATCAGCTCGTTCGCGCTGTACGGCTTCCCGGAGTCGCACGCGGCGAGCTTCGCCCTCATCGCCTACGCCAGCGCCTACCTGAAGTGCCACCACCCGGCGGCCTTCACGTGCGCCCTGCTCGACAACCAGCCGATGGGCTTCTACCACCCGTTCACGCTGGTGAAGGACGCGCAGCGCCACGGCGTTCGCTTCCGGCCGGTGGACGTGACGCGCAGCGCCCGGCGGTGCACGCTCGAGGAGGGCGAGGTGCGCCTCGGTCTCGGCTACGTGCGGGGGCTGCGGGCGGAGGCGGCGGAGCGGATCGAGGCCGAGCGGAAG
>CAZLRF010000032.1:0-17451 GCA_964561785.1 uncultured Acidobacteriota bacterium | reverse complement strand
CGAGATGAGCGTCCCCGAGCGCCTGCGCAGCGACCTCGCGGGGACGGGCCTGACCGTGGGGCCGCACCCCGTGGCGCTCGCGCGGGGGGAGCTCTTCGAGCGGGGCGCGCTCCGCGCGGCCGACCTCGACCGCATCCGGGATGGGGAGCGGGTGCGGGTGGCGGGGGCCGTGATCTGCCGCCAGCGGCCCGGCACGGCGTCGGGGTTTCTGTTCCTGACGCTCGAGGACGAGACCGGCCTCGTCAACGTGATCGTCCGGCCCGACCTCTTCCGCCGGGAGCGGGCCGTCCTCACGGCCGCGCCCCTCCTCGAGGTGGACGGCGTCCTCCAGTCGCGGGAGGGGACCTCGGTGCGGGCGCTCGCGGTGCGCGAGGCCCTGGCCGGGGTGAGCGTCGCCCCGGCCAGGAGCTTCCGGTGACCTACTTCCGGTTGACCTGGGTGATCACCTCGCGCCCGCCCTCGCGGGTCTCGATCAGGATCGACACCTTGTCGCCGATCTTGAAGTTGCGCAGCTGACCCTTCGGGTCGACCTCGAAGGTCTTGACGCCCATGCCGCCCCCGAGCCTCACCTCGAGGTGGCCGATGTTCGCGTCGAGGTTCGTGACCTCGGCGTCCTGGCGGATCCCCGGCCCGCCCTGGGAGGGCTCGAAGCCCACCTCGCGCACGTCGAAGTACTCGATCACCTTGGTGTCGTCGTTGAAGTTGAAGTGCACGTACATCGGGGGCCGCAGGTCGGACAGCTTGGGGTTGGGGAAGGAGCTCTTCTTGTCCGTGAACACCACCGTGGCGTCCCGGCGGACCTTCCACGTGCCCACCCGGCCCTTCGGGTCCTTGATCTCGATCTCCATGGCGTTCCAGTTGGTGGAGACGATGTTGCCCGTCTCCTTCGCCAGGTTCTGGGCGAAAGCGGGCACCGCCACGGCGGCGGCGGCGACAAGGGCCAGGCTCGTCCTCGCGATCGACTTCATGCTCTCTCTTCCTCCTCGCGGCGGGGCCGCGCTTGGTCGTTGAATCGGGGTCTGCGACAGCCTTTCACTCTAGCAGGATGCCCCCCCGGCCCGCCATCCGGATCCCGCCACCGCCTCACCGCCCCCGGCCGGCCGGGGCCGGCGGTACCACAGCCAGCAGTACCGCCGGGAGCGCACGAGCGGGGGAAAGAGCAGGAACCCCAGGGCGACCGCCAGGAGCAGCGGGACGGGGTACCAGCGGGCCTTGCGGCCGCTGGTGAGGACGGGGTGGTCCCGGAGGATCACGAAGGGCAGGCCGCGGGCGCGTCCCCAGCGCTTCACCTCCCGCGAGAGCCAGATCTCCTCCGACGCGTAGACCCGCTCGGAGAAGCCGCCGGCGGCGACAAAGGCGTCGCGGCGGACGAACAGGAAGGACCCGGCGGCGAGCCTCCGCGCGGCGGACACCGCGTTCCACAGCCCCACCATCCGCCCGGCCACGCCGCCCGAGACGCCCTCCATCGCCACCGCGGCGCCGCCGCCGCACGCGCGCTCCTCGGCGAGGGCCGCCACGGCCCGCCGGAGGAGAGCGGGGGGGACGAGGGTGTCGGCGTCCACGAAGACGAGGAAGCGTCCCCGTGCCGCCTGCGCCCCCGCGTTGCGAGCCCGCGAGATCTGCCGCACGGGCTCGGCGACCACGCGGGCTCCCCCCGCCCGGGCGAGCTCCGCGGTGCGGTCGGTGGACGCGTTGTCGCAGACGACGATCTCGCCCGTGAGCGGCACGGCGCGCATCGCGAGGACGAGGCCCTCGAGGGTGGACGGGAGGAGCTCGGCCTCGTTGTGGGCCGGGACCACGATGGAGTAGTCTGGCCTCGCCAGATTCATCGTTCGAGGATAGCAGGAGGAAGCCCGGTGGCCACGAGACGTGCGCGGCCGGTCGCGAGGACGAGGAAGGCGGCGCAGGCCGCGGCGGTCGACACATCTGCCTCGCGGTACATCGTGAAGGTGGACCGTGCGACCGGCGAGCCGCTCGCCGACCCCATCGACCCCGCCGACCTCCTCGTCCACGCCCACCGCGACCGCCACCCGGTCGAGATCGCCGCGCAGTTCCTGGCGAGCCGCTTCATCCAGGTCACCGGGAACGAGAGCCTCGTGAAGCGCGGCCTCAAGGCGATCGAGGCCGCGGGGTCGTCCCTCGCCCAGGCGGTGGGAGAGCTGACCGGGAGCCCCGAGGACGCGCGCGCGGTCAAGCGCCTGCTCGGCGTGACCGCGCGGGACTACGCGTACCGCTTCCGCGAGGCGTCGCCCCTCAGCGAGCGGGAGGTGAAGGCCCGGGTGGCCGAGCTCCAGCAGCAGGCGAAGAAGAGGCTGGCCGCCCTCGGCCGCAAGCCGCGCCTGAGGGTGCTGCTCACCGGGGCGACGGGCTTCCTCGGCAAGGAGCTGCTCGCGCAGGCCGCGGCGCACCCCTACGTCGAGGAGGTGGTGTGCGTGGTGCGGCCGGAGAGCGTCAAGGACCCCCGGACGAGGGAGGTGGTTCGCGTCCTCTCCGCGCGGGAGCGCGGCGCCGCGCTCCTGCGGCGGCTCGGCGTGAGCGGGAAGGCGGCCCGTCGGTTCCGGTTCGTCGAGGGGGACGTCGAGACGCCGGGCTTCGGGCTCGAGCCGGCCGAGAGGGAGCGGCTCCGGAGGAGCCTGACCCACGTCGTGCACTGCGCGGCGAGCGTGTCGTTCGACGACACCTACGAGAACTCGTTCCGGGCGAACGTGGTCGGCTGCCGCAACGCCCTCGAGTTCTCGAAGGCGATGCAGGCGGCGGAGGGCTCGCCGTTCGTGGCCCACGTGGCGATCGAGACCTCCTACATCCACGGCCGGAGGAAGCGCTCGATCGCCCAGGAGGACGCGCTCGTCTTCCCGCGCCACTTCTACAACAACTACTACGAGCTCACGAAGGCGATGGCCTCGATCGAGACCGACCGCGCCCTCGTCGAGGACGGCCTGCGGGTGACGCAGCTCCTGCCGTCGATCGTGATCGGGCACTCGCGCACCGGGAACAACCGGGGCGACACGAAGGTCCTCAACGCCCCGATCAACGCCTTCGGGCGGGCGAAGGAGGCCCTCGAGTCGCTCTCCGGGGACTGGGCGGGCCGGGCCCGGGCGTGGCTCGTGGGGACGATCGCGACGACGTTTCCCGCCGACCGCTCGGCGGAGATCAACCTCGTCCCGGTGGACCGCGTGGCGGCGGGGATCCTCGCCTCGCTGACCGCGCCCCAGGCGATCGGGGCCCGGGTGCACCTCGCCACCGACCACCGCATCCGCTCCGAGGAGGTGTGCCGGATCACCGAGGAGGAGCTCGAGGTGAGCGTCCGGATGGCCGACCCGACGCTGACGCGCAACCTGACGCTGCCGCTCGCGAAGGCCCTCCTCCTCGCCCTCGGGGAGCCGAAGCTCGCGAGCGTGCTCGAGCGGCTGGGGACGATCTTCGGGGTCTACGGCGAGTGGGGGCAGCCGATCCACGACGTGGGCAACGACGTGCGGCTCCTCGGCCTGCCCATCCGGCGGCCCGACACGCTCGCCACGTTCCGGATGCTGTGCCGGCACAACAAGTACGTGCAGGAGTTCGGGCAGGTGAAGGACGCCGACGAGATCGCCCGGCGCGAGCGGCTGTGGGAGAACGTGATCGACGAGATCGAGTACGACACCGGCCGCCAGGCGGCGTCGATGCGCCCGCGGGAGTTCCGGGCGCTGCTCGCCGACCGGATCGACCTCCGCCGCTTCGAGCGGCGTTGAGCGACCGCCTGCGCGCCCTTGTCGCCCCCGCGGCGGCGGGCGTATGCTCTGCCGGAGGCCGGCGCGGGGCGACGCGGTCGAAAGGAGCTTGCACCATGACGGTCGACGGCGGGCTGCTCGGGCGGCTCAAGTCTCGGGGGGAGGAGGTCCTGACCCAGGCCTCGGCCGAGCTCATGTCGAACCCCCGGTTCCTGAAGGCCATGGAGGGGGCGCTGCGGGGCAAGGAGAGGCTCGAGGAGGCGGCGGGGCGGGCGCTCAAGCAGATGAACGTGCCCACGCGGAGCGAGCTCGCGCGGGCGCTCGCCCGCATCGAGACCCTCGAGCGCGAGGTCGCCGAGCTCAAGGCGAAGGCGAGGGCGCGGCCGGCGCCGAAGGGGTCGAGCCGCCGCCCGGCCCGCGCGGCGAGGGCGAGGCCGGCCCCGACCGGCGAGTAGGCGCGGCTTGACCCGGATCGCGGTCACGGGAACGGCGTCGTTTCTCGGGGGGCGCGTCCTGCGCCGGCTCGTGGAGTCGCGCGGCGCCGACGCCGTGGTGGCCGTGGACATCACCGCCCCTCCCACCACGCTGCACGGCGTGCGGCACCGGATGGTCGACCTGACTCTGCCCGGGGCGGACCGGCGGCTCGTGGACGTTTTCCGGGAGGAGCGCGTCGAGACCGTGTTCCACGCCGCGTTCTTCACGACCCCCCGGCGCGACGGGGCCTACGCGCACGAGCTCGAGTCGATCGGGACGCTGCACCTCGCCGCGGCCGCCGCCGCCTCCGGGGTGCGGCACCTCGTGATGCGCTCCTTCACCGCGGTCTACGGCGCGCGCGGCCAGAACCCGCACTTCCTGACCGAGGACCGCCGGCCCGACGCGCACTCGCCGCTTCCGTGGGTGCGCGACAAGGTCGAGGCCGAGGAGCACGTCTTCTCTTTCTCCCGGCGCTACCCGGGGCTCGGCGTGAGCGTCCTGCGCTTCGCCACGCTCCTCGGGCCCGGGGTCCACACCTTCTACACCCGGATCTTCAGCAAGCGGGTGGTGCCGGTCGTTCTGGGCTACGACCCGCTCCTGCAGCTGCTTCACCCCGAGGACGCCCTCGACGCGGTGGAGGCCGTTCTCGCGAAGGGGCCCTGCGGGGTCCTCAACGTGGTGCCGAGGAGCGCGCTCACGCTGCTGACCCTGCTGCACCTCTCGGACAAGCTCACCGTCCCCGTTCCGCACGTCGCGGCCTCTCCGCTCGCCGACCTGTGGTGGGGGGCGGGCCTGGGGGAGGCCCCGGGCGGCTTCGTGGAGTTCGCGCGCTACCCGTTCCTCGCCGACGCAGAGAAGGCGCGGCGCGAGATCGGTTTCGAAGCGCGCCACGGGAGCCGGGACGCGCTCATGGCCTTCCTCGAGTACCGCTACCCGGAGACCGCCCGCCGGGCGGGCGAGCAGCGGCGGCGCGAGCGGGAGGAGGCGGAGGCGAGGGAGGCCCGGCTTTGAGCGACGGGGGCAAGGTGGTGGCGATCGGGTCAGGCCCGCGGCGGCGGAGGACGGCCGCCCCGGAGGACGAGGCGCTGCGGCGTCGCCTCGCCGAGCTCGAGCGGCTGCTGGCCGAGCGTCAGGAGGCGCAGGAGCACGAGGGGCTCCTCGTGACCCTGGCCCGGGTCGTCCAGGCGGGGGCGAGGGGCCTCAGCTGGAGGAGCCTCGCCCGGCTCCAGAGGGCCCTCTACTTCGCGTGGCACTCCGAGGAGACCGACGACTTCGGGGCCGACCGGCGCTTCGCGCAGACGCTCGAGCCCGTGCTCGACTTCCTCTACGCCGTCTGGTGGCGGGTCGAGGCGACGGGGGTCGAGAACGTGCCGTCCACGGGTCCGGCCCTCGTGGTGGCCAACCACTCGGGGGTCCTGCCGTACGACGGTCTCATGATCCAGCTCGCCCTGCGCCACGAGCACCCCGCGAGGCGCGTGTGCCGGATGCTGGCCCTCGACATGTTCGCGCTTCTCCCCGTGCTCGCCCCCGTGCTGGCGAAGTCGGGCTCGGTGCGCGCGAACCCCGAGAACGCCGAGCGGCTCCTGCGGCGGGGAGAGCTCCTCGGCGTCTTCCCCGAGGGCGTCAAGGGGGTGGGCAAGTACTTCCGCGAGCGCTACCGGCTCGCGCGCTTCGGCCGGGGCGGCTTCGTGAGGATCGCGCTGCGCACCGGGGCGCCGATCGTCCCCTGCGCGGTCGTGGGGGCGGAGGAGATCCACCCCGTGGTGGGGAAGGCCGACTGGGTGGGCCGGCCCTTCGGCCTGCCGTACTTCCCGCTCACCCCCACCTTCCCCTGGCTCGGCCCGCTCGGTGTCGTGCCGCTGCCCACGAAGTGGTCGATCGACTTCGCCGACCCGATCGACCTCCGGGACCACGGTCAGGACGCCGCCGACGACCCCATCCTCGTCAACCGCATCGCGGAGGAGGTCCGGGCCACGATCCAGGGGATGGTGGACGGCCGGCTCGCCCGGCGCCGCTCGGTCTGGTTCGGCTGATCTAGGCCCGGGCCCGCCCCCCGAGGCGCGACTCGAGCCGGTCGAGCGAGGCGTCGAGGGCCCGGGCGAGGCCCGAGACGTGGGGGTGGCGGGGAGGCGCGTCGGCCACCGAGCGCGGGTCGGCCATCTCGATGCCGTGCTTGGCGAAGAGCCGGCGGCAGCGGCCGGCGTTGCGGCGGAAGTACTCGAGCGCGGTGCGGTAGCCGTGCTCGGCGACGACCCGCCGCGCGCTGTAGCGCATGATGTTGTAGCCGAACATCCGCACGTCGTCGCGGGTCGGCTCGACGAGCAGGATGTCGACCTCGGGGCTCTCGCGGCGGTAGCGCTCGAGGCCGTACTGCATCCGCCCGTGCAGCATGATGCGCATGACCTGGTCGAGCACCCACCCCACGCCCCGGTTGCTGAGGTGGCCGCGCAGGGGGCCGTTCGAGGTGTCGTTGAGGTAGGGCACGATCGGGTTGATGCAGATCACGAGGTCGGCGCCGCTCTGGATCGCGAGGTTGATGTGGGCGGTCTTCTTGACGCCCCCGTCCACGTAGTCGCGGCCGCCGATCCTCACCGGCCGGTAGAGCCCCGGGAGCGCGGTCGAGGCCTGGACGGCCTTCGAGACGGGGACGTCCCGCCAGCCGTCCTTGCCGAAGGCCACCGCCTCGCCGCTGTCGAGGTCGACCGCGACGACGTACAGCTCGCGGGGCAGCTCGTGGAAGCTGTCCCGGCGCAGGCGGGAGAGGAACAGGCGGTGGAGGTACTCCTGGATCCCCGCCGTCTCCATGAGACCGGGGGGCAGCAACTCGAAGACGGCCCACGCGAGGTCGGAGAGGTTGCGCCCCTCGCCGGTCAGGCTCGTCACGAGGGCGCGCGAGAGCACGGCCGGGGCCCGGAGGGAGCGGCGCAGGTACTCGACCGACCCGAGCCGGTAGAGAGGCGCGGCCGAGACGCCGAGGGGCGTTCTCGTCCGGGTGGTCGCCTCGTCGTACATCTCGCGGGGCGAAACCCCGGCGGCGAGGAGCGACGCGACGAACGCCCCGCCGGAGATGCCCACGTACAGGTCGAGGTCGAGGACGCTGCGTCCGAGAAGGGCGTCGAGCGCGCGCAGGCACCCGATCTCGTAGACCGCGCCCGTCACCCCGCCCCCGGCGCAGACGAGGGCCACCTTGGCCTTGCGCGCCCTCCGGCCCCTCCTCGGCGTGCGGGTCACCGCGATGCCCTCGCCCGGGAGTCTACTGCACCCGGGGAGGGCCGGCCACGGCCGATCCGCCGCTTCCGCGCCCGCTCAGCGCCGGAATCCGTCGATCTTGCGCGACAGCAGGTCCACCCGCCGACCCAGCTCCCGGATCTCGTCGCGGGTGGGGATGTTGAGGGCGGCGAGGGTCCGCTGCACGGTCTCGTCGACGGTGCGGGACACCTTGCGCTGCTCCTTGCGGGCACGGGCCTGCAGGGCGGCGAGGCGGCCCTCGAGCTCCCGGCGGGCCCGGCGGCCCTCCTTCTCGATGCGCCGGCGCCAGTCCCTGAGGGCGGCCGAGGCCTGGCGGGTGTCGATGCCGCTCCTCTCGACGAGCTGCCGGATCCTCTTCTCCACGGTGGCCTCGGCCGAGTCGAGGGCCTTCTGCGTCTTCGTCCAGGTCTGCCGGAGCGGGGTCTGCGGCGCCCGCCGGCGGGTCGTCTTCTTCTGGGTGGGCATGGGTTTTCTCCTCACTTTCGGGACTTGGAGGCCCGGCGGCGCTTGCTCGCCCGGCGGGGCGTCGCGGGGGCAGGTGTCTCGTCCATGTAGGCCTCGAACGCCTCGAGGCCTCCCCGCAGGGCCTCCAGCGAGCGGCCGGCCACCCCCTCGCCGTGGCTGAGGAGGGCCCGCAGCCGGCCCTCGACGCCGGACTGGGCCTCCGCCACCATCCGATGAACGACCTGCCCCACCTCCTGGCGCAGGGAGACCGCGTCGTCCAGGCTGAGGCGGCCGCGCCCGAGCACCCTCGAGACCAGACGCTCCACCTCCCGGCGGGCCCGCCCCGCCGCGTCCGGCGCCTCGGGCCACGGCGGGAGGGGGGGCGTCGCCGGGGCGGCCGCGATGCGGATGAGACGGTGGAGGACCTGGCGGGGGATGCGGCTCGCGCCCTGCTTGACGCCCTCGAGGAGCACCTGGGCGAGGGTCAAGCTGGTAAGGTCCTCCCCGGTCTTCTGGTCTCGGACCTCGATCTCGTGGCCCTCGGCCACCGCGCGGGCGAGGTCCTCCAGGGTGACGTACCGGCGGAGGGCCGGGTCGTAGAGCTTGCGGTTGCCGTAGCGCCGGATCTCCCGGGGGCCCGGGGGGACGCCGCTCTTCACGAGGACAGGATAACGCGCCGCGTCAGGAATGGCAAGATTCTGACGCCGGGCGTTAGCGCCCGGGGGCGGGGTCGGCGGGGTCGAGGTGCAGCGAGACGTCCTCGAGCGGCACCGCCGCCCTCCGGCGCCGGGCCCGGATGAGGGCGGCGCCGGCGGCGATCCCGAAGACGACGGTCAGGACCAGCAGGGCCCCGGTGAGGCGGAAGGACCCGAGCACGACCCCGACGAGGTCGAACACCGGCTTCTCCACCTTGATCCAGGTGACCGCCGGCTCGAGCGAAGCCATGTCCCCTAGCGCCCTCCGCCCCCCCCGGACACTGTAGGCCGGCGTGCGGCATCGGTCAACTGCCGGGTCTGCGTGCGGTTGAGCGCCTCGAGGTACCTCTTCACGCCGCCGAGGAGGCTGCGGGCGATGATCTCGCGGTACTCGCCGCGCCGAAGGCGCCGCTCGTCCTCCGGGTTCGAGACGAAGGCGATCTCGGCGAGGACGGCCGGCATGTTGGCGCCGATGAGCACGTAGAAGGGGGCGGTGTGGACGCCGCGGTCGGGGACCGGGTGCTCGCCGCGCACGGTCGCCACCATGCTCTCCTGCACGGTGGCGGCGAACTCGCGGCTCTCGTCGATCTTGCTGTTGAGCGTGATCGCCTTGACGAGGTTCTGCAGGTCCTTGAGAGTGGCGGCGGAGATCGCGTTCTCGCGCGCGGCCACCGCCTCCGCGTGAGGGTTCTGGGCGAAGTTCAGGAAGTAGGTCTCGATGCCGCGGGCCCGGGGGTTGCGGCTGGCGTTCGCGTGGATGGAGAGGAACAGGTCCGCCCCCCGGGAGTTGGCGATGGCGGTGCGCTCCTCGAGCGGGATGAACACGTCGCTCGAGCGGGTCAGCACGACCTCGGCCCCGAGCTCCTGGCGCACCATCCGCTCGAGGCGCAGGGCGACGTCGAGGACGAGGTCCTTCTCCTGCAGCCCGCTCGGGCCGATGGTCCCGGGGTCGTGACCGCCGTGCCCGGCGTCGATGACGATTCTCCGGACGCCGAGGCCCAGCTGCCGGGCGAGGCTGTAGGAGCCGGCCCGGTTGGTGGCCGGGGGCTCGGGCGCCGGCAGGGGCTCGGGCCGCGGCTCCGCGCCCGCGGGGTGCCGGGCGGGAGCCGGCCGCTCGGCGCCCGCGATCACGAGGGGGGCGGGGCTCTTCCCGGTCGGAGCGGGTGCGGGCGGCGGGGCGAGGCCCTCCAGCCGGTGGGTGGGGAGGATCGGGACGGTCGGGAGGGGCTCGGCGGGAAGGGTGCTCGGCGGCCCGGAGGGAGGCGGAGGGCCCTGCGCCACCTGCGGGCGGGGAGCCCTTTGTCCCTGGACGTCGATGACCAGGCGCGCCGGGGTCTCGAGGAAGAACACCTGGTGCTCCCACACGTCCTTGAAGTCGAGGACGACCCGCACCACGTCGTCGCGGTTCTGCGCGATGCGCACCTGCTCGAGCAGGCCGTCCCCGACCGGGAAGACGCGCCGGGCGAGGTTGGGGTGCAGGCGCGTGCCGACGAGGTCCACCCACAAGCGGTCGGGGTCGTAGGCGCGGTCGAAACGGATGTCCACCGTGCGCTCGACGTCGATCACGACGCGGGTGGAGGACTCGCCGCTCCAGGAACGCAGGTCGTACACGCGCGCGAGCCCACGGGGAGGCGTCGAGGGCAGGGAGGCCGCCGGCTCCTTCTCCCGCAGCGTCGCCCGGGCGGTGCGGGCCTGCGCCCCCTCCGGGTAGGTCTCGAGGTACGCGCGCGCGGCCTCCGCCACGCGCCTGCGATCGCCGGTGGCGCGGGCCACCTCCAGGCTCGCGGCGAGCGCGGCCTCCCCGAGGCGGCTCGACGGGTACTCCGCGACGAGGGTCCGGTAGGCGGCGAGGGCGTCGTCCCGGTAGGCGGGCGCGCGGAAGCGGCGGGCCATCTCGCGGTAGAGGTTCCCCGCGGCGAGCAGGGCGTTGTCACAGTAGCCGCTGCGGGGGTAGCGGGCCACGACCTTGCGGTAGCGCAGGACCACGGCCTCCCACTCGGCCCGCTTCGACATGCGGGTGGCCGAGGCCCGCAGCCGGGTCTCCGCGGCCTGCGCCTCGCGGTAGAGAGCGGCGTCGGGGCGGGAGGAGGAGGAAGCCCTGCGCGGCGCGGCGCCCGCGGGGGCGGGGAGGAGGGCCGGGCACACGAGGACGGCGAAGGCGGCGGCGGCCGCGAGGGCCCGGGCGGTCATTCTCCTCAGCGGGGCCAGTTGTCCACCGTCTCGTAGTAGTCCTTCGCGACCAGGATCTCGCGCGGCTTCGAGCCGTCGGCCGGCCCGACGATGCCGTCGCGCTCCATCATGTCGACGAGCCTCCCCGCGCGGGAGAAGCCGATCCGGAACCGGCGCTGGAGCATGCTCGTGGAGGCCTGCCCGCTCTGGACCACGAAGCGCACGGCCTCGTCGAAGAGGTCGTCGCGGTCCGTCGCCTCGGCCGCCTCCGCCGGCTTCTCGGGCTTGCCGACGGTGTCGTCGTACGCGGGCTCGCCCAGCTTGCGCAGGAACGAGGTGAGCCGCGCGATCTCGTGCTCGGTGACGTACGCGCCGTGGACGCGGACGAGCCGGGCGCTGCCCGGGGGCAGGAACAGCATGTCCCCCCGCCCGAGGAGCTGCTCGGCCCCGATCGAGTCGAGGATCGTCCGGCTGTCGACCCGCGCCGCCACCCGGAACGAGATGCGGGAGGGGAAGTTGGCCTTGATGAGGCCGGTGATGACGTCGACCGAGGGCCGCTGGGTGGCGAGAATCAGGTGGATGCCCACCGCGCGCGCCATCTGGGCGAGGCGGGTGATCGACTCCTCGACCTCGTGGGAGGAGACCATCATGAGATCGGCGAGCTCGTCGATCACGATCACGACGTAGTGCAGGGGCCGGAGCTCCTCGCCCGAGTCCTCGTCGCGGGCCCCCTTCTCCGCCCGGATGATGTTGTTGAACTGCTCGATGTTCCGGACCCCCTCCGAGGCCAGCATGCGGATGCGCCGCTCCATCTCCGTCACCGCCCACTTGAGCACGTTCGCCGCGACCTTGGGGTCGGTGACCACCGGGGTGAGCAGGTGGGGGATGTCCTCGTAGACCCCGAGCTCGAGCCGCTTGGGGTCGATCAGGATGAGACGCACCTCGTCCGGGGTCGAGCGGAACAGGATCGACGCGATCATGCAGTTGAGGCCCACGCTCTTGCCGGTGCCGGTCGACCCCGCGATGAGCAGGTGCGGCATGGCCGCGAGGTCGGTGACCCAGGGGTCGCCGTTCACCGCCTTCCCGAGGCCGAGGGTGAGCCTTCCCGGGGAGCGGCGGAACGCGTCCGACTCGAGCAGCTCGCGCAGGTAGATGGTGTCGCGCGTCTCGTTCGGGATCTCGATCCCGACGTTGCCCTTCCCGCTCACGCGGTCGATGCGGATCGACTCCGCTTCGAGGGCGAGGGCGAGGTCGTCGGCGAGCCCGACGATCTTCGAGTACTTGACCCCCGCGTCGGGCTTGAACTCGTAGGTGGTGACGACCGGGCCCGGGTGGATCTCCTTCACCGTCCCGAGCACGCCGAACTCGCTGCACTTCGCCTGGAGGATGCGGCCCTTCTCGAGGAGGCGGTCGTTGTCGACGCCGGATCCGCCCTTGGGCTCGTCGAGGATCGTGATGGGCGGCAGGGTGTGGCCGCCCCGGGTCTCGCCCCGGCCCTCCTCTTCGCGCGCGGCGCGCCGGCGCCGCGGGGCGGGCTTCGGGGGCGCGGGCGCCTCGTCGTGGTCCTCCTCGTCCTCGAGGGCGGGAGAGAACGGCAGCGGCTTCTGGGCGGGCGCAGCGCGCGGGACGGGGGGTGTGTTGAGCGGCAGGTCGTCGAGGTCGCCTTCGGGGAGGAGAGGACCGTCCGCGGCGTCCCCGCCCTCGCCCCCGGCCTTGACCCGGCGGATCCGGGGCAGCCCCGGGGCGTCCTCCTTCGCCGCGGTGTGCTTGCGGATCACGTCGCGGCGCAGCTTCTCCTTGCGGCGCGACTCGCGGTAGTGGGTGAAGGCGGTGCGCAGCGCGCGCAGCCGCTCGCCGAGGCGGCCGGAGGCGCCCTTCAGGAAGACCGAGAACGAGAACTGCGTGGCGAGGATGAGCGCGACGAACAGCGCGGTCGCGGCGAGGATGTAGGCCCCCGTCCGGCTGAAGTCCGCGACGAGGAGCGACGAGAGGAGCTCCCCGACCGCGCCCCCCGCGCGCACGGGCTCGCCCTCGAAGACGACCGTGCCGAACGTGAGGGCGAGGAGGGTCGACAGCGAGAGGAGCAGGACCAGGTTGCCGACCGCCTTGGTGTACGGGGCCTCGATGGGCCGGCACCAGAAGAGCTTCCAGCCGAGCAGACCCAGCACCACCGGGAGGACGAGGGCGGCGAGGCCGAACAGCTGGGGGATGAGCATCTCGGCGAGGAACGCGCCGAAGGGGCCGATGAAGTTCCGCGCGGGCCCTTCGACCCCGGCCTTGAAGAACGGGGCGGGGTCGCGCGGGTCGAAGGTCGCGAGGGCGATGAGGAGCATGAGGGCGAGGGCGAAGGCGAGCAGCCCCACGAGCTCCGCGCCGCGCGCCCCCCGGTTGTCGACGCTTGTGGCCATGGCCGGCCTAGACCTCCATCACCACGGGGATGACCATGGGGCGGCGCTGCGTCCGCCGCTTGTAGAATCGCCGCAGCTCGTCGCGGACCCTCTCGCGCGTGAGGTCGGCGTCGAGCCTCTCCTCCTCGGGTCGGGCGTCCAGCGCGCCGTCGAGCAGGCGGCCCGCCTCCTCGGCGAGATCGGCCTCCGCGCCGCCGGCGAGGAGGCCGCGGGAGACGATCTCGGGGGGAGACTCGAGCCGGCCGGTGGCGCGGTCCACGACCACGACCGGGACCACGATGCCCTCGGAGGAGATGTGTCGCCGGTCGCGCACGACGACGTCCTCGATCTCGGAGGCGCCCCCGCGGTCGAGGAGCACGCGCCCCGCGGCGACCCGCGCCTCCTTGCGCGCGCCGTCCGCGCCGAGGCGTAGCACGTCGCCGTCCTCGAGCACGATCACGCGGTCGGGGGAGAGGCCCGCCACGGCGGCGAGCCGCGCGTGCTGGGCCAGCATGCGGTACTCGCCGTGCACAGGCACGAGGTAACGGGGGCGCACGCGCTTCAGCAGCTCGACGAGGTCGCCCTGGCTTCCGTGGCCGGAGACGTGGACGCGGGCGGTGCCGGGGTGGACGACGTCGCAGCCCAGGCGGAACAGGTTGCTGATGAGCCGGGAGACCGTGCGCTCGTTGCCGGGGACGGCGCGCGCGGAGAGGACCACGGTGTCCCCGGGCCCGGCCGCGACGTCGCGGTGCTCGCCGAGGCCGATCATCGACAGCGCGGAGAGCGGCTCGCCCTGGCTGCCGGAGACGAACACGAGGGCGCGCTCCGTCCCCTCGCCGGAGAGCAGGCCCGGCGAGACCCGGGCGCCGTCGGACAGCCGCAGGAGGCCGAGGTCGATCGCGACCTCGGCGTTGTCGACCATCCGCCGTCCGAGGAACGCCACCGGGCGCGCGCGGCGGACGGCGAGGTCGGCCACGCGCTGCATGCGGGGGATCGACGTGGCGAAGCAGGAGACGAGCACGCGCCCGCGGGTGCGCTCGAGCACGTCCTCGAAGGCGGGGACGACGTCGTCTTCGCCCCCGGTGAGCCCCGGCTGCTCGACGTTCGTGCTGTCGGAGAGAAGCACGAGGACGCCCCGCTCGCCCCACGCGGAGAGCGCCTCGAGGTCCGTCCGCTCCTCGGGCCGCGCCCGGGGGTCGATCTTGAAGTCGCCGCTCGCGAGCACGACCCCGGAGGGGGTCTCGATCGCGAGGGCGAGGCTGTCGAGCACGCTGTGGGCGACGCGGATCGGGTGGACGCGGAACGGCCCGATCTCGGTCGGCTGGCCGGGCACGAGCGTCCGCAGGTCCGCCGCGACAACGCGCTCCTGCAGCCTGCGCCGCGCGAAGCCGAGCGTCAGGCGGCTGCCGTAGACGGGGGCGCTCGCCGCCTGCAGGGCGAACGAGAGCGCGCCGATGTGGTCCTCGTGGCCGTGGGTGAGGAGGATCCCGTGCAGGCGGTCGCGGCGCTCGGCCAGGTACTCGAAGTCGGGGACGATCGAGTCGACGCCGGGCATCTCCGCGGGCGGGAACAGCATCCCCGCGTCGAGCAGGAGGAGGTGATCCTCCCACTCGAGAACGAGCGCGTTGAGGCCGAACTCACCGAGACCGCCGAGCGGGACGAGTCGGATCGGGCGGTCAGCGGCCGTCGCGGCTGTCGTCAACCCTCTCGCCCTCTCTCGCGGCTCTCCAGATCGCCGCAAACTCCACAACCGATAGCGTCTCCGGCCGCCTCGACCCCTCGGCGTTGAGGGACCTAAAGTATTCCTTGAGGTGAGGATAGCTATCTTCGAGGTTGTTTTCAAGGGTTCTGCGACGGCGGGCGAACGCCGTCTGCAGGAAGCGCTCGAAGGCCCGGAGGTCGTCGACGTCCGCCCGCGGCTCCGCGCGGAAGCGCGCCCGCAGGATCGCCGACGAGACCTTCGGCGGGGGCAGGAACGAGCCGGGCGGGAAGCGCGCGGCGACGTCCGCGTCGGCGTGGAGGGCGTAGAGCACGGAGAGGATCCCGTACTCCTTCGAGCCGGGGGGCGAGGCGATCCGCCGAGCCACCTCTTCCTGCAGCATCACGTGCAGGTCGCGCACGTGGCCGCGCAGCTCGAGGAAGCGCCGCAGGAGCGGGCTCGAGACGTAGTAGGGGAGGTTGCCGGCGAGGCGGGCCCCCGCCGGGACGAGCGCTCCGAGGTCGACCTCGAGGGCGTCGGCGGACACGATCTCGACGTGGCCCGGCGCGCGCTCCCGGAGCCGGCGCGCGAGCGCGTCGTCCTTCTCCACCGCGACCACGCGCCGGCAGCGCTCGGCGAGAGGAAGCGTGAGCGCGCCCGTCCCCGGGCCGATCTCGAGGAAGACGTCCTCTCGCGCGGGGGCGATCAGGCGCAGCAGCCTCTCGACCGAGGCGGGGCGGAGGAAGTGCTGTCCGAGGCGCCGGGGCATCGGTCCCGAGGGTAGCTCGAAAACGCCCCGCGGCGCGTGCTAGCCTGAGGCGTTTCGCCGGTGGGAGAGCCCCCTTGTCCGACACCCTCCACGTCGCGTTCGTCACCCCGGAGATGGTCCCCTACGTGAAGACCGGGGGGCTCGCCGACATCTCGGCCGCCCTGCCGAAGGCGCTCGTGCGTCTCGGCCACCGGGTCACGGTCGTCCTGCCCCGCTACTATCCGATCTGGTTCCCGCCCGGCGAGCACGTCGGCTCGGTGCACGTGCCGCTCGACGGCGTGCCCCGCAGCGCGGCCTTCTATCGCACCCGCACGGAGGCCGGGGTCGACGTCGTCTTCGTGGAGTACCCGGAGTTCTTCGGCCGGTCGGTCATCTACGGGGACTTCGAGGACAACCGCCTGCGCTTCGCGTTCCTGTGCCGCGCCGCCCTCGAGTACTTCCGCAGCCGCGGGGAGCGGCCGAGCGTCTTCCACGCCCACGATTGGCAGACCGGCCTCGTGCCGGTCTACCTCAAGGCCTCCTACTGGGACGACCCGACGCTCGGCCGCATGCCGAGCGTCTTCACGATCCACAACGTGGCCTACCAGGGCCAGTTCGGGATGGACACCCTCGGCCTGCTCGGCTTTCCGTGGAACCTCGGGACATCCTTCGCCCTCGAGTACCACGGGTCGATCAGCTACCTCAAGGGCGGCACCGTCTTCGCGGAGATCGTGAACACCGTGTCCCCGACTTACGCCCACGAGATCCAGGGGCCGGAGCACGGCTTCGGCTTCGAGGGCGTCGTGCGCTCCCGGGCGGGGGACGTCCACGGCATCCTCAACGGCGTCGACTACGACGAGTGGGACCCGCGCAGCGACGCCCACATCGCGCGGCGCTACTCGGCCGAGGACCTCTCGGGCAAGGCCGCCTGCAAGGCCGACCTCCTGCGGACCTACGGCCTGCCCGAGTTCCCCGACCTGCCCCTCGTGGGCGTGACCTCGCGCCTCGTGTGGCAGAAAGGCTTCGACATCGTGGCCGGGGCCTGGTGGGACATCCTGCGGCGCCCCCTGCGCATGGTCGTCCTCGGGACGGGAGACCACGGCATTCAGGAGGGCCTGCGGCACCTCCACCACCGCGACCCCGACCGCTTCGCCGTGCGCTTCGCGTACGACGAGACCCTGGCCCACAAGGTCATGGCGGGGTCGGACCTCTTCCTCATGCCCTCGCGCAGCGAGCCGTGCGGCCTCACCCAGATGTACGCCCTGCGCTACGGCACCGTGCCGATCGTCCGCTCGACCGGCGGCCTCGTCGACACCGTCGAGCCCTACGATGCGGCGAAGAAGGCGGGGACCGGCTTTCGCTTCGACACGCCGGACGGCACCGGCCTCATGTGGGCGATCGACCAGGCCCTCGCCGCGTGGAAGGACAAGACGGCCTGGGCCGCCCTGCAGAAGCGCGGCATGGCGAAGGAGTTCTCGTGGGAGCGGTCGGCCGGGGAATACCTCCGGCTCTACCGCCAGGCGATGGCGAAGTTCTGAAGCGGACGAGAGAGGCACATGGCGGCGAACATCGAGATCCTGACGGACCAGAACTGGGCGGACGTGCTCGGCTCGGACAAGCCCGTGCTGGTGGACTTCTGGGCGGAGTGGTGCGCTCCGTGCAAGGCCATGGTGCCCGACCTCGAGGCGGTGGCCGCGCAGTACGCCGGCCGCGTGCGCGTGGGCAAGCTCAACGTCGAGGAGAACGAGCAGGTCCCCTTCCAGTACGGCATCACCGCGATGCCGACCCTCCTCGTCATCAAGGGCGGCAAGGTCGCCGAGCAGCGCGTGGGCAAGATGAGCCGCGAGCAGCTCGCGAAGCTCCTCGACGCCCACCTGTA
>CAZLRF010000031.1:12009-61154 GCA_964561785.1 uncultured Acidobacteriota bacterium | reverse complement strand
CGCGCGGCGCCGGCCCCGCCCCCCGCCCCCCCCCCGCGGGGGCGGGGGGGGGGGGGGGGGGGGGGGGGGGCCCCGGGGGTGCCCCCCGCGGGGGAGGGCGTCGCACCGGGCGCGGCGGTGGCCTCCGGCCCGGGGAGCGGCACGACCCCCGAGGAGGCCTGGGCCCGCAGCGCCTCGAGGGACTCGGCGAGCTCGGCGACCCGGTCGCTGAGGTCCTTGAGGCCCGCGGCGAGCTGCTCGTCGTGCTGGCGCTCGTCCTGGGCGTTCTTCTTCAGCAGCGCGTTCTGCTCGGCCACGAGCTCGGCGAGCCGGCGCAGCTCCGAGCGCATCTCGTCGTTCGCCCGCTGGGCGTCGGCGAGCTGGCCCTGCAGGGCGGCGATCTGTACGGCCAGCCGCTCGATGTCCTTGTTGGCGGCGGCGGCCGGCCCCGCGAGGAGGGCGATGGCGGCCAGGGTGGCGGCGCAGACGGCTCGGCGGATCACGCGGTCCTCCGCGACGGGGGTGGAGCCGGACGAGGCTTCATCATATCCCAGGCGAGGGGTCGCTCAGCGCGACACGGAGAAGTGCGCACGGCGGTTCTTGGCATAGGCGGCCTCGTTGTGGGCCGGGTCGAGCGGCCTCTCCTTGCCGTACGTCACCACCCGCAGCCGGTCGGCGGCCACTCCGAGGCTCACCAGGTAGTCCCGTGCGGCGCGGGCGCGCTGCTCGCCGAGGGCGAGGTTGTAGTCGACGGTGCCCCGCTCGTCGCAGTGGCCCTCCACCGCCACGCGCACGTCGCGTCGTGACTGCAGCCACTGGGCGTGCCTCTCGAGGGTGGCCCTCGCCGCGTCGGAGAGGGCGGCGCTGTCGTAGTCGAAGAAGATGTCGGCGAGGGGGCCGCCTTCGCCTCCCGCCCCCGCGAAGTCGCCGCCGGCGAGGTCGCTCCCGGCGGCGCCCTCGCCCTCGAGGGCCCGAACGTCCGGGCCTTCGTCGAGCGGGCGGGCCGGGAGCCGGTCGGCCGTCTCGGCGGGGGCGCTCTGGGCGCCGGGGGCGGTCGCGAGGACGGGCGGCCTCTTCTTTCCGCAGGCGGCGAAGGCCACGAGCGCGACCAGGACGAGCGCGAGGCCGGCCTTTCGGCGATCGATGGGAAACGTCATGAAACCCTCCTCGTTTCGTGATCTCACGGCCCCCAGTCGGGCTGGACGTTGTTGCCCGGGCCGGTGGCCACGGTCTGGAGCGAGCGGCCCTCCCGGTCGGCGACCGTGATCTCCCAGCGGCCGCCCCGGTCGCACGAGAAGGCCAGGTGGCGGCCGTTCGGGGCCCACGAGGGGTACTCGCAGGAGCCCCGGCCCTGGGTGATCTGCCGGACCTGCCGGGTGGCCAGGTCGATGACCGCGATGTCGAACTTGCCCACCTCGAGGCGGGAGGTGAAGGCGATCTCGCTGTAGAGCTTCGACGGGTTCCACGCGCAGGCGTCGTTGTAGGCGCCGAGAGTCGTCAAGCGGCGCACGTTGAGCCCCTCGCCGTCCATCAGGAAGATCTGCGGCGAGCCGGTGCGGTCCGAGGTGAAGGCGATCTCCTGGCCGGTCGGGCTCCAGCACGGCGCGGTGTCGTTGGCCTGGGCGGTCGTGGCCCGCCGGGCAAGGGACCCGTCCGCGGCGGCGACCCAGACGTCGGCGTTGCCCGCCCGGTTGCTGGCGAAGGCGATGCTGCGGCCGTCGGGGCTGAAGGCGGCGCCGAAGACCTGGCTGTCGCCCTTCTCGCCGGAGAGGTTCGCGACGCTCTGCCCCTCGAAGATCTTCGCGAGATACAGGAGGGGCGACCCCTGGCGGTACGAGACGTAGGCGATCGCCGCCCCGTCCGGCCGCCACGACGGCAGGATGTTGAGCGAGCCGTTGACCGTCACCCGCCGCGGGTTGTAGCCGTCGTAGTCGACGATGTAGATCTCCTTCGACCGTCGCTCCTTCGTCGCGTCGCGGTCGCTCACGAACGCGATCCGGGTGCGGGCGACCCCCTTGTGCTGGGTGAGCGTCATGATGTCGTCCGAGGCCTGGTGGGCGAACACCCGCGGGTTGTCGGCCCGCCCGGTGTAGCGCCGCGCCAGCATGGTGGCCCCGGAGTCCACGAAGAAGACCTTCACCTCGACGGTCAGCTCGCCTCCTACGACCTCGGCCCGGGTGGAGACCAGGATGCGGGCGCCGATCCCCTTCCAGTCCTCGAACCGCGGCGCGTCGGGGTCGAGGGGCGGGACGGCGCTCATCAGGCTCTCCGGCACGAACTGGAACAGCCCCTCGAAGCGCAGGTCGTTGCGCAGGACCTGGGTGATCGTCCGGCAGGCGCTCTGGCTCGCCTCGTCCGCGCGGCGCGGGACGCAGTCGGGCACCGCGAAGCGCGGCGTGATGCCGCCGATCACGATCTGCTCGGCCGGCGCCGGCTCCTGGGCCGCGACGGCGCGGACGCGGAGCGCCGTCCCCGCTGCCGCGGCGGCGGCGAGGAGGAGGAGCGCGAGGGTCGAGCGCCTACGACGCGGGCTTGAAGAGCGCCTGGATCGTTCGGGGGTTCTGACCATGTTCCCTCGGGAGCGGGCCGAAAGGCGCCGCGTTGAGGATGGCCCGTTGGGCCGCCATGTCGAGGAGCGACACCCCGCTCGGCTGGGTCACCCGGACGCCGGTGACGCTGCCGTCGGGCTGGATCGTGAAGGTGACTCCGATCGGCTGCGTGAACCCCGACTTGATCTGCTGGTTCCACAGCATCCAGATCTTCTGCTGCACGCCGGCGAGGTACCAGTCGCCGCCCGTGTCCGTGCCGTCGGGGACCCCGGGCCCGGGCGGGCCGAACTCGAGGCCGGGCGTGGCGGAGGCCGTCCCGCGCCCGCCGGGGACGCCGCCGGCGGGCGCCGCCGCGGCCGTGGGCGCCTGACCCGTGCGCGGGCCCGGGACCGGCGGCGGCTGCAGCGTGGGCTTCGCCGCGCGGCGGGCGTCGGGAAGGGGCAGCGCCCGCGGCTTCGGCAGGTCCTTCGGCGGCTTCGCCACCTGCGGGGGGGAGGGCACTTCCACCCGCGGGGCGGGCTGCGGGAAGGGAGCCGCGGCGGGCGGCTCGGCGGCGGCGGGTGAGCCCCCGCCGCCCCGGGGCAGCACGACGAACGTGCCGAACTCGGCCACCCGGAGGAGCGGCTCGCGCGGCAGCAACTGCGGCAGGAGCACCGCGAGGCCGGCCAGCGTGAGGTGGAAGACGAGCGAGACGAGGGTCGTCGCGGGCAGGCCGCGGTCCAGCCGCTCGCGCTCGGCGAGGAGGCGGTCGATCGCCTCGTTCACCGCCGCTTCTCCTCGGGCAGCGCGTACACGAAGCCGATCCGGTCGACGCCCGCGCGCTTGATCACGTCCACCACCCGGATGACCTCGCCGTAGCGCAGGCCCTCGTCGGCGCGCAGGTAGACCACGCTGTCCGGGCGGCCCGAGGTGAGGCCGCGCAGCCTCTCCTCGAGGAGGAGGAGGTTCACGACGTCCGCCCCGACGAACACCCGTCCGTCGGCGCGCACGGACACGGTGATCCGGTCCTCCTGGGGGATCTGCGGCTGGTTGGCGACGGGCAGCGAGACGTCGATGCCGCGGCTCATCATGGGCGCCGTGACCATGAAGATGAGGAGCAGCACGAGCACCACGTCGACGAGGGGGGTGACGTTGATCTCGCCGAGCATCGGCGAGCCCCGCCGCGAGCGCAGCAGGCGGTAGACCGAGCCCGCGCCTCCTGTCTCCGCGCCGCCACCGTGGGCCTGCATCCCTACGTGAAGTTCCTCTCGACGATGTTGAGGAACTCGAGGGCGAAGTCGTCCATCTTCGCGGAGAGGACCCGCACCCGGCTGCTGAAGAAGTTGTAGAAGACGGCGGCGGGGATCGCGGCGAACAGGCCCATGGCGGTGGTGATGAGGGCCTCCGAGATCCCGGGCGCGACGACCGGAAGGTTCGCCGACCCCATGCGCCCGATCTCCTGGAAGGCGTCCATGATGCCCCACACCGTGCCGAACAGGCCGACGAACGGGGTGACGCTCGCGGTGGTCGCGAGGAAGCTGAGGCGGCGCTCGAGCCTGGTCGTCTCGACCGTGGCCGCGCGTGCGAGCGAGCGCGAGAGCGACTCGAGGCTGCGCACCGTGGGTCGCTGGGCACCCCCGGGGGGCGCGCCGCCGCCGCGGACCTGCTGGTTCACCTCGAGGTAGCCCGCCTGGAACACGCCCACGAGCGGGCTGGCCTTGAGCTGCGGGCAGACCGAGTTGACCTCGGAGAACTTGCTGCTCTTGCGGAACACGTCGAGGAAGGTCTCGGACTGCACGTGGGCCCGGTGGAGGGCGATCCCCTTGTAGAGGATGATCGCCCAGGAGACGAGGGAGAAGACGAGCAGGAGCGCCAGGACGAACCGGGCCATCGGTCCGCTGTGGGCGATGAGCCCCGCGACCCCCCCGGTAAACGGCTCCGGGGAAGCTTGCGCCAGGGCGAGGGGGACGAGCAATGACACCTCTCTAACTTGCGCTAACAATTGAGGATGCCACAATGGATTGTGGCTGTCAATTTTCCCTCCACCGCGCAGACGTCCTGCGGTCCTTGCCTGTCCTTGTGACGCTCCATCATGCGTTTACAGCCTGTCGAAGGCTGTGCTATTCTGCCCCGAGTCGCGCCAGACATGCTTAAGCTGTTGAGAGTCAACAACATCGCGCTCATCCCGAGCCTCGAGATCGAGTTCGGTCCGGGCCTGACCCTGCTCTCGGGGGAGACGGGCGCCGGTAAGTCGATCCTGATCGACGCGCTGGGGCTTCTCCTCGGCGAGCGCGCCTCGCCGGAGCTCATTCGCAGCGGGGAGGAGCGGGCGTCGGTCGAAGCGGTGTTCGAGAGCCGCGACGCGGCCGCGCTCCTGGAGGAGCGGGGCCTCGAGGCGGACCCCGACGAGATCGTCGTCCGACGGGAGATCCAGGCCGGCGGGAAGGGGCGCTCGACCGTGGCCGGCGCCCTCGTGCCGCTCAGCGTGCTGCGTGAGCTCGCTCCCTCGCTCGTCGTGGTCCACGGGCAGCACGAGCCGCAGGGGCTGCTCGACCCCTCGACGCACGTGGACCTCGTGGACCGCTTCGCCGGAGGGGAAGGCGAGCGGCCGCTCGCCGAGTTCCACCGGGACTGGAGAGCGGCCGAGGCCGCGCTCGAGCGTTTGCGCGGCGAGCGCCGGGAGGCCGAGCGCCGGCGCGAGATGCTCGAGTTCCAGCTCGGGGAGATCGAGCGCGCCGGGCTCGCTCCGGGCGAGGAGGACGCCCTGCGCGTCGAGAAGGCCCGCCAAGCCAACGCGGGCCGCCTCGCCGCGCTGAGCGAGGAGGCGTACGGCCTGCTTTACGACGCCGAGGGCTCGGCCCTGTCCCGCCTCGGCCAGGCGTTCCGCCGGGTCGAGGAGCTCGCGGCGATCGACCCGTCCTTCCGGGCCTTCCTCGAGGCCCGGGCGGGCGTCCTCGCCCCGCTCCAGGACCTCTCGCTGCGGCTACGGGACTACCGCGAGCAACTCGAGGTGAGCCCGGGGCGGCTCGACGAGATCGAGAGCCGTCTCGCCCTCGTCGAGCGGCTGAAGAAGAAGTACGGGACCTCGGTCGAGGACGTGCTGGCCTTCGCCGAGCGGTGCCGCCGGGAGCTCGACCTTCTCGGCTCCCCCGAGCAGCAGGAGCGGGCCCTCGAGGAGCGACGGGCGCGGCTCGCCGCCGCCTACCTCGAGCGAGCCCGGGCCCTGTCGCGCCGCCGGCGGGCCGCCGCGGCCGAGCTGCGGCGCCGGGTCCAGGCGGAGCTGGCCGAGCTCGCGATGGAGAAGACGCGCTTCGATGTCGCGTTCTCCCCGCCCGACGCCGACGGGAGCGACCCCGCCACGTGGACCGACCGCGGGCTCGAGCGGGCGGAGTTCCTCCTCTCGCCGAACCCGGGCGAGGATCTGCGGCCGCTCGCGCGGATCGCCTCGGGGGGCGAGCTGAGCCGGATCATGCTGGGCCTCAAGTCGGTCGTGCGCTCGGACGCGCCGGGCCTGACCCTCGTGTTCGACGAGGTGGACGCGGGCATCGGGGGCCGCGTGGCCGAGGTCGTGGGCCGCAAGCTCAAGGCCGTGGCCGCGCGGCAGCAGGTGCTCTGCGTGACCCACCTGCCCCAGATCGCGGCTTTCGCGGACCACCACCTCGCCGTCAGCAAGCGGGTCGAGCGCGGGCGCACGGTGACCGGAGTCGCTGTCCTGACCGGCGACGGACGCGTCGAGGAGATCGCCCGGATGCTCGGGGGAGAGACCGTCACGGCGACGGCTCGGCAGCACGCGCGCGAGATGCTCGAGCAAAGCATTCGGCTTTGAGGTCTAACCCTTGACAAAAACGATGAAAAGGAGCTTCTTCGTTCAGACGTTCGGTTGCCAGATGAACGTCAACGACTCCGAGAAAGTGGCGGGGCTCCTCCAGGCGAGCGGGCTCGAGGCCGCCGCCTCGGCGGCCGAGGCGGACGTCGTGTTCCTAAACACGTGTGCCGTGCGGGAGAAGGCGACCGCCAAGTTCCGCCACTCGCTGGGGAGGCTGCGGCGCCTCAAGGAGGCTCGGCCGGGCCTGCGGATCGCCGTGGGCGGGTGCGTGGCCCAGCTCGAGGGGGAGGCGGTCCTCGATCGCGCGCGGCACGTGGACGTGCTCGTAGGCACCCACACGTTCCACCGCATCGGCGACCTGCTCGGGGTGCGCGAGTCGAGCGGACGCGTCGCGATCGACCTCGACCGTCGTGCGAGCACGTTCGCGATCGCGGACGACGTGGCCGCCCACTCGAACCCCGTGCGCGCGTACGTCACGGTCATGGAGGGCTGCAACCACGTGTGCAGCTTCTGCGTGGTCCCCCGCACCCGCGGGCCCGAGGTGAACCGGCCGCCGGAGGACGTCGAGCGCGAGGTCGCGGGTCTCGTCGCCAGGGGCTACACCGAGGTCATGCTCCTCGGGCAGACGGTGAACGCCTACCGCCACGGCGGGACCGACTTCGCGGGGCTCCTCGCGAGGATCGACGCCGTACCCGGTCTCGATCGCCTCCGCTTCACGACCTCGCACCCCGGGCACGTCTCGCCGCGCATGGCGTCGGCCCTGCGGGACCTCGCGCGCGTGTGCCCGTATCTGCACCTGCCGGTGCAGTCCGGCTCCGACCGCATCCTCGCCTCGATGCGCAGGGGCTACACCCGCCAGCAGTATCTCGACACCGTGTCGCTCCTTCGGGACCACGTCCCCGACCTGGCCCTTTCGACCGACGTGATCGTCGGCTACCCGGGGGAGACTCCTGGCGAGTTCGAGGAGACTCTGTCGCTTCTCGAAGGGGTGGGCTTCGACTCGCTGTTCGCTTTCGCGTACTCGCCGCGGCCTGGGACGACCGCCCTGCGACTGCCCGACGACGTGCCAGCCGAGGAGAAGACGCGACGCCTCCACGTGGTCAACGCCCGCCAGCAGCAGTGGCAGCGGCGCCGCAACGAGGCGCTCGTAGGGCGGCTCGAGGAAGTGCTCGTCGAGGAGGCCGACGGAGAGGGGCGCGTGTCGGGTCGCACGCGGCACAACCGGATCGTGCACCTGGACGGGCCCGCGAGCCTCGTCGGCGGCCGCGTGCAGGTCGAGATCACGGCCGCGGCCCCCAACTCCCTCCAGGGGCGCCTCCCGCAACCGATTCATTGACAGGGAGTTCCACGCTCCCTATATTCTGCGAGTGGCAGGGAGGGGACGCGTGGAGATCGAGATGAGCATCAAGGGGCTGATGGTGGATCCCATCACCAACATGCCCATCGTCGTGCTCCGCGAGGTCGAGGGCGAGCGGGTCCTGCCGATCTGGGTGGGTGTCTTCGAGGCGAACGCCATCGCCCTCAAGGTGGAGAGCGTCGAGACGCCGCGGCCCATGACCCACGACCTCCTGAGGTCGGTGATCGAAGAGATGGGCGGCCGGGTCGAACGCGTGGTGGTGTGCGAGCTGCGGGAGAACACTTTCTACGCGACGCTCGAGGTGCGGTCGGCCCAGGGGTTGCACCGCCTCGACTCGCGGCCGTCGGACGCGATCGCCCTGGCGTTGCGCTCGGGCGCTCGCATTTTCGTGGCGGACGAGGTCATCAGGAGCGCTCGCTCTTTGGACGCGAGCCGCGAGAGCATGGACGTCGGGCGGCTCCAGAAGTGGCTCGAGGGTTTGTCGGACGAGGATCTCGGCAAGTACAAGATGTAGCCCCGCACTCCGACACCACCCCCACCCGTTTGAGCTTGACCCTGCCGGTCGCCTTCTTCTAACATCCGCGCACTGTCGCGACCCTCGGCGACGAGATCCCGGAGCAACGCCCTTTGATCGTTCTCGCGATTGCGAACCAGAAGGGCGGCGTGGGAAAGACCACGACCGCCATCAACCTCTCCGCCGCGCTCGCCATGCGCGGCCGCAACACCCTGCTGGTCGACCTCGACCCCCAGGCCAACTCGTCGATGACGTTTCTCGACGTCCGTGCCCAGCAGAAATCGATGTACGACGTCTTCGTCGGACAGGCGGCTCTCGTGGACATCCTCCAACCCTCCACGGTCCCGCGGCTGGACGTGGCCCCGGCCCGGATCGCCCTGGCGAAGCTCGAGGGCCAGCTTGTCGGCGAGATCGACGCGCACTATCGGCTGAAGGACCGCCTGCAGACGATCGCCGGCCGCTACGAGTTCGTCATCCTGGACACCCCGCCGGCGCTGGGGTTGATCACCGTGAACGCTCTCGTTGCCGCGACGCACCTTCTGATCCCGGTGCAGTCGAGCTATTTCGCCCTCGAGGGGACCGATGACCTGCTCGAGACGGTCGACCGGATCCGAGCGCGCCCGAACCCGGACCTGAAGCTCTTGGGGGCAGTGATCACCTTGCATGATCGCCGAACCACCCTGTCGCGAGACGTGCAGAAGGCGATCGCCGAGGTTTTCGGAGGGCGGGTCTTCGAGACGACCATCTCGAAGAGCATTCGCCTCGAGGAGAGCCCGGCGCACCGGGAGTCGATCTTCACCTTCGCTCCCCAGTCGAGCGGCGCTTACGAGTACTACCGGCTCTGTGAGGAGGTCATCGAACGTGTCTAGCCCCCGTCGCCTCGGACTGCCCGATACCGTTCGCATGCGGCACGACACGCACTTCGTCGATCAGCTGACCCGCCCGGGGGGCGAGGCCATTGGCCGGCTGATCCCCGTAGAGGAGATCCAGCCGAACCCGGATCAGCCGCGCCGGGCGCTGGGGGACATCTCGGAGCTGACCGCCTCGATCCGCGAGAAGGGGATTCTCGAGCCCCTGCTCGTCCGCAAGGTCGGGGGTCGGTACCAGATCATCGCCGGCGAGCGTCGCTATCGGGCCGCAGTGGAAGCTGGACTGGGCGAGCTGCCCTGTGTGGTCCGGGAGTCGTCGGATGCGGAGATGATGGAGCTCGCCCTCGTTGAGAACCTCCAGCGAAAGGATCTGACTCCCTTCGAAGAAGCGGACGGTCTGTCGGTTCTGGCCGAGCGATACGGCTATACCCATGAGGCGCTGGCCGAGAAGCTGGGCAAGAGCCGCTCGAGCGTGACGGAGTCGCTCTCCCTGGCGGCGATGCCGGAAGACGTCCGACAGATGTGTCGGCTGGCCGACATTCAGTCTAAGTCCATTCTCCTTCAGATAGTTAGGTTGGGTGATCGAGACAAAATGGCCTCTCTCATCGAGCGGCTGAGCCGGGAGGGAAGCACGAGAGCCGAGGCGCGCCGGCTCGCCAAGCCCGGAGAGCGACGCCCGAAGGGCCGTCCCCGGCACTTCGTATTCCGGTTCGGCCCTCGCGGCAGCGAGTACTCGATGAGCCTGCAGTTCAGGCGGTCTCAGGTGGAGAAGCACGAGATCATTCGTGCCCTCGAGTCCATTCTTCAGTCCCTTCGCGCGGAGGGATGAGACTTCAAGTAATACTTGAGGTCCCTGTGCATCGCATGCCTGATCCGACGGACACACGCTCTCGCGGGTTGCCCGACGGTCGAGTGCGCGCGCGGGTTCCTGCCACCGCCTGACGTGCGCTCGCTGCGCGCAAACGATGTCACGGGAGCGCTCTGCGGGCGGAGCCGCAAAGGATCGGGCTCCTGATATGATTGTGCGTTCCGCGTGACGGTGGAGGGGTGCGGCCCGCAGGCGGACGCCCCCGCCGCGGATGAGAAAGGGAAGGACATGGAGGCGGCCCAGAAGACGGCGGCCGAGAAGGCGGCCTTCTCGGAATACGACTACAGCAACTTCTACTACGGCGCCGGCGACGACCCGCTCAACCTTCTGCGACCGTACGCGGAGTGGTACCGCGAGGCGCGGCCCAACGGGTACTACCTGTACCAGGAAGCCCTCGGCTCGGCGCCCACGACCCACGTCCGGGTGAAGAACGGGAAGACCGGGCAGTGGCAGGAGCTGCTCAACCTCGCCTCGTACAACTACCTGGGCATCTCGTACCGCCCCGAGGTCAAGGAGGCGGCGATCGCCGCCGTCGAGAAGTACGGCCTCGGCGCCTCCGGCTCGCCGATCCTCTCGGGGACGTTCGACGTCCACGAGGAGTTCGCGGCCGAGCTCGCGCGCTTCAAGGACAAGGAAGCCTGCGTCGTGTTTCCGACCGGCTACAGCGCGAACGTCGGCTTCATCTCCGCGCTCATGCGCTCGGGGGACACGATCCTCCTCGACCAGTACTCGCACGCGTCGATCGTGGACGGGGCGATCCTCGCCAAGTCGAAGACGATCTTCTTCCGCCACAACAACCCCCTCGACCTCGAGCGCAAGATCGCTCGGGAGAAGGGGAAGAAGCTGGTCGTGGTCGAGGGCGTCTACTCGATGGACGGCGACATCTGCACGCTGCCCGAGATCCTCGAGGTCGCGAAGCGCCACGGCGCCCGCGTGCTGATCGACGAGGCACACTCGACGTTCCTGTTCGGCCCCAACGGACGCGGGGTGGCCGAGCACTTCGGCCTCGACAAGGACGTGGACTTCCACCTCGGCACGTTCTCGAAGAGCCTCGGGGGCCAGGGCGGCTTCGTGGCCGGCACGCGCGAGCTCGTCGACTACGTGGTGGCCTTCGGGCGCTCGCGCTTCTTCTCCTGCAACCTCTCGCCGGTCCTCACCGCGGGGTTGCTCGCCGCGCTGCGCATCGCCGCCTCCGAGCCGCACCTGCGGGCGAAGCTGTGGAGCAACGTGGCGTTCCTCCGCCGGCGCTTCGCCGAGGAGGGGGTGGACATCGGCAAGTCCAACTCCCAGGTGATGCCGGTGATGGTGAACAACGACGCGAAGGTCTTCGCGGTGGCGGAGAAGATCCAGGACCGCGGCCTCTTCCTCAACCCGGTGACGTACCCCGCGGTGCCCAAGCACAGGTCGCGCCTGCGGATCTCGGTGTCGGCCGCCCATACCGAGGAGGACCTGGAGACGGCCGTGCAGACCATCGCCGGCGTGCTCCGCGAGGAGGGGATTTGCAGGGCATGACCCGCTACGGCTACCGCGACGCGGTCAGCGGCTTCTTCGAGTTTCCGACCGACAACGCGCGGCGTATCCTGCCGAAGGGCATCGAGCCGATCGAGCCCCACCACGGGACGAGCGTGCTCGCGGTCACGGTCTTCGACTTCCACGAGAGCGAGGTCGGAGAGTACGGCGAGGTCGTCTACGCGGTGCTCGTGCCGCCGCTCGTCCGGGACGGCCGGCTTCCCAAGGGGGCGTTCTTCCCGTGGCAGGTCGCGACCACCACCGCCGCCGCGCGAGCGCACGCGATCGAGCGCTGGCACCTCCCGCACTGGATGGAGGACGTCGCGGTCGAGCTCGTCCGCGAGGAGGGACGGTGCACCGCCCGGGTCACGGCCGACGGCGCGCCCGCGCTCGAGATGACGATCACCGACCACTCGTGGCAGCCCGTCTCGCACCTGTACCAGTCGTTCCAGCGCGACGAGACCGGCAGCTACCTCGCGAACATCCTGTTCGAGGGCGAGAAGAGCGAGCACGAGGAGGAGGCCGGGCGAATCGCCCTCTTCGACAACGCCTTCAACAAGGACATCGTGCTCTCCGAGGTCTACGAGACGCCGTTCCGCGAGATGTGGATGAGGAACGGCTGCCAGCTCTTCGACCCGCTGGCGCGTCTGTAGCCCGCGTTCCCGGCGCCGATCCCGGTGGACGAGCCCGTCTACGTCGTCTTCAACCCGCACTCCGGCAAGGGCCGGGGGGCGCAGTTCGTGGCCCCGGTCCTGCAGGGGCTCTCCTCGGCGAAGCGGCTCGAGCACGGCCTGACGAGGGGCCCGGGCGACGAGGCGCGCCTCGCGGAGGACGCCGTCCGCCGCGGCTTCCGGCGCATCGTGGCGGTGGGCGGCGATGGCACCTGGAGCAACGTGGGCAACGCCATCCTGAGGACCGGCGTGCCCGCGACGCTCGGCCTCGTCCCCGGCGGCACGGGGTGCGATCTCGCCAAGACCCTCGGCATCCCCCCCCGCGACGTGGCGGCCTGCTGCCGCATCGTCCTCGAGGGGGCGACCCGGACGATCGACGTCGGGCGCGTCGAGGACAAGTACTTCCTGAACATCGCGGGGTTCGGCTACGACGTGGCGGTCCTCGAGGACTCGTGGAACGTCGGCTACCTCGAGGGAGGTCTCCTCTACCTCTACTGCGCGCTGAGGCAGCTGCACGCCTACCGGGGCTTCCCGCTCGAGGCCGAGGCCGACGGCCGGGCCCTCGGCCGCCACGAGATGCTCATGGTGATCGTCGCGAACGCGCGGGTGTTCGGCGGTGGCTTCCGCGTCGCGCCCCACGCCGACCTCGAGGACGGGAGGCTCGAGGCGGTGGCCTTCGGCAACATGGGCCTCGGCGGACGGGTGAGCGCGCTCGTGCGCCTCCTCCGGGGGACCCACGTGGGGCATCCGCGGGTCGATGTCACCTCGGCTTCGCGCTTCGTCTACCGCTTCGCCGCCCCGCCCCCCTACGAGACCGACGGCGAGTGGAACCAGGCCCGCTCGTCCGAGCTCGCGATCGAGGCGGTGCCGAGGGCGCTGCGGGTCCTGGTCCCCGCGCGGTGAGCGAGTCTCGTCCCGCGCCGCTCGATCGGGTGGTCGCGGAGCGGGCGCTGCGCGACCCGCGCGACCCCGCGCTCGCCGCGGCCGTCCGCCGCCTGGCCGGGGCGGCCGGCGCCTCGCTCGTCGGGCTCGTCTTCTTCGGATCGCGCCTGAGCGGGGCCGCGCGCGCCGACGAATGGAGCGCGTACGACGTGTTCGTCCTCGTCGAGGACTACCGAACCTTCTACCGTGCGATGCGCGAGGCCGGCCTCTCGGGGAAGGGGCCCGGGCTGCTGTCGCTCGTCAGCCGCTGGCTCCCGCCCACGCAGTACTCGCTGGGTTTCGCGGCGGAGGGGGTCCACGTCAAGGCGGCGGTCATCCGCCAGGACACCTTCCGCCGCGAGACCTCGCCGAGGCGGCGCGACCACTTCGTCATCGGCCGGCTCTTCCAGCCGGCGCGGCTCCTCCACGCCCGGGACGAGCGCGCGCGGCGCTCGGTCCTCGACGCTCTCGCGGAGGCGGTGCGCGAGACCTGGGGCTGGGCCGGGCCGTGGCTCCCCGCGGAGTTCGACGCGGACGCCTACGGCCGCTCCGCCCTGCGAACCTCGATGCGGTGGGAGGTGCGGCCCGAGCCCGCGGGCCGGGCCGACGCGTTGTGGGAGGCGCAGCGGGACGAGCAGGTCCCGGTCCTCGCGTCGCTCCTCCGGGAGCTCGAGCTGCAGGGCGAGGCGGTGGCCGTCGATGGCCGGGCGGGCTTCTTCAGGGCCGCCCGGCCGCCCGGGTCGCTCCGGCGGTTCGAGCGCAGCCTCTACTTCCGCCTCTCGATCGTGCGCGCGACGTCCCGGTGGGCGAAGCACATGGTGTCGTTCGAGGGCTGGCTCGAGTACATCGTCCGCAAGGCGAGCCGCCACACCGGCGAGCCGATCGTCCTGAGCGAGCGGGAGCGGCGCTGGCCCTGGGTGTTCCTCTGGGGCCGGCTCGTCCGCTACCTGCGCGACAAGAACGCCAAGGGAGCCCCCCGATGACCCCCAGCCTGGTCGTGCTCGCCGCCGTGCTCGGGGCGGCGCTCGTGTCGATGCCGGTCTTCGCTCTCGCCCGCGGGGCGCGGCGCGACACCGACGCCGCACGCAAGGGCTCGAGCTTCCTCCTCGGGGTCGGGGACTTCCTCGTGCACTGGTTCATGTGGGCGATCTCTCCCGTCGAGCGCGCGCTCCTCCGGGCGGGGGCGGGGCCCGACCTGATGAACGCGGCCGGGCTCGCGTTCGGCCTCGCGAGCGGCGTCCTCATCGGCCTCGGCCACCTCGAGCCGGGCGGCTGGGCGATCGCTCTCGCCGGGGTGTGCGACGTCCTCGACGGCCGCCTGGCCCGCGCCCGGGGCCTCGCCTCGCCGTACGGCAAGTTCATCGACTCGACCCTCGACCGCTTCGTCGAGACGTTCGCGTTCCTCGGCTTCGCGGCCTACTTCGCCTCCCGGCCGTGGGGCCCGCTCGTCGTGGCGGCGGGGCTCGGCGGCTCGCTGCTCGTGAGCTACGCCCAGGCCCGCGGCGAGACCGTGGGGGTCTCCGGGTCGGGCGGTCTTATGCAGCGGGCCGAGCGGCTCGTGCTGCAGATCCTCGGGTGCCTCTTCGACCCGCTGCTGAGCCGGGCGCTCGGTCAGCCGGAGGGGACGGTCCTCTTCTGGGTGCTCGCGGTCATGGCCGCGGGCGCTCTCGCCACCGCCGTCCACCGCACGCTCTTCATCGCGCGCCGCCTGCGCTGAGCGCGCCGCGCCCGGCGCCTTGCGCGGGCCCCGGGGGCGAGGGCACAATCTCGCGCCTCGCCTCGAGCCAAGGAGGCCCACGGTGTCCGAGCTCTACCCCGTCAAGCCCCACGTCGCCGCCCGCGCGCACCTCAACAGCCGGGCCGAGTACGAGCGGCTCTACCGCCTCTCCCTCGACAACCCCGACTGGTTCTGGTCCGAGCAGGCGAAGGCGATCAGCTGGTTCCACCCCTGGCAGACCGTCTTCGACGCCGACTACGACGAGGTCGACTTCTCCTGGTTCTCCGCGGGCCGCCTCAACGCCTCGTTCAACTGCGTGGACCGTCACCTCGCCACCCTGGGCGACCGCACCGCGATCATCTGGGCCCAGGACGAGCCGGGGGCCTACCGCCACGTGTCGTACCGCGAGCTCAAGCACCAGGTGTGCCGGGTGGCGAACGTGCTGCTCGCCCACGGGATCAGGCGGGGCGACCGCGTCTGCATCTACATGGGGATGATGCCGGAGCTCGTCTACACGATGCTCGCCTGCGCGCGCATCGGCGCCGTGCACTCGGTCGTCTTCGGCGGCTTCAGCTCCGAGGCGCTGCGCGACCGCATCGTCGACGCGCGGTGCCGGATGGTGGTCACCGCGAACGAGGGGCTGCGCGGGGGCAAGCGCATCCCGCTCAAGAAGACCGTCGACCGCGCGATCGAGGGCATGTCGATGGTGGAGACGGTGCTCGTGGCCCGCCGCACCGACCACGAGGTGCCGATGACCCCGGGGCGGGACCTCTTCCTCGACGAGGAGTGCCGCAAGCAGCGCTCGACCTGCACGAACGAGTGGATGGGGGCGGAGGACCCGCTGTTCATCCTCTACACCTCAGGGAGCACGGGCAAGCCGAAGGGCCTCCTGCACACCACGGGCGGCTACCTCGTGTACGCCGCGTTCACCCACCGGATGGTCTTCGACTACCACCCCGGCGACGTCTACTTCTGCGCGGCGGACGTGGGCTGGATCACCGGCCACTCGTACATCGTCTACGGCCCCCTCGCGAACGGCGCGACCACGGTCATGTTCGAGTCGACGCCCACGTACCCCGACCCGGGCCGCTACTGGCGGATCGTGGACGACCTCGGGGTCAACATCTTCTACACCGCGCCCACGGCGCTGCGCGCGCTCGCCCAGGGGGGGGACGAGTGGGTGAAGCGCTACCGCCGCGACTCGCTCCGCGTCCTGGGCAGCGTCGGCGAGCCGATCAACCCCGAGATCTGGCGCTGGTACCACGACGTGGTGGGGGAGGGCCGGTGCGCGGTCGTGGACACGTGGTGGCAGACGGAGACGGGCGGCGTCCTGATCAGCCCGCTGCCCGGCGTGACCCCCGCCAAGCCGGGCTCCGCCACGCTGCCGTTCTTCGGGGTCAGGCCGATGATCATGGACATCGCGGACGGCAAGGTGCTCGAGGGCAACGGCGTGAGCGGCGCCCTCTGCCTCGGCGGGCCGTGGCCGGGCCAGGCGCGCACCGTGTGGGGCGACCACCACCGGTTCAAGGAGACCTACTTCACCCAGTACCCCGGCTACTACTTCACCGGCGACGGCGCGCGCCGCGACGAGGACGGCTACTACTGGATCACCGGGCGCATCGACGACGTCCTCAACGTCTCCGGGCACCGCCTCGGGACGGCCGAGGTCGAGAGCGCTCTCGTGGCGCACGACGCCGTGGCCGAGGCCGCGGTCGTGGGCTTCCCTCACCCGATCAAGGGGCAGGGGATCTACGCCTACGTGCTCCTCACCTCGGACTACGCCTCGGGGGACAAGGACCAGCTCCAGGGCGCGCTCAAGGAGCAGGTCCGGCACATGATCGGGGCCTTCGCCGCGCCCGACGTCGTCCACATCGCCTCGGGCCTGCCGAAGACCCGCAGCGGGAAGATCATGCGGCGCATCCTGCGCAAGATCGCCGCCTCCGAGTACGAGGGCCTCGGGGACCTGACGACGCTCGCCGAGCCGGAGGTGGTCGAGCGGCTCATCCAGGAGCACAAGACCGGACTGCGCTGATCGGGGGCCGGGGGGCCCTAGTCGAGGGCCGCGGTCGAGCCGTCGAGGGTGCGCTGCAGGAGATCCGACTCGCGCTCCTCGTGTCCGTGCAGGTCGCGCAGGAGCGCGCGCACGGCTTCGCCCCACGCGGGGGAGCGGCGGTCCTCCGGGTTCGCGAGCCGCAGCTCGTCGAGACGGCGCAGCAGCGTCACGTGCTCCGAGCGGAGCCGGGAGCAGGCGACGGACTGCTCCGGGGCCTGCGCCTCGATCTCCTCGAAGAGCCCGGCGCGCTCCTCCTCGTCGAAGTGGGCCCCGAGGGGCCCGCGGAGCGTGTCGAGGCGCGCGGCCACCACGTCGGGGCCGGTCGCCGCCCGGGGGGCGGCTCGGGTGAACGCCGACTCGACCTGGCTCAGGAGGTCCCGCAGGGCGCGGTGCTCCTCGAAGAGCGTGTGCACGGCGCGGGGCACGGGCGGCGCGTTCGTCATGACGCACTCCCCTGCAGTCCGGCGGAGCGCCACGGCGCCCCCGCGCGCGGGGCGCGGGTCGCCTCCCCTCTCAAGGTACGCGCTGCCTCGGCCCCGCGTCAACGGAAATCGGGAGAGAGGAGCCCGTCTCAGGGCTCGGAGCGGGTTTGCGGCTTGAAGTAGGGGACGGGGAAGGCGGCCACGTTCCCCTTGGCCGCGTCGGTGATGCGGCTCGGTCCCTGCTTCTCGACCTCGTCCACCCGGACGACGGAGTGCATGGGGAGGTAGCAGCGCTTGACGCCGTCGAACTCGCGCTGGAGCCGCTCCTCGGTCGGGTCCACGACCACGCGGGTCTTCTGCCCGAAGACCAGGCCTTCGACTTCGACGAAGCCGAGCAGGCCCCCCTGGGTCACCCGCCGGGCGTACACCTCGTAGACCTGCCCCTGGTTGAGGAAGGTGATCCGGTAGAGCTTCTGCGTCGCCATGGGCCGATCATAGTGCGAAACCGGCGCCGTCGCCGGGGTGCGCGGTGGTAGCCTCGTCCGGATGCCGCAGACACCGCAGGGGACGCGGCGACGGCGAGACGGCCGACCGGCCTCGCCGCTCGTCAGGCGGGTCACCGCGCCCGACGCGGGGCGGCGGCTCGTAGACGCGCTCGCCGGCTGGCTCGAGGAGCGGCTGGGCCGGCCCGTCCCCCGCTCCCGGGTGCGCGCCCTCGTGGCCTCGGGCGGGGCGAGGGTCGACGGCGTGGTCGTCCGGGCGGCCGGGCGTCCCCTGCGCGCGGGCCAGCGCGTCGAAGCGCTCGTCCGGCCGGAGCTCCTGCGGGCCGGGGCGGAGGCGACCGACCGGCCCTTCGCGCTGACCGAGGGGGCGATCCTCTTTCGCGACGGCGCGCTCCTCGCGGTGGACAAGCCTCCCGGTCTCCCCACCCACCCCACGGCCGACCCGCGCCGGCCGAGCCTGGTGTCGCACGTCCAGGCCTGGCTCGGCGGACACGGTCCGGCACCCGCGCTCGCGGTCCACCAGAGGCTCGACCGTGACACCTCGGGTGTCGTCCTGTTCGGCATCGACCCGCGCGCGAACCCCGGGCTCGCACGCTCGTTCGCGGGCCGCCAGGCCAGGAAGACCTACCTCGCCCTCGTCGTGCGCCCCGCGGGGCCTCTCGTGCGCCGCTTGCGGATCGACGCCGCCCTCGGGACGACGGACCGCCGGGGACGGGTTCGCGTGGGTGGTCCGGGGGCGCGGGACGCCGAGACCGAGGTCGTCGTGCGCGAGGTGCTGCCGCGGGCCCTCCTCGTCGAGGCGCGTCCTTCGACCGGCCGCCGCCATCAGGTGAGGGCCCACCTGGCCCACGCGGGCATGGCCGTCCTCGGCGACCCGCTCTACGGCGGGCCCGGACGTGGCGTGGCCCGGACGATGCTGCACGCGTGGAGGCTGGAGATCGCCCACCCCCTCGACGCCCGCCCGCTCGCGATCGAGAGCCCGCTGCCCGCAGACTTCCGGGCGGCGCTCGAGCGCCTGCGGGGCGGCGGCTAGCCCTCGTCGAACCTCCACGGCCCGAGCCGGGTCGGCCGGTCGAGCGCCGCGTGCAGGGCGGCGAGGAAGTCGCGGCGGGGCCACTCGCGCGCGCCGAAGCGGGCGAGGTGCTCGGTGTAGACCTGGCAGTCGACGAGGGGGATGCCCCAGGCGCCGAGCTGGCGCACGAGGGCGACGAAGGCGACCTTCGACGCGTCGGCCTCCCGCGCGAACATCGACTCGCCGAAGAACGCGGCCCCGAGCGAGAGCCCGTACAGGCCGCCCACGAGGCGGTCCCCCCGCCACGCCTCCGCCGAGTGGGCGACTCCGCGCCGGTGGAGCTCGGTGTAGGACTCGACCATCCCCGGGGTGATCCACGTGCCGTCCTGGCCGGGCCGGGGAACGGTGGCGCACGCGACCATCACCTCCTCGAAGGCGGTGTCGAGGGTGAGGCGGAGCTCACCCCGGCGGAGGCGGCGGGAGAGGCTGCGCGAGAGGCGCAGCTCGTCCGCGAGGAGCACCATTCGCGGGTCGGGCGAGTGCCAGTGGAGCGGCTCGCCCTGCCAGGGGAAGATCCCCATCGAGTAGGCGAGGAGGAGCCGCTCCGGCCGCAGGTCGCCCCCGACGGCGATCGGGCCGCGGCGGGGCCCGCGCTCCGGGTTCGGGAAGACCAGGCGCTCGTCGAGGCGGTAGACCGGCATCGAGTCAGGCCGGGGAGGCGGCCGGGGCGACCCGGCCGCGGAAGGCGCGCAGGGCCGCGTGGCACGCCCCCGCGTCGGTGGCGCGGTCCTGGGCGAGGGCCGACCACGCGAGCGCGGCGCGATAGCCCGCGCCACGGGCGAGATCGAGGATGGCGGCCGGCGAGAGCGAGGCCCCCCGCGTCGGGAACTCGCCGAGCACGACCGGGCGGGAGGGGTCGATCGCTTCGGCCGGGCGGGCGAGGGCGGACACGGGGTCGAGGCTCTCGTACCAGTGGACCTGCACCTCGTCGAGGGGGACGCCGTCGACGAGAGGGAGCCAGCGCGCGGAGGCGAGCCCGACCGAGAGGGGCTGGCGGGCCCGGGCCCGCAACGCCGCCGCCGCCTCGGCGAGGAAGCTCCGCATCTGCCGGCGCGAGACCGCGCGGCGGGGGTCGAGCGTCCCGACGCCGAGGGTCGCCCATTCCGGCTCGTTCATGATGTCCCAGCCGGCGATCGCCGGCTCCTCGCCGAATCGCTCGGCGAGGGGAGCGAAGACGCCCTCGAGGAGGGCGGCGCGCCGCGCGGGGTCGCGGAGCGTTTCGCGCCGGCCGCCGAGCCTCACCCCGTTCACGACGCGCGCCGGCTCGAGCCAGAGGTAGTCGGTGAGGACCACGATCGCCCGAAGGCCCGCGGTCGCCAGCTCCTCGAGCGCCGCCTCCAGGTCCGGGACGACGCGGTCGTCGAGGACGAGGCCGCCCGCCGCGTCCTCCCGGAGCCCGGAGCGCCCGTCGCCGAGAAGCCACCAGCGGACGAGGGTGGCCCCGCTCGCGGCGAGGGCGCCGAGCGCACGCCGGGCCCTCTCGCGCCGGTCGGGTCGCGCGAGGCCCCCGGCCGGCCGCCACGCGCTCGCTCCGAAGTCCTGGCCGTACTCGACCCAGGGGAGGTTCGCCCCGACGAGGAGCTCAGCCATTCCGGCGGAGGGCGGCCACGATCTCCGCGATCTTCGCGTCGGCGCCGTCCGCGGCGAGCAGGCACGCCCCGGCCCCCGCGTGCCCGCCGCCCCCGTAGAGCGACATCAGCACGCCGAGGTTCGCGCGCGAGGAACGGTTGAAGATCGAGCGGCCGGTCGAGACGGCCACCTTCTGACGCTCAGGCCCCCACTGGACGCGCACCGCCACGCCCGCCTCCGGGAAGAGGGTGAAGATCAGGAAGCGGTTGCCGACGGGGATGGGGTCGAGGGGGCGGAAGTCGGTCACGACCACACCGGCCTCGAGGCGCGAGTGGGCGAGCGCCGCCTCGCGGAAGGCGCGGTCCTGCTCGCCCATGCGCTGGACGCGCTCGCGCACCGGCTCGAGGGCGAGGACCTCCTCGATCGAGCGGTCGCGGACCGCGGGCAGGAGCAGGTCGAAATACTCCCGCAGGCTCCCGAGGCCGGTCCGGGGGTCGAGGGTGAAGCCGAGCAGGACGTACCCCTGGGGCGAGAGGACGTCCTCCCGCGTGAGCTGGGCGGAGTCGAGGCGGTCCGTCTCCGCGACGAGCCGCTCGTGGCGGGAGAGGGCGGGGTGGGCCGGCCGGTAGTGCTCGTAGACGAGGCGGGCCGCGCTCGGGGCCCTCCCGTAGCGCCCCCGGAAGCTCGTCGGGGGCATGGCGCGGGGGTCGGTCAGAAGGTGGTTGTCGAACCACATGCCGCACTCGGGATGGTACGGGAGGTTGGCGAGCACGTCGGAGGCGGAGATCGCGACGCGCCGGTCGGTCACGTCCTGGGGGTGGACGAGCTCCACGGAATCGATGGCCTCGCACTGGGAGAGGAGGACGGCGCACGTGAGGCCGTCGAGGTCGGGCCGGGTGACGAGACGCATGGGGGAGTGAAGCACGAAGCCCTGCGGCGTGACAAGGCGGGTCTACAATGGGGCGTGACGGAAGACCGACTCGACTACGCGCGGCTGGTGAGGGATGCGCTGCGCGAGGTGCCCCGCCAGGCGCTGCGGGTCGCGGCCGAGGAAGGTCTGCCCGGCGAGCACCACTTCTATCTGACGTTCCGGACCACCCACCCGGGCGTCGCGGTCTCGCCGGCTCTGCGGGCGCGCCACCCGGAGGAGATGACGATCGTCCTCCAGCACCAGTTCTGGAACCTCGCGGTGGGAGAGGACGGCTTCTCGGTGACGCTGCGCTTCGGGGGGGTCCCGGAGCGGCTGGGCGTCCCGTTCGGGTCGATCGTCGCCTTTGCCGATCCCGCCGCGGGCTTCGCCCTGCGCTTCGAGCCCGACGCCGTGCCGGTCGCCGAGGAGGCGGTCCCCTCGCCGCCGCCGGGCGCGGACGCTCCGGGGCGGTCGGAGGCTTCGCTGGAAGCGCGCGAAGGCAACGTGGTCGACATCCGCGCCTTCCAGCGTCCGCGGGACGAGGGCGGGGACGGCTAGGAAGGGCGAGGCGCCGGGGCGAGGGGGGCGTCGGTGCGCCAGCGCGACGTGCCGAGCAGGAGAAAGCCGAGCAGGACCCACGTGAGGTCCTTGCCGCGCTTGAGCACCACGAAGGCGGTCCCCACGGTCGTCGCGTCGGGCACGCCGAGGGCCCGCAGGGCGAGCACGTAGCCGGCGTCCTGAACGCCGAGCCCGCCGGGGACGGGCACCGCCATCGCGCGCACGAGGATGAGCGCGGTCTCGATCACCATGGCCGCGGGCAGCGGCACGTCCACGCCGAGCAGGCGCAGGAACAGCCACGTCTCGACGGCCCGCACGAGCCAGCCCGCGAGGTAGAGGGCGACCGAGGGAGCGAGGCCCCGGGGATCGCGCCGGAAGAAGGCGGCGAGCACGTCGTCGGTCTGTCGGAAGCGCAGGGCGTTCCTCTCGAGCCACGAGCCGAGCCAGCGCCCCCCCCACCGGTCGAGCACCCGGTGGACGCGGTCGGCGACGCGCCCGCGCGCGGTGGCGGCCACTGCGGCGAGGGCGGCTGCGACCAGCACGGTCGAGGTGGCGAGCAGGATCCACGGCAGGCCGGTGCGGCCGATGGCCGCCTTCGAGTCGGCGTCGAGGACGCGCCACGCGAGGACGGTGGCGGCGGCGAGGAACACGCCGTGCGAGACGACGACGAAGAACTTCCGGGCCACGGTCGCGACGATTCCGACCTCGGTCGGCACCCCGCACCGCCTCTTGAGCAGGAAGGGCAGGACCGTCTCCGCCACCACGCTGCCCGACGGCAGCCCGAGCATGAGCGCGTCGATCATGACCCTGACCGAGAGCAGGCGCGGAAAGGAGGGTCGCCGGCCGAGCCGGGAGAACGAGAGCCACCACCCGCCCGTCTCGGCGAGGATGGCGGCGAGGTTCGGGAGCAGAAGCAGGGGCAGCCTCCAGCCGAGCCGGCCGACCTGCTCGAGGGCGCGGGAGACGTCGGCGGAGCGGAGCACCCAGCCGAGGAGAGCCAGGGCGAGCAGGGCGGGAGCGAGACGGGAGGCGTGTCGGAGAAGCCGGCGCATCGTGGGGCGAGGGGAGTTTATACTCCCCGCTGGAGGTCGCGATCCCGGAGCCACCCGCCAACGAGACGTTCGACTCGGCGTTCCTCTCCGAGCTCGAGGGGCTCGTGGCCGAGTCGGGCATGGCCGTCTCCTCCGCCGCGCAGGGCGCGGCCGAGGCCCGCGGCTACGCGGAGACGCTCGCCGCGTTCCTCGCCCCTCTCTCCGCGGGAGGCCCCCCCCTCGGGGAGGCGGCGTTCCTCGAGCTCGCCCCCGCGCTCCTCGCCGAGCGCTGCAACGGCCTCGTCGAGTCGGTGCGGCGCAGCCCGCGGCGGGACGCGGCCCAGGCCGTCGAGAGCTTCATCGTCTTCTTCCAGGCCCTCGTCCCGACGCTGGGCGCGGAGTCCTCCCGCGAGGTCAAGGCGACGTTCTTCCGCCTCGTCCCGACGCTCCTCCAGATGGCCTGGGAAGACCTCGGGGACGCGATCGAGAGGCGCCGGGAGAGCCGGGACTCGCTCGGCCTGCTGGAGACGATCCTGCTCGAGGTCTCGAGCGTCCGCCTCGCCCCGGTCGAGAGCGGGATGCTCTTCCGCAGCCTCGACCAGCTGGCGACCCTGATCGCCGCCGGAGAGTACGGCCTCGCCCGGGACGTGGTGGCGGTCCCGCTGCTCGGCATCCTGCGCAAGAACCGGGTCGCCCGGTCTCTCTTCCGCCTCATGGAGGTGGAGGTGGCCCTCCAGGTCTACGTCAAGGAGCGCCTCGGCCACGCCACGCCCCGCATCCGCATCCCGGAGGACCTTCCGGCGCTCGCCGACTTCGGCCCCCTGCGGGTGTTCGACGAGGAGGGCCCGGACGGCAGCCACCGCCGCTACCTGCTCGTGCAGCTCCCCGACATCCCGGTCCTGAGCGACGTCGTCGTCGTCCTGTCGGGCCCGGAGCCGGGGGAGGAGCGGCGACTTCGCCTCGACGGGCTCGGCAGCGTCCCGCTGGACCTGCCCCCGGGCCTCTACCAGATCGGGCTCGTCTACGACCCGGCCCCCGTCCGAGGCGCCTGAGGCACGGGGGGCGGCGCGGTGCGGCCGCGCGTCGCGAAGGTCACGGCGAGCGTCCACGTGGGGACGAGGTCCACGAACGGGAACAGCTCGACGAGGAAGGTCGGCAGGAAGGCCCAGTGCCACCCCACCAGCCCGATCATCGCGGCGGCGGTGGCCACGTCGACGGCGTTGTTGAGCGGCGTGAGCTCCGCGGGGAGCAGGGCGTACTGGGCGAGGTCCACGAGCACGGCGAGCGCCCGCGCGATCCAGACCCGGCGGGGGGTGAGCAGGGGGGCCAACGGGCGCCCTCAGGCCGGCACCCGCGCCCGGCACACGCGACCCTGGCCCTCGATGCCGTACGTGGGGACCGAGGCGGGCACGAGCAGCGAGCGGCCCTGGCCCAGGGGGTGGGTCGCGCCCGGCGCCCGGAGCACGGTGTCGCCGGAGAGGCCGAGGAGAACCTCGACCCCGCGGCCCGGGCGCGGGGAGAAGGGCCTCGCGGGCGCGACCTCGACGATCGACAGCTCGAACTCGCGGGCCGGGGCGGGATAGACCCGCTCGCCCGGGTCGCGCTCCTCGCCCGTGAGCACGGCCGGCGGCCGTCCCTCGAACACGAGGGTGGCGAGCAGCTCCGGCACGTCGACGTGCTTGGGCGTGAGCCCCCCGCGCAGGACGTTGTCGGAGTTGGCCATCAGCTCGATCGCGGTGCCCTCGAGGTAGGCGTGCAGCTCCCCCGCGGGAAGGTAGAGGGCCTCGCCCGGGGCGAGGGTGACCAGGTTGAGGTAGAGGGGGGACAGGACCGACACGTCGCCGGGGTAGCGCGTCATCAGCCGCGCCACCCACTCCCACGCGGGATCCGACCGCCGCCGGCGCGCGGCCTCGGCGGTCGCGAGCTTCAGCACCGGGGCCTTCTCCTCGGAATCGAGGGTCATGAGCCGGGCGAAGAGCGCCCGCAGCGCGAGGGGCGTCGCCTCCCGCGAGAGCCGTCCGAGCTCGGGGGTGATCTCGGCGGAAGCGACCGGGGCGAGGTGGCGCGCGATCTCGGCGGCCGGGCGGAAGCCCTCGAGGGCCACGAAGGGCGACAGCGCGCAGACGAGCTCCGGCTTGTGGTTGGGATCGCGGTAGTTGCGGTGGGGGGCGTCGACCGGGATCCCCTCGGCGTTCTCCCGGGCCCAGCCGCGGCGGGCCTGCTCCTGCGAGGGGTGCGCCTGGATCGACAGCGGCTCGGCGGCGGCCAGCACCTTGAGCAGGAACGGCAGCTCGTTGCCGAAGCGGTCGCACACCTCGGGGCCGAGCACGTTCACGGGGTCGGCCTGGATGACCGTGTCGAGCGTGCCGAGACCACCCGGCGAGACGATGCGGGACGGGGCCTTGGGGTGGGCCCCGATCCACATCTCGGCCTCGGGCTCCGCCGAGGGCGCGGGGCGGCCGAGCAGGTCTGCGATCGCGTGGCGCGAGCCCCAGGCGTAGTTGAGGATGGGGTTCTCGAGGACGAAGACCGGCTGGACCATCGGTGCCCCGAACTATAGGACAGTCGCGGCGCCGGGGCCAGCCGGTCGGGCCCGGCCCGCTCCTCAGCGCTTCGCGGCGGCGACCTTCTTCGGGGCGTGCTCCCGGCGCAGCCGCGCCGCCTCCTCCTTGATCTCGGAGAGGCTGCGCTGCATCTCGCTCCACCCGTACCACAGGGCGTAGTCCGGGTTGGCGTGGAAGGTCCCCTGGAAGGCGCGCATGCGGTGCTCGAGGAACATGACGAACAGCTTCTGCTCGACCACCGTCGGCGCGTCGTGGAAGGTGAGCAGGTCGGGGAAGGCGTGGGCGTAGCCAGGCGGCTTCGGCAGGATGCCGTCCTTGTAGAGCCCGGCCACGATCCGGATCGCCTCGGCCATCAGCCGGTCGGCCTCCCGGATCATGTCGTCGCCCTTCTGCAGCTGCTCCTTCGCGAACTGGCTCGAGTGGCAGCCGGCGCAGGTCGCGAGCATCTGGTCCCGGTTCTTCTGCCAGCTCTCCTGGTCGAGGCGGGCCACGTCGGCCGCCTTCACCACGTCGAGCCGGGGCGTGGGCTTGCCGTCGGGATCGAGGACGCCCAGGGCCTGCAGGATCGTGGCCCGGTCGGCCGCCCACCTCGGGTCCTCCGGCATCGGCAGCCGCACCGCGAGGAAGCCCCACGGCGCCCGCACCTCGTGGTTGCCCTCCTGCATGTGGCAGGTCTGGCAGGTCGGGGCGGCGGCGCTGTCGGGGAGCGTTCCGTTCTGCTTCAGCAGCGCCCGCACCCCGTGCTTCGACGCCGAGTACATCTCCCACTGCGGGTGATCGAATCCCATGTGGCAGGTCTGGCAGGCCTGGGGCGAGCGCGCCTCCGCGAGCGAGAAGGCGTGGCGGGTGTGGCACGCGTCGCAGGAGGCGAGTCCGAAGCCGCGGCCCTGCTGCTGCAGCTCCCGGTGCTCGGCCTCGCTCTTGAGGCCGATCTTGTGGCAGCCGCCGCAGCCCTTCATGCCCTCCATCATCGCGACGGGCTGGGCGTGGGCGCTCGGCATCGCCTTCATCGCCGCCCACGCGAGGGCGTGCTTGCCCCTCTTAAACTGGGCGACCTGCGTCTCGTGACAGGCGGCGCACGTGTCGGGGGTGGGGATCGCGGCCTTGGCGGCGTCGGTCGCGGACCGGTGGGCCTCGCCGTGGCAGGCCGTGCAGTCGACGCCCGACGTGCTGTGCTTGCTGGTCTTCCAGTCGGCGACGATTCCGGGCGACTGCTTCGAGTGGCAGTCGAGGCAGGCCTCGCTCGAGGCGAGCGCGGCCGCGGGGGGCAGAAGGACGGGCCCCGCGAAGACGAGCGCGAGGGCGACGCGACGCAGCATGAGCACCTCCGTGGAGTGAACCGGCACGGCCATCTTCCCCGGTCGACCGGGCAGCGCGTATGACCGCGATCATAATGCCCCATGGCCCGGCGCAGCTCCTTCGCCCTCGCGGTCGCGCTCGCCGGGGCGGCGCCCGCCGGCTCCGGTGACGCGCCGGCTCCGTGGCGGGTGGTGCCCCAGGAGCGTCTCGTCGAGGCGATGGGCGAGGTGCGGTCGTACGATCTCACGGCGACCGCCAACGGCCCGCGCCTCCAGGCCGACGTCGTCCTCGCGCTCGTCCGGGATGCGCAAGCGCAGGACCCGGAGCGCCGGCCGCTGTTGATCGGTCACCGGGAGTGGTTCTTCGCCTTCCTCGCCCGCACCGGGCTGACGCCGGACAGGGCTCCTCTCTACGTGCGCCGGCCCTACGAGGTCGGGCAGGACCTCGTGGTCGACTTCCGGCAGGAGCGCGTCGTCGAGGCGGTCCTGGAGGGAGGCCGGCCGCAGGTCGCGGCGAACGTCTGGATCTCCTGGGTCCGGGCGCCCGGCAAGCCGCGGGAGTACTCGTACGACGACCCCCTCGCGTCGCCGACGCTTCGGGTCACGCAGAAGCGACTCATCACCTATCGCCTCCTGGACTACGGGGACCGGCGGTGGTACGCGCAGATCGAGGGGCTCCACGGACGGCCCACGAGCGGCGCGCTCGGCGTCCTGTTCGACCTGATCGGCGAGGCGCAGGTCCTGGAGAGCCGGAGCGCGGTGGCGCAGGACGCGGCCCAGGTCGTGCGTGGCCGCGCGCGCAAGTGGGGGATCGACCGGACGGAGACGGTGACGGTCTGGCCGAACGGCCACGCGGACCGGGGGGTGCCCGGGGGCCGGGCCGACCTGCGGGCGCTGGAGGCCCGCCTCAGGGAGCCGCTGGCGGCGCGCTTTCGGCCCCTGCCGGCGGCTGCGGGGGAGTGAGGCCGGGCGGGGCGGCGAGGGCCTCGCGCAGCGCGCGCAGCTGGCCCTGCACCAGCCGGACGTTGCGGGGGCCGATCCGCAGGAGCTGCTTCTGGGCGGGGCTCAGGGACTCGAGCCGCGGGTCCGCGTAGCGGAAGCCGATGGCGTGCGGCACGAGCTCGACGTCCCCGGGCAGGGTGGGGACGGCGAGCAGCGCGGCGAGCGCCCGGTCGAGCACGGCGTCGAACCCCCCCTCGGGGTGGCCGAGCTCGACGTAGGCCGCCTCGAAGAGCGGGCGGAGGGTCCGGTAGAGCGCGGCGGCGGCCGCGGGGTCGACGGAGGCGACGGCGTCCGCGAAACGGTCGTAGCCGGCAAAGCCCGCGGGGTCGGGCACGATCAGGCGGGCGGGGCGCCGCGCGGCGCGGAAGCGCTGCTTCGGCGCGAGGAACTCGAGATGGGCGCGCGGGGACACGCCCTCCGCGACGTTCGCCACGACCGCAGTGAGCGTCCGCACGAGGCCGGTGCGGGCCAGCCAGCGCGCGAGCTCCGGGTGAGCGGAGAGAGCGGCGGCGAGCGAGCGCACGAGCGCGTCGCTCTCGTCGAGCGAGGGCAGGACCATCTCGGGAGCGGGCGAGGGGGAGGTCGACGCGGCCGGCGCGGCGACGCTCGCGAGGGCGGCAGGTGTCGGCGAGACCTGCGGCTTCGCGGGGTGCCGGAAGACGAGGAACACCACGCCCAGCAGGCCGATCGCGATCACGGCGAGCAGCGCCAGGATCGCGGGGAACCCGATGCCCCCGCCGGACGGGGGCTCGGGACGGTAGGGGGTGACGGTCTCCTCGTCGGCCGATCGGCGGGTCGGCTCGAGATCGAAGTCGTCGAGGTCCTGCGGCATGGCACCCTCCCTGCCAAGCGTACCGCCCTGGAGCGGGCGGGGCGAGCGTCGAAAGGGCAAGAACGGGGGCCCCCGCCCGAGGCGCCGGGAGTAGGATCGAAGCGGCGCGGTGGTCCTCGCGCGGGAGCACTTCGATGCGCTTCGTGGTCTTCAACCAGAAGGGCGGAGTGGGCAAATCGACGATCGCGGCCAACCTCGCGGCCGTGGCGGCCTCGCGCGGGGAGCGCACGCTCCTCGTCGATCTCGATCCCCAGGCGAACGCTTCGCAGTACGTCCTCGGACCGGTGGCGGGGGAGGCGAAGCCGAACCTCGTGGATCTCTTCGAGGAGGGGCTCTCGTTCCGTCTGTTCAAGACGGACCCGCGCCTCTTCGTCCACGCGACGCCTTTCCCCGGGCTCGACGTCGTGCCCTCCCACCCCGGGGTGGAGGTTCTGCTGCCGAAGCTCGAGTCGCGCCACAAGATCTTCCGGGTGCGGGAGGTCGTGGACGCGCTCGGCTACGGCACGGTGTTCTTCGACACGCCGCCCGCCGACAACGTGCTCACGCTCTCCGGCCTCGTGGCCGCCGACCGGGTGCTCGTCCCGTTCGACTGCGACGACTTCGCGCGCCGGGCGATAAAGCCCCTGCTCGAGCGCATCGAGGAGGTGCGGGCCGACCACAACCCGCGCCTGAAGGTCGAGGGGGTCGTGGTGAACCAGTTCCAGGGCCGGGCGAACTTCCCGCAGCAGGCGGTCGACGAGCTCGAGGCGGACGGGCTCCCGGTGCTCGAGCCGTACATCTCGGCGTCCGTGCGCATCCGCGAGTCGCACCACGCGGCGCGACCGATGGTGTTCTTCGACGCCTCGCACAAGGTCTCGGGGGAGTTCGAAGCCCTCTACGACCGGCTGCGCCGCCCGCGCCGGGAGCGCCGCAAGGCGAGCTAGAATCGTCCTCGCACGCCCCTCCTGCCGGCCGGGGCTTCGAGGAGCTGAGGATGGCCCACACCTACGAGGAGCTGAAGAAGAAGACGGTCGAGGACCTGCGGGAGATCGCGAAGGGGCTCGACCACGAGGCGGTCAAGGGCTTCACGCAGATGAACAAGGAGCACCTGCTCCCCGCGGTCTGCAAGGCCCTCGGGATCGACGTGCACAAGCACCCCCACCACGAGGCGAGGGGCATCGAGAAGGCGAAGATCAAGGCCCGGATGCACGCGCTCAAGGCCGAGAAGGCGAAGGCCCTCGAGCAGGGCGACGCCGCGAAGCTCAAGGCCGTGCGGAGGGAGTACCACCGCCTCAACCGGAGGATCCGCGCGGCGACGGTCTAGCGCGCGGGGGCCGCCCGCCTACTCCTCGCCGCACAGGCAGTGGGCGTAGACACCGCGCGGGTCGTTCCACCGGGACAGGCGGGTGAGGTCCGCCTGCACCGCGCCCAGCGCCCGGGGGAACGTGGGCAGCCCCGCGCGCGGCGAAGGGTCCTGCCCGACGCCCGCCGCCGCGGCCAGGGACAGCGCCTGCGCCGCGAGGAGGGACGCGATGCGCTCCCGCAGCGTCTTCTCCTTCTCCACGTACCACACGCGGTAGCCCTTCTCGAGCTTCGCCCGCTTCGCGGCGGCGGCGATGGCGTCATCGAGGCCGCCGAGGTGGTCCACGAGGTTGATCCTCTTCGCGTCCTCGCCGCTCCAGACCCGCCCGCGCGCGATGCGGTCGACGGACTCGCGCGGCATCCGGCGCGCCTTCGACACCCGCTCGAGGAAGTCCTCGTAGCCCTCGTCGATGAGCTGGCGCATCACGTCGGCCACCGCGGGGTCCATCGGCCGGTCCGGGCGCAGGACGTCGCTGAAGCGGGTGGTCCCGACGCCGTCGGTGTGCACGCCGAAGTAGCGGGCGAGGGCCCGGTCCACGGTGGGGAACAGGCCGAAGATCCCGATCGACCCGGTGATCGTCTCCGGGGCCGCCCAGATCTCGTCCGCGTCCGTCGCGATCCAGTATCCCCCGGAGGCGGCCACGCTCCCCATGGAGGCGACGAGCGGCTTGCCGGCCTCGCGGACGAGAGCGCACTCGCGCCTCACGATCTCCGAGGCGAACGAGCTGCCCCCCGGGCTGTCGATCCGGAGGACGACCGCCTTCACCTGGTCGTCCTCGCGGGCCCGGCGGAGGAGGCGGGCCGTGGAGTCGCCGCCGATCGTCCCCGCCGGCTGCGTGCCGTCGAGGATCTCGCCCTTCGCCACCACGACCGCGACCGCCGGCCCCCGGCCCGTGGTCCCCGAGCGGTCTGCTCCGCGCGCGCGCAGGTAGGTCTGCACCCCCACCTGGCGGAAGGTCTTGCCGTCCTCGCTCTTCCCCACGAGCCCGATCATGCGTTCCCGGACCTCGTCGCGCTGCGCGAGCCTGTCCACGAGCTTCGCCTCGAGCGCCATCCGGGCGAGGTCGCCCGAGGCCGCTCGCAGGCGCTCGGGCATCGCCGCGATGAGCCCGGTGACGTCCTCCGGCCGCAGCTTGCGCGCGGCCGCCACGTCCTCCACGTACATGCGCCACAGGTCGCCCGCGTAGTCGAGCGTCATCTCCCGCGCCTCGGGGGACATGTCGTCACGGATGTAGGGCTCGACGGCCGACTTGTACTCGCCCACCCGGAACACGTGGACGTCGATCCCGTAGCGCTCCAGGCCCTCGCGGTAGTGGTTGCGCCAGCGACCGAAGCCCTCGAGCAGGAGGAGGCCGTCGGGGTGCAGGTAGACCTCGTCGGCCTGGGCGGCGAGATAGTAGCCGGGCTGCGCGTAGGCGTCCGCGTAGGCCACCACCTTCTTGCCGCTCGTGCGGAAGTCGGCGATCGCGGCGCGCAGGTCGCGCAGCTTGGTCAGCCCGGCCGCCGACAGCTCCCCGACGTCGAGGTGGAGGGCCTTGATCCTCCGGTCGTCCTTCGCGGCCCGGATCGCGTCGACGAGGTCCTTGAGGAGGGTCTCCTTCGCGGCCGCGCCCGCCCCCGCGGAGCCGGCGAGCAGCCGCTGCAGGGGGTCGCCCGCCGAGAGCTGCTCGACGATCGTGCCCTCGGGCTTCACCACGAGGGCGGCCCCGTCCGGGACCTTCGGCCGCGCGCGCCAGGCGGCCACCGCGAGCCCGAGCAGGACTCCGAAGAAGAGGACGTTCAGGACCAGGCGCCGCAGACCGTCGAGGCCCCGGAGGAGTCGGGAGAAGAGGGAGGGTCGGGTCTCGGACATGGGCTCTCTCCTTTTCGAGGGCGGCCTACGCGTCGAGGAGCGCGGCGGCGGCGGCGCCGTAGCGCTCGCCGCGGGCGGCTCCCGGCGGGAACAGGGTGTCGAGCCGGGCGAGCTCCTCCGGCGAGAGGCGAAGCTCGGCCGCGGCGAGGTTCTCCTCGAGCCTCGCGCGCCGTTTGGTGCCCGGGATCGGGACGACGTCGGCTCCCTTCGCGAGGAGCCAGGCGAGGGCGACCTGGGGGGCGGTCGCCCCCTTGGCCTCGGCCATCTCGAAGAGGGGCCGGACGAGCTGGGCGTTCGTCTCGATGTTGCCGGCGTGGAAGCGCGGGGAGGAGTGGCGCCAGTCGTCGGCCGTGAGGTCCTCGCTCCTGCGAAAGCGGCCGGTCAGCAAACCGCGGCCGAGCGGGCTGTAGGCGACGAAGCCGATCCCGAGCTCGCGGCACGCGGCGAGGGCGCCCGCTTCGTGGTCGCGGGTGAAGAGCGAGTACTCGCTCTGCAGGGCGGTGATCGGATGGACGGCGTGGGCGCGGCGCAGCGTCGCGGGGGAGGCCTCGGACAGCCCGAGGAAGCGCACCTTGCCCACGCGGACGAGCTCGGCCATCGCGCCCACCGTTTCCTCGATCGGCGTCTTGGGGTCCACGCGGTGCTGGTAGTAGAGGTCGATCGTCTCCACGCCGAGCCGGCGCAGGCTCGCGTCGCAGCAGGCGTGGACGTACTCGGGGCGCCCGTTCACCCCCCGCGCCAGGGGGTCCGTCCCCCGCACGATGCCGAACTTGGTGGCGACGACGACGCCCTCCCGCCGCCCCCGCAGCGCCTTTCCGACCAGCTCCTCGTTCGCGTGCGGCCCGTAGACGTCCGCGGTGTCGAGCATCGTCACGCCGAGCTCGAGCGCTCGGTGGATGGTCGCGATCCCCTCCGCCTCGTCCCGGGGCCCGTAGAAGTCGGACATCCCCATGCACCCGAGGCCGATCGCCCCGACCTCGAGCCCCTGCCCGCCCAGCTGCCGCGCCTGCATCGCCCGCACCTCCGGTCGGCCCATGATAGTCCTCCCCGGGGAGGCTAGAATCCGACGGTCCCGCAGGCGGAGGTGTCATGGGCGCGAGAACGCCCTTCCCGAGGGTCTTCTGGGTCGCGAACCTCGTCGAGGTGCTCGAGCGCTTCGCGTACTACGGCATCTACTTCGGCTTCGGGATCTACATGGCGTCGCTCGGGTACTCCCGCAGCCAGCTCGGGATCGTCCAGAGCTTCTTCCTGCTGTTCTCCTACGTGACCCCGGTCGTCTCCGGCACCCTCGCCGACCGCTACGGCTTCAAGAAGGTCCTGATCGTCTCCTACCTCGCGTACCTGCCGTCGATCCTGCTCCTCATCTTCACGAAGTCGTACTCGGGGATCGTCCTCACGATGCTCTCGATCGGGCTCGCCGCGGGCATCTTCAAGCCGCTCATCTCGGGCACCGTCCGCTCGGTCACGGACAAGACCAACAAGACGCTCGGCTTCGGCATCTTCTACGCGATGGTCAACGTGGGCGGCTCCTTCGGGCCGATGGTGGCCGCCCAGCTGCGGGCGATCTCCTGGGACCTCGCGTTCGTCGCCGCCGCGGTCGCGATCGTGATCATGCTCCTCATCACGGTCTTCTTCTACGAGGAGCCCCCGCGGGAGATCGAGGGCAAGACGCTCGGGCAGAAGCTCGCCGACATCGGCGTCGCCCTCTCCGACCGCAAGTTCGCCGCCTTCCTGGTGCTGCTGGGCCTCTTCTTCTGGACGCCCTTCTGGGCCTTCTTCAACCTGTGCGCCCTCTACGTCGACAGCGACCTCGACACCGCGCGGCTGTACGAGGCGATCGCGGGGGCGCTCGGCGCCGGGTTCGCGGGCCTCGTCTCGCGCGCCGGGGACGACGGCGTGCGGCGCGTGCTCGGGGAGGCGATCTCGCACACCGGCTACATCATCATGGCCCTGCAGGTCTTCGTGTCCGGTGTCCTGGAGAAGCGAAGGGCGCTGCCCTCCTTCATGGCCGGCCTCGCGGTCGCCGCCCTCGGCTTCCTGGTGATCGGCTGGGCGCGCGTCCTGGCGGCGCCCCTCGTCTTCCTCGGGATCCTCCTCTTCGGCCTGGGGGAGATGGTGGCCTCCCCGCGCATCCAGGAGTACATCACGTGGCTCGCCCCGAAGGAGAAGGCCGGCCTCTACATGGGCTCGAACTTCCTCGCGATCGGGATCGGCGGCTTCGCGAGCGGCATCACCTACACGACGCTCTACGGCCGCGTGAAGGACCTCGGCCACCCCGAGTGGGCGTGGTACGCCCTCGCCGTGCACTTCCTCGTCGGCATCGTGGTCCTCAACGTGTTCGTGAAGCTGTTCGGCGAGTTCCGCGAGCAGGAGGCGTGAGGGCTCAGCCGGCGGCGGGCGGCACGGGCGGCGCCTCCGCGGGCGGGCGCGGGGGAGCGGCGTCGGGCGACGGGGACTCCGGCCGGGCGGGAGCCGCGGGCTCGGGCGGGGGCTCGGGGCTGATCGTGGGGTCCGTCCTCACCTCGACCGCGCTGAAGACGCCCTGCACCTTCACGTCGTAGCCGGGCCGGCCCTCGGCCCCGCGCACGCCGCGGTCGACGGCGTTGAAGGGCAGCCCGGGCCCGTCGACGCGGACAGGCGTGCCCTCGGGGACCGCGAGGACGAGCGAGTTGAAGACGCCGTTCAACGTGATGCGCGTGTCCTCGCGGGGAGCGCCGAGCCGCACCTCGAGCCCGAGAAAGACGCCCTGCGCGTTGGCCTCGAGGCAGCGCGAGCCCGTCAGGTCGAGATGGCCCCCGATCCCGGCGCCGGACACGCGCACCGCGAGCGGCAGCCCCGCCGGCAGGCCGAGCTCCCAATGCTGGCGGGGGCGGGGCAGGAAGACCACCCCGTTGCTCGAGCCGTCCTTCAGCACCACCCGCGCCGTCGCGTCCTCGCGCTCCCCCTCGAGCCGCGCCCTCTGCGGGCGGCCGAGCGACCGGCCCTCGACGAGGCGCCCCGCGGGAAGCTCTGCCGCGGTCGTGACCTGCAGACGCGCCGCGCAGAGCTGGGCGTCGAGGCGCACGCGGTCCGTGCCCTCGGGGCGCGGGAGCGCCTCGGCCTGCCAGGGGCCGGCCGGTGGGCCGGGGCGCGCGCCGCTCGCCAGCCAGCCGAGCCCCCCGAGCACGATGGCGGGGCCGAGGAGGACGAGCCAGGGCGCCCCCGACTTCTCGAACGCGATCTTGACGCCCGCCGACATGATCAGGAGCGGCCAGAGCGCGATCGCCTCGAGCCAGAACGACCAGGGCAGGACCCCGGTGGTGCAGAGAAGGAGGAAGAACGCGAAGCCCGCGAGAGAGATCCCGTCGGCGGCCCGGGCCCAATCGGCCCGCGGCGGCTGCTGGTCCGTGCCGGTGGTCATGGCCGTTCTCTCTGTCCCACCGGAGTTTACGGGACGGTGGAAAAAGCCGTTCCGTCACCCGCCGGCCCCTGCCCCCCACTCGCCGATTATGTGAAGGTGTAAAGGGGTCAGATCTTGAATCTGGGCGTCCCGGAGGCCCGGCTTCAGCGGATGGCGGGGGATGCCTCGGGGGCGGACGGGGCCTCGGCCGGGGGGCGCGCCGCCGCCGATGACAGGCCCCGGTCCACGTGGACCGAGCCGTTGACCGTCGACAGCTCGAACCGCGCGCCGCCCTGGCCGATCCGTCCCTCGACCTTGCGGCGGCTCTTGCGGCCGTGGGCGAGGTCGAAGTCGACGCCCATGCTGCCGTTCACCGTGCTCCCCTCGACCTCGGCGCTGGCGTCGGCGGGCAGCGTGAGCCGGACCGACCCGTTCGTGGTGCTGAGGCGGCTTCGGCCCGCGGAGTCGACTCGCGCCAGGACGGCCTCGACGCTGCCGTTCACGGCCGAGGCCCGCACCTCGCCCGCGGCGCCGGTGACCTCGACCGACCCGTTGACCGTGGAGGCCTCGACCGTGGCCACGACCCCGTCCACCTCGACCCGCCCGTTCACGTTCTTCACGTGGACGCGCGCGCCGCGGGGCACGCTCACGCGGTACTCGACGCTGCCCCCGCCCCCGAGGAAGCGAGGCCGCGGGTGACGCGTGCGCACGGCCACGCGGTCGCCCTCGCCCGTGATCTCGACCTCGAGCTCCCCGAGCGCCCGCTCGCTCCCGGCGCGCTTGGTCGCCTCGATCCTCACGCGCGCCTCGTCCCACGCCGCGACGCGGACGCTCCCGTTCACGTTCTCGAGGTGAAGCTCGCCGGTCGGGGAGAGCGGTCGGCTCTCGTCGACAGTGGCCTTGAAGGCCGAGTCGAAGTCCGCCCAGACGACGCACCCGGAGAGCAGCAGGGCGAGGCCGAGCGGACCCATCCCGAGAAGGCAGCGCTTCATGGTTCGTCTCCTCCGCTTCCCTGGTGTTTACGCAGGAGGGGAGGGTGGGGTTCGCCAAAGAGGAATACGGATGGGCCCGCGAGTGGGGCACGGCCTCCACACCCGCCCTCAGCGGCGGAGAAGAAGGACGTGGGTCCCGGCGATGATCCCGGGCAGGGCCCTGAGGCCTTCGACCTCGACCGAATCGAAGTCGGGCTCCCCCTCGCCGGGGAGCAGGAGGAGCGAGCGCCCCTTGAACAGCACGCGCGAGAGGAGGATGCCGGCGGGGGTGCGCACCGCGCACACGCGGTCCGCGCTCACGCGTCCCCCGCGCCGGAAGACGATGCGGTCGCCCGGGGCGGCGACTCCTCGCAGGTGCTTCATGTCGCGCGCGGTCACTTCGTAGGCGAACAGGCGCTCGAGCGGGTGGTCGGCCACGAGCCGTCCGTCCACCAGGAGGTGGCTCTCCACCGCGAGCGGGGAGGGGGCGATGCGGCCGGGGTCGGCCCTCTCCGCGAGCACCGGAACGCGCAGCACGTCGGGTCCGCCCGTCGGCGGCGCGGGATCGTCCGGGCGCCGGTCGCGGTCGGGGTCGAGGGACTCCGCCGTCATCTCCAGGGCATCCTCCTCGGACTCGGCGAACGAGGGCTCGGGGGGCAGCAGCTCGCCGCGCTCCACGGCCTTCAGGTGGTCGGGGCTGCGGCTGATCGCCTCCATGCGGCTCATGAGGTTCAGCCCGTCGAGGCCAACCCGGGACGCCTGCGCCCAGGCCCGGTAGAGCTCCTCGTCGTCGCGCAGGGCGCGGGCGATGCGGGCGGCCACCCGCTCGTCGGGCACCTTCGCCCCCTTCTCGATCAGGGAGACGTAGGAGGGGGAGATGTCGGCCCGCAGCGCGAGCTCCGCCCCGGTGAGGCCGAGCTGGCTCCTCTTCATCCTGATGCGCGCGTTCAGGCTCGGAAGGCGCTGTCGTGCCACGGGAGGTGTCGTAAACCGTCCCCAGTATAGCCGCTTTGACCGTGCGGTCAATCCTTGGTGGGCGATTCACCGGAGAGTACACTTGTGGCGGGGGACGGCACCGGGGAGGCCGTCGAATCAACCGATCCAAGCGGACCTCAGCCGGCGTGTCCTCGTGCTATTGAATGAACAGTAAATCGAGGAGGGTCCCGATGGACGAGAGCGTGCGGCGGGCGTACCGGGTGACCAGCGCAGCGGTGCTCGGGGGCCTGCACCGGGCCGAGGTGGTGGCCGTGCGTGGGAGCGGTCTCGCCGGCCAGACGGCGGCGCGGCTCGCCGCCGAGTCGGGCGACCTGTGCGACGCCGAGCTGCGCAGCGCGGCGAGCACCTCGCGTCTGCTCGCCAACGCGATCCTCGCGCAGAAGCGGCGGCGGCCGGGCCGAAAGGAAGCGGGGCAGTAGCGGCATCCGGAGAGGGAAGCGACGGCGTCAGGTCCCGGGGCGAGGGGCGTCTCGGGAGAGAAGGGCGAAGGGGGCAGACGATGGCGACGAGGCACGGGACGGGCAAGGCGTTCGCGGCGAGAGAGCTGTTCCGGGGCGGGGGGGCGAAGGCGCCGGCGCAGGCGTCGGGCCACGGTGGGAGCGACGGGCCCCTCCTCGAGCGCGTGCGGCCGGGCGAGGCGTGGCACGCGGGCGGCTTCGAGCTCGTCCCGCTCGTCCTCGACGGGGGCTCCTCCGAGCCGCCCGTGCTCCTGGCGCGCCAGGCGGTCGAGGAGGGCGCGCTCGAGATCGTCGAGCGCGGGGAGGGCGTCGTCCAGGAGCTGCTCGCCTGGAACCGCGGGACGAAGCCCGTCGCCATCCTCGAGGGCGACACCCTCGTCGGCTGCAAGCAGAACCGCGTCGTCGCCCGCTCGGTGATCGTGGCCCCGGGCACGAGCCTGGGCGTGCCGGTCGGCTGCATGGAGCGCGGCCGCTGGCGCCACGAGAGCCGGCGCTTCGCGGTGGGCGACGTCAAGATGGCCCCGTCCCACCGGAGGCAGACCGTCTCCGAGGTCAAGGCGGCCACGCTCTCGGGCCGCGACGCGAGGCTCGACCAGTCGCGGCTGTGGTCGGGGATCGAGGAGGACCTCGAGATGACGGCCGTGGCCTCCCCGACCTCGAACTACTACGACGTCGTGGAGACGGCCGGGCGCGAGGCGCGGGAGGCCGCTCGGCGACGCGCCCGCGTCGCGGGCGAGGTCGGCGTTCTCGTGCTGCGCGACGGCGCGCTCGTGGGCCTCGAGGCGACGGGCCAGGAGGGGCTGTGGAGCGCACTCGCCGAGCCGACCCTCGCGAGCTACCTCGTGGGGACTCACCGCGGCGAGGCGGCGTCCCCGACCCGGGCGTCGGCGGCCGAGTGGCTGGATCGGGCCCGCCGGGCCGAGCTCGTGGCGCGGCCCGGCCTCGGCCTCGGCTCCGACCTCGACCTCTCGGGCGGCGGCCTCAGCGGTCTCGGGCTGGCTCTCGACGGCTTCACCGTCCACCTCGCCGCGTTCCCCGCCTGAGGAGGAGCGCATGACCATCCGCATCGGCGACCTCGCCCTGTCGGCCGGGCTCCTGACCCCCGCGCAGCTGCAGGAGGCCCAGGCCCGGCAGAAGGCGGCGGGCGGCCGGCTCGGCTCTGCCCTCGTGGCCCTCGGCTTCCTCTCCGAGGCGCAGATCACCGACCTCGTGGCGAAGCAGTACGGCCTCGCGGCGATCCACGACCTCGACTCGTTCGAGGTCCCGAAGGCGGTGCTCGCCCTCGTCAAGCGGGACCACGCGGCCGCCCACGGGGTGCTCCCCCTCTCCCGCGAGGGCGCTTCGCTCCTCCTCGCGATGTCCGACCCGACGAACGCGTTCGCGGTCGACCCCATCCAGTTCCGCACCGGCCTGCGGGTGAAGCCGGTCGTGGCGGCCGAGAGCGCCATTGCCCGCGCGGTGCGGCGGCGCTACGGCGAGGAGACCGGGATCGTGCCGGTGAGCGCCCCGAAGCGTCCGGCGCCCGGCCCCTCGCCCGAGCCGGCGGCGGAGCTCGACCCCGCCGACATCTCGGTCGGCGGGGTGGAGATCGACCCCGACGCCTTCGCCGCCGACGAGGCCGAGGTCGAGCAGGTCCAGGTCGGGCCCGAGGAGATCGACGTCGCCGAGCTCGCGCGCGGGGGCGCCGACCGGCCGGTGATCGCGCAGGTCAACCGGATCCTCCTCGAGGCCTACCGGCGCGGCGCCTCCGACATCCACATCGAGCCCTACGAGCGCGAGGTGTCGGTCCGCTTCCGGGTGGACGGCGTCCTCGCCGAGTTCGGCTCGCTGCCGCTGCGGGCGCGCGAGACCGTCACCACCCGCGTCAAGATCATGGCGAACCTCGACATCTCCGAGCGGCGTCTCCCCCAGAGCGGGCGGATCAAGATCCGCTTCCGCCTCGACGAGCGCGCGCGCGACCTCGATTTCCGGGTCTCGTGCCTCCCCACGCTCTGGGGGGAGAAGATCGTCCCGCGCCTGCTCGACAAGACCCGGCTCATGCTCGACATGACGAAGCTCGGCTTCGAGCCCGAGTCCCTGCGCCGCTTCCAGGGCGCGATCGCGCGGCCGCACGGGATCGTGCTCGTGACCGGGCCCACCGGCTCGGGGAAGACGAACACGCTCTACTCGGCCCTCGCGAGCCTCAACCGCCGCGACACCAACATCATGACCGCCGAGGACCCGGTGGAGTTCAACCTCGCCGGGCTCAACCAGGTGCAGATCCGCGACAACGTCGGCCTCACCTTCGCCACGGTGCTGCGCGAGTTCCTCCGCCAGGACCCGAACATCATCCTCGTCGGCGAGATCCGCGACTACGAGACCGCGGAGATCGCGATCAAGGCCGCGCTCACCGGCCACCTCGTGCTCTCGACCCTGCACACGAACGACGCGCCGTCGACCGTCTCGCGCCTCGTGAACATGGGCATCGAGCCGTTCCTGGTCGGCACCGCGGTGAACCTGATCCAGGCCCAGCGCCTCGTGCGCCGCGTCTGCGCGCAGTGCAAGACCGACGTGACGCGCGAGGTGCACCCGGAGAGCCTCCTCGACGCCGGCTTCCGGGCGGAGGAGCTCGCGGGCCTGCGCGTGCACCGGGGCCGCGGCTGCCCGGCCTGCGGGGGGAGCGGCTTCAAGGGACGGGTGGGGCTCTACGAGGTCATGGAGATGACCGACGCCATCCGCGACCTCGTGATGGTCGGGGCCACGGCCGTCGAGATCAAGAGGAAGGCGCTCGAGGAGGGCATGCTGACCCTCCGCCAGAGCGGGCTCGAGAAGGTCCGGCAGGGGATCACGAGCCTCGAAGAGGTCCTGCGGGAGACGGCGCGATGAGCGGGGGAGGGGCGATGAAGCAGGTGCTCGCGGCAGGGGCGATCGTGCTCGGGGCGTGGGCGTGGGCGTGGGCGCCGGGGGCGGAGGCGGCCGGGGCGGACCCCGCGCTCGCGGTCGTGAAGCTGTACGTCACCGCGATCGGGCGCAACGTCGGCTCGCCCTGGCGCCCGGGCTGGAGCTACGGCGCGACCGGCTCGGGAGCGGTGATCGCGGGGGGGAGGATCCTGACCGCCGCCCACGTGGTCGACGACCAGACCTTCGTCCAGGTGCGGCGCAGCGGGACCGCCCGCAAGGCGAAGGCGCGGGTGCTCTTCGTGTCCCACGTCGCGGACCTCGCCCTGCTCGCGGTCGACGAGCCCGGCTTCCTCGACGGCGTCGTCCCGCTGGAGATCGGCGAGCTGCCCCGGGTCCGCGACGCGGTGGCGGCCTACGGCTTCCCGAACGGGGGGGAGACGCTCTCGATCACCGAGGGGGTGGTGGCGAGGGCCGAGCACTGGACCTACGTCCACAGCGGGCAGGGGCTGCTCGCCGTCCAGATGGACGCGGCGATCGCCCCCGGCAGCAGCGGGGGGCCGGTCGTCGGGGACGGGCGGATCGTGGGCGTCGCGATGCAGGGATTCAAGGACAGCACGATCGGGTCGGCGGTCCCCGCGCCCCTCGTGCGGCAGTTCCTCGACGACGTGGCGGACGGGCGCCTCGACGGCGTGCCCGAGCTCGGCCTCGGCTGGCAGTCGCTGGAGAACCCGGCCCTGCGGGCCAGCCTGCGCGTGCCGGCCGGGGAGACGGGCGTTCTGCTCTCGCGGGTGTCCCGGTCCCCCGCCGGGGGGGTCCTGAGGGCGGGCGACGTGCTCCTCGGCCTCGACGGGCGGAGGATCGCCGACGACGGGACCGTGGAGCTGCGCGCGGCCGAGCGAGCCGACTTCCGCCACGTCGTCGACCTGCGCCAGATAGGGACGAGGGTGGGCGTGCGCTACCTGCGGGACGGCGTCGTGCGCGAGGGCGAGATCGTTCTGGGGCGAGCGCGAGGGGAGGGGGACCTCGTGCCACGGGTGTTCGACCGCGGGGCCGACTACTACCTGTTCGGCGGGCTCGCCTTCGTCGCCCTCACCCGCAACGTCCTCGACTGGGCGCGGGAGTGGGCGCCCCCGCGCGTCGCCGCCGCGGCCGGCGCCGAGCCGCGCGCGCCCGGCGAGGAGGTGGTGATCCTCGCCGACATCCTGGCGAGCGAGCTCAACTCCGGCTACGAGGCCCAGTGCTGGGAGATCGTCGACGCGGTCGACGGCGAGCCCGTCTTCGACCTCGCCGGCCTCGTCCGCCGGGTCGAGAGAGAGGACGGGGCCGCCCACGTGGTCTTCTCGCTGCGAGGCGGGAGCCGGGTGACGATCGACCGGGCCCGCGCGGTCGCCTCCGCGGCGGAGCTGCTCGCGCGATACGAGATCGCCGCGGACCGCTCGCCGAGGCTGCGGGCGCTCGGGGCGAGGGGCCAGTCGCCGCTCGTGGCCGACGCCTCCGGGGGGCCGCGATGAGCGGCACCCCGGAGCGGTCGCGGCTCGCGCGGCTCTCCCAGCTGCAGCGCGAGGCCCAGGCCGCCGAGTCGGCGGGCCGGGTCGCGCAGGCGGTCGCGGCCCTCGAGGAGGTGGTGAGGCTCGACCCCCGCGACCGCCGCACCCTGCACCGCCTGGGCGATCTGCACCGCGCGCGGCTCAACCGCTTCGCGGAGGCGGCGTCCTTCTACGCGCGCGAGGCGCGCTGCCAGGAGGAGGAGGGGTTCGAGGCACGGGCGATCGCCGCCTGGCGCCTCGTCGCCCGGTGCGACCCCGGCCGCCTCGAGGCGTACGAGCGCATCGGCGCGCTCTATGTGGCGCTGGGTCGCGCCGCCGACGCGCGCCAGCACTACGAGCGCTCGGCGGCAGAGCTGCGCGAGGCGGGTCTCGTGCGCGAGGCCGCGATCCTGCGCGCTCATCTCGCGGCGCTCGACGCGCCGGGGGAGCAGGCGCCCGCGCCGGCCGGGGGGCCGGAGGGGACGCTCGCGAGACTCGCACCGGTCGACCCGGCGGCCGACTCGCCCGAGGCCCTGCCCGACGCCGATGCCCTGCACCTGGCGCAGGACCGGCTGCAGAACGGGCGGCTCTTCCGCCACTACGGCCTGCACGAGCAGGCCCGGCAGCAGCTCGAGGAGCTCCTCGCGAGCCTGCCCGAGCACCTCGAGGCGCGGCAGCTCCTCGTCGAGGTGTGCCGCGCGCTCGGGGACCAGGAAGCCGCGGCGCAGCACCTGCGGGTGGCGACGATGCTCCTGCGCCGGGACGGGCGCGCGGGGGGCGCCGGGGAGCCGGCCGAGGACGCGCCGGCGGTCGAGGAGTGGGCGTTCGCCGAGGAGCCGGCGGACCCGATGGCCGGCCTGCTGGACGAGATCCGCGAGGACGTCGAGCGGCTCGTGGAGAGGATCGCGAAGGGAGGCGAGGGGCGATGACGGAGCGGGGGGCGGCGATCGACGGGACGGACCTCGCGGAGCTGGAGGACGCGGTCTGGCGAGAGCCGGGCGACGCGGACCGGTGGGGCGACCTCGGGCGCGCGTACCACCGAGCCGGGCAGTGGGACCTCGCCGTCCTGGCCCTCTCCCGGGCGACGAGCCTCGAGCCCCGCGACGCGCAGACCTGGCACTGGCTGTCGCACGCCCACGCGCGGCGCGACGCGGGCGCCGACGCCCTCCAGGCGGCGCGGCGGGCGGTCGAGTGCAACCCCGACGCGACGGTCGCCCTCACCAACCTGGGACGCCAGCTCCTGCGCTCCGGCCGGCCCCGCGAGGCGTGCGTGTACCTCGCGGAGGCCGCGCGCCGCGAGCCGGGGAACGACGTGCCGACCGGGCTTCTCGGCATGGCGCTCTTCGAGAGCGGCGACCCGGCGGGGGCCGCGGAGTGGCTGGAGAGGAGCGTGCGCCTCGACCCGGAGGACCCGGTCGCGTGGGCGGCGCTCGGGGCGTGCCTCGACGAGACGGGCCGCACCGAGGCCGCCACGTGGGCGCTCGAGACCGCCGTGCGCGGCGATCCCGGCTACGGATGGGCCTGGGGGCGCCTCGGCAAGGCGCTGCGGGCGCTCGGCCGGCTCGACGAGGCCGTCCGCGCGTACGAGAAGTCGATCGAGCACGGCTTCGCCCCGCCGGTCGTGTGGTGCGACCTCGGGGAGTCCGCGGCCGAGCTGCGCGACGTCGACCGGCTGGCGCGCGCCTGCCGCGAGCTCGCCCGGCTCGACGCCGAGCGGGCGAGGCCGCTGCGCCGCCGTCTCTGCCGCCTGCGGGCGGAGCGCCGGGCGGCGGGCTGAGGCGCTAGCGCCCGCGGCCACCCGGGGGGCCGTAGCGCTTCTCCTCGTCGTCGAGGACGAGGACCCAGTCACCCTCGCCCGGGGTCTCGAAGAGTCGCGTGCCGACGCGAGGGACCGCCTCGACGAACGTGGCCGTCCCCGTCCGCGGGTCGAACCAGTGGACGCGCAGCCGCTTGCCGAGCATCTGCTCGAGGTCGACCCGCACCGAGCGCCGCGAGGCCGGGAGGTACGCGATGAGGGTCGTGCGGTCGCGCGTGAGGGCGGCCTGGACCCCTTCGTCCGCGCCCGACTCCCAGTGACCCTCGACGACCACGCGGTGCCTCGCGTCGGGCTCGAGCGTCCACCACGGCCGCGTGCGGAACAGCGCGATCGCGTGGCCCATGAACCGCGCCCCCGGCGAGTCGAGCGCCTCCTCCCAGCCGCGCCCGCCGTACCACGTCGGCTTGTTCCCGAAGAGGTGCCCCGCGGCGCCGGAGAGCATCGCGCGGTAGGGGTACGCGCGCACGTCGTCAGCCGTTTTCCCGCCGAAGTCGTTCTCGTAGTGCGACTCGATGAGGAACGTGGGGCGGGCGAGCGTCCCCTGCCGGTCGGCGAGGATCCGCCACGCCACGGGGCCGTAGGTGTAGGAGCTGTTGAGGTCGAGCCAGCCCTCGTCGCCGAACCAGTCGAACGCCGCCGTGCCGTTCGCCCAGTGCGCGGTGTGCAGGTGCCGCTCGTCGACCTCGCGGATCGCCTGGGCGAGCGCTCGGACCTCGTCCTGCACGTCGAAGGGATTGCGGTCGCCCCCGTGCACCCAGACGAGGTTCGACCGCTCGCGGTAGCGGCGGCCGATCCACAGCCCGTACTCGCGACAGCGGGGCGGCCCCGCCTTCTTGAGGAGGTGGAGGTAGCCGTCGTTGTCCGCCCCGAGGTAGGCCGGCGTCACGAGGAGCAGCAGCCCCAGCCGCTCCGCCTCCGCGAAGACCCGGTCGACGTGGGACCAGTACGGCTCGTTCGGCCTCGTGATGTCGTCGTCCACGAAGGGCTGGTGGCCGTAGCGGTCGGGAGGGTACGTCTTCCCGCCGTCCGGGTCGTAGGCGTCGGGGACCGAGACCATGAGGGTGTTGAAGCCCTGCGCCTTGCGGGCGCCCATGTACCGCACCGCCTCCTCGAAGGTCAGGTTGTGCGTGAGCGACCAGGGCGTGTCGCCGTGGACGAGGAACGGCACGCCGCGCTGGTCGGCGAGGCAGCGCCCGCCGGGCGCGAGGACGACCGGGAAAACCGGCTCCTGCGCGGCGAGGCGGACGGCGAGGGCGAGGAGGGCGGAAGCGGCCGAGCCGAGCGCGCGCATGGCGAAGACCTCCGTGAGCCGAGCCTATGCCGCACCGCTGCCGCCGGCAATAGAACCTTCGGCTCCCGGACCCGGGAGCCCCGCGAGTGGGGTTATGCTCCCGCCCGAGATGGGGCAGACCCGGGTCGACCTGCAGCACCTGCTCGAGGACCTGCGCGACGCCTACCCGGGGGCGATCGAGGAGACGATCCTCTCGGAGGTGGTGGCGAACGCCCTCGACTCGGGCGCCACGAGCCTGCGCGTGCTGGCCGACGCCTCCGAACGGACCGTCGTCTTCGTGGACGACGGCTGCGGGATGAGCCGGCGCGAGCTCTCGCGCTTCCACGACCTCGCCTCGAGCCGCAAGACGCGGGGCGAGGGCATCGGCTTCGCCGGCGTCGGCATCAAGCTCGGGCTGCTCGTGGCGGACGCGGTCCGCACGGAGACGCGACGCGCGGGCAAGGCGGCCTCGACGTCGTGGCGCCTCGCCTCCCGCCACAAGGCGCCGTGGGAGTGGGTGGAGCCCCCGGGCTGGGTCATCGAGCGCGGCACCGCGGTCGGCCTCCACCTGCGCAACCCGCTCTCGCCGCTCCTCGACCCCGGCTACCTGGAGCGCTCGCTGCGCCTGCACTTCGAGCCGCTCTTCGACCCCGCCTTCGACGAGATCCTCGCCGAGCGCTACCCCGGGGGCGTCCGCTTCTTCGTGAACGGCCGACCGCTCGAGCGGGAGCGAAAGAGACCGGGCGAGCGCGCCCCGCTCGTCGTGCGCCTGCCGCGCAAGCGCAAGCCGGCGGCCGTGGGCTACCTCGAGCGCACGGCGACCCCGCTCCCGGAGGACCTGCAGGGCCTCGCGGTCAGCACGCTCGGCAAGGTGATCCGGCGCGGGTGGGACTGGCTCGGCCTTGCCTCGGCGTCGCCGTCCCTCGTGGGCGGCCTGATCGAGGCCCCCGGCCTCGCCGCCGCGCTGACGCTCAACAAGGGCGACTTCGTGAGGGCCGGCCGGCGCGGCTTCACCTACCTCGCCTACCGCAAGGCGCTCCAGGAGGCCGTCCAGGCCCAGCTCACGGCGTGGGGCGAGGCTCGTGACCGCGAGGACGCCGTGCGGCGCAAGGCGGCCCGCCCGCTCGAGCGGGACCTCGAGTCGGTCCTCGTCGACCTCGCGGACGACTTCCCGGCGCTCGCGGCGCTGGTGGAGCGCCGGCCGGGAGGGCAGAAGCGCCTGCCGACCGGACGGGAGCCGACTCCCGGGGCGAGCGAGGTGCTCTCCGGCTCCTCGGCGGCGCCCGATGCTCCCGCGACGTCCCTCGATGCGGCGGCGCCGGGCGCGGGGGCCACGTCGCCTTCGCCCACGGGCGAGGGGGACGGGGACGCGCCTGCGCCCGCGGCGGCGCAGGCCGAGCCGGGTCGCGAGGCGCAAGAGGTGCCTCCGGCAGGAGCGCCTGTCGAAGAGCCGGCCCCCGGCGCCGCCGTCCTCTCCGCGGCCGGCGGTGGCGCGGCGGGCCCGAGGCGGCCCACGCGCTACGGCCTCGCGATCGACTTCGAGGAGCGCGCCGACTCGGCCGAGCTGGGCCGCCTCGTCGAATCGACCGTTCTGGTCAACACGGCCCACCCGGCCTACATGCGCGCCGTGGCCTCGCGCTCCGAGGGCTACCACGCGGCGCTCGCCGTCGGCATGGCCCTCGCCGCGGTCGCGGTCGAGCCCTCCGGCGCGCAGGGCTTCCTGACGACGTTCCTCGCCCGCTGGGGCGAGGCCGTGTCGCGCGACCGCCGCCGGCGCCAGCCGAAGGGCCGGAAGTCGGACCCGGCCTGACGCCTCTGCTCCGGTCGGCTCGTTCCGACATCGGACAGGGTTGCCTGTGATGTCAGGGGTTCGGACGGCACGAGCGTGGCGCTCCCCGTTCGGCGGGTCCCCGATAGCACCATTGTGCTCAAAAGGATTGGCACTCGACCTGCACTCCTGGCCGATGCTGGCCCCGGGGCGCGATCGGCGCCTCCCTCCCCGGGAAGGCTTGGAGAGTGCGGTGGAGACGGCAACCGAGAGCGCGTGCCGCACGGTGTTCGCGATGCAGCGTGGGCAGCGGACCACCTACTGCAACTCGCCCGCGTGCGTGAGGGCCCTCCTCCAGAACGGCTGGAAGCTCAGCGACCCCGGCCAGCTGAGCGTGCTCGTGAGGGCGCTCTCGACGGATCCTTCACCGGCCCCCCACCACTTCTCGGAGCACGGGTCGTGAGCCGCGACGCTCACCCACGGTCCCGCCGGGACTTGTTCGCACCGCACCTCGCGGACCCGCGGAAGCTGAGGCGATGCCTCGTCTGCCAGTGGGCCATCGACCAGGACCACGACGAGGCACTGCAGGTTCAGGGCGTGTGCGAGCCGACGCCGGCGAGCCGTGTCGAAGCGGCGGAGGAACTCGCCGTCGGCTTCGCCCTGGTCTGAGGAGACGGCGTCAGGTCTCCGCGGCTCGCGCGTTCCCGAAAGGAAGGCGGCCGCCTGCGGCATGAGCCGGATGAAGGCCGGTCCGAGGAAACGGACCTGCTGCGGCGGGGAGATGGGCGACACTCGGTCGGGCAAGACGTGCCGGGCCTGTGCCGACGTCCCCTCGCGCCGCGCGGCCCACACGGAGAGTCGACGAGCGCGAGGGGGGATCGCGATGGACAGGAGGTGGGCCGGGGCGATCGTGGTGCAGGCGGTTCTCGCGGGCGTTGCCGGGGCGGTCGTATCCCTCCCGGTCCTGGGAAGTCGGCCGCACCCGACCTCCACGCCTCTCGACGAGCCGCGCCGGCTTCACCCGAAGGGTCCGTTCGCGCACGCCGACACCGGCTTCCCGATGCCCGAGAGGGCGGGGCCGTTCGTGCGGGTCGCGGTGACCCAGTTCGACGCGGAGGGCCGCCACGTCTCGGCCGGCTACAACGGGCTCGCCGGTGACCCGCTCCCGCTTCCCGTCGTCTCCACCGTGTTCGTCTACCCCGCGCCCCCGGCTGCCGACCTCGACGCCCGTTTCGACGAGGTCCTGACCAATATCGGGAAGGCCCACGGCGGGGCGAAGCCCCTGTTCCGGAAGAACGTGGTGATCGGCGAGCGTCGGATCGTCACCCGTTACGCCGGCTTCGGCTACGAAGAGCCGTGGGGCGGCATCGCCGAACCGGTGGACCTGCGCTCGTACGTCGTGTTCTACCGGTGGGGCGGCTACTGGGTGAAGTGGCGGACGACGACGCCCGGCCCGATCGACCCCGTGCGCATGAAGGCGATCGTCGCGCTCACCGAGAGCCTCGTCCCGCCGGAGACCGTACCGGCCGAGGCGCAGAAGGCCACGAACCCCTGATCGAACGACGAGGAGGACGCTTGAGATTCACCCTTCGTGCCGACCGCTCCCTGCTCCGCGCGAAAGCGCGCAGCCTGCGCTACCTGTGCGCCTCGGTGGAGGCGCCGGACGCCGCCGCGCGGCCCGGCCGCTCCCCGGTCCACCTCGCCTTCGTGATCGACCGCTCCGGCTCGATGCACGGCCCAAAGATCGAGCGGGCCCGCGAGGCCGTGCTCCAGGGCATCCGCTCCCTGCGCGAGGGCGACCGCTTCGCCGTCGTCGCCTACGACGAGCAGGTCGAGACCGTCGTGCCCTCGACCGCCGGCACCGCCGCCGCCCGCCAGGCCGCCGCCCGGGCGGTGGCGAGGATCGACGCGCGGGGCCAGACCGACCTCGCGGGCGGCTGGCTCCGCGGCTGCGAGCAGGTGAAGGACACGCTCGCCGCCGAGGCCGTGGGACGGACGATCCTGCTCACCGACGGCCTCGCCAACGTCGGCACCACCGACCCCGACGAGATCGTCCGCCGGTGCGCCGAGTGGCGCGACCGCGGCGTCACGACCACCGCCTTCGGTGTCGGCGCCGACTTCGACGAGACCCTGCTGCGCCGCATGGCCGACGCCGGCGGCGGCAGCTTCCGCTTCGTCGAGTCCGCCGTCCAGGTCCCCGACTTCGTGGCGAGCGAGGTGGGGGAGGCGCTGGCCGTCACCGCGCGCGACGCCGCCCTCGTCGTCGAGGCGGGAGAGGGCGCGGTCGTCGAGTCGGTCAACGAGTTCCGCGTGCG
>CAZLRF010000031.1:0-11909 GCA_964561785.1 uncultured Acidobacteriota bacterium | reverse complement strand
TACGCCGCGCGAGCCGAGCGGGACGCGCTCGAGAGAAACCGCGTCCAGGACTTCGCGGGCGCCCGGGCGGTGCTCGAGGCCTGCGCCCGCCGCATCGCCTCGTACGCCGGCGACGACGGCGTCCTGCGCGCGCTCGTGGAGGACCTCGGGGCGAAGGCCGCCCGCTACGGCCGCGACATGGACCCCGTCGTCCGCAAGACCCTCCACTCCTTCTCGAGCGGCAGCCTGAAGGGCCGCTACATGGAGCGGGAGCGGCGGCGCCACGGCCCGCCCCCCCGCGTGTCGCTCCTGTGCGGGTACGACCTGGCCCGGCCCCTGCAGTCGGTGGGCCGGCAGCTCGCCCGCGCCGACCGCGACCTCTTCGGCGACGTCTTCGTCGACGACCTCCAGCGCGCGCTCGACCAGCCCGGGGTCGCGCTCGACCGCGCGGCCGAGGCCGTGCTCCTCGCGGAGGTCCTCCCGAGAGCCGTGCCCTCGGGCGTCCGCGTCCTCTTCACCCTCTCTCCTCTCTCGACCGGCTGGTTCTCGCACTGGCACCCCGAAAGGCGCGCGGCCGTCGTCTCGGTGGCGGGCTGGGAGACCGGCCTCCTCGGGCCGAGCCTCGAGGCCTTCCTCGCGTACGAGGCGATCCTGCACGGCCTGCGCACGCTCGGCGACGCCTGGACGCCCGAGGCCCTCCTCCACGAGGAGACCCGGGGCTGCCTCTTCGACGCCTGCACGCACAAGAGCGACGTCCAGCTCAAGCTGCAGGCGGGCGACCTCTGCCCCTCGTGCCGGCAGGCGCTGGCGGCGGCGGGCGCCCCGCTCGACCGCGTCGAGCGCCTCGCGGCGATCGTGCGCCTCCTCGCGGCCCCGGCGGGTGTCGTGCACTGAGGGTGGTACCATATTCGGGTCCTCGAATGGACCCAGGAGACCGCCATGCGCATCGAGCACGACGTGCGGCCGGTGACGTACATGAAGACGAGGGCGGCCGAGCTCCTGCGCACCGTCGACGAGAGCCGGCGGCCGGTCGTGATCACCCAGAGCGGGGAGCCGAAGGGCGTCCTGATGGACGTCGCGAGCTACCGGGAGCTGCGTGACGCGGCCCTCCTGCTGCGCCTGCTCGCGCAGGGCGAGGCGGACGCCCGGGCGGGCCGGACCGTGCCCCACGAGCGGGTCTTCGCGAGCTTGCGGCGGCGGCTGGCCCGGCGATGAAGCGGCGCAAGGTCGCCTGGACGACGGCGGCCCGCCGCGACCTGGAGGGGATCGTGCTCTTCCTCGCGGAGCGCAGCGAGACGGCGGCCGTCGGGGTGCTCGACCGCATCGAGGCGCGCGCCCTCACGCTGGACTCGTTGGCGGACCGCGGGCGCGTCGTCCCGGAGCTCGATCGCCTGCACGTCAAGGAGTATCGGGAGCTCGTCGTCACCCCCTACCGGGTGGTCTATCGCATCTCCGACCAGCGCGTCCTCGTGCTCGCGGTGCTGGACGCACGGCGGAGCCTAGAGGACGTCCTCCTCGACCGACTCCTGCGCGTGGACCGGTAGCGCTCCACCAGCCCCAGCTCGCGCTCGACCCCACGGCCGAGCGCCGTCCCCGTTCCGCCTGGGCGCTGGCGTCCAACCTCGTCGAGGGCTATCTCGACCTGCTCTCGCGCCCCGCCGCCGGGGACCAGGCCCCGGTGACGCCAGTGCTGGCCCGCCTGCGCGAGAGGCCTCCGGTCTTCGGCTCGACCGAAAGGCCTACCGGGCCCACCTGGAGCGGAAGTACCGGTGAGGCGAGTCCTCGTCGACGTCAACGTCATCCTCGACGCCGTCCTCGATCGCGCTCCCCACGGCGCCGCCGCTGCGGCCCTGTGGGGGGCCGTCGAGGAGAGACGAGTGCGTGCACTGCTCCCGGCGCACGGCGTGACGACGCTCTTCTATCTGGTCCGGCAGGGAAAGGGAGCGGCGGCGGCTCGCCGAACGGTGGACTCCGTGCTCTCGGTGTTCCGTGTCGCGCCCGTCGACGAAGGCGTGCTGCGTCGGGCCCTTGCGCTCGGCTGGGGCGACTTCGAGGACGCAGTCTGCGCCGCGGGCGCCGAGGCTGGGGGCTGCGACGTGGTCGTGACCCGCGACCCGGCCGGTCTCCGCGGGTCGCCGGTCCCCGTGGTGGACCCCACCACCGCAGTCAGCCTCGATCCCAGACGGGCAGGGGCCGGCCGGCGTGGAGGAGGGGCGACCGCGCTACGGGCGTGGACGGCCTACGACGCCCGTCCGGCGTCCGGCGAGAGGCGGCGGGTCAGCGTGAGATCGCCGTCCGGCGGGGGAGACAGCACGGGCGCCGTGGCCGCGCCGTGGGTCTCCCACCACGCGCGGGCGTCCTCCTCGGTCCAGCCGCCGAAGCCCGCGCAGCCGGCCAGCCGCCGGCGCAGCTCCCGCGCGTCCGCCGGCCGCCGCGCGGGGTCCTTCGCGAGGCACTCGAGAACCAGCGCCTCGAGGTCGGCCGGAACCGGCGCGTCGACCCGCCGCGACGGCGGCTCCGGCTCCGTGTGGAGGTGGTGCGAGCACACCTCGACCAGGGTTCGACCCTCGAACACGTGCTGCCCGGTGAGCGCGAAGTAGCCGACCGCCCCCAGCGAGTAGAGGTCGGACTGCGGGCCCACCGAGTCCGGCGCGGTGATCGCCTCCGGGGCGATGTAGAGCGGCGTTCCCGCGATGACGTCGGCCCGGGTCAGGGCCGCGTCCCCGGACGTCTCGAGGTCCTTCACCAGGCCGAAGTCCACCACCTTCGGGACGTCGTAGAGCCCTCCCTGGCGGCACAGGATCACGTTCGCGGGCTTCACGTCGCGGTGGACGAGCCCCGCCTCGTGCGCCTCGACGAGCGCTCCGGCCACCCCGTGGAGGACGTGGAGGACCCGCGCCGGCGGGAGCCTCCCGGCCACGGCCACCACCCTCTCGAGCGACGCCCCGTCGAGCAGCTCCATCGCGTAGTAGAAGACGCCGTCCGGCGTGCGCCCGTAGTCGAAGATCGTGATCGTGTTCGGGTGCGTGAGCCGGGCGGTGAGCTGGACCTCCCGCTCGAACCGCTTGAGGTTGGCCTCGACCGCCTTCTCCGGCCGGAGCAGCTTGATCGCGGTGGGCCGCCGCATCATCCCGTGGTGCGCGCGGTAGACGACGCCCATCCCCCCTCGCCGATCTTCGCCTCGACCGTGTACTGCCCGAGGCGACGCGCCCGCCGCACCTCGGCGCGCAGCCCGAACACCACGTGCGAGACCACCGTCGCGCCCGCCGCGACCACCACCCACCAGATCGAGTACGTGAGAGCTCCCACCCACGGGAAGTGGGCCGTTCGGAGCGCCGGGAAGCCGGCCGGGGCGGGGGCGACGAAAAACGGCACGGCCACGAAGGGCAGGCCGAGAAGGGAGGTCAGGACGAGCGTCCCCCGGGGAGGGGTGGGAACGAGCGCCGCTCTCAGCACGAGGATGAGCCCGCCTCCCAGGACGAGCATGATCGAGAAGTAGGCGTCGCCCGCTTTGGTGACGGCGAGCGAGGCGGGATCCACGCGCGGGTCCTGGGCCGCGAAGTGAGCGATCGAGTCCGCGGCCCCGTACCGGCCGGCGAGGACCATCAACCCGACGACCACCGCCAGCCCGACCCACTCGAAGGCGAGGATCTCGTTCCAGGAGCGCCGCCCCCGGCGGCTCACGAGCCACAGGAGAAGGGCGAAGACGGTGGTGCCCCGGTCGAGGAAGGCCACGGGCCGCGTGATCGCGGCCGGGTCCACCAGGAGCTCCACCACGTCGGTGCCGAGCGAGATCAGGAAGATGGCCTTCCAGAACAGAGCGACCCGCTGCTGGAGAAAGACGCGCTCCTCCTCGCTGCGGCTCCAGCTTCGAACCGATCCCGGGGTCCCAGTCTCCATCGGAAGCACCCAGTCTATGTCCCCGCTCGCCGTCGCGGCAACGTTCGCTTTGCCCGCTACCCCCGGGCCTACTAGCCCCGTCGACCGACCTCGCTACGGAGCGGGGGGCGGCGCGGGCCAGAGCCGCGCGAGGTCCAGCTCGATCGCCTCGAAGGGCTCGATGCGCACCCGGTCGGAATCGCTCCAGACGGCAACGATCGTCCAGGCGCCCTCGCGGAGACGGAGCACCTCGAGCGTGCGCTCCACGGGGTTGACGAGCCACGCGTGCGCCACGCCCGCCTCTGCGTAGATGCGGAGCTTGCGGCCGCGATCGATCCGCTCGGTGGATGGCGAAAGCACCTCGCAGATCCAGTCCGGGGCCAGAGAGAAGTGGGCCTCTTCGGGAACGGCGGGCAGGCGCTCGCGTCGCCAGCCGGCGAGGTCGGGCACCACGACCTGGTCACCGAAGTGGAGCTCGGGCTCGTCGAGGATCCACCAACCTCCGGGGCCGCCAGGATCCTCGTCGAAGGGGCCGAGGACCCGGCCCAGGCGAGACGACGTCACCACGTGCCTCGGCGCGGGCCGGGGGCTCACGACGAGCTCCCCGTCCAGGATCTCGGCCACCTTGTTCTCGGGGGCCTTCAGCACGTCCTCGTACGTCGCGCGCTTCATCCTTCGCGGCTCCAGGGGGACGGGACGCGACCAGTCTAAGCCCCCGCTCGATCCCGCGGCAATCCTTCGCTCGCCGGCCATGACTCACCTCCAACGAGGCGGATCGTCGCACGGCGAATGGACAGCGAAGGTCCGAGGCGCGCGAGATCCTGCTGGCTGACCGAAAGCCCCTTCGAGTCCGGCGATCACTCGCCGTCCGAAAGCGAGACACTCAACTCGCCTGAACCGTTCGCATCAGGCCGCTCAAGTCGGTGGCTTGCAGACTCTTAGCTTTGGCTCGCTCCGAACGGGCCTTGGCACGCTACTGGCTAATGAGAGAACGCATGGCGGTGCGTGTCAGCCCATCGGCCGGCGCGGCATGCGGGAACCCGCGGCTCCGCCCGCCTTCAGGCGGTCTCGTTGATGCGAATGGCCTCGTCGATCTCCGACCGGTGCGCCTCCACGAACGCCCACGCGGTGGCCAGATCGGAGGTGCCCAGAGTCGGGTAGCTCGCGAGAATCGTGGCCTCCGTCCAACCCAGCCGCCGAAAGCCGTCGAGCACTCAGACGGGAATCCGGGTGCCCGCGATGCGGGCGTCTCCGCCGCAGACTCCCGGAGTCCTCTCGATCCCGCTCATCGGCGGAGGCGCTCGAGAAGGTCGGCCGCGGTGATGACGTCGCCACGGTCGGCTTCGGCGATCGACTCGGCCAACTCGGCCTCCTGCTGCGCCGTCAGCTCGAATCCTGTAGCGTCCTTGTCGACGTCCTTGGCCGACGGCTCCTCGCCCATGGGCTTCTCCTCGCTACCTGCGCGCCCGACGAGCTCGCCGCGGAGCGAGCGCACGACGAACCTCCTCGGTGCTGAGGCCGGTGCCCGGCGGATTCACGCGCCGGGACTCGGCAATCAGGGCCTGGAACACGGGGGAACTCGTCACCTTGAGGCTCTCGAGATCGCCCGGGTCGGGAAAGTACACAAGCCCCACGTCGTTCCGTACACGAGGCCGAGCGCTACGAGCCTGCTTCACAGTTCTGGCACCCTCCGCTGGCCGCCCGTGCGCCGGGCTTCTGCGAGGATGTGGAGGATCTCCGTGGTCTCGCCGGCCCACGTCCCAGTCTCCTCGAAGATGTCGGCTGCGGTCTGCTGCTCAGGGTTGTCGGGTCTCGTGTGTCAGCGGCGAAGTCGCTCGAGCAAGTCCGCCGCGCGAACGGTTTCTCCCCGTTCGACCCCGGCGACTGCATCGAGCAACTCGCCCTCTTCCTCGGGAGAGGATCGGGAAGGTAGACGGTGATCAGTATGGCTTGGCGGCACGGGGCATCGAATCCCCATACGGCGTGCACCGGGCAGCGGCCGGGCAGCCACCCCAGCACGAGGCAACTCGGACCACGTGGGTCGTCCGGGTAGTCCTCGATGCACTCCCCGGCGAGGGTGGCGGTTTTGACCTGCTCGAGGGCGAGCCCGTCGGCCTCGGCCTCGCGCAGGGCGTGCAGCGACACGCGCTTACCCCCAGGAAGGGGTAACAGAAGGGGTAATGACGTGAACACCCTCCGCGACCTCGTCCTGAAGCGCCTCGACGCCAACACCAAGCCCGAGGACGAGTGGTCGGCCCTCGTCCTCGCCGCCCTCGAAGGCCCCGACGAGCTCGCCCAGCTCCTCGACGAGCAAGCCCCGGACGCCCCCAAGCCCCCGTCACCCCGAGCCCCCGCAAAGCCCCCCGCAGAGGCGGCAAGTCCGAGAATCGCCTTCCTGAAGGCCATCACCGTCGAGGGCTTCCGCGGCATCGGCCCGAAGGCCACCCTCGACCTCACGCCCGGCCCCGGCCTCACCCTCGTCGTCGGCCGCAACGGCTCGGGCAAGTCCAGCTTCGCCGAGGCCCTCGAGCTCCTCCTCACCGGCGAGACCTACCGCTGGGAGAACCGCAGCAAGGTCTGGAAGGACGGCTGGAGGAACCTCCACCACCCGAAGGCCCGCATCGCCGCCGAACTCGCGCTCGAGGGGGAGAAGGGGACGTGCACCGTCGCGCGGGACTGGGCGGACGGCTCGGACCTGGGGGCCGCGGAGACCTGGGCGCAGGTCCACGGCCGGCCGCGCACGGGTGTCGCGGCGCTCGGCTGGGAGACCCCCCTCGCCGCCTACCGCCCCTTCCTCTCGTACAACGAGCTCGGCTCGATGCTCGACGAGGGCCCGTCGAAGCTGTACGACGCCCTCTCGAAGGTGCTCGGCCTCGACGCCCTCGTGGACGCGCAGGCCGTCCTCACGCAGGCCCGCACGGCGCGCGAGAAGGCGCAGAAGGACGCGGACCAGGACAGGAAGAGCCTCCTCGCGAGGATCGAAGGCACGAGCGACGAGCGCGCCGCCAAGGTGCGAGAGGCGCTCGGGGCGAAGGATTGGGGGCTCGACACCCTCGAGAGCATCCTCGCGGGCTCGAGCGGAGCGGGGGAGCCCGACACCGCGGCCGGCCTCCTCGGGCGTCTCGCCGCCCTCGCGCCCCCCGACCCCGCGAAGGTCCAGGCGGCGACGCAGGCCCTGCGGCACGCGGCCGAGCGCCAGAAGGCCGCGGCGCAGACAGTCGCGGGCCGGTCCGAGCAACTCGCCGCCCTCCTCGACCACGCCCTGCGCTTCCACGAAGCCCACGGCGATGGCCCGTGCCCCGTTTGCGGGAGAGAGAAGGCGCTCGACGCCGACTGGCACCGGCGGAAGGCCCAGGAGGCCGCCGACCTGCGACACGCCGCGCGAGAGGCGACCGACGCGAATGCGGCCCTGAAGGCGGCGGCGGCCGAGGTCCGTCGCCTCCTCGCGATCGACCTGGACCTCGTGCGGCGGGCGCAGAGCGCAGACTTGCCGGCGATGGCCACAGCCGCTGCCAACGCCATCGGCCTCCGCTTCAGCCACGGGCCCCTCGCCGCCCTCCGTCACCCGGAGCCCGGCTCGGTGCCCGCGGACGCGACGCCCGCCACCGCGATCGCCCTCGCCGCCGCGGTCGACGAGGCCCTCCCCGACATGGTCATCTCCGTTGACCAACTGCGCCAGGCCGCGGCCGAGGCGCTGAGGACGCGCGAGGACGCCTGGCGCCCCCACGCCCTCGCCCTCGCCGAGTGGCTCCCGAAGGTTCGGGCCGCCCGCGAGGCCGCCGCTTCGCTCCCGCTCCTCAAGAAGGCCGAGAAGTGGCTGAAGGAGGCGGCGGACGACATCCGCAACGAGCGCTTCGCCCCGATCGCGGACCAGACCCGGGCCATCTGGGACCAGCTCCGGCTCCAGAGCAACGTCTCGCTCGAGAAGGTGCACCTCGGCGGCGCGGGCAAGGCGCGCAAGGTCGAGCTCGAGGTTACCGTCGACGGCCAGCAAGGCGCGGCCCTCGGCGTCATGAGCCAGGGCGAGCTCCACTCCCTGGCCCTCAGCCTCTTCCTCCCGCGCGCGACGCTCGAGGAGAGCCCCTTCCGATTCGTCGTCATCGACGACCCCGTCCAGTCCATGGATCCCGCGCGGGTCGACGGCCTCGCCCGGGTGCTCCACGGCGCGAGCCGGGACCGTCAGGTCGTGGTCTTCACCCACGACGATCGCCTCCCCGAAGCCGTGCGCCGCCTCGGCATCCCCGCGACCCAGGTCGAGGTCACCCGCAGGGACGGCTCCGTCGTCGCCCTGCGCCAGGCGCGGGACCCCGTCTCCCGCCACCTCGACGACGCCCTCACGCTCGCGAGGACCGACGACCTCCCGCCCGAGGTCGCGCGCCGCGTGGTCCCCGGCCTGTGCCGCCAGGCCATCGAGGCCGCGTGCATGGAGGCGATCCGGCGGCGACGGATCGGCAGGGGAGAGCCCCACGCCGACGTCGAAGCCCTCCTCTCCGGCCTCACCGGCACCAAGTCGCTCGCCGCCCTCGCCCTCTTCGACGACGCGGCGCGGGCGGGCGACGTCCTCCCGCGCCTCGACCGGGAGAGCAGGGCCGGGGCCGACACCTTTCGCGCCGTCAACGAGGGCAGCCACGAGACCTTCCGGGGCGACCTCCTCGGCATCGTCCGCAGCGCCGAGAAGCTCGCCCGCTGGATGCAGACGCTCCCATGACCCCGACCGACCTCCTGGCCGCGGCCAAGCGCCTCCTCGAGCGACCCGACGCGACGACCGCGCCCATCTGGCCGCGGGCCGCCGCCCTGCTGGCGAGACAGGCCCTCGAGCAGGGCCTCGACCACTTCTGGCGCGCCAAGGGCCTGAAGCTCGACACCCTCGCCACGAAGCCCCAGCTGATCTGCCTGCAGGCCTACCTCCCCGACCGCGAGCTGGCAGCCAGAGCGAACGACGCCTGGTCGAACCTCACGCGGGCCTGCCACCACCACCCGTACGAGCTGGGGGTCGGCCAGGAAGAGCTCGGGACCTGGCTGGCAACGGTGGCCCAGGTGCTGGTGTCGGCGGGGACGAACGAAGCCCGACGTCCGGAGGCCGTGTGAAGCGGGACGCCGCGGTCGCCGTGCGCGGACGAGCCCTCACCGCAAACACGCGGCTTCCGGCAGGCGAGGGCGAGCTACGCGCTGAGTCGCTCTTCGAGGATCCGGATCTGACCCTGCAGTCCGTCGACCCTTGCCTTGAGCGCGGCCAGCTCGGCCTGCAGGTCCTGCTTCGCCAGCCGCTGCTGGACGGCATCCAGCCCCTGGCCGACCTGGTCCAGCCGGCCCTCCACCCGTTCGAGGCGGCCTTCGACCCGGTCCAGGCGCTCTTCCACCCGCCTCAGGCCGGCCGCGAGCATCTGGTACTCGGTTTCCAGCCTCTCGAAACGCTGGTATATGGCGTCGAAGTGCGCGTCGAGCCCGGCGAAGCGGTCGTTCATCTCGGCGCGCAACCCGCCCACGACCCGTTCGATGTCGGGCAGGACGATCTCCCGGTGGAAGCGCGTCAGGATCGGGATCAGGTCGTCGGCCATCGTTCCTATCCTACCTCTCTCACCGCCGCCGCGGTGTACCTCCCGCGGATCGCCGCCACCGCGACGATCACTGGCCCGAAGGGTACGGCGATGGGTGGACAGGGCCGGTCCGAAGAGTGGGGAGATCCGAGCTAGCCATGGACCTCCGTCCCGCCCTCGAGGACGCCGTCCGGACGCTGCGCTCGGAGAACCCGTTCCTGCCGGTGGCCGTGGTCGTGCCGCAGCACCTCCTCGGCGTCTGGCTCGGCCGGTCGATCTTCCGCGACACCGGCCACATGGCGATCGAGTTCGTCCTGCCGCACGAGCTGGCCTGGACGGTCGCGGCGCCCGGCCTGCTGCGCGAGGGCCGCGCGCGCCTGCCGGAGAACGTCGGCCTCGCGATGCTGCTCGGAGCGATCCCCGACGCGGTCGCGGACCCGGCGACACCCGGGTACCTGCGCGAGGCGGTGACCACGGCCGGCTTCGCCCCGGCCGCTCTGCGCACGATCGAGGACCTCGGGGCGGCCGGCCTCGAGCCGGACCATCTCGACGCCGTCGCCCCCGGGGCAGCCGACCCCGAGCGCCTGCGCCTCCTCGCCCGCCTCTGGCGGGGGCTCACGAAGAGCCTCGACACGGCTCGCCTGCTCGACCGCAGCCGCCTCTACGCCGCCGCGGCGAAGGCGCTGCCCTCGCCGGCGCTCGGCGCCGTCGTCCTGTGCGGACGGCACGACCTGCCGCCGTCGGCCGCCGGGTTCCTCGACGCGCTGGCGAAGACCCACCCCTTCCGCATCGTCGGCGGAGCGGGCGAGGACGCCACCTCTGCCCCTTCCATGACCGTCCTCTCCGCCGCGGGCGAAGCCCTCGAAGCGGTCGAGATCGCCCGCAGGATCCAGGCGGCCGCGGACGAGGGCGTCCGCTACGAGGAGATGGCCGTCCTCCTCCGCAACCCCGACACCTACGACGTCGCCCTCGCCTCCGCCTTCGAGCGCGCCGGCATCGACGCCCTCTTCGTCGAGGGCGTCCCGCGCGTCGACCCCGCGGCGCGCAGCCTCAGCCTGATGCTCGACCTCGTCGGCGCCGACCTCGACCGCGCCCGCGTCATGGAGTTCCTCACCTCGGCCCGCATCCGCTGGGCCGACGTCCTCGGCCCCGACGCCGACGTCAGCCCCGCCCGCTGGGACCGCCTCTCCGCGCAGGCCGGCATCGTGAGCGGCCTCGACTCCTGGCGGAAGCGGCTCGCGCAGGCGAAGGAGGACCGCGAGGCGCGCGAGTTCGACGACGACCGCGACCTGCGCCTCTGCGACAGCCTGACGCGGCTCGTCGAGCGCCTGGCGGCCGACCTCGCCACGCTGCCGACGAGCGGCTCCTGGTCCGAGCACCTCGACGCGACCCTCGGCCTTCTCGACCGCTGGATCGACCGCGCCGCCCTGACCCGCGAGCGCCTCGAGCGCGTGCTCCGCCCGCTGGGGCAGTACGCCCCGCCCCCGACCCGCGAGGAGTTCCTCGCCCGGACCCGCGAGCTCCTCGCCACCCAGCGCTACCGAGAGGGCCAGCTCGGCGACGGGCGCGTCTTCGTCGGCTCGATCGCGTCCGCCCGCGGCCTGCGCTTCCGGCTCGTCTTCGTGCCCGGCCTCGTCGAGCGCGCCTTCCCGGGCATCGTCCGGCCCGACCCGCTCCTCCTCGACGACGAGCGCCAGGCCCTCTCGCCCCACCTGCGCACGACGCGCGACGGTCAGGCGGCGGAACGCCAGCTCTTCGAGGACGCCCTGAGCGCCGCGGAGGAGCGCCTCGTCCTCTCCTACCCCCGCTTCGACACCGCCTCGGGCCGCGAGCGCGTCCCGTCGTCGTTTCTCTTCCGCGCCCTCGAGACGAGGCTCGGCCGCCGCGTCGACGCCACCGAGCTCGCGCGTCTCGCGACTCCGGGCGCGACCGCCCTCGGCCGCCCGCACCCCGAGGACCCCGCGCTGGCCCTCGACGGCCTCGAGCGCGACCTCGCCCTCGTCGCGAGCGGCACGCCGGGCGCCGCCCGCCACCTCGCCTCGCCCGAGGGGTTCCTCGTGCGCTCCCTGGCCCAGGAGAGAGCGGCGTGGGAGTCCACCCTGACCGCCTGGGACGGCCTCGTGGACATGAGCGGGGGAGGCGAAGCGGCCGAGCGCCTCCGCCTCGCCGGCCGGGCGTCCTCGGCGAGCGTCGCCGAGACCTTCGCCGCGTGCCCCTACCGCCACTTCCTGAAGACCGGCCTGCGCCTGCGGGCGTGGGAAGAGCCCGAGCGCGCCTACCAGGTCGACGGCAAGGACTTCGGGTCGCTCTACCACGCCGTGGCGCACGCCCTGTTCGCGGAGCTGAAGGAGCAGGGCCGCCTCCCGCTCGACGAAGCGGCGGCCGACGCTCTCTCCGGGCGCGTCGCCACCCTCGTGGACGCGGCCCTGAAGACCTTCGCCGACGCCGGCGGGATCGTGAACGCCGCCCTCCTCGACCCCGTGCGCGTCCGCCTCCGCGGCGACCTCGAGGAGA